>NZ_JBGNUU010000017.1:0-188162 GCF_041950485.1 Nonomuraea sp. ATR24
TCACGTGATCGTCCAAGTAGACATAGAGTGCGGTCAGAAGGGCGTCCAAGTCTGTCTTCACACACCGACCATGGACGCCCTTCGTCACGCCCGCAGCCGATCACCAAATTTCACATCAGCGATCTAGCGGCTGACCAGGTCACGCAGCGCGCCGACCAGCCGGTCGACGTGCTCCTGGGTGGTGCCGATGCCGATGGAGGCGCGCACCGCCGAGGCCGTGTCGTCCTCGCAGCCGCCGTCGGCGGTGCCGAGCAGGTGCCGGACGAACGGATGGGCGCAGAACTTCCCGTCCCGCACGCCGATGCCGTACTCGCTCGACAGCGCCTCGGCGACCTCGCGCGCGCTGTAGCCGTCGACGGTGAACGACACGATGCCCACGCGCGGGTGCTCCGGCCCCCACAGCGACAGCTCCCGTACGCCCTCGATGCCGGCCAGGCCGGCGCGCAGCCGGGCGATCAGCCGCTCCTCCTCGCGCAGCAGCGGCGTCCAGCCGGTGGCGGTGAGGGCGTCGCAGGCGGCGGCCAGCGCGATCGCGCCGAGCACGTTCGGGGTCCCGGCCTCGTGCCGGGGCTCGGCGTCGTCGTGCCACTCGGTGCTCTCCCCGACCGAGCGCACCGCGCCGCCGCCCTTCAGGTACGGCGTGCCCGCCGACAGCCAGTCGCGCCGGCCGACCAGCACTCCGGCGCCGAACGGCGCGTACAGCTTGTGGCCGGAGAAGGCCACGTAGTCGAGGTCGAGCGCGGTCAGGTTGACCGGCCGGTGCGGCACGAGCTGGGCGGCGTCCACGAGGATGCGGGCGCCGTGCCGGTGCGCGATGTGGGCCAGCGCGGCGATGGGCCACAGCTCGCCGGTGACGTTGGAGGCAGCGGTGACGACGAGCAGCTTGGGTCCGTCGATCGCGGCCAGCGCGTCGTCGGCGGCGCGCACGGCCTCGCCGGGGAAGGCGGGCGGGGCCAGCCGCACGGCGTCCGGCCAGGGCAGCAGCGAGGCGTGGTGCTCGGTGTCGAAGACGACCACGGTGGTGCCCTCGGGCAGGCAGCCGGCCAGCAGGTTCGTGGCGTCGGTGGTGTTGCGGGTGAAGATGACGGCGTCGTCGGTGCGGGCGCCGACGAAGGCCCGTACGGTGTGGCGGGCCTGCTCGTAGCGGGCGGTGGTGAGCTGGGAGGCGTAGCCCGCGCCGCGGTGGACGCTGGAGTAGGCCGGGAGCGCGGCGGCGACGGCGGCGCTGACCGGCTCCAGACAGGGGGCGCTGGCCGCGTAGTCGAGGTTGGCGTAGCCGACGAGCTTGCCGCCCTTGACCGGCACCTCCAGGTCGGCGCCGACGACGGCGGGGATGGCGCGGGCCTGCTGGACGGGGGCCGGCTTCTCGGCGGCGGTGGTGCGGGCGGCGTTGAAGATCGTCAGGGTGGACACGGCGAACCTCCTCGGGGTCATCGGACCCCTGGAGCAGCCAGTGAGCCCGCGCTTGCCCGCCACACCTCGTGACGGACCAGGTCTTCACCCGGGGCACCCCGCCGCGGACGCGAGGGTTGCCGGCCAGCGAGCCGGGGCTTGGCGCTGGCACTCATGACCTACGTCGGCACTATAACCGACACCCACCCGTAAAACGCAACCGCGAACTTATCGGCCCGTTGACTCGTTGCTTCCTCGACATCCCCCGATAGCAGGAGGTAACCGATGTTGGACTGGGTGGCAGATCCCCAGATCTGGATAGGGTTCTTCACCCTTGTGGCCCTGGAGATCGTGCTGGGCATCGACAACATCATCTTCATTTCCATCCTGGCAGGGAAGCTGCCGCCGGAGCAGCGCGACAGGGCGCGGGTGCTCGGCCTGGCGGCGGCTCTGATCAGCCGGCTGCTCCTGCTGCTGGCCCTGTCGTGGGTGGTGCGGCTCACGGAGCCGCTGTTCGAGGTGCTGGGGCAGGAGATATCGGGACGGGACCTGATCCTGCTGCTGGGCGGGCTGTTCCTGCTCGCCAAGAGCGTCACCGAGATCGGCCACACGATGGACGTGGGCGAGAAGGACGGCAAGAAGGCCGTCGCGGCGTCGTTCGCCTCAGTGATCGCGCAGATCATGGTGCTGGACGTGGTGTTCTCGCTCGACTCGGTGATCACCGCGGTCGGCATGGTGGACGAGCTCGGCGTGATGATCGCGGCGGTGGTCGTGGCGGTGCTGGTGATGCTGTTCGCCTCCGGGCCGATCAGCCGGTTCGTCGACACGCATCCGAGCATCAAGATGCTGGCGCTGGCGTTCCTGGTGCTGATCGGCGTGGTGCTCATCGCCGAGGGGCTGGACCAGCACATCCCGAAGGGCTACATCTACTTCGCGATGGCGTTCTCGGTCATCGTGGAGCTGCTCAACATCCGGGTGAGGAGCAGGCGGGCGAAAGCTTCTAGTATTGAATAGTGCGCTTTGACCCGTGGAATCCGGATTTCGTCGCTCACCCGTACGGCGTCTACGCCGAGCTGAGGCGCGAGGCGCCGGTGAGCTTCTTCGAGCCGACCGGCCAGTGGCTGGTCGCCCGGCACGCCGACGTGAACGCCCTGCTCAGGGATCGCCGCCTGGGCAGGTCGTACCTGCACGTGGCGACGCACGAGGAGTTCGGCAAGGAGCCCGAGCCGGAGTTCCAGGAGCCGTTCTGGCGGGTGATCCGCGCGGGCATGCTCGACGTGGAGCCGCCGGTGCACACCCGGCTGCGCCGCCTGGTCTCCAAGGCGTTCACGCCCCGCATGGTCGAGTCGCTGCGCCCGCGGGTGCGCGCGATCGCCGAGGGCCTGGTCGACGCGTACGTGGAGCGGGGCGGCGGTGACCTGATCGCCGAGGTCGCCGAGCCGCTGCCGGTGACGGTGATCGCCGAGATGCTCGGCATCCCCGACGCCGACCGCCACCTGCTGCGCCCCTGGTCGGCCGACATCTGCGGGATGTACGAGCTGAACCCGTCGGAGCAGGCGCAGCACACCGCCGTCAGGGCGGCGTCGGAGTTCGCGGCGTATCTGAAGGAGCTGGCCCGCGAGCGCAAGGAGCGGCCCGGCGACGACCTGATCAGCGCGCTCGCGGCGATCGACGAGCTGACCGAGGACGAGCTGGTCGGCACCTGCGTGCTGCTGCTCAACGCCGGTCACGAGGCCACGGTGAACGTGACGGGCAACGGCTGGTGGTCGCTGTTCCGCAACCCGGGCGAGCTGGCGCGGCTGCGCGCCGACCGCTCGCTGCTGCCGACGGCCGTCGAGGAGCTGATGCGCTGGGACACGCCGCTGCAGATGTTCGAGCGCTGGGTGCTGGAGGACATCGAGGTCGGCGGCGTCGCCATCCCGCGCGGCGTGGAGGTGGCGCTGCTGTTCGGCTCGGCCAACCGCGACCCCGAGGTGTTCGACGACCCGGACCGGCTGGACGTGGGCCGGGTGGACAACCCGCACATCTCCTTCGGCGCGGGCATCCACTTCTGCCTGGGCGCGCCGCTGGCCAGGATCGAGCTCATCGAGTCGTTCGGCGCCCTGCTGGAGCGGGCGCCGAAGCTGGAGCTGGTCCGCGAGCCGGTGTGGAAGCCGGGGTACGTGATCCGCGGCCTGGAGTCGCTGGACCTCAGCGTCGCCTGACCGGCTCTGACCGTTTCACCGGTTCTGGTCGTTTTCACCGGCTCTGGCTGAGCCAGCCGAATCCGCCGAGGCCCCCCGGATCGATCAGCTCCGCCTCCTCGGAGGCGCGGGCCAGCGCGCGCAGATAACCCCGCGGATCGGTGCGGGCCAGGTCGAGGGGCGGGCGGTCGCCGGTGATGCCCAGAGCGCGCAGCGCGGCCCGCTGTGTGGACAAGCCTGTGGATATCCCGCCGGCCTTGCGGCCCGCCTCGGCGCACGCGTCGAGCGCGACGTGCGCCGTGATGTCGCAGGTGCCGTCGGGTACGGGCGAGACGACCGCTCCGTCACGGTATCCGGTGAGCGTGCCGTGCATCGGCCGGTTATCCACAGGGTGTGCATAATCGATGGCGATCGCCCGGCCTCTGGAGAGCCGGTTCAGCACCGCCGCCCAGGCGGCGTCGCGCGGCCAGCCGATCTCCGCCCGCGAGCCCACGCACGACAGCGGCCACCACCGCGCCAGCCACTCCAGGTCGGCCCCCTGCGGCGGGTCGCCGAGCCGCTCCTCGCCGGTCTCGGTGTCGACCATCACCAGTCTCGGCCCGTCGGACGTCTGCTCGGCCACGTCCAGCGGCACGTTGTCGAGCCACTCGTTGGCGATCGCCAGGCCCTGGATGCCGGACGGCAGCCGCGGCTGCCAGGCGATCCGCTCGGGCAGCTCGTCGGGCCGGGGCGACAGGTCGACGGCGGTGATGCGCAGCCGGTCGCGCAGCGAGGGGCCGGCCGCGTCGAGCACGCGGCGGACCAGCGTGCCCTCGCCGGCGCCGATGTCGACCAGGTCGAGCCGGTCGGGCGAGCCGAGCCCGGCGTCGACCTCCTCCAGCAGGGCCAGGACCGCGTCGGCGAAGGCCGCCGAGGCGCTGACCGAGGTGCGGAAGTGCCCGGAGGGGCGTTCGCGCAGGTAGAAGCCGCTCTCGCCATAGAGCGCGCGTTGCATGGCGGCGCGCCAGGTGAGCCACATCCCAGGACTATCTCACGACTCCGGGCGAACACGTGGCGCGATTTCTTTACTACGCGGTGTTGCGATCTTGCGCTACCGTTTACATACAGTAGTCGAGTGACTGCTGATTGTCAGCATCCGGCAGTCGTCCCGAAAAGGAGTCCCTCGTGTTCAAGAAAGCCATCGTCGTCGCGGGTGCGTTCGGCATGCTCTCGGTGGCCGCCCCGGCCTACGCCCACGGCCCCGGTCACGGCGACATCACCAGCGGACGCAGCGGCGTGCTGTCCGGCAACCAGCTCTTCCTGCCCATCACCGCGCCGATCAACGCCTGCGGCAACGGGGTGGGGGTCGCCGGTGTCGGCATCGCCGGCTGCAAGGGGGGCTCCAGCGCTCACGTGCATCGCTGACATGCCGGAGCTCGGACCGGTCCGAGAGTGAACCGGTCCGAGCCCCGTACCCGGGCCGGCCAGTCGGCGATGGCGGCCAGGGTGCACCTCCAAGGAGTTCGTCACAGTGCGGGCGTCGGGTCCAGCTCAGGACTCGGCGCCCGCTGAATGCGATGTACCCCTCTCCTCATCATCATTCCCGACAGGGGGTGCACGGTTTATATGCCCTTGTCCGTTTTGTCGCTAACGCAACATGCGGCAAAGCCCAGGTCACGCCCCCGTGGCAACTCGGCCGTTACGCTGGGCGGCAGCGTCTTCCGGGGTGCTCGACAGGGGTGGGACATGGACGCAGCAGATCGCCCGGCACGGCTGGCCGTCGGCGTGCTGGGATCGGGCAAGGTCGGCTCCGCGCTCGGCGCTGCCCTGGCGCAGGCCGGGCACCGGATCGTGGCTGCCAGCGGGGTGTCCGACGCCTCCCGGCGGTGGGCCGCCGACCGGCTCGGCGTCGAGCCCGTCCGCCCCGAGGAGGTCGTCGAGGCGGCGGAGCTCATCCTGCTCACCGTCCCCGACGACGCGCTGCCCGACCTCGTCAGCGGCCTGGCCGCCACCGGCGCCGGCCTCCAGGGCAAGCTGCTCGTCCACACCAGCGGCGCCTACGGCCTGTCCGTGCTGCGACCGGCCGCCGAGGCGGGCGCGCTGCCGTTCGCCCTGCACCCGGTCATGACGTTCACCGGCAGGGACGACGACCTCAACCGGATCACCGGCTGCTCCTTCGGCGTCACCGCGCCCGAGCCGCTGCGTCCCATCGCCGAGGCGCTGGTCATCGAGATGGGCGGCGAGCCGGTGTGGATCGCCGACGCCGACCGCGCCCTCTACCACGCGGCCCTGGCCAGCGCCGCCAACCACATGGTCACGCTCATCGCCGAGTCGTCCGACCTGCTGGGCCGCATCGGCGTCGAGCACCCGGGCCGCATGCTCGGGCCGCTGCTCGGCGCCGCCCTCGACAACGTGCTGCGGCTCGGCATCGGCGGGCTGACCGGCCCGGTGGTGCGGGGCGACGCGGGCACCGTGCGCAAGCACGTCGACGCGCTCATCCTGGCCGCGCCGGAGGCGGCCGACGCCTACGTCGCGCTGGCCCGGCTCACCGCGGACCGGGCGCTGGCCGCCGGCCTGCTCAAGCCGGAGGAGGCCGAACGCTTGCTCGACGCCCTGGGTGGCAACATATGGACGTGACCGTGACCGGCATGGCACGGATCCGCATGACGCCCCCGGAGGCCGCCTCATGGACCCCATCGTCGCCAGGAACCGCACCGACCTGATCAAGGCTCGCGGTGACGGCTCCGTCGCCCTCGTGCCCACCATGGGCGCCCTGCACGAGGGGCACCGCTCCCTCATCAGGGCGGCCCGCTCGCGCGCCGACCACGTGGTGGTCAGCATCTTCGTCAACCCGCTGCAGTTCGGCCCCGGCGAGGACTTCTCCCGCTATCCCCGTACGTTCGAGGCCGACCTGGAGGTGTGCCGCGCCGAGGGGGTCGAGGTGGTGTTCGCCCCGGCCGCCGAGGACATGTACCACCCGGACCGGCAGGTGAGCCTGCGGTCCGGCGAGATGGGCCGGGTCGTCGAGGGTGCGGTGCGGCCGGGGCACTTCGACGGGATGCTGACGGTGGTGCTCAAGCTGTTCAACCTGGTCCAGCCGGACCTCGCGGTGTTCGGGCAGAAGGACGCCCAGCAGCTCGCGCTGATCCGCCGCATGGTGGCCGACCTCGACGTGCCGGTGGAGATCGTCGGCGCGCCGACGGTGCGCGAGCCCGACGGGCTGGCGCTGTCGAGCCGCAACCGCTACCTGTCGCCGGCCGACCGGGAGGTGGCCCTGGCGCTGTCCCGGGCGCTGCGCGCGGGCGCGGCCGAGAGCGTGCCGTCGCGCGTGATAGCCGCCGCCCGCGAGGTGCTGGAGGCCGCCGCCCCCGAGCTGGCGCTGGACTACGTGGTGCTGGTCGATCCGGCCACGTTCGCCGAGGTCGCGGAGCCGTACACGGGTGAGGCGGTGCTCGCGGTGGCCGGCCGGGTGGGCACCACCCGGCTGATCGACAACGCGGTGCTGTCGTTCTAGGCGAACCCCGGGGAAGGGAAGCGGCGGCCGGGGCGTTATCGTCATATTGACGAGATTCCCTCCTCCGAGGAGACCCCATGAGTGCACCGGCCATTCCCCTGCGGCTGGCGGCGCCCGAACCCGGGTGGAACGTCGAGGCCGACCTGGTCGTGGTGGGCTCCGGCATCGCCGGACTGACGGTTGCGCTGCACTACGCCGAGCTCGAACCCAGGGCCAGGGTCCTGGTCGTCACCAAGGACGTGCTGTCGGCCGGGTCCACCCGGTGGGCCCAGGGCGGGATCGCCGCCGTCCTGGACCCGGCCGACACCCCCGACGAGCACCTCGGCGACACCCTGGTCGCCGGGGTGGGGCTGTGCGACGCCGAGGCGGTCCGCGCGCTGGTGACCGAGGGCCCGGGCGCGCTGCGGCGGCTGATGGGCCGGGGCGCCGAGTTCGACCGCACCCCCGACGGGCACCTCCAGCTCACCCGCGAGGGCGGCCACCGGCGTCACCGCATCGTGCACGCGGGCGGCGACGCCACGGGCGCGGAGGTGCAGCGGGCGCTGGTCGAGGCGGTGCGGGCGAGCGGGATCGAGGTGATCGAGCACGCGCTGGTGCTCGACCTGCTGAAGGACGCGAACGGCCGGGCCAGGGGCGTGACGCTGCACGTGATGGGCGAGGGCGCGGGCGACGGGGTCGGCGCGGTGCGCGCCCGCGCGGTCGTGCTGGCCACCGGCGGCATGGGCCAGGTCTACTCCTCCACCACGAACCCGGTGGTGTCCACCGGCGACGGCGTGGCGCTGGCGCTGCGGGCCGGGGCCGTGGTGCGGGACCTGGAGTTCGTCCAGTTCCACCCCACCGTGCTGTGGCTGGGCGCGGGCGCGACCGGCCAGCAGCCGCTGATCTCCGAGGCCGTACGCGGCGAGGGCGCGTTCCTGATCGACCACGAGGGCAACCGGTTCATGACCGGCGTGCACGAGCTGGCCGACCTGGCGCCGCGCGACGTCGTGGCCAAGGCCATCACCCGGACGATGCGCGAGAGCGGGCGCGAGCACGTCTACCTGGACGGCCGCCACTTCGGCGAGGACAAGTGGCGCACCCGGTTCCCGACGATCTACGCGGTCTGCCGCGAGCACGGCATCGACCCGGCCGCCGAGCCGATCCCGGTGGCTCCCGCCGCCCACTACGCCAGCGGCGGCATCCGTACCGACCTGCGGGGCCGTACCAGCATCGAGGGCCTGTACGCGTGCGGCGAGGCGGCGTGCACGGGCGTGCACGGCGCGAACCGGCTGGCCTCGAACTCGCTGCTCGAAGGGCTCGTCTTCGCCGAGCGCATCGCCGAGGACATCCATCGCGTACGGCCCGAACCGGGCGAGCCGGTGGTGTCCGGAGCGCCCGCCGGGCTGATCGACCCGAGGGCGCGCGGCCCGATCCAGGCGCACATGAGCGCCGGGGCGGGCGTGCTGCGAAGCCGCGCGTCGCTCACCGCCACCGCCAAGGCGCTGTACGACGCCCGGTGGACCCCGGTCCACGTGGCGTCGTGCACCGAATCGTGGGAGACGACGAACCTGCTCACCGTCGCGACCGTGCTGACCGGCGCGGCGGCGGCGCGGCAGGAGACGCGCGGCTCCCACTGGCGGGAGGATTTCCCCGACCTCGACGACGAATGGCTGGGGCACCTGGACGTGACCCTGACGGAGGAGGGCGTGCACATGACCTACACCCCGCACGGTGACGCGATGCCGCGGCGCCTGGCGCAGGAGCTGGCCGCCGCCGGCGTGGACCCGGCCGAGACCGACGCGGTGATCGACCGGGCGCTGGCGGAGGACCTGCAGGCGGCGGGCGACGTGACGAGCCTGGCGACGATCCCGGCCGGGCACCGCTCGGTGGCCGACGTGGTGGCGCGGGCCGACGGCGTGGTGGCCGGGCTGGCGGTGGCCGAGGCGGTGTTCGCGCGGTTGGGCGCGGGCCAGGCCGAGCGGCGGGTCAAGGACGGCGAGCGGGTGCGCAGGGGCGACGTGCTGATGACGGTGGAAGGCCCGACCAGGACCCTGCTGACCGCCGAGCGCACCGCGCTGAACCTGCTCACCCACCTGTCGGGCATCGCCACGCTGACCGGGCGCTGGGTGGCGGCGATCAGCGGCACCGGGGCGCGGGTGCGCGACAGCCGCAAGACGCTGCCGGGTCTGCGGGCGCTGGAGAAGTACGCGGTACGCTGCGGCGGCGGCGTCAACCACCGGATGTCGCTGTCGGACGCGGCCCTGATCAAGGACAACCACGTGGTGGCGGCCGGCGGGGTCGCCGAGGCGTTCCGCGCGGTGCGCGAGCGCTACCCGGACGTGCCGATCGAGGTGGAGGTCGACAGCGTCGAGCAGCTTGAGGAGGTGCTCGCCGAGGGGGCGGACCTGATCCTGCTGGACAACTTCACGGTGGAGCAGACCGCTCAGGCCGTACAAATCGCTAAAAATGGGGCGAAAAACGCGGTTGCGCTGGAGTCCAGCGGGGGATTGACCTTGGAATTGGCGCGTGATGTGGCCGAAACTGGCGTGGACTACCTTGCGGTGGGAGCGCTGACCCACTCGGCGCCCGCCCTGGACGTCGCACTGGATCTACGGGGGTAATCGATGCTGCTCACGATCGACGTCGGCAACACGCACACGGTGCTCGGGCTCTTCGAGGGCGAGGACGTCATCGAGCACTGGCGGCTGGCCACCGACGCCCGCCGCACCGCCGACGAGATCGCCGTCGTCCTGCAGGGGCTGCTCGGCCAGTCGCCCCTGCTCAAGGGCGCCGACGTGGGCGGCATCGCGATCTGTTCCACCGTGCCCAGCGTGCTCAACGAGATGCGCGAGATGTGCCGCCGCTACTACGGCGACGTCACCGCCGTGGTCGTCGAGCCCGGCGTCCGCACCGGGGTGCCGGTGCGGATGGACAACCCCAAGGAGGTCGGCAGCGACCGCATCGTCAACGCGCTGGCCGCCATCGACCAGTACGGCGGGCCGTGCATCATCGTCGACTTCGGCACCGCGACCTCGTTCGACGCCGTGTCGGCCAAGGGCGAGTACGTCGGCGCCGTCACCGCGCCCGGCATCGAGATCTCCGTCGACGCCCTCGCCGCGGCCGGGGCGCAACTGCACAAGGTCGAGCTGATCCGCCCCCGCTCGGTGATCGCCAAGAACACCGTCGAGGCGCTCCAGGCCGGCATCATCTACGGCTTCGCCGGCCAGGTCGACGGCATCGTCGAGCGGATGGCCGCCGAGCTGGCCGACAACCCCGACGACGTGACCGTGGTCGCCACCGGCGGCCACGCCGCGCTCGTGGTGGGCGAGTCGCGCTGCATCGACGTGCACGAGCCCTGGCTGACGCTCATCGGCCTGCGCCTGATCTACCAGCGCAACACCGCGTGAAAGCGGGCGGCCCCCCGCTCGGGAAGGGAGCCGCCCGCCGTCCGGGGTGGATCACTCGCTCTCGGCCGCGTACAGGTGGTCCCAGTGGCCGCACTTGCTCACCCAGTGCTTGTACGGGTGCACCTGGCAGACCTTGACCCGCAGCGCGGAGACGTCGTCGACGCTGAAGCCGAACTTCTTCGAGCCCGGGTAGCCGCAGTGCTTCCTGCTGTAGACCTCGTCCCACTCGTGGTCGAAGCCGGCGGCCTGGAACTTGACGTAGGCGCACCTGCCGCCCTGCCCGTAGCCGCGCGAGTCCAGGTCGTACAGCCGGCCCTTGACGTGGACGGTGTTGGACTCCTGGTGCTCGTCCCACTCGACGCCCACCCAGCCCTTGGCCTTGGCCAGGTGGTGCCTGGCGTGGACGGGGCCCCACTGGTCGCTCTGGTCGTAGGGGCCCGGCGAGGCGGCGGCGGCCGGCGCGGTCAGAGCCAGCGTGCCGGTCGCGGCGGCGGCGAGGAGCGCGATCGCGATCTTCTTGAACATGATCTCTCCTTGAGCTCCTTCCCGACCCGGCGCCCTACCGGTTCCGCTGAGCTCGTGAGTCATGGGTAACTCCGCGTGGTTGCAGCACCCCTTCACCGGGCCGACGAGAACTTGCAGGCGGCCGTATCCCCTACGCTTTGATGCTGTGAGCGACGAACTTCCCGAGCAGATGCGCATCCGGAGGGAGAAGCTCGACCGCCTTCGCAGCGAAGGCGTCGACCCTTACCCGGTGAACTTCCCCCGTACGGCCACCAACGCCGAGGTCCGGGAGAAATACCAGGGCCTGGAGCCCGACACCCAGACCGGTGACCGGGTGGGCGTCGCCGGGCGCGTCATGCTCAACCGCGTCGGCGGCAAACTCTGCTTCGCCACGCTGCGCGACGGCAGCGGCGACCTGCAGGTGATGATCTCGCTCGACAAGGTGGGCGAGGAGTCGCTGGCGGCCTGGAAGCGCGACGTCGACCTCGGTGACCACGTCGGCGTCGAGGGCGAGGTGATCACCTCACGGCGCGGCGAGCTGTCGATCCTCGCCGACAGCTGGCAGATCACCGCCAAGTGCCTGCGCCCGCTGCCGGAGAAGCACGTCGGCCTCACCGACCCCGAGGCGCGGGTCCGCCAGCGCTACGTCGACCTCATCGTCAACGACGAGGCCCGCGAGATGGCGCGCATCCGCAGCGCCACCGTGCGCGCGGTCCGCGACTTCTGGCACGAGGAGGGCTACCTGGAGGTCGAGACGCCGATGCTCCAGCCGATCCACGGCGGCGCGGCGGCCCGGCCCTTCAAGACCCACATCAACGCCTACGACATGGAGCTCTACCTTCGCATCGCGATCGAGCTCTACCTCAAGCGGCTCGTCGTGGGCGGCATCGAGAAGGTCTTCGAGATCAACCGCAACTTCCGCAACGAGGGCGCGGACTCCACGCACAACCCCGAGTTCACCATGATCGAGGCCTACGGGACCTACCTCGACTACAACGACATGGCCGACCTGACCCAGCGCATGTACCAGAAGGCCGTGGTGGCCGCGCTGGGCACGACCGTGGTGGTGCACGGCGGCGTCGAGGTCGACCTGGGGCTGCCCGAGTGGCCGAGGGTGAAGCTCTACGACCTGGTGTCCGGCGCGGTGGGCGAGGAGATCACCACCGATACGCCGCTGGAGCGGGTGCGCGCTTTGGCCGACAAGCACGAGGTGCACTGGGACGCCAAGTGGGGCCAGGGCAAGCTGGTCCAGGAGCTGTTCGAGGAGCTGGTCGAGCACACGCTGATCCAGCCCACGTTCGTCATGGACTACCCGCTGGAGACCTCCCCGCTGACCCGGCAGCACCGCGACAACCCGCTGCTCACCGAGAAGTGGGACCTGATCGGGTTCGGCACCGAGCTGGGCACCGCCTACTCGGAGCTGGTCGACCCGATCGAGCAGCGCCGCCGCCTGGTCGAGCAGTCGCTGCTGGCGGCCGGCGGCGACCCGGAGGCCATGCAGCTCGACGAGGACTTCCTCCAGGCGCTGGAGTACGCCATGCCGCCGACGGGCGGCATGGGCGCCGGCATCGACCGGATGATCATGGCTTTCACCGGCAAGAACATCCGCGAGACGATCCTCTTCCCGCTGGTCAAGCCCTCCCGTTGAGCCGCACCGGCAGGGTGGCGAGCCCGCGCAGCACCAGGTTTCCCTTGTACGGCGGCGCGGGCTCGGCCAGCTCCAGCTTCGGCGCCGCCTGAGCCAGGGCGCGCAGCGCGATCTCGCCCTCCAGCCTGGCCAGCGGCGCCCCGAGGCAGAAGTGGATGCCCAGCCCGAAGGCCAGATGCCGGCCCGGCGTCCGCTCCACGTCGAAGCGGTCCGGGTCGGCGAACGCGGCGGGGTCGCGGTTGGCGGCCCCGACCAGCGCCAGCACCGCGCTGCCGGCGGGCACGGCGGTCCCGGCCAGCTCCACGTCCTCCAGCGCCACGCGCATGGTGAGCTGCACGGGCGGGTCGTACCTGAGGACCTCCTCGACCACCTGCTGGGGCGCGTCGGCGGCGCGCCCGAGCACGCCGTGCCTGACCAGGTTGAGCACGCCGTTGCCGATGAGGTTGACGGTCGTCTCGTGTCCGGCCACGAGCAGCAGCACGCAGGTGCCGAGCAGTTCCTGCTCGGTCAGCTCCTCGACCTGGGCGAGCGCGCTGAGCAGGTCGTCGCCGGGCCGCTCGCGCCGCAGCGCGATGAGGCGGCGGAAATACGCGCGGAACTCCTCCCGGTCGTGCTCGGTCCGGGAGATCAGGTCCGGCGGCACGATCGGGTCGAGGCTCCTGGCGAGCGTCTCGCTCCAACCGCGGAAGCGCTCGTGGTCCTCTGGAGGCACGCCGAGCATCTCGCTGATCACCATGACGGGCAGCGGGTAGGCGAACGCGCTCATCAGGTCGGCCTCATCGGGCAGCGCGTCGAGGAGCCCGGCGGTGATGGCCTCGATCCGCGGACGCAGCCGCCTGATCATGCCCGGGGTGAAGGCCCGGCTGACCAGGCCGCGCAGCCGGGTGTGGTCCGGCGGGTTCATCATCAGGAACGAGCGGGGCGGCTCGCCGTCGGGCGGGGCGCCGTGGCCGAACCGGGCGTCACGCAGCACCGCGGAGCAGAGCTCGTGCGTGGTGGCGACGAGGAGCCCGCCGCGGGTCCGCAGCAGCGCGTCGCTCTCGCGCAGCTCGCGGTAACGGGTGTACGGGTCGCGCAGGAAGCCGGGGTCGGAGGGATCGAACCCGAGCATGTCCGTTGGCGTCAAAGGAGCGTAGTCAGGATCGCTGTGATCGATCATCATGCTCCGATAAGTGCCGACATATGGCGAGTACTTCACATACAACGGATCATGTCAACGGAAGAGGTCAAGTGCGGCGAATTTCGTGCTTGACGACGTTTCCTGGATGCGTTTACCGTCTGCGAGGATGTGCCGCTCCGGTCGGGCCCTAGACGTCTCCGGGTGGTGCTGGTGGGGGGAGGGCTCCCGATGGATGTGCTCACAGAAGGCGTTGAACTGAGCCGTGCCGATCTGGCGTTGCTGGCCGAACTGGCCAAGGGCGTCACCGTGGACCGGGTCGGCCGACGCCTTGACATCAGCGGTCGCACCGTGCGGCGAAGACTGCGCGGCATCTGCGACCGCATAGGCGTGGCCACCGCGATCGAGGCGGTGGCCTGGGCTGCCCGCAGGCAGCTCATCTAAGGCCGCTGGCCGGCTCTGGCGCCGCTAGTCGGCGATGCGGACGGCTCCGGCGAAGGGGCGCCGGGCGATGGA
Source organism: Nonomuraea sp. ATR24 (assembly GCF_041950485.1). Lineage (NCBI taxonomy): Bacteria > Bacillati > Actinomycetota > Actinomycetes > Streptosporangiales > Streptosporangiaceae > Nonomuraea > Nonomuraea sp. ATR24. Next base: position 14,240 of record NZ_JBGNUU010000017.1, read on the forward strand.
CGCGATCCGCACCACGTCGCCGGTGCGCGGCGCGTGCACCATCATGCCGCCGCCCAGGTAGATGCCCACGTGGTGCAGGTCGTTGTAGAAGAACACCAGGTCGCCCGCGCGCAGCTCCTCCCTGGAGATGTGCCGGCCGGCGGTCCACTGGTCACCGGTGTAGTGCGGCAGCGAGATGCCCACCTGCTGGTAGGCGGCCATCACCAGTCCGGAGCAGTCGTAGCCGCGCGGCCCTTCGGCGCCCCAGATGTACGGCTTGAGCTGCTGGGTGAGCGCCCACTTGGCGGCCTGGGCGGCCTTGCCCGAGCCCGGGATCGGCAGGTTGACCTTGACCGCCGGGGTGCCCGGCCGGCCGGCCTCGCCGAGCGCGCGCCTGAACAGGTTGCTCTCGACCTTGCCGACGAGCTTGACGATCCGGTCGCGCTTGGCGTCGAGGTCCTTGACGATCTTCGAGACCTCGGTGATGCGGGCCTTGGCGCCGGCGCGGGCCCGCTCGGCCGCCTGCATCGCCTTGGTGAGCTGGAGGATCTCCTCGCCCTGCTGCTGCTGGATCGCGTAGTTGGTGGCCGCCAGGTCGAGGTAGCCCTCGGGGTCGTCGGAGTTGACGAACGCCAGGGTGCCCGACAGGCCGCCGTTGATGTAGGTGGTCTGCGCGAGCAGGATCGCCTTGGAGCGCTTGTCGGCCAGCTCGGCCTCGCTGGCGGCCAGCGTCTTCTTGGCGTTGTCGGCGGCCTTCTGGGCCGTCTTGAGCTTCTCCCGCTGGCCGTTGTACTGCTCGGCCAGCGTCTCGATCTCCAGGTGCATCTCCTCGACCTGCTCGGAGAGCTCCTTGAGCGAAGGCTTGGGGTCGGCGGAGGCTGGTGAGCCCAAGGGCAGAGCGAGGACCAGTGCGGCCACGGCGGCCAAGCCGACGACACCGAATCGCTTCTTGCCAGAGCGCCTGTCCAACCAAGCTCCTTCCGTTGACGCCTACCGGGTTAGCTGACGGGTTCGGGCCGGAGCAGCCCTACCGAGCGTGGCTCGGATTCACCCCTGGCAGCGGGTTGACGCCGCCGGCGGGTCCCCGGCTCCCCTCGCGGGGATTGGGCGTGTCGACCGCGCGGTGTGCGCGGGTGACATCGTCGCTGGACACTAATGCACTCCTGGTTCCTGCTCAACCGGAACTGCCGAGTCTGTAGAGGTTTCACAACCGACGGGTCACAAGGTGATCTCGTGGCGAGCCGTACAGAAAAGACTTTATGCCCTCTTTGCCCCAAGTTCGCCCGATCGTGAAACTGTAGGAATCGTGCAATCCGGAGCGTGCACGCACAGTGACGGTCCGGGAGTTTGGGGCGAGCCGTAATGGGGTCTGTACTCTGGATGGCCATGGAGCAGGTCGCCGAGCTAGCGGTCCCCGAGACCGAAGTGCTCGTCAGGCGCGCGCGGACCAGGGACGTCAGGGCGATCAAGCTCCTGGTCGACACCTACGCCGGCGTCGGGCGCAAGATGCTGGAGAAGGCCACCGTCACGCTGTACGAGGACGTCCAGGAGTTCTGGGTGGCCGAGCGGGGCGGCGAGGTCGTCGGCTGTGGCGCGCTGCACGTGCTCTGGGAGGATCTGGCCGAGATCCGCACCGTGGCCGTGCACCCCTCGGCCAGGGGTTTCGGCATCGGCCATCGCGTGGTCTCGGCTCTCATCAGGACCGCTCGGGAGCTTGGGCTGGAACGTGTATTTTGTCTCACTTTCGAGGTGGACTTCTTCGCGAGGCACGGGTTCCGTACGATCCAGGGCACGCCCGTCTCACCCGAGGTGTACGCCGAACTCCTGGCCTCGTACGACGAGGGCGTCGCAGAGTTCCTCGACCTCGAACACGTCAAGCCGAACACCCTGGGCAACACACGCATGCTGCTCCACTTGACATCGGGTGACGCGGACCTTGACTGCCGAGAAAGGTGATTGTTGATACCTATGTCGATACGTTGGGCAGGACAGGCATGTGCCCTGACACGTGCCACATGCGCACTCGAAGCGAGGTGACACGGTGAGCACAGGACAGCCGCCGTATCCACAGGACGATTCCCCCGAGAACTCCCCTGAATACGGCCAGAACGCAGGACGCCCCCAAGGGCAGCCCGACCCCGACGCGACGGTCGTCGGCTACCGCGTGGACGACCCCTACGGCCAGCAGCCCCCCTACGGTCAGCAGCCCCAGCAGGGTTACGGCCAGCAGCCCCAGTACGGCCAGCCCCAGCAGGGCTACGGCCAGCAGCAGGGCTACGGCCAGCAGCCGCAGTACGGCCAGCCGGACTACGGTCAGCAGCAGGGCTACGGCCAGCAGCCGCAGTACGGTCAGCAGCCGCAGTCCCAGCCGGGTTACGGCCAGCAGCCCCCGTCGGGCCAGCAGCCCCAGTACGGCCAGCCCGACTACGGCCAGCAGCAGCAGTATGGTCAGCAGCCGCAGTCCCAGCCCGACTACGGCCAGCAGCAATATGGTCAGCAGCCGCAGTCCCAGCCCGACTACGGCCAGGGTTACGCCCAGCAGCCGCAGTCGCAGCCGCAGTACGGCCAGCCGGACTTCGGTCAGCAGCAGGCTTACGCCCAGCAGCCGCAGTCGCAGCCGGGTTACGGCCAGCAGCAGTACGGTCAGCCCGACTACGGCCAGCAGCAGGGCTACGGGCAGCAGCAGTACGGCCAGCAGCCCCAGTACGGGCAGCAGCAGTACGGCCAGCCCGCCTACGGTCAGCAGCAGGGCTACGGCCAGCCCCAGTACGGGCAGCAGTACGGCCAGCCGGTGGGCATCCAGCCGCCCGGCGCCCCCGCGCCGCTGGCGGAATGGTGGCAGCGCCTGGTGGCGAGGATCGTCGACGGCCTGATCTTCGGCGTCGTCTACTTCATCATCAACCTCATCCTGGGCATCTTTTTTGTCGTCAGCTACAACTCGGTCACCGGCGTCACGACGGGTATCGCGAGCTCCCTCATCGTCGGCGTCATCCAGTACCTCCTCCTGGCCGCGCTCTACGTGGCCTACGACTTCTTCATGACGAAGATGAGCGGCCAGACCGTCGGCAAGATGGTCATGGGCATCAAGGTCGTCCAGGTGGGTCATGCGATGCCGTCCGGCGGGCTGCCCAACGACGCCGCGCTCAAGCGGGCCGGCGGGACCTGGGGCGGCTACGTCCTGGGCGTCATCCCGCTCCTCGGCCCGCTTCTCGGCGGCGTCCTCGTTCTGCTGAACGCGGCTTCCCAGCTCTGGGACAAGCCGCTGCAGCAGACGTTCGCCGACAAGTTCGCGAACACCGTGGTGGTCAAGATCAAGTAAGTCTCAGCAACAGCGAAACAGGGGCCGGCATCCCGCCGGCCTCTGTTTTGTGTGTACGAGCCGTACCAGAATGGGGGGACGCCGAGGGCCGCCGAACGGACGAGGTGAGGTTATGGCCGCGACACCCGAGACCGGCGTGCTGCCGGCGGAATGGTGGGAACGGCTCGTCGCCCGCCTCATTGAAGCGCTCGTGTTCGGAGTCTTCTATTACATTCTGTTCATTGCGCTATGGGGCGTCTTCCGGACTGTCGGGGTGCTGGACGCGTTCGAGGGGCGGTTGCCCGGCGTGTTCGCGTGGGTGGGCGCCGGCCTGGGTTATACGGTCTATGACTGGGTCGCACTTTCCCGGGGTGGGCGCACCTTCGGCAAGGCGATCATGGGGATTCGGGTGGACCCGGAGGGTCTTCCGGCGCGGGTCCGGCTGAAACGCGCCCTGCTCTATCCGGCGCCTGCCATGCTGATGGGCATTCCGGTGGCCAATCTGCTGGCCGGAATGTTCGTGTTTGGTGTCGGCCTGCTCATCTTGATCGACAAGCCGCTCCAGCGCGGGCCGCATGACAGGCTGGCCGGAACGCTGGTCGTAAAAGATCTTCGTTGAGGGTTCCGTACCTGCGCTGATGGCTTTTCGCAAAATTTCCGCTTGATCCGGTAAGGAGCCTGGAGAGACTGGCATTAGGCTATGAGGCGTCCGGGTTGCCGGATGTTGGGGCGCCTGCCAGGCTATGGGCATCTCTGTGCCGCTATGGTCGTGTGTGGGCGTCTGTCGCCTCGAGTGACACGAGGTCCGCCAGGCTCGCGCCGGCCCTGCAGCCTGTGTATAAAGCGCCCCTGAAACCCCGTCAGCCGTGGAGGCGAGGCCGAATGGAAGCCGTAACAGAGGTATTGTCAGCGCTCATCCCGCCCGTCGTCGTGGGCGGCGCCTTCATCTTTGGCGTCGTGAAGTTGGTGCGGCACGAGGGCTCCGGCCGGCGGCCAAACCGCCAGGATCAGGCCGACAACCGCAACTGATCGGCCGCTCAGCCGAATCCCGTGGCGCTGAATTGTCTTAACGTCTTTCCGGGTATATGTTTGGGCGAGCGAATGAAACAATGCTCCGGGAAAGGATTGCGTAGATGGCCAAGCAGATCCAGGAGATTCTCATCGATGACCTCGATGGGGGCGAGGCCAATGAGACGGTCAGCTTCGCTATTGACGGCTCCACCTATGAGATTGACCTCAGCGACCTTAACGCCAAGAAGCTGAGGGACGCTCTGACGCCTTTCGTGCAGCACGCCCGCAGGGCGGGCGCCGTATCCACGCGCCGTCGCGGGCGTGGCGGGCAGCGGGCGATGAGCCGCGAGAAGAGCGCCGAGATCCGTCAGTGGGCCAAGGCCCACGGCCTTCCGGTCAGCGAGCGGGGCCGCATCGCCTCCACCGTCGTCGAGAAGTACGAAGCGGCTCACTAAGGAGCCGATCTCCTGACCATGCGCTTATGCCGTTCGCCTAGGACCCCGGCGGCCGCCATAAGCGCATGATCATTTCTGCCATTATCTCAAATGGTGGACATCGGGATTTGTTGATCTTCTGATCCGCCCCTTAAGTGGGCGTTTGGGTCCATTTACGCGGGCGTGGTGCCGGTTATGTCCCGGCTCCGCGCCCGTACTGATCGGTAACGCGGCTGACCAGATGCCCCGTTCCGGTCATGCCCTGCCCGGCATTGCGCCCCCTGTTCCGGTCGCGCCCTGCCCGGCATTGCGCCCCCTGTTCCGGTCGCGCCCTGGCCGGCATTGCGCCCCCTGTTCCGGTCGCGCTTGGCCTGGCATTGGAGCAGGACATACGATGGAAGACAGGACGCGGCGTCCACCGCGATCGGGCGCGGCCGCCCCTGGCTCGCCCCCGCGTCCGCAGCCCATCCGTGCCGTTCCGGTCGCGCCGCTCCCGGCGAATTTCGAGCCACTTCACCCGGGCGCCCTAAACCTCGTTCGCTGGTGGCGTATCGGGAACACGTGACCCCCGAACAGTAGTTGGATGGAGGGTGAACGCCCTGCTCTCGGGGAACGTGTCTGCTATAGAGCGCGTCAGCGGCAGTGGGCACGGTTCGCCGAGCCAGGGCTAGCATGCGGGATGACGGGACCGGATTTACCGGCCTGACTGACCGCTCTGTGAGGAGCGACGAGATGTTCGAGAGGTTCACCGACCGAGCAAGGCGTGTTGTCGTCCTGGCCCAAGAAGAGGCCAGGATGCTCAACCACAACTACATCGGCACTGAGCACATTCTTCTTGGTTTGATCCATGAAGGTGAAGGCGTAGCCGCCAAGGCTCTGGAGAGCCTGGGCATCAGCCTTGAGGGTGTGCGTCAGCAGGTCGAGGAGATCATCGGCCAGGGCCAGTCGGCTCCGTCGGGGCACATTCCGTTCACCCCGCGGGCCAAGAAGGTCCTCGAGCTGTCGCTCCGTGAGGCTTTGCAGCTGGGTCACAACTACATCGGCACCGAGCACATCCTGCTCGGGCTCATCCGTGAGGGTGAGGGTGTGGCGGCTCAGGTGCTGGTCAAGCTTGGAGCTGATCTCAACCGTGTCCGGCAGCAGGTCATCCAGTTGCTCCACGGTTACCAGGGCAAGGAGCCGGCCGCAGCGGGTGGCCCGCAGGAGTCGGCCCCGTCGACCTCCCTGGTGCTCGACCAGTTCGGCCGCAACCTGACCCAGGCGGCCCGTGAGGGCAAGCTGGACCCGGTCATCGGCCGTGAGAAGGAGATCGAGCGGGTCATGCAGGTCCTCTCCCGGAGGACCAAGAACAACCCGGTTCTGATCGGCGAGCCCGGCGTCGGCAAGACCGCCGTCGTCGAGGGCCTGTCGCAGAAGATCGTCAGGGGCGAGGTGCCCGAGACGCTGAAGGACAAGCAGCTCTACACGCTTGACCTCGGTGCCCTGGTCGCCGGCTCGCGCTACCGCGGTGACTTCGAGGAGCGCCTGAAGAAGGTGCTCAAGGAGATCCGCACGCGCGGCGACATCATCCTGTTCATCGACGAGCTGCACACGCTCGTGGGTGCGGGCGCCGCGGAGGGCGCGATCGACGCCGCCAGCATCCTCAAGCCGATGCTGGCCCGCGGCGAGCTGCAGACCATCGGCGCCACCACGCTCGACGAATACCGCAAGTACCTCGAGAAGGACGCGGCGCTCGAGCGCCGGTTCCAGCCGATCCAGGTGGCCGAGCCGTCGCTCAGCCACACGATCGAGATCCTCAAGGGTCTGCGCGACCGCTACGAGGCGCACCACCGCGTGTCGATCACCGATGGCGCGCTGGTCGCCGCCGCGCAGCTGGCCGACCGCTACATCAGCGACCGCTACCTGCCCGACAAGGCGATCGACCTCATCGACGAGGCCGGTTCGCGGATGCGCATCCGCCGGATGACCGCTCCGCCGGACCTGCGCGAGTACGACGAGAAGATCGCCAACGTCCGCCGCGACAAGGAGTCCGCGATCGACGCGCAGGACTTCGAGAAGGCGGCTGCGCTCCGCGACCAGGAGAAGCAGCTCCAGCTCAAGCGCGAGCGGCGGGAGAAGGAGTGGAAGGCCGGCGACATGGACGTCGTCGCCGAGGTCACCGAGGAGCTCATCGCCGAGGTCCTCGCCACGGCCACCGGCATCCCGGTCTTCAAGCTCACCGAGGAGGAGTCGCAGCGCCTGCTCCGCATGGAGGACGAGCTCCACAAGCGGATCATCGGCCAGGACGACGCCATCAAGGGCCTGTCGCGCTCCATCCGGCGCACCCGCGCCGGTCTGAAGGACCCGCGGCGTCCCGGTGGCTCGTTCATCTTCGCGGGCCCGTCCGGTGTCGGTAAGACCGAGCTGGCCAGGACCCTCGCGGAGTTCCTGTTCGGTGACGAGGACGCGCTGATCTCGCTGGACATGTCCGAGTTCATGGAGAAGCACACCGTCTCCAGGCTGTTCGGCTCGCCTCCCGGCTACGTCGGCTACGAGGAGGGCGGCCAGCTCACCGAGAAGGTGCGGCGCAAGCCGTTCTCCGTGGTGCTCTTCGACGAGATCGAGAAGGCGCACGCCGACATCTTCAACTCGCTGCTGCAGATCCTGGAAGACGGTCGCCTGACCGACGCCCAGGGTCGCGTGGTCGACTTCAAGAACACGGTCATCATCATGACCACCAACCTCGGCACCCGCGACATCTCCAAGGGGATCGGGGTCGGGTTCGCGAAGTCCAACGACGCCGACTCCAACTACGACCGGATGAAGGCCAAGGTCCAGGAAGAGCTCAAGCAGCACTTCCGGCCCGAGTTCCTCAACCGTGTCGACGACATCGTGGTCTTCCACCAGCTGACGCCGAAGGAGATCATCCAGATCGTCGATCTGATGCTCACCCAGGTCAGCGCCCGGCTGAAGGACCGCGACATGGGGCTCGAGGTCTCCCCGGAGGCCAAGCAGCTGCTGGCGGACCGCGGTTACGACCCGGTCATGGGCGCCCGGCCGCTGCGCCGGACCATCCAGCGCGAGCTGGAGGACTCCCTGTCGGAGAAGATCCTCTACGGCGACCTCCGTCCCGGTCAGACCGTCAAGGTGACGATCGAGGGCGAGGGCGACGACGCCAAGTTCATCTTCACCGGCGAGAACACCGCCAAGGTGCCCGACTCGGCCGCGGCGATCGCGGGCTGACGTCACAGGTTCGCGCAGAACCCCTCGTGTGATCTCTCACACGAGGGGTTCTTCGTTTTCCCGGGCTTCGCCGGACAAAAATTCAAGATCAGGGCTACTGTTGCCGAATTGTTGAGCGGCCGGGTGTACCGCCACCAAGAGTAGTACTACACTACGTAGAGCAGAGTCGAAGTCCCCTCCAAGTGACCCGCAAGAGCGCGTCCCTACGGTGGGGCCTGCTCCCTGAGGTGTAGGAGGCAATCAACTCAGGGCTGACGCGTGAGCCCACCGGAAGCAGCCATGCTCGTCCGGGTCCGCGCGACACACCGCGCGGGCGGGGGCCGAACAACCAGTGCAAGCCGTGGAGGAAGTCGATGCGCCTGCGTCACGATGACGGAACGCTCGTTCACCTCGCCTACAACGCAGGCGTTCACCCCGCAGAAGACCTGGAGAACCTGATCGCCCACCTCACCCGTTACGCCGTGCCGGTGCGCAAGCGGCTCGGCGTGGACCGGATGGGCATCGGCCTGTGGCTCTCTCCCGCCGTCGCCGACCACCTCACCGCCGACCGCATCGAGCTCGTACGCCTGCGCCGCTCGCTGGACGAGCGCGGTCTCGAGGTCGTCAGCCTCAACGGCACCGGCGGCCGCAACCAGGACGTGCCCGGCCCCGACTGGGCCAAGCCCGAGCGCTACCGCTACACGATGGCGCTGGCCAAGATCCTGGCCTTCCTGCTGCCCGACGACGTACGGTTCGGCAGCATCTCGACGATACCGATCGGCTGGCGGCGCGACTGGCCCGCCGACCTGCACGCCATCGCCACCCGGCGGCTGGAGCGGCTGGCCCGCGAGCTGCGCGGCATCTACAGCGTCACCGGCAAGACCATCCGGGTCGGGTTCGAGCCGTGGCCCGGCTGCGTCCTGGAGACGACCGAGCAGGCGCTGGAGCGCGTCGGCGGCATCGACTCCGAGCACCTGGGCGTCTGCCTGGACGCCTGCCACCTGGCGGGCGGCGCCGAGGAGGCCGGCGAGGCCCTGCGCGGCCTGGCGGCGGCCGGTGCGCCGGTGGTCAAGCTCGGCCACGTGCACAACCACGGCGCCGGCACGCCCAACACCGGCGCGGTGCTGCACGACACCCTCGCCGCGATGCTGTCGGGAGCCGTCAGCGGCAGCGCCCACATCGAGGTCGAGACGCACAACCTGGCCGTCCCCGGCCGGGCCAAGGGGCCGGGCGCGCTCGTGTCGATGCTCGCCCAGGAGCTCGACTGGGCCCGTACCAGCCTGACCGGCCTCGGGCTGCAGCTCGCCGCCTGACCCGCTGATTCGCCCTACATCGTGCCGAACCAGCCCGGCACGTCCAGCCGCCAGAGGCCCTCGGGGGTGACCTTGCGCAGGTCGTCCTCCAGGGCCTCCAGGCGGTCCTGTCCCAGCTCCTCCGCCCAGCGGGCGCGCAGCGCGTCGAAGATGCGGGCCGACCTGGCCAGCGCGTCGACGCCGAACGGGGTCAACCGGACGATCTTGCGCCGCGTGTCGTCCGGGTCGCGGGTGCGCTCCACGTAGCCGGCGCGCTCCATGGTCTCGATCGTCTTGCCCGCCGCCTGCTTGGACACGCCCAGGACCCGCCCCAGGTCGACCGCCGTGGTGCCCCGGGAGCCGATGGCCTGCATGACGAAACCGTGCATGGGACGCATGTCCGGATGGCCCTGACGGGCCAGCTCCGCGTGCAGCTCGTCGATGAGCACACGGAAGGCCAGGAAGAGGCGGAGCGGCAGCTCGAAGCCCGGGGTCGCGCTTGGCACGCTGGACAGCCTATGCGTGGGGCAGCCGGTACGTCCCGTCGGGCAGGGGCTCCGCGAGCCCGTCAGCCACCAGGCCGTCCAGGGCCCGCTCCCGCTGCACCGCGTCGTCCCACACCACGTCCAGCGCCGCCTTCGGCACCGGCCCGTGGGCGTCCCGCAACACGGCCAGCAGACGGCCCCGGCACTGCCGGTCGGTCCCCGCGTACGTCTGCCCCTTGCGCGGCGGCCCGTCGTGCGGCGGCTTGCCCGCCAGCCGCCACGCGCACGCCGACGCGATCGGGCAGTCGGCGCACCGCGGCGCGCGGGCCGTGCACACCAGCGCGCCCAGCTCCATCACCGCCACACCCCACCGGGCCGCGCCCAGCTCAGGCAGCAGCGACTCCGCCAGCCGGCGCTCCGCCGCCGAGGTCGCGGTAGGCGGGTACTCCTCCGCCCGCACCGCCCTGGCGAACACCCGGCGCACGTTGGTGTCGAGCACCGCGTGCCGCCCCCCGTACGCGAAACTGGCCACGGCGGCGGCCGTGTACTCGCCGATGCCCGGCAGCCCGAGCAGCGTCGCGTGATCACTCGGCACCTCGCCGCCGTGCTCCTCCGTGATGGCCCGCGCGCACGCGTGCAGCCGCAGCGCCCGCCGCGGGTAGCCGAGCCTGCCCCAATGGCGTACGGCCTCCCCGGGAAGCTCGGCAGCCAGATCCTTCGGGGTCGGCCAGCGGGCCATCCACTCCAGCCACACCGGCAGCACCCTCGCCACCGGTGTCTGCTGCAACATGATCTCGCTGACGAGCACGCCCCACGGCGTCGCGTCCGCCGCCCGCCAAGGGAGTTCTCGGGCGTTGTTTTCGTACCACTCCAGAATGGGAATGTGTAGGAGTTTCGGCTCAAGCACGGGCCCCAGCGTATGCCGAGATGGCAAGGTGCGGCGTGTCGTCACGCTAGGTGGCCGCACCAATGAACATGCTGTGCGTATGGACCCGGATGCGATGCGTGACGACCCTGGATTCGGAGGCGACGTCTACTGGCGGCGGCGCATGAGCGTGCTCGTCGCGGTGCTCGTGGTGGTCGCCGTGGTGGCGTGGGCCTGTTCGAGCAGCGCCGGAGGGCCGGAACGCGCCTCCAGCGCCCAGACCTCGCAGACCCCGGCCCCGGCCGCCGACCCGCTCCTCGCGGGCCTGCGCACGCTGGCCCTCGGCACCGCCACACCCACGCCGACACCCAGCCCGGCCAAGGCCACCGAACAGGCGCGCACCCAGCGCCCCGGCGAACCCTGCGCCGAACGCGACCTGGTGCTGGGCCTCCAGGGCAAGCAGGAGATCTACGCCGGCGCCGCCCGCCCGAACTTCCTCATCACCGTCGTCAACACCGGCGACGTCATGTGCAAGGCCGACGTCGGCCCGCGCGCCATGGAGATCCGCATCACCTCCGGCGAGGACCGCATCTGGTCCACCTCCGACTGCGTCAGCGGCCCCGGCACCGAGGTCAAGGAGCTGCAGCGCGGCGTCCCGTACGTGCGCTCGCTCGACTGGGACCGCCGCCGCTCCAGCGGCGACTGCCGCGCCGACCCGCCCACCGCCCTGCCGGGCACGTACGTCGCGGTGGCCCGTATGGGCAAGCTCAAGAGCCCCAAGGGCGTCTTCCACCTGCGCTGACCCGCACGGCCACGCCCCAGGAGGCCGGGTCAGACGTAGCGCTCCAGGATGGACGACTCCGCCAGCCGCGACAGCCCCTCGCGTACGCTCCGGGCCCGCGACTCGCCGACGCCGCCCACCTCCTGGAGGTCGTCGATGCTCGCCGCCAGCAGCTTCTGCAGGCTGCCGAAGTGGTTGACCAGCCGGTCCACCACCGTCGCCGGCAGCCTCGGCACCTTCGCCAGCAGCCGGAACCCGCGCGGGCTCACCGGGCTGTCGAGCTTGTCCGTGCCGCCGTGCCCCAGCACGTTCGCCACCACCGAGAGGTCCAGCAGCTCGCTGCCCGACAACGCGTCCAGCTCCTGCATCGCCTCCGACAGCCGTCGCTGCCGCCGCCCCGCCGGAGCCGGCAGGTAGTCGCGGATCACCAGCTCCCGATCGGAGTCGACCCCCGCCACCAGCTCGTCGAGCTGCAACGACAGCAGCCTGCCGTCGGTGCCCAGCTCCACCACGTAGCCCTTGATCTCGTCGGAGATCCGCCGGACCATCTCCAGCCGCTGCGCCACCGCCGCCACGTCGCGGACCGTCACCAGATCCTCGATCTCCAGCGCCGACAGCGTGCCGGACACCTCGTCGAGCCGATGCTTGTAGCGCTCCAGCGTCGCCAGGGCCTGATTGGCCTTGGACATGATCGCTGCCGACTCCTCCAGCACGTAACGGATGCCGTCGAGATAGAGGGCGATGATCCGCATGGACTTGCTGATCGCGATGATCGGCAGCCCCGTCTCCTTGGCCACACGCTGCGCCGTACGGTGCCGCGTGCCGGACTCGTCCGTCGGAATCGCCGGATCCGGCACTAGATGCACCGCCGCTCGGACGATCTTGTGGTCGTCGCTGACCACGATCGCCCCGTCCATCTTGGCGAGCTCCCGGAGCCTCGTGGCCGAGAACTCCACATCCAGCTCGAACCCGCCGCTGCACACCTGCTCGACGACCCTGTTGTAACCGAGCACGATCAGGCCGCCGGTCTGACCGCGCAGGATTCGCTCCAGGCCGTCGCGCAGTGGAGTGCCCGGGGCCACAGCCGCCAGGGCTTCGCGACGGCGGTCGTCAAGACTCCTGTCGTTAGGCACCTGACCCCCGTGTCGAATAGTCAAGCCCAGCTTATCCCCGCCGCCCGAGATCCATCCCCCCTCTTCCACCCCAACCACCCCACCCACCCCGGCCTCCGGCACCCTCCAACCACCCCACCCACCCTCGCCTCTGACACCCTCCAACGCTCCCCACGCCCTCCCCCCTCCAACCGACTGGGACGCCCCTCCCCACCCCGGCCGCCACCGCCTACGGTGCCCTTCTTGCTCGCCGCCCGGCCCATCCGCGGCGCAGCCGCCTTCCGCCATAGGGGTCTCCCGGACGACCGGTCAATCCAACGACCACCCCTGAACGGCCGCCCTCCTGGAAATCCGCCATCGCTGTGGCGACGTCCGACTCTTGGCGAGGTTTGGTGCAGCGGAGCCTGGCTGCCGGCGAGGCCGGGTGCAGCGGAGCCCGCCTTGCGGCGACGCGAACCGCTCGTCGAGCCGCTCTGCTGACAGGCTCCCGCCTGCAGGGAGGGGGCGCTGTTGGAGCGGCCCCGCTACGGATGGCTGCGCCTCCGAGGCGGCCGACGGCTCAACAGACCCGACGCCTCCCAGGCCCCCAGCACCCTCGGGGCGGTTGCCCCTGCGTCAGCCGCCGCGCGCCGCCGCCTCGCAGGTGGCTGGCGTCGCAGGGCTGACGCCCTCGGGAGTGTCTGCATCGCGCCGGGGCCGCCGGAGGAGGCCGACGCCTCTGAGATGGCGCGGCCGACGTCCCTAGAGGGTGGGCGTCGCGGGGCTGACGCCTCCGGAGGGCCGGTGTCACGCCGGAGGGTTGGCGCGGAGGGCGGGCGCTTCCGAGGTGGAGGGGGCGACTCCGCCGAAGGGGCGGCGTCGCGTCAGGGGTGGCGCCGCGTCAGGGGTGGCGTCGCGTCAGGGGTGGCGTCGCGTCAGGGGTGGCGCCGCGCCGGCGCCTCCGGCGCGGTTGGCGCCCCACAGCGGGCTGGCCCTCGGCGGGAGGGCCGGGGCCGACGAAGCGCCCTTTGGGAGGGCCGGAGCCTAAAAGGCGCGGATCACGTACGGGCCGGAGCGTGGAAATGGGGTCAGGTCACGTGGGTCAGGGCGTCCCAGACGTTCTCGGCTTCGACGACTTCGAAGCCCGGGGCGAAGGCGACCGGGCCGACCGGGACGAGGGAACGCTGGCCGTTCGGCTTGCGGGTGCCTTCGTTGAGGGAGCCGGCCGGGACGAGGCCGCGTTTGAAGCCCATGCGGGCGGCCTCCGAGAGGCGGCGGCGGACGTCCTTGACCGGGCGGAGCTCGCCGGCGAGGCCGACTTCGCCCAGGGCGACGAGGCCGGCGGGAAGGGGCTTGTCCCCGGCGGCGCTGGCGACGGCGAGCATGACGGACAGGTCCACGGCCGGGTCGGCGAGCTTGATGCCGCCGACCGTGGCGGTGAACACGTCGCAGCCGCCGAGCCGGGCGTTGAGCCGGCGCTCCAGGACGGCGAGGATCATCTGCACCCGGTAGGTGTCGAGGCCCGAGGAGGTGCGGCGGGGCTGCTGGGCCTCGGTGCGGGCGACCAGGGCCTGGACCTCGGCAGGGAGGGGGCGGGTGCCTTCGACGGTGACGGTCACGCAGGTGCCGGGCACGGGGCTGCTGCGCCGGGAGACGAACAGGCCGCTCGGGTCCGTGATGCCTTCGATGCCGCGTTCGTGCAGGTCGAAGCAGCCGACCTCGTCGGTGGGGCCGAACCGGTTCTTGATCGCGCGCACCATGCGGAGCCGCGAGTGGCGGTCGCCCTCGAAGTTCAGCACCACGTCGACCAGGTGCTCCAGCGTGCGGGGGCCGGCGATCGAGCCTTCCTTGGTGACGTGGCCGACGAGCACGGTGGACATGTTGCGCTCCTTGGCGAGGCGGACCAGGTTGGCCGCCACCTCGCGCACCTGCGTGACGCCGCCCGGGACGCCGGTGGCCTGGGCCGAGCCGACCGTCTGGACCGAGTCGACCACGAGCATCCGGGGCTGGACCTTCTCGACGTGGGCGATCAGGGCCGACAGCTCGGTCTCGGCGGCCAGGTAGAGGTGGTCGCGGATGGCGCCGATGCGGTCGGCGCGCAGCCGCACCTGGGCGGCGGACTCTTCGCCCGTCACGTAGAGGACGGTGTCGCGCTCGGCGATGCGGGCCGCGGCCTCCAGCAGCAGCGTCGACTTGCCGATGCCGGGCTCACCGGCCAGCAGCACGACGGCGCCGGGCACCAGGCCGCCGCCGAGCACGCGGTCGAGCTCGCCGACGCCCGTCGTGCGCGCGGCCGCGATCTCGGCCTTGACCTGGCCGATCGGCATCGCCGGGGCAGTGGTGGCGCCGGCCTGGACGACGTGCGCGCCGCCCCGGGCGCCTTCCTCGTCGACCGTGCCCCACGCCTGGCACTCGCCGCACCGGCCCACCCACTTGGTGGTACGCCACCCGCATTCGGCACAGCGGTAACCGGGCTTCTGCGCTGTCTTGGCCATGCCGAGCAGGGTAGCGGCCAAGACCGACAATCGTCCCGGGTGGCAGGGCCGCCGACCGGCCTGCGATGTCCGGTCCGCGACCGTCCCGCGGTGCCCGGCCGCCGACTGCCTTGCGCAGCCGGGCCCCATGACCGGCCTGCGCCGCCGGCCAAAGACCGTCCCGCGCCCCCGGGAGCCCGCGACCGTTCCGCACCGCCCGGGGAGTTGAGGCTGGCGGCTCGTACGGGGCGCGGGCCGCCGATCCCCAACGACGACAGGGCGGCCCAGGGCGTTGAGGGCCCTGGGCCGGGTGAGGTGGGGGCGTTGGGGTCAGTGGGGCTGATGGGGTCGGTGCGTCTGTGGTGGTGGGGGCCGTGGTTAGAGGGGGTGGTCCTGGAAGACGGTGGCCAAGGGGTTCATGACGACGGTGTCGGGGGTGGGCTGGTAGCCGGGGAGGGACGGGAGGTCGTGGCTCTGCTCGAAGGCGCGGAGGCGGGCCGGGCCGGGGGGCAGGGTGAGGGTGACGCGCAGTTCGCCGGGTGGGGCGTGGTAGGCGAAGCCGGTGCTGGTCAGGTCGCGGCCGTTGACGGTCATGCGGGCGGGGGCGGCGCCGGGGGGCAGGCTGAGGCCGGTGACGGGGGCGTCGCCGGTCGGGGCCAGGCGCAGGGTGAGGGTGCGGCCGGTGGGGGTGGTCTGGTCGTCGAGCACCGACAGGGCCGGGGCGCGCAGGGGGGCGGGCTGGGCGGTGGTGGTCGTCCAGGCGCCGGTGGGGAAGAAGTGCTCGCTGCCGGGGGTGGCGGTGTCGGTGCGGGTGCCCCAGACGGCCCGCTTCTCGCCGGCGTCCATGGCGTACGCGAGCCGGAGCTGCCGGGGGTGCGCGGCGTCGAAGGGGTCGGCGAACAGCCCGGCGGCGAGGAGGGCGACGGCGGCGGCCACGGCCACGAGCGGCGGCAGGAAGGCCCGGCCGCGCCGCCCGGGGCTCGCGGCGTCGGCGGGAGGACTCTGCTTGAGGAGGGGGAGGAGGAGCAGGGCGAAGAGGGCGAAGTGGGGCGCGGCGATCATGCCGCCGACGCCGAGGCCGATGTCCAGGGAGGTCACGGCGTTGGCGGCGAGCAGCAGGACGGCGGGCGCCAGGCCGAGGGTGAGGGCGACGGCGGGCAGGGCGGTGCCCGGGAGGCGGCGGGCGATCAGCCAGCCGGCGGCGGCGAACAGGGCGGGCCAGGTGAACGTGTGGGAGCCGCCGGGGAGCAGCAGCGCCGAGAGCGTCCCCAGGACGGCGACCAGCAGCAGGGCGCCGGCGGCGAGCGCGGTGGCGCCGAGGCGGCGCAGGACCGCCCGCCAGGCCAGGACGACGGCGACGGTGAAGGTCAGCAGGGCCGCCTGGTAGAGCCAGGGGCGGTAGGGGTCGCCGGTGAACATCTGGTCGTATTCGGGCCTGATGAGGCCGAGCAGCGGCATCACGGCGAAGCCGGCGGCGGCCGACAGCAGGACGGGCACCAGCGCGAGCAGGACGGCGGCCAGGGTCCGGGGCAGTGAGGCGGAGCCGTCGCCGGCAGGGGAACGGGCTGGGCGGCGCAGGGTCCAGGTGAGGGCGACGGTCAGGGCGAGGGCGAGTGCGGCGATGGGGAGTTCGAGCCAGAGCGGGTAGCGGATCAGGGTGCCCGGAATCGTGAAATAGACCGAATCATCCCCGGTCCGCAGCTTGGTGAGGTCGGCGTCGCCGAGGGCGCGGGCGACGCCGAGGGTGTTGTCGCCCATCTGCTGCAGGCTGCTCAGGCTCAGGTGGGCGGGGTCGTCGAGCGGCGAGTGGTAGTAGGCGCCGCCGCCGACGAAGGCGGAGTCGAGGCCCAGCCAGCCGGCCTCGTCGAAGACGTGGAAGTCGGTGTTGTTGGGCAGGATGCTGAGCAGCGCGGCGAAGGCCGAGTCGGCCGACGGGTGCGGCGCGGCGGCGCCGTAGAGGTCGATGAGGGGTGCCGAGCCCGGCGAGGCGCGGAACATCTGGACGGCGCCGCGCACGCCGCGGGCCTCGTTGTTGACGACGACGACGGTGCCCTTGGCCAGCGGGTCGTCGCGGGCGAACGTCTCGGCGCCGAGCAGGCCCTGCTCCTCGCCGTCGGTGAGCAGGACGACGAGGTCGTTGCGCTGGCCGGGCGGCAGCGACCTGACGACCTCCAGGATGGTGGCCACGCCGGCCCCGTCGTCGGCGGCGCCGGGCGCGGCCGGGACGGAGTCGTAGTGTGCGGCCAGGATGACGCGGCCGGTCGAGTCGGTGCCGGGGCGGACGGCGACGATGTTGCGCATCGTGCCCATCGGGGTGACGCCGTCGATGTCGAGCGGCAGGACGCCGACGCCTTCCTGGACGCGGGTCTCCAGGCCGAGGGCGCGCAGCTCGGTGAGCAGGTGGTCGCGCACGCGGGTGTGCTCGGCGGAGCCGGTGGGGTGCGGTGCGCGGGCGATGGCCTTGACGTGCTCGTGTGCCCTGACGGCCTGGAAGCCTTCGCCGGAGTCGCGTGGCGATGGAGGTGCAAGGCCCGCGACGGTGAGCGCGAGCAGGGCGGCCAGCGTGAGCAGGCCGATCAGGGCGGAGCGGATCATGCGGCCAACCTAGGCCGCGGGGGTGGGGCGGCGAATCAGTCCAGGGAACGATTCGCCGCGTAGATCCTTGTGATTACGCGAGCCCCAGCTCGTTGACGAGCAGGCGCTTGGGCTTGGCGCCGATCACCTGCTTGACCGGCTCGCCGCCGTCGAAGAGCAGCAGCGTGGGGATGCTCATGACGCCGTAGCGGGCCATGATCTCGGGGTGCTCGTCGGTGTTGAGCTTGCCGATGGTCAGGCCGTGCTCGGCCTCGATCTCGGCCAGGACCGGCGCGACCATGCGGCACGGCCCGCACCATTCGGCCCAGAAGTCGACGAGCACCGGCTTGTCGGCCTTGAGCACCTGCTCCTCGAAGTTGTCCGTGGTCAGGGTGATCATCGCTTACCTCCAGAGAACGTGCAGGCGTCGGCGAGCTGGGCCGACACCTCGGCGCGGCGGGTGAGCAGGACGCGGATCTGCTCGTCGATCTCCGCCAGCTTGCGCTGGTAGACGGCGACCGACTCGGGACAGGACCCGCCCGTGCTGTGCCCGGCGCGCAGGCACGCGACGAACGGGCGGGTGTCGTCCAGCGTCAGCCCGACGGACAGCAGCATGCGGATCTCCGACACGAGCTTGACGTCGTCCTCGGAGTAGTCGCGGTAGCCGTTGGCGCTGCGGCGGGCGCTGAGCAGCCCCTGCTGCTCGTAGTAGCGGAGCGAGCGGGTGCTCACCCCGGTCCGTTCGGCCAGCTCTCCGATGCGCATGCCCTCAAGGTAAACGTTGACACTGACGTCAGGGTCAAGCCCGGTCAGTAGTAGCGCCAGCGCAGCACGTTCGGATAGGCCAGCTCCAGGCCGGACGTCTCGGCGATGGCCTGCTCGGCCACCTCGGGCGCGAACTCGATGCGCAGCACGGCCTCCAGGTCGGCCCGCCGTTCGAAGACCATCCGCAGGTCGAGCTCCTGCCGCTGCCATCCGTGGCGGACCCAGAAGTCCTCCACGGCTTTCGCCGAATACGTCGGCACCGTCCGCTGGAACCACCGGCCGAACGCGCCCCTGGTGGCGTCGAGGTCCACGACGAAGGCCGCCCCGCCGCGCCGTACGACCCGTGAGAGCTCGCGCAGGCCCGGCTCGCAGCCGGGCCCGAAGAAGTACGCCCAGCGCGCGACGGCGACGTCGGCCGAGGCGTCGGGGAGCGGCAGGTCCTGGGCGCCGGCGGCGTGCACCTGGACGGCGGGGAGCGCGGCGCAGCGGCGGCGGGCCATAGCGGCCAGGTCGCCGTGGGGCTCGACGCCGATCACCCGGGCGGCGTGGCGCGCGTAGATCGGTAGGTGGAAGCCGGTGCCGCAGCCGATGTCGAGCACGGTGGCGCCCTCCCACGGACGCAGCGCGCGCATGGCCGCGTCGGCGGCGCCTTCGGGATCGACGGCGCGATTCTCCAGCTCGTACACCTGCGGGGTGTTCCAGATGTTGGGACTGGGAATGGCGCCTTTCGCGATCCTGGGCATGGCCCAACCGTAGGGGGCGGCGCGCCATATCGCGTCAACCGGCTTAGGCTGGCAGCGTGGCTGATGTCATCCGCGTGCCCAATGCGAAGATCGCATTGTCCACCGCTTCGGTATATCCGGAACGCACTCCCGATGCGTTCGAGCTGGCGGCCCGCCTGGGCTACGACGGCGTCGAGATCATGGTCGGCGCAGACCCGGTGAGCCAGGACATCGACGTGATCGAGCGGCTTTCCGAGCACTACCAGGTGCCGGTCCTGGCCATCCACGCGCCCTGCCTGCTCGTCACGCAGCGGGTGTGGGGGCGCGACCCGTGGGCCAAGCTGGTCAAGGCGCAGAAGGCGGCCGAGCGGCTGGGCGCCTCGACGGTCGTGGTGCACCCGCCGTTCCGCTGGCAGCGGGATTACGCGCGCGAGTTCGAGACCGGTCTGGCCCGCATGCGCGACGAGACCGACATCACGTTCGCGGTCGAGAACATGTTCCCGCTGCGGGCCCGGGGCAACGACGTGGTGCCCTATTCGCCCGACTGGAACCCGACCGACTACGACTTCCCGCACGTCACGCTCGACCTGTCGCACACGGCGGTGTCCGGCAGCGACGCGATGGAGATGGCCACCAAGCTCGGCGACCGGCTGGCCCACGTGCACCTGGCCGACGGCCTTGGCGTCACCAACAAGGACGAGCACCTGGTCCCCGGCAGGGGCAACCAGCCGTGCGCGCCGCTGCTGGAGCGGCTGGCGGGCTCCGGCTACGACGGCCTGGTCGTGCTGGAGGTCAACACGCGCAAGGCGTCCAGCCGCACCGAGCGGATCGACGACCTGGCCGAGGGGCTGGCCTTCGCCCGGCTCCACCTGGCGGCCACGCGATGAGCGTGGGGCCGATGCGCGAGCTCGGCAAGGTGTTCGACCGGGTCGCCGACGCCTATGACGCGGCCCGCCCGACCTATCCGGACGAGCTGTTCCAGGCGCTGTCGGAGGTGTCGGGCGTCGACCTCGACGGCGCTACGGCGGTCGACGTGGGCGCCGGCACGGGCATCCTGACGCGTGCCCTGCGGGCCCGCGGCTCGCGGGTGGTGGCGGTCGACCCGGGCGCGGAGATGCTGGCCCGGCTGCGCTCGCGGGCCGGGTCCGGCGGTACGGCGGCCGTGCTGGCCGACGGCAACGCGCTGCCGCTGGCCGACGGCGTGGCCGATCTGGTGACCTATGCCCAGTCCTGGCACTGGCTCGACCCGGTGGCGTCGATCGCCGAGGCCAGGCGGGTGCTGCGGCCCGGCGGCGCGATCGCCGGCTGCTGGAACCTGGCGCACGCCGCGCAGGCGGGCTGGCTGGCGGCCTACGAGGAGCGGCTGGCCAGGTCGTGCCCGACGTATTGGGGTCCGGCGCTGGAGGAGTGGTCCGTGCCGCCGATCGCGGCCGCGTTCGAGGTGGTCGCGGAGCGGTGGATCCCGTGGACCCGGCTGGTGCGCGTCGAGGACTTCCTGCTCGACCTGCGCTCCCACTCCTACATGGCGGCGCTGTCCGCGGGTGCGGCCGACGAGCTGGTCGAGCGGCAGCGGGCGGAGCTGACGAGGGAGTTCCCCGGCGGCGTGCTGTCGGTGCCGATGCGCGTCTACCTGGCGGTGGGCCGGTGACGGTCAGGCGGGGGCCGGGGCGCAGGCCCGGGTCGGCCGACACGCGGGGCGAGATCCTCAGCGCGGCCAGGAAGGTGTTCGCGGAGAAGGGGTTCGACAAGGCGACGGTGCGCGGGATCGCGAGGGAGGCGCAGGTCGACCCGGCTCTCGTGCATCACTATTTCGACACCAAGGAGGGCATGTTCGCGGCGGCGATGCGGCTGCCGATCACGCCTGACGTGGTGATCCCGACGCTGCTCGACGGTCCGCGCGAGGATCTGGGCAAGCGGCTGGTCACGTTGATCCTGAGCGTGACGGCCGAGCCCGACACGCGCGAGCCGATGATCGCCCTGGTGCGCTCGGCCATGACGAACGAGCAGGCCGTGCCGATGTTCCGGGAGTTCATCACCAACGCGCTGCTGTTCAGGGTGGCCGACCAGCTCGACGTGCCGCATCTGCGGATCGAGGCGGCCTTCGCGCAGATGTTCGGCGTGCTCATGGCCCGGTACGTGCTCAAGCTGGAGCCGATGGCGAGCGCCGATCCCGAGGAGCTGGCCGAGCTGCTGGGACCGACGATTCAACGCTACTTCACCGGGTAGAGCATTGTTCTGGACGCGGGCCTGACCGTAAGGTGAGTAGCGGGTTACCCTGTGAATGTTACCGGCGGGTAGGATTCTGGGGAGGCCGGTCAATACGCTGAGGTGTTGGGAGGATCCGTGCTCTGGGTAGCCATCATCGGGCTCGTGATGACCGTCGCGGCGGTCGCCATGGCGGGCCGCCGGGCGCTGTTCCTGGTCAAGCTCGCCACAGTGGGCCCGCCCGCGCCCGAGCGGATCGCCTATGCCAAGGCCAACGTCGGGCAGGAGATCAAGGCCCAGCTCGTCGAGGTGTTCGGGCAGAAGAAGCTGCTCAAGTGGACGGCGTCGGGCGTCGCGCACTTCTTCGTCATGTGGGCGTTCTTCATCCTGCTGACCGTCTACATCGAGGCGTACGGCGCGATCATCCAGGGCGCCATCACCGGCAGGCCGAACTTCCACATCCCGCTGATCGGCACCTGGGGGGTCCTGGGCTTCCTCCAGGACTTCATCGCGGTCGCCTGTCTGCTCGGCGTGGTCGCCTTCGCCGTCATCCGGGTGAAGAACTCGCCGAAGACGCTCGGCCGGGGCTCCCGCTTCTCCGGGTCGCACCTGGGCGGCGCGTGGCTCGTGCTGTTCATGATCTTCAACATCATCTGGACGCTCTTCCTGGCCAGGGGCGCGGCGGCGGCCAACGGCAACTTCCCCTACTCCTCGGGCGCGTTCGTCTCGCTGGCGCTCGGCGACGTGCTGCCGCACAGCGAGCTGCTCGAGGAGATCGGGCTGCTGCTGCACATCGGCTTCATGCTGGTGTTCCTCGTCATCGTGATGAACTCCAAGCACCTGCACATCTTCACCGCGCCGCTCAACGTGCTGTTCTCCCGCCGCCCCGACGCCATGGGCGCGGCCCCCGAGCTGCGGGTCGACGGCAAGACCGTCGACTTCGAGGACGAGGACCTCGACCCGGAGAAGCTCGGCCGAGGCAAGATCGGCGACACCACGTGGAAGGGCTTCCTCGACTTCTACTCCTGCACCGAGTGCGGACGCTGCCAGTCGCAGTGCCCGGCGTGGAACACCGACAAGCCGCTGTCGCCGAAGATGCTCATCATCGACCAGCGTGACCACGCCTTCGCGGTGGCCCCGTACCTGATGGCGGCGAGCACCGAGCACGCCGGGCAGGACGTGCTGGCGCTGCTGGAGAAGCCGCTGGTCGGCGAGGACGGCGTGATCCACCCCGACGTGCTCTGGTCGTGCACCAACTGCGGCGCCTGCGTGGAGCAGTGCCCCGTCGACATCGAGCACATCGACCACATCCTCGACATGCGCCGCTACCAGGTGATGGTGGAGTCGTCGTTCCCGTCCGAGGCGGGAGTGATGGTGAAGAACCTGGAGAACAAGGGCAACCCGTGGGGCATGTCCGAGATGAAGCGGGCCGACTGGATCGAGGAGCTGGACTTCGAGGTCGAGCTCGTCGAGGACAAGATGCCCGAGGACGCCGAATACCTGTTCTGGGTGGGCTGCGCGGGCGCGCTGGAGGACCGGGCCAAGAAGACCACCAAGGCCGTGGCCGAGCTGCTGCACATCGCGGGCGTCAAGTTCGCGGTGCTCGGCCCGATGGAGGCGTGCACCGGTGACCCGGCCCGCCGTCTGGGCATGGAGTACCTGTTCAACATGCTGGCCCAGCAGAACATCGAGACGCTGAACGAGGCCGGCGTCAAGAAGATCGTCGCCACCTGCCCCCACTGCTTCAACACGCTGGCCAACGAATATCCGCAGCTCGGCGGCACGTACGAGGTCGTGCACCACACGCAGTTGCTGGCCAAGCTGGTGGACGAGGGGCTGCTCACGCCGATCACGCCGATCGAGGAGAAGATCACCTACCACGACCCGTGCTTCCTCGGTCGCCACAACAAGGTCTATTCGCAGCCGCGCGACATCATGTCGAAGGTGCCCGGCGTGCAGACCCAGGAAATGCACCGGCACAAGGACCGCGGCTTCTGCTGCGGCGCCGGCGGCGCCCGGATGTGGATGGAGGAGCGCATCGGCAAGCGCATCAACACCGAGCGAGTGGACGAGGCGCTGACCACGAATCCCGACACGGTGTCGACCGCGTGCCCGTTCTGCATGGTGATGCTCGGCGACGCCATCAACGAGAAGAAGAACAGCGGCGAGGCCAAGGAGTCGCTGGAGGTCGTGGACGTGGCCCAGCTCTTGATCAAATCGGTCAAGAGCCCTTCCTGACCGGGATAGTCGGACTCCTCCACAGCCGTCTGTGGAGGAGTTTCGCACGTCAGAAGGGACGATCCCCGTAAATCTGCCATCCACATAACGGGAAAATCACGGTAACCTCAACGTCGCATGGCTCTATTCGACGGGGAGGGGGCACGCATGAGCGTCGTCGTGACGGATGCGGAAGTCACCCTGGCCGACGTGCTCTCCCTGCGCCTGGCCATGCGCGAGCCGCTGAAGGCCGGCACCGAGCTGGTGCTGCGCCACCGCACCAGCGGCGTCGAGCGTGACGTGCTGCTCGGCACCCCGGGAGCCGTGGCCCGCGAGGCCAGCCTGGCCGTGTCGCTGGCCCCGCTGCTGCTCAGCGCCGGACGCTGGGACGCCTACCTGCGCCACGACGGCAAGCGGGTGCGGCTGCGCAGCATCGACCCGGGCTTCTCGCTCGACCACCTCGACGCGTACGCGCTGTGCAAGCGCACGCTCGCCTACCGCTCCTACCGCACCCGCAACGGCTATCTCGCGCTGAAGATCGACGACGCGGAGCCGGTGGCCGAGGTGCGCGCGGTCTGGTTCAGGGAAGGCCGCTTCGAGGTCACCGGCCTGCTCGCCTACACCGGGCTGGAGGACGACGACTCCCGCCACGAGGCCATGCTGGCCCTGCAGCGCAGGCAGACGGGCGCGCGGGTGTGCGCCACCGCCACCGTGCAGGGGGTGCGCTTCCACGCCGCCTTCTCGCTGGTGGACGTGCTCGCGGCCGACCCCGAGGGGTCCGGCACCTGGGAGCCGTCGCTGGAGGTCGACGGCGTGCCCGAGCCGCTGCGGCTCGGCGCCTGGCTCGACGACGTCGACGGCAAGCGCCGCCGCCTGCACTACCCGTCGGCGCGGGTCGACGGCATCCCGATCCGGCCCTCCTACACGGCCGACGACGAGCTCCGCATCGAGGTGGGCGGGTGAGAATCAGCCTGATCCTCTCCTCCGCGTACGGCATGCGCGGCGACGTCCGGTCCACGCTCAACCTGGCCACGGCGCTCGCCCAGCGGCACGAGGTGGAGGTGATCAGCCTCAGGCGGCAGAAGGAGAAGCCGTTCTTCCCCGTCGGCCCGAACGTGACCATGCGCTCGGTCATCGACGCCAGGCCCGGCGTGCGCCACCTGTTGCCACGCGGTCAGGTGCGCACCGAGGTGGCGCTGTGGCGCGCGTTGCGTGGGCTCAAGAGTGACGTTCTCATCACCACCAGGCCCGGACTGAGTGTCCAGGCCGCCAGGCACGCGCCGCGCGAAATCCTGCGCATCGCCCGCGAGTGGGCCCGCCCCGCCGTTCCCGGCCCGGTCAGGAAGCTCTACCCGCGCCTCGACGCCGTCGTCACCGCCACCGAGTCGGCGCAGGAGGAGTGGCGCAGGCTGCTCGACGGCGGCCCGTCCGTGCACAGCGTGCCCGACGCGCTGCCCATCGCGCCCTGGCCGCGCTCCCGGATGGACAACCGCATCGTGGCGGCCGGCGGGCGGTGGGTGCCCGCCAAGGCGTACGACCGGCTGATCAACGCCTTCGCCATCGTCGCCGACAAGCGCCCCGACTGGCGGCTCAGGCTGTACGGCGGCGGTCCCGAGGAACGCAGGCTGCGCGCCCTGGTCAGCGAGCTGGGCCTGCACAACCACGTCTACTTCATGGGCACCACGCCCGACCTGGCGGGGGAGTTCGCCAAGGCGTCGATCGTGGCCAACAGCTCGCGCAGCGCCGACCTGGGCATGACCGTGCTGGAGGCGATGGGCTGCGGGGTGCCGGTCGTGGCGTTCGAGGGAGCCAGGGGGCCGGCCGAGTTCGTGGCGACCGGCTACAACGGCGTGCTCGTGCCCGAGTCGGCCGGCGAGGCCGAGATGCTGGCCGCCGCGCTGCTGTCACTCATCGACGACGAGCGCAGGCGGCGCTCGCTCGCGGCCGGCGCGCTCGACACCGCCACCAGGCACGCGGCCGACGAGGTCAGCGTGCAGTGGGAGAAGCTGATCGCGGACCTCCGCTGACCATACGGGTAACGGGTACCGTAGAACCATGCATGGGTACAGCGGAGACAAGCAGGCTTATCTCACCCGGCTCAGGCGCATCGAAGGCCAGATCAGGGGCCTGCAGCGGATGGTTGACGACGACGCCTACTGCATCGACGTCCTCACCCAGGTCTCCGCCGCCACGCGCGCGCTGCAAGCTGTGGCGCTCGGGCTGCTGGAGGAGCACATCTCCCACTGCGTGGCCGACGCCATCGCCACCGGTGGGCCGGAGGCCGACGCCAAGGTCAAGGAAGCGTCGGCGGCCATCGCGCGGCTCGTACGGTCCTGAAAGAACTAGTCAGGATGAGCCATTCCAGATAAGCACTGTCCCGGACCCCTGGGGAGTCCGGGACCAGGTCATGTCATCTTCTTCAGCGGCTCGCCGAAGTCCGCAATCCGAGCGCGTCGTCGAGCTCATCCAAGGTAAGCCGCCGCTCGCTTACAGCGACGGCGGTGAGCACCTCGGCGTAGAGCGCAATCTCGTCCAACGCGACACGGTCGTGGACCCGAGAGTCCAGGTCATCGTGCCCCACCGCGTCGTCCTTCCTTCCGCAGCCCACACCCTCTTCGAGGTTACGGTGCGGTCCCTTCAGGCGACATGGCCCATCGGAGTCATTCCTTCCGGCGCCACCCGGGCCACAGGAGGGTCATTTCCCCAAACCCAGATCACAATTCAGCGAATGGTCGGTTCGATGGAGTGATTGGGGGATATAGGCGGGGTTGGAGTGAAAAATTGGGATTAGTGGTTTAGGGGTGGCTCGTCGTCCCGTTCGTGGATGAGCCTGCGCACCAGCGCCGCCGCCCCCGCGAACCCCCGCTCCGGCACCCGCGCCCCCGACACCCTGCTCCAGGCGAGCCCCACGGCGTACGCCGCCCCCAGCACCGCCGCCACCCGCCCTCGATCCCCGCCCTCCCCCAGCACGGCGTACGGGCCCGTCCCGGTGGCATGCCCCAGAGCGGGCGGGCGGATGGGGAAGCCGTCGGGCTGCGTGCGCTCGGCGGCCGAGGTGCTGGTGAGGCCGGCGCGGTGGAGGTCGTCGTAGGCCTGGCGCAGGCGGTGGTCGAGGCGGCCCGGCAGCAGGCCCCGAGAGTCGGACAGGTCGGCCAGGTGGGCGGCGGCGGCCCGGGCCGGGTCGGGGGTGTGGGCCAGGGCTTCGAGCAGGTCGTAGACGGTGTGGGCGAGGTGCGCCTCGGGGTCGGTGTCGCGCAGGAGGGCGCGGGCCAGGCGGGGCGGGCAGCGGGCGAGCCAGGCGCTCCGCAGGGCCTGGTCGTCGAGGAGGTGGTCGTCGAGGCCGGGCTGCTGCAGGGCGGGCTCGGTCATGGTGAGCAGCGCGAGCGCGCGGGGCCGGAAGCGGGGGTCGGCGAGCAGGAACTGGGCGGTGTCGGCGATGAGCGCGGTCAGGCGGAGGGCGGCGCGCGGGTGGCCGGCGCGCTGGCGTTCGGCGACGAGGTGGACGAGGTCGGCGAGCGGCGGCGCGGGCAGCCAGCGCACCCACTCGTCGCCGGGCAGCGGCCGGCGCAGGAACTCCCCGAAGGCTGTGAGCAGCCGCTCGTTGCCGTCGAACGCGGGCGCGTAGGCGCACCACATGATCGTGCCCCAGACGGCGGCCACGGTGCTGGGCACGTCGGCTGCGAAGATCTCGCCGAAGGCGGTCAGCGGGTATTCGGGCTCGGACTTGCCGCAGTTGGCCCGCAGCAGCTCACGGATGTGCCCGCACAGCCGGTCGGGCACGTCGGGGCCGACGAACGCCTGGGTGGAGCCGGGCTCGGCGGCGAAGTCGGGGCCGCGCGGGACGAGGTCGGCGGGCAGCGCGGCGGCGGCGTGCCTGACCCGGCGGGCGGGCAGGTGGCGGGGCGGCGGCGCGGGGTGCCAGCGGCCTCCTGCCGGGTCGTGCAGGTGCCAGCGGGCGTGGGCGGCGAACAGCCATCGGTCGCCGTCGGCGGTGACGAGGGCGCGGGAGGCGATCTGGTGGGCACGCGCGGGCTCCGGGAGCTCCGGCCAGCGTGGGCCGGTGACCACCGCGCGGACCTCCGCCTCCACGGCGGTGAACGCATTCCACGGGCGCACGGCGGCCATCGTACTGGGCGAACTCGAATCAACCACGTCCGGAACACGGCAGAATGGCCGCTATGAGGGCAAAGATGGCGGGGAGCGTGATGGCCTTGTGCGTCCTGGCGGGGTGCGGCACGGCGACGACGGCACAGCCGCCGACGCCCACCCTCGGGGTCCTCACCCTCGCCAAGGCCTCGCCCCCGGCGCCCGGCGGTGAGGTGGGCGGAGCCTCGACCGAGTTCGGGGCCGCCACCGACCTGTCGATGTGGACCAAGCTGAGCGACACCGAGAAGGACGTCGACCGGATCGCGGTCCTCGACGTGAACAAGACCGCCAAGGGCGCCCTCTACCTGGAGCCGAAGACGTCCGCCTGGTTCGACGGCTTCCGCGGCCCGTTCGTCTACCAGGAGCTGGCCGGCGACATCGTCATGCACGCCCGGGTCAAGGTCGAGGGCAAGCGGGGCGGCAAGCCCAAGCGCAAGTTCTCCCTCGGCGGCCTGATGGCCCGGGTGCCGGGCTCGTACGAGAACCCGAACTGGATGTCCGTCACCACCGGCACCGGCGACAAGAGCAGCCAGGTCGAGGTGAAGTTCACCAGGGACGGCAGCTCCAAGCCGCAGGAACTGGCCGTCAAGGGCGCCTGGGTGGAGCTGGTGCTGGCCCGGGTGGGCCGGGTCGCGGTCGCCCTCTACAAGGACGAGGGCGGCGCGTGGAAGGTGGGCAGCCGCTGGCCGTCGGAGCTGCCCGAGGTGCTGCAGTGGGGGGTGACCGCCTACACGGACTGGGACAGCTACAGCACGCTCAAGAAGGACGTGACCAAGGGCAACGCCAAGCAGGTCAGGGGGCTGCCCGACCTGAAGCTGACCGTGGACTACGTCCGCTTCCTGCGGCCGGAGATGCCCGAGTACGCCGACCCGCTCAACACCGCCTCGGTGTCGGACGAGGTCCTGATCAAACTGCTGACGCCTGCCGGTGCCTGAGAGCCTTGGCCATGTAGTTGTCCGGCGTGCGGGCGAAAGACGCCCGGTCGTCGTCGGTGAGCTCGCGCACGATCTTTCCGGGCACGCCGGCGACCAGCACGCCGGACGGGATCTTCTTGCCGGGGCCCACGAGGGCTCCGGCGGCCACCAGCGTGCCCGCGCCGATGCGGGCGCCGCCCAGCACGATGGCCCCGATGCCGATCAGCGCGCCCGACTCCACGTGGGCGCCGTGGACCATCGCCTTGTGCCCCAGGCTGACCCGCGACTCCAGGATCGCGGGCTCGCCCGGATCGGAGTGCAGGCAGCACAGGTCCTGCACGTTGCACTCCTCGCCGATCTCTATCCGCTCGTCGTCACCTCGCAGAACGGAGCCGTACCAGATGCTCGACGCCCTGCCGATCGAGACCCTGCCGACCACGACCGCACCGGGGGCGATGTAGGCCTGAGAATGGATGTCCGGAACAGCGTCGCCGTCCAATGCCGCGATGTACATCTGCCCCATCGTAATTCCCGTCTCTCCTCAGGCGTTCCGGTTGCGGAGGGGGGCAGATGGCAGGAAAGTCGATTCTTAACGTCTCGTCGTCAGACCCTCACAACCCGCAGTTTTCCCCGCCTTACGCAACCCCTTAGGTAGAGCATGACAAACCGGCACGAGAGCATTCCCGATCTGATGCAAGAGGACACGTTCGAAGTCGTGATGCGCGGCTACAACCGCCGTCAGGTCCACGACTACATGATCCGCACCCGTAACCAAATCAGGGATCTCGAAGAGCGGCTGGCGCGCGCGATCGACCAGGCCGAGCAGGGCCGGATCGAGCTCGCGGAGGCCAGGCGGCAGATCGCCGAGGTGCCGCAGAACTTCAATCCCAGCACCCGGCTGGAGCAGATTCTGAAGCTGGGCCAGGAAGAGGCGACGGCGATGCGCGAGGAGGCCGAGGCCGAGGCCAAGGCGCTGCGCGACGCCGCCAGGTCGGAGTCCGAGCGGATGACGAGCACGGCCCGCGAGACGGCCGACAAGATCCTCACCTCGGCGCAGGCCGAGGCCGAGCGGCGCGTGGGCGAGGCCACCGAGGCCGCCGAGCGGATGCTGGCGCAGGCGGGCGCCGACGCCGAGGAGACCCGAGGCGCCGCCCGCGCCGAGGCCGAGAGCCGGCTCCGCGAGGCGCACGCCGAGGCCGAGCGCATGGTGACGTCGGCGCAGGCCGAGGCCGAGCAGACGGTCGGCGGCGCCCGCGCCGAGGCGGAGCGGCTGATCACCACCGCCCAGGCGGAGGCGGACAAGCTGGTCAAGGCGGCGAACGCGGAGGCCGAGGCGGCGCTCCAGGCCGCGCAGCAGCGGGTCGCCGCGCTGGACGAGCACGCCGGCCGGCGGGTGGAGTATCTGACCAACACCCACACCGAGGTGGTGCGCCGGCTCAACGAGGTCACCAGCGTGCTGGGCGACCTCATGCGCAACGAGGCCGCCGCGGGCGCCCTCATCGCCGACGCCACCCAGCCGGCGGTGGGCCCGGCCCCGCAGGACGACGTGCGGATCGTCGTCGAGCGGGAGGACGTTCGGGAGGACGTTCAGGAGGAGCCGCAGAGCGCCGACGACACGGACGTGAACCTCGGCCGGCTCTCCGAGGCCCGCAAGTAGGACAGAAGGATCGAAGTGGAAGCCTCCGCCCCCGATCGGGTCGGAGGCTTCCACGTCAGTGGCCCCGTTTGGTTGCCCGGTGCCGGGGCCGCCGAGACGCTGGACCCGGCACCGGGCGGCTCTAGGGCGTGGACCGGCCAGCACCGGCCCACGCCTCAGGGAGGGGCGCGCCCCTCCTCCTCGCCTGCGCGCCTCTCCTGGTCCCGGAGCTGCTCACGGAGTTGCTCCGGGTCGTCCGCGTCGATGGTCATCGCGCATCCGGCGTCGCGCTGGGCCGCGTCCAGCGGGTGGTGACGGGTGGCCCACCAGCGGCCGGCGTCGCTACGCCAGATGGTCCACTTCGGGTACTCCCGGGCGATCTCTGCTAGATGCCGGTCAAAGGTCATCCGGTTCAACCTTCCAGGGGCCCCTGTACGAGGTTCCATCTCCTTCGAAGGTGCGCCACATCTCTAGAGACGTCAATGATCGGGAAGGACAGGTCAGCGTTGCCTTCTTGACTCAGGCGTCGAAGTCGTACTGGAGCACGTAAGCCGCCGAGTCGAGGACCATCTCGTTGAGCTCGACGGGGAGGCCGCCGGCGGTGTAGGCGGTGCGGTCGATGACGATCACGGGGGTGCCGCCGGGCAGGCCGAGCATGACGCTCTCGCGGGGGCGGGGCATGCGGGCGCGGACCTCCTCGGTGAAGTGGGCGGGGGGCAGGCCGAGGTCGCCCAGCCTGGCGTAGACGCCGCCGGGCCCGGTCTCGGCGGCGGTGATGGCGCTGCCCTCGACGAGCTGCGCCGGGAAGTAGGAGGTGGCGAGCTGCACGGGCCGCGAGTCGACGGAGTAGCGCCGGCGGCGCACCCAGACCTCGCGGCTCTCCAGCACGCCGGCTATCTCGTCGGGGGCCTGTTCGCGGGCCACCTCGACCTCGTCGACGGTGAAGGGGCGGCCGCGGGTGTCGGCCTCCCAGATGGATCGTCCCTGGCCCCACTGCTCGCGCGCCAGACGGCGGGAGCCGTGCCGGCGGATCGGTTTGAACAGTCTCACGTAGACCCCCGAGCCTCGCTTCGGCACCGCCAGCCCTTCGTTGATCAGTACCGCAAGCGCCTGCCTGGCGGTGGCCCGTGCGATTGCGTAGTCGGCCATGAGCGCGTTCTCGCCCGGCAGCCGTTCCCCGTCGCGCAATTCGCCGGACAGGATCCGGGAGCGGAGGCCGTCGGCGATGCGTCGATAGATAGGGGGCTCGTGGGGTACCGGGGATTCAGACACTGTTTGATCACCCTCTGTCACCAAGCGGGTTTGGCGTCTCCAGAGAACTTGCCCCGTCTTGTCCACGATCGCACAGATACGGAGGTTGGTCCCGAGCATTCTTTTGAGCGGTGTGTGCCTGTGTGTCGATTAGTGCCCGTTTTTAATGGCCTATTTATCGGGAATTCGGGCCGACCGAAATATGAGACGCCCACCAGCGGCGAGTAACCAAAGCCGCCGCCGCCGCGCCCAGCGTGTTGATCAGCACGTCGTCCACGGACGAGAACCTGCCGAGCCGCAGCGCATACTGGAGCACCTCCACGAGCGCGGAGGCTCCGGCCGCGACGGCGGCCACGCGGGCCGCGGAGGCCATCCTGGCGGTGCGCACGGGCAGCAGCGCCCCCAGCGCCGCGAACACCAGCAGATTGCCTCCGACCTGCACGAACGCTGTCTCCCACGGCGCGCTCGCGATCCAGGCGAGGTCCTTGAACGGGACGAGACTGACACCTTCCTGACCGGTGGCCGGGGTGAGGATCATCCAGATCCACGGCGCGGTGCCGACCACGATCCCCACGTCGGCGAGCGCGGTGCGCAGCGGCGCGGGGTGGCCTCGGCGGGCGCGGCGCCGGGCGAGGAGCATGATGGCGAGCACGCCGAAAAACAGCGCAAAGGTACCAGCAATAATGACGTTTCCCCACAAAACCCACGTCTGCCTCACCGGACCATGATGTCGGCCGATTCGTGGCTACGAGAAGATGACTCCCAGGACAGGTCTCCGCGATCATGCAGGAGCGGCATGGCGCGGCGCCCGCCGGCGAGAGACGATGCAGAGCGAGGAGGCGAGCTCGGTGCTGAACCACTTCATCGGCGGCCGGCGGGTGGCCCAGGGGCCGGCGTTCGGCGTCCATGACCCGATGACGGGCGCGCGGGCCGGCGAGGCGCGCGAGGCGGACGAGGAGGTCGTCCGGCAGGCCGTCGAGGCCGCCGCCGCGGCCGCTCCCGGCTGGGCGGCGTTGCCCGCGGCCGAGCGCGCCGGGTGGATGCGCAGGCTCGCCGACGGCATCGAGGCCCGCTTCGACGACCTGGTGGCCGCCGAGATCGCCGACACCGGGAAGCCGCTGGAGCAGACCCGCACGCTCGATATCCCGCGCGGCGCCGCCAACTTCCGGGCGTTCGCCGAGATCGCCGCGCAGCGCCCCGACGAGGCGTTCCACCTGCCCGGCGTGCTCAGCTACACGATCCGCAGGCCGCTCGGCGTGGTCGCGGTGGTCGTGCCGTGGAACCTGCCGTTCCTGCTCATGACCTGGAAGCTCGCGCCCGCGCTGATGGCGGGCAACACCGTGGTGGTCAAACCGTCGGAGAACACCCCCGGCTCGGCGTCGCTGTTCGCCGACATCTGCGCCGACGCCGGCCTGCCCGACGGCGTGGTCAACGTGATCTTCGGGTACGGGACCAGCGGCCGGCTCCTGGTCGAGCACCCCGGCGTCGACGGCGTGACGTTCACCGGCTCCACCCGCACCGGCACGGCCATCATGCGCTCGGTGTCCGACCGGGTCAGGCCGGTCTCCTTCGAGCTCGGCGGCAAGAACGCGGGCCTGGTGTTCGCTGACGCCGACCTCGACAGGGCGGTCGAGGGCTGCGCCAGGTCGGTGTTCACCAACGGCGGCCAGGTCTGCCTGTGCACCGAGCGGCTCTACGTCGAGCGGCCGGTGTTCGAGGAGTTCTGCGCTCGGCTGGCGGCGCGGGCGCGCGAGGTGGAGCCGCAGCCGATGATCTCGGCCGAGCACCGGGACAAGGTGCTCGGCGCCTACGCGCTGGCCCGGGACGAGGGGGCCACGTTCGTGACCGGCGGCGGCGTGCCGGAGTTCGGCGACGCGCGCGACGGGGGCTACTTCGTGGAGCCGACCGTGGTGACCGGGCTGCCGGAGTCGTCGGCGTTCAACCGCGAGGAGATCTTCGGGCCGGTCTGCCACGTCGCGCCGTTCGACACCGAGGGCGAGGCGGTGGCGCTGGCCAACGACAGCGACTACGGGCTCGCGGCCACCGTGTGGACGGCGAACCTCGACCGGGCGCACCGGGTGGCGCAGCGGATCGAGGCCGGGCTCGTCTGGGTCAACACCTGGTATCTGCGCGACCTGCGCACCCCGTTCGGCGGCGTCAAGCTGTCGGGCATTGGCAGGGAAGGTGGGACACGGTCGCTCGACTTCTATTCCGAGCCCACCACGATTACGATCAAGCTGGAGTACCCCGATGCACGATGAATGGTCGCAGGCAGTCGATGCGCGTGGACAGGCCGCCGACCGACTGCTGGAGGCGGCCCGGTCGGGCAAGCCGTGCGCGCCCATCCGGGACCTGGTCAGCACCCTGGCCGAGGGCTACGCCGTACAGGAGATCAACACAGCCCGGGCGCTGGACGAGGGGCGGCGGCTGGTCGGGCGGAAGATCGGCGTGACGAATCCGCTGATGCAGAAGCAGTTCGGGATCGACACACCCACCTACGGCATGCTTTATGCGGATATGTCCTACCTTGATGGGCTGCCCGTGCCGGTGAGCAGGTTCCTGCAGCCCCGGGCCGAGGCGGAGATCGCCTTCGTCATGGGCGCCGACCTGGTGGGCGGGCCGTTCACCGTCGCGGAGGTCATCCGGGCGGTCGACTTCGTGCTGCCCGCCGTCGAGATCGCCGACTCGCGCGTGGCCGACTGGGACATCACGCCGGCCGACACCGTCGCCGACAACGCCTCCGCGGGCGCTTTCGTGCTGGGCAACACGCCCGTCCCGCTGGCCGGGACCGACCTGCGGCTGGCCGTCATGCGGATGACGCGCGCCGGGCAGGAGGTGTCGGCCGGGTCCGGCGCGGCCTGCATGGGCCACCCGCTCAACGCCGCCGTGTGGCTGGCCGGGGCCCTCGGCCGCACCGCGCACCCGCTGCGCGCCGGTGACGTCGTGCTGACGGGCGCGCTCGGCCCCGTCGTGCCGGTGGAGCCCGGCGACGCCTTCGAGGCGCACATCGACGGGCTGGGCTCGGTGCGGGCGGTGTTCTCCCAGTGAGCCTTGATCGGGGCGAGGCACTGCAGGTGCGTGGCAAGGCGACACCGCTCGGCAGGTTCCCGCACGTGAAGCGGGCAGGCGACTTCCTGTACGTGTCGGGCACGAGCTCGCGGCGGCCCGACAACACCTTCGTCGGCGTGCGCGTCGACAAGCACGGCGCGCCGGAGCTCGACATCCGCGAGCAGACCAGGGCGGTCATCGAGAACATCGGCGACATTCTCAAGGCCGCCGGAGGCTCGCTGGCCGACCTCGTACAGATCACCACGTACCTGGTCAACATGAACGACTTCAAGGGCTACAACGAGGTCTACGCCGAGTTCTTCGACGAGGAGGGCCCGACGCGGACCACGGTCGCGGTGCACCAGCTGCCGCACCCCCACCTGCTGATCGAGATGCAAGCCGTCGCCTACCACCCCCAGGAGCGATCATGATCCCGCCCATCGACTTCACCAAGTGGATCGACGAGCACGCCCATCTGCTCAAGCCCCCGGTCGGGAACAAGGTGGTGTTCGAGGGGGCCGAGGACTTCATCGTGATGGTGGTCGGCGGGCCCAACGCGCGCACCGACTTCCACATCGACCCGTACGAGGAGCTGTTCTACCAGGTCCGCGGCAACATGCACGTGAACGTGATGACCGACGACGGGCCCGACACCGTGCACATCCGGGAGGGGCAGATGTGGCTGCTGCCGCCAGGGATGCCCCACTCGCCGCAGCGGCCCGAGGAGGGCTCGGTCGGGCTGGTGGTGGAACGGGTGCGGCCGGAGGGGGTCCTGGAGCGGTTCCAGTGGTACTGCCCGCAGTGCGCCGCGCTGGTGCACGAGGTCGAGCTGCAGGTGCGTGACATCGTCAAGGACCTGCCGCCGGTCTTCAACGCCTTCTACACCGACGAGAAGGCGCGCACCTGTGACTCCTGCGGCACGCTCCATCCTGGCAAGGGCTGATGATCACCGACATCCACACGCACCACGTGCCCCGAGGCTGGCCGGAGCTGGGCTGGCCGGGGGCGCCCCGGTTGCGGATCGAGTCGGAGCGCGAGGCGACCATCCTCGTCAACGACCGGGACTTCCGGAAGATCCAGGATGACTGCTGGAACCCCGACGTCCGCCTGGCCGCGATGGACCGCGACGGCGTGGACCGGCAGGTCGTCTCGCCGACGCCGGTGTTCTTCGCCTACGACAGGCCCGCCGCCGAGGCCGTACGGGTCGCGAGGATCTTCAACGACCTCGCGCTGGAGATCTGCGACGGCGACCGGCTGATCCCGTTCTGCCAGGTGCCGCTCCAGGACCCCGACCTGGCCTGCGCGGAGCTCGACCGGAGCATCGCGGCCGGGCACCGGGGCGTGGAGATCGGCAACCACGTCGGCGACCGCGACCTCGACGACGCCGGGATCGTGCAGTTCCTCCAGCACTGCGCCGAACGCGGCGTGCCGGTCTTCGTGCACCCGTGGGACATGCCCGGCGGCCCGCGCGTCGAGCGGTGGATGGCGCAGTGGCTGGTCGGGATGCCCGCCGAGACGCACCTGTCGATCCTGGCGCTGATCCTCGGCGGCGTCTTCGACCGGGTGCCGGATACGCTGCGGATCTGCTTCGCCCACGGCGGCGGGTCGTTCGCGTTCTGGCTGGGCCGGTTCGAGAACGCCTGGCACCGGCGCGACGACCTGGTCGGCGTCTCGGAGCGGCCGCCGTCGGCCTACCTCGGCAGGTTCGCGGTCGACACCGTGGTCTTCGACGAGCGGGCGCTGCGGCTGCTCGTCGACACGATCGGCGAGGACCACGTGATGCTCGGCTCCGACTACCCCTACCCGCTCGGCGAGTCGCCCGTCGGCGCGCTGGTCCGCAAGGCGGGCTTCCTGTCCGACGAGGCGCGGGCCAAGCTGCTCGGCGGCAACGCCGGGGCGTTCCTGGGCTGACGAAGGGAGCACCCATGCGCCTGCCCGTGGCCGGGTTGCTGGTGCTGCTGGCCGCCGGCTGCGGCGGGCCGGCCCCGACCGAGGCCCGCGACGACGGCGAGCTCACGGTGGGCGCGATCATCTCCCAGACCGGCGTGTACGCGATGCTCGGCGACGAGATGGAGGCCGCCATGCGCCTCTACCTGGACGAGCACGGCGGCAGGCTGGGCGGCAGGCCGGCCCGGCTGGTCGTGGCCGACGACGCGGGCGCCGCCGACCGGGGTGGGCGCGAGGCCCGGCGGCTGGTGAGCCAGGAGCGCGCCGACGTGATCACCGGGCTGCTGGCCTCGCCGGTCGCCGTGTCGGTCGCCGAGGCGGCGGACGGCACGCCGGTGGTGATCGCCAACGCGGGCGCCGACGAGCTGGGCGGCCCCGGTGTCTTCCGCGTCTCCTACACCAACCGCGAGCAGGGCGAGGCGGCCGGCCGCTACGCCGCCGAGCGCTACGGGCGGACCGGCGTGGTGCTCATGGCCTCCGACTACTCGGCGGGCGTGGAGACGCTCGACGGGTTCGAGGAGGGGTACGGCGCGGGCCCGCTCACGCGCATCCTGACGCCGTACGGGAAGGTCGGGGACCTGGAGCCGTACCTGGAGCGGATCCCGCCGGAGGCGGAGCTGCTGTACGCGTTCTACGCGGGCGGGGAGGCGGTCACGTTCGTCAAGGCGTTCAGGCAGCTCGGCTACGACGCCCGGATCGAGCTGCTGGCCTGCCAGCAGCTCGTGGACGAGGACGTGCTGGCGGCGATCGGCCGGGACGCCGAGGGCATCACCAGCGTCGGCAGCTACTCGCCGGCGCTGGACAACCCGGCCAACACCGCGTTCGTCGCCACCTGGCGGGCGCGCACCGGCAAGAACCCGTCGGTGGTGGCGTTGCAGAGCTGGGACGCGATGCGGCTCATCGACCGGGCGGCGGCGCGTGGCGGTGATCTGGGGGAGGCGCTGGCCGGGGTGGGGGAGCTGGAGAGCCCGCGCGGCAAGCTCAGGCTCGACGACACCTCGCACAACCCGGTCCAGAACTGGTATGCCAGACAGTACGAAAATGGCATCAATCGGGTGATTGCCACAATCCCCCCGAAGGAGTGACGCGTTGCAGGACCGTGACCGCTGCCTCGCCCTGGACGCCGACGACCCGCTGCGCGACTTCAGGGACGAGTTCGCGCTGCCCGAAGGCGTCATCTACCTCGTGGGCAACTCGCTGGGCGCGCTGCCGCGCC
The DNA here is from genome assembly GCF_041950485.1 of Nonomuraea sp. ATR24. NCBI lineage: Bacteria > Bacillati > Actinomycetota > Actinomycetes > Streptosporangiales > Streptosporangiaceae > Nonomuraea > Nonomuraea sp. ATR24. The sequence goes on from NZ_JBGNUU010000017.1 coordinate 51,792, forward strand.
GCACTCCGGAACGGGTCAACCAGGCCGTGACCGACGAATGGGGCGTCCAGCTCGTCGGCGGCTGGAACAGCGCGGGCTGGTACGACCAGCCGCTGCGCGTGGGCGACCGCATCGCGCCGCTCATCGGCGCCGGGCCCGGCCAGGTCGTGGCCGGCAACACCACGTCCATCGCGGTCCACCAGGCCGTCTCGGCGGCCCTGCGGCTGCGCCCGGACCGCCGCGTGATCGTCTCCGACGTCAACAACTTCCCCACCGACCACTACATGATCGAAGGGCTGGCCGCCGGCTACGAGATCCGCGACTTCGCCGAGGGCCGCTTCGACGACGCGGCGGTGGTGCTGCTGTCGGAGGTCGACTACCGCACGGCGGAACGGCACGACGTCGCCGAGGTGACCGCCCGGGTGCAGGCCGCGGGCGCGCTCATGGTGTGGGACGTGTGCCACAGCGTCGGCGCCCTGCGCGTGGACGTCTCGGCCGCCGACTTCGCCGTCGGCTGCACGTACAAGTACCTGAACGGCGGCCCCGGCGCCCCCGCCTTCCTGTACGTGAATCCGCGCCACCATGCGACGGCCGTGAACACGCTGTCCGGATGGCACGGCCACGCCGACCCGTTCGCGTTCGAGAGCGGATACCGCCCGGCCGAGGGCATCAGGCGGTTCGCGATCAGCACGCCGCACGTGCTGTCGTTCGCGGCGCTGGAGGCCGCCCTCGACATCTGGGACCGGGTGCCGCTCGACCAGCTGCGGGCCAAGAGCGTGGCGCTCGGCGAGCTGTTCGTCGAGCTCGTCGGCGACGCGCTGGAGCTCGCCTCGCCCGCCGACCCGGAACGGCGCGGCAGCCACGTCAGCTTCCGCCACCCCGACGGCTACCCGGTCATGCGGGCGCTCATCGACCGGGGCGTGCAGGGCGACTTCCGCGCCCCCGACATCCTGCGCTTCGGCCTCGCGCCGCTCTACACGCGCTACACCGACGTGTACGACGCGGCCACCACGCTGCTGGAGGTGCTGGAGAAGGAGCTCTGGCGCGACGACCGATACGCGCGGCGGCTCGCGGTCACCTGACCAGGTAACATCGGCTTGCCCACAAGGCACTTCACCGATGTTCGCCCGCGTCACCGTGCGGCCTGCGCACGAGCGGGTCGACCGGAGCGCGCCTCCAGCTCCGGGAGACCCCCGCCATGCTGCTGACCTTCGTGGTCACCACGCTTGTCATGATCATGATTCCCGGGCCCGACGCGGCCCTGATCATGCGCAGTTCGCTCGCCCACGGCCGGATGGCCGGGCTGCTCACCATGCTCGGCGGCCTGCTCGGCCTGTCCGTGCACGCCGCCGCCGCCGCGATCGGCCTGTCGGCGCTGCTCGTGGCCTCGCCCACGGCCTTCACCGTGGTGCGCGGGCTGGGCATCTGCTACCTGCTCTGGCTCGGCGTCCACGCGCTGCTGTCGAGCCGCGGCAAGGCCGCCGAGACCGCCGAGGCCGCCGAGTCGGCGCCCGGCGGCTCGCCGCTCGTCCACGTACGCAGGGGCCTGCTGTCCAACCTGCTCAACCCCAAGGTGCTGCTGCTGTTCGTGACGTGGCTGCCGCAGTTTCTCCCGTCGCACGGCGACACGCTGAGCAGCGCGCTGCTGCTGTCGGGCATCATCGCCGTGCTCTACGCGCTCTGGTTCAGCCTCTACAACCTGATCGTCGACCGGGTCGGCGCGCTGCTGCGCACGCCCCGGGTGCGCGCCCGGGTCGAGCGGGTCACCGGCGTGCTGCTGGTCGGCTTCGCGCTACGGCTGGCCGTCCAGTAGCTTGACCGCCCGCTTGGGGGCGATGGCCCGGTAGCTCTCCTCGACCCAGTCGAGCAGCACCTCGGTCTCCGGCAGCTCGGCCAGGAACGGCACCGTCACCCAGCCGGCCTTGCCGAGCCCGTAGCCGCTCGGCGCCGCCCCCGGCACGGTCAGTGCGTGCCCGTGCGTCTCCGACAGCAGCTTGACGCCGAAGGTCGGGTCCCACTTCTCGGTCCGCTCGTCGATGCCGAGGAACAGGAACACCTTCTTGTTCACCTTGATCACGGTCTCGCCCCACGGGTGGTCCTCGTGGGTCTCGGGGAGGCCGAGCGCGAACGCGCGCAGCTCCTCGCGGATGTCGTGCCAGTCGGTCATGTCCGGAACTCCTCAAGCTTGCGGTCGATCGCGGCCCTGATCCGGTCTCGGGCCACCATACGAGGCACCCCCGACATAAGCAGCTCGTCGTAGTCGGTGTCGCGATGACGGATGGACGCGATCACGGCCAGCGTGATCGCGTTCTCGTCCAGGACCTTGGCCGCCGCCGTGCGGCCCACCCGGCCGCTGCCGCGCAGCCCCGCGTGCTCGGCGATCTCCCGCGCCCTGTCCGGCGGGCAGCCGGGGAACAGCCGGGCGATCTCCGCCGCCATCCGCGCCTGGAACTCCACGTCCTGCTCGGCCCGGCGCACCGCGTCACGCTCGCGGCGGCGCAGCCGCACCTCCTCGTCGGCCAGGCAGCGCTCCTCGGCCCGCGCCAGCGCCTCCTCCTCCACCAGCAGCCCGGCCCGCTGGTAGACCTTGCGCCGCCGGTTGTAGCGGACGACCACCGCCGACAGCCGGCTCTCCTGCTTGGCCCGGCGGCTCAACGCAGCGTCACCCGACGGCAGGAACGTCAGATGATCCAGATCCGCGCACGTCAGGCAGTGCGGCCGGTCGTCCTCCATGATCAGATAAGGCCCGGTGTCGCGGCACGACGCGCACGTCCACGCCTCCAGCGGCGCGACCACCACCAGATCAGGCGCCTTGCTCTGCCGCTCGGTGAGCTGCCGCACCCGCGCCTCGCTCAGGTCCGGCGACAGCCAGTGCACCCGGAACGCCTCCTGCCCGCCCCCGCCCGTGAACCGCAACGGCCGCCGGTCACGGCTGCCCGACACGTACGGCGTCTCCACCGGGCGCAGCCCCCTGGCCCGCGCCCAGTCGCCGAGCAGCGCGGCCGTGGCCACCAGGCGGTCCTCGTCGACGGCGGCTAGTTCCGCCAGCGTGGCCGCCCGGCCCTGCCGCCAGGTGTCGACATGACGCGAATGCAGCCAGCGCAGACCCGTCACCACGTCCAGGAACGTCACGTACTTGTTGCGGGTCAGCGCGAGCTCGGCGGCTTCGGCGACCCTGCGGGCCAGGTTCGGCTTGCTCACGCCCCTTAGTGTGCCGCGCCTTTGTCAGCAGGTGGGCATGCCTTGTGGTGATCCCGGCAAGGAAGCGGGCGGATCTCGCACCGGGAGGAATCGTGCGCCTGCTCTGGCCCGCCGTACTCGTGCTCGCCACCTCCTGTGGCGTCGCCGACAGCGGCACGCTGCCCGTCGTCGCCGGCCCCGTCGGCGCCCCGCCCGAGGTCACCATCCCGCCCGGCAAACCCGGACGCACGCCTCGGGTGGTCCTGCTCTCCCACGGCGCCGGACGGCGCACGATGCCCGGGGACGTGGTGCTCGCCGACGTCGAGATCCGCCGCTGGTCGGGCAACGAGCCGCACCTGAGCACGTACGAGGCCAACCAGCCCGTCACCGTCGTCTTCGACGGGCGCGCGGTGCCCCGCACCTGGCAGGAAGCCCTCATCGGGCGGGCGGCGGGCAGCCGGGTGCTGCTCGTCGGCCCCGCCGTCCAGACGCTCGGGCCCGACATGCGCCTCGACGGCGTCCCGCCCGCCGAAACGCTCGTCGTGGTCTTCGACATCATCGGCGGCTACCCGCCGGACGCCCGCCTGGTGGGCCGGCCGCTGCCCACCGTCCCCGCCGACCTCACGCCGGCGGCCCCGGCCCGCACGCTCATCGGCGGGTCCGGGGCCGAGGTCATGCCCGGGGACAAGATCGTCATCCAGTACGTGGCGGCCTCCTGGCCCACACGCGAAGTCGTGGACTCCTCCTACAAGCGCGGCGGCCCGAGCGCCTACCGGCTGACCCCCGACACGGTGCCGCCCGGCTGGGTCGACGGCCTACGCGGCCAGCGGGTCGGCGGCCGGGTCGCCATCGGCTCGCCCACCAGCTCACGGGGCGAGCCGACGCTCTACGTCATCGACATCCTCGACGCGCTCTAGGAGCCGCAGTGCTCGAACGGGCTGTCGTACGTGGACGAGCCCGCCTTGCCGCCCCACCGGACGCACTTGCCCGGCGCGTACGCGTACACCGGACCCGCATAGTAGGAGTAGTTGCCCGAATCGGTCTTCCGGGTGCTGCCCTGCACCTCCAGATACGCGGTGGTGGCCGTGGGCGTGCCCAGCGAGGTGTGCTTCATCGTGACGACGCAGTTGTTGCCGTTGCCGTTGTTGTACAGCAGGTAGACCGTGCCCGACGTGCCCAGCCCGGCCGAGTCGATCACGTCGTAGCCCGATCCGCACGCCTCCTGCGGCGTGTACGGGTTGCTGGAGCCGCCGCAGTTGCGCGAGGTCAGCGTCTGGACCGGATAGCCGAACGTGACGCCGTTGAAGACCGCCTTGCGGATGTTGTCCGGGTAGCCGGTGCCCTGCCGCACCTCGTAGTGCAGGTGCGGGCTGATGTTGTTGCCCGGCTTGCTGGTGTTGCCGACCGTGCCGATCTTCTGGCCCTGCGAGACCGACTGGCCCGCGCTGACCGACCGCGTGTTGAGGTGCGCGTAGTAGGTGGACCAGCCGCTGCCGTGGTCGATCCTGACCAGGTTGCCGTAGCCGTTCGCCGAGCCCTGGTGCGCCGAGATGCCCACCGTGCCCGACGCCGCCGCCACCACCGTGTCGCCGAGGTCGGCGCCGGCCGTGCTGCCCCGGTTGAAGTCGATCTCCCACGACTGGTGCGCGCTGCTCGCGCTGGAGTTGCCGTTCCAGGACTGCCCGCAGGGGAACGGCAGCTGGAAGTTGGTGGCCAGAATCCCGACGCTGTCGGACGACGGCTCCGGGTCGAGCGACGGGTCGGCCGAGGCCGTGGACGCCGTTCCGATGCTGAGTAAGAGTGCGACACCCGCGACCATTGCTCCGCTGAACCTCATCGGGTGATCCTTTCCGGGAGGGGCTCTGAACCCAGGGTCGAGATTCACCGCACAAAGAACATCCAGAACCGATACAAAAAGCTGTCAGGCCTCCAAAGAGGAGCTGATGCGGTCATGACGGTCACTTTTCACGTGCTCGGGCCGCTGGAAGTCCGGTCAGCGGGACGTCCCGTCCGGATCTCCGGCAGGAAGCCACGGCTGCTGCTCGCCACCCTGCTGCTGGACGCCGGCCGGGTCGTCGGCGGCGACCAGCTCGCCGAGGTCCTCTGGCCGCAGCGCCCGCCCCGCTCCGCCCAGGCCAACCTGCGCACCTACGTCAGCTCCCTGCGCGCCGACCTGTCCCGCGCCGCCCGCGCCGGCGACGCCCTGCGCGGCGCCGGATCCGGCTACGCCATCGACGTCCCCGCCGACACGCTCGACCTGCTCGTCTTCCAGGACCACGTCGAACATGGCCGCTACGCCGACGCCCTCGCCCTCTGGCGCGGTGCCCCCCTCGCCGACCTGCCCGGCAGCCCCCTGTGGGAACGCCGCCTCGACCCCCTCCACGAAGCACGGCTCCGCGCCGCCGAACAACTCATCGCCCAGCGCCTCGACCGGGCCGACCACGCCGGAGCCGTCCGCGAACTGCGCGCCCTCCTCGTCGAACACCCCTACCGCGAGGACCTGTGGAGCCGCCTCATCCTCGCCCTCCACGCCGGCGGACGCAAAGCCGAGGCGTTACGCGCCTACGCCGGCATCCGCGCCCGCCTCGTCGACGAACTCGGCGTCGAACCCGGCATCGAGCTCCGCCGCGCCTACGAGACCGTCCTCGCCGACGACTCCCTCCCCACCACCCCGCACCAGCTCCCCCCGGACATCCCCGACTTCACCGGCCGCGAGCCCGAACTCGCCGCGCTCACCCGCCCGCGCCCCGCCGCCGTCGCCGTGATCACCGGCCCGCCCGGCGCCGGGAAGAGCGCCCTCGCCGTACGCGCCGCGCACCTCCTCCGGCCCCGCTTCCCCCACGGACAGCTCCACCTCGACCTCGGCGGCAGGCACCCCGCCGACCTGCTCGCCGAAGCCCTCCGCGCCCTCGGCGCCGAACGCCCCCCGCCCACCCTCCACGAACGCTCCGCCCTGCTCCGCTCCCTGCTCGCCGAACGACCGATGCTCATCCTGCTCGACGACGCCCTCGACGCCGCCCAGGTACGCCCCCTGCTCCCCGGCAACGACAGCGCCGTCATCATCACCAGCAGACGCCGCATCACCGAACTGCCGGGCGCCCGCCACGTCACCCTCGCCGAACTGCCCGAGGACGACGCCCTGCGCCTCCTCGCCCGGATCGCCGGCCCCGACCGGGTCGCCCGCGAACGCGCCGACGCGCTCGCCATCGTCACCGCCTGCGGCCGGCTCCCCCTCGCCCTCCGCAGCGCCGGCGCCCGCCTCGCCGGACGCCCCGGCTGGTCCCTGTCCGTCCTGCGGCAACGCCTCCAGGACGACCGCCTCGGCGAACTCGAAGAAGTACGCGCCCGCCTCGACCGCAGCTACAGCCACCTGCCCGCCGAAGCCGCCCGCACCCTCGCCACCCTCGGCCTGCTCGGCGCCGCGCCCCAGCCCGGCTGGGTCGTCGCCGCCGCCCTCGACCGGCACCGCGCCGACGACGTCACCGACCTGCTCGTGGACGTCAACCTCCTCGAACTCGTCGGCACCGACCCCGTCGGCCAGCCCCGCTACCGCCTGCCCGACCTCATCCGCCAGCACTCCACCTCACGAACCCCCCACCGCGACGGGCTCGCCCGCGTCCTCGCCGCCTGGACCGCCACCACCGAACACGCCCGAGCCCGCCTGCCCACCACCGTCTTCGGCCTCACCGCCGCCGACGCCCCCCGCTGGCGGCTCCCCGAACCCCTCCTCGACCGGCTCACCGCCGACCCGCTCTCCTGGTTCGAAGCCGAACACGACACACTCGCCGCCGCCGTCACCGTCGCCGCCCGCACCGGCCTCGCCGCCTCCGCCTGGGGCCTGGCCGCCGCCATGGTCCCCTACCTCGACCTGCGCTGCCACCTCGACACCTGGCAGCGCACCCACACCGCCGCCCTGGCCGCCGCCCGCGCCGCAGGCGACACGTACGGCGAAGCCGCCATGCTCCGCGGCCTCGCCCAGGTCGCCCTCTACCGCGACCGGTACGAGGAGGCCGCCGACGGCTTCACCCGCTCCCGCCGCCTCTTCCACGACCTCGGCGACCTCCGCGCCGAAGCCACCTCCGTCTGCGGGCTCGGCGCCGTCCACCAGTTCCGCGGCCGCCACGCCCGCTCCCTCGGCCACTTCCGCCGCGCCCTCGCCATGTTCCTCGCCGCCGGGGACCAGCACGGCGAGGCGTTCGCCCGCCAGGCCATCGGCCGCGCCTGCCTGCGCGCCGGCGACCTCGCCCAGGCGTCCGAATCCCTCACCCAGGCCATGCGCCTCGCCCAGGAGCTCGGCGACTCCCACCGCGAAGGCTGCGTCTGCCTCCAGATGGGCCACCTCCACCAGGCCATGTCCTTCCACCGCCACGCCCTGGAGATCTTCGAATCCCTCGGCGACCGGCACTGCGGCGCCTACGCCCTGCAAAGCCTCGCCGGCCTCCAGGTCGCCCGCGGCGACCTCGCCCCCGCCTCTGCCGGCCTCGAACGCTCCCTCCTCGTCTTCCGCGAACTCGGCGACCGCAGCGGCGAAGCCTCCACCACCCAACTGCTCGCCGACCTCCACCTCTCTGCCGGCCGCACCGGCCTCGCCCTCGACTACCAGGCCCACGCCACCGCCCTCCGCCGCACCCTCCCCGCCTAACCCGTACGCCCCACAGCCCAACGCCCCCGCCCCAAGGACCGGGCCACCACCCGCCAAGAGGACCAGCCCACCCACACCCTCGGCCCCACCCGGCCCCCACGGGAGCGCGCGAACCAACGGGACACGCCCGCCCTCCCGCGAGGACCGACCGCCGCCCCAAGGCAGGGCGCCCGCCCTCCCGGGGGTCGTACCGGCCCTCCCGGGGGCGTGGCTCCACCATCTCCGCGGGGCATGCGGCCCTTCGGGCAGGGGCCCTTTTCGGGGAGGAGGCCCGCCGCCCGCCCTCCCGAGGGCCGCGTCCGTCCCTCCCGGGCGCGCTGCCCCACTATCTCCTCGGGGGCATGCGGCCCTTCGGGCAGGGGCCCTTTCGGGGAGGTGGCCCGTCGCCCTTAGACACGGCACCCGCTTCTCCCGGGGTTGCGCTCGCTTCTCCCGGGGCGCGCCCGCCCTCGCGGGGGCGCTCGCCTCTCCCGGGGGCGCCTGCCCCCCTCGGGCGCGGTGCCGCACCCCCGGGGGTACGGGGGCCCTTATGGGGGTTTGTCGGTCAGGGGGTCAGAGGGTGTTGAGGGCGCGGGCGAGGATGGTGGCCGTGGAGGCGATGACCTTGTCGTCCACCGGGTCGGCCGGGTCGGTGCGGTTGGTGTAGATGGTCATGATGATCGGGGCGGAAGCCTTGGCGGGCCAGATGACGGCGATGTCGTTGGCGAGCCCGCGGGACCCGTTGGTGCCGGTCTTGTCGCCGATGCGCCACGTCTTAGGCAGGCCGGCGCGGATGCGGGTGTCGCCGGTCTGGTTGGCGATCAGCCAGGCGTTGAGCTGGTGCCGGTCCTTGGGGTGCAGGGCGTCGCCGACGGTGAGGGCGCGCAGGTCGCGGGCGGCGGCGGCGGGGGTGGTGGTGTCGCGCTTCTCCTTGGGCGTCCAGTCGTTGAGCGTGGGCTCCGTACGGTCGAGCCGCGAGATGGGGTCCTTGAGCGTGCGCAGGTAGCGGGTGACGGCGGCGGGGCCGCCGATCTCCTTGAGGAGCACGTTGGCGGCGGTGTTGTCGCTGGTGGTGATGGTGGCTTCGCACAGGGCGGCCACGGTCAGGCCGTCCTTGACGTGCTTCTCGGTGACGGGGGAGTGCGTCACGAGGTCGTCGGCGGTCCAGTGGAGGCGCTTGGCGAGCAGCCCGGGCTCGGCGGTGCGCGCCTTGTGGAGGACGGCGCCGCAGAGCAGGGCCTTGAACGTGGACAGCAGCGGGAAGCGTTCGTCCGAGCGGTAGGCGACGGTCCGGCCGGTGGCGGTGTCGACGGCGTACGCGCCGATGCGTCCCTGGAAGGCGGCTTCCAGGGCGCGCAGTTCCTTCTTGGCCGTCGCGCCGGGTGCGAGGTGCACGGCGGCGGCGGTCGCGGGCGCGGCGGTGGCCGGGAGGGTGGCGCCGCCGGCGAGGAGGGAGAGCGCCAGGGCGGCCGATCGCAGGGCCTGCCGGGAACGGAGCATGTCAAGTCCTTCGCTGTTCGCTGTCAGAGGGCAGGAGCAAACCAGACGTGATCAGCTCATGTCTAATAGCGATATCGCGAACGTACGAATATCAGGAAATGTATGTATGCAGGTCAGGAGCCCGGGACGAAGCGGCGGACGAGGCGTCTGAGCCGGGATTCGGGGGCGGGCGCCGGCGGGTGGCGGAGGATGTCGAGCGCCTCGGCGGCGGTGGGGCGCTTGGCCGGGGTGTGGTCGAGCATGCGCCGGACCACGTCGGGCACGTCGGGCCCGTGCGCGTCGGGGCCGGCGGGCAGGTCGCCGGTGAGGAGCTGGTAGGCGATCACGCCGGCGGCGTAGACGTCGGAGGCGGCCGTCATCCGGTCGGGCCGTTCGTGGCATTCGGGCGCGACGTAGTGGGCGTCGAGCACGTTGTGCAGCTCGTGGGCGACGGTGTAGTTGCGCGGCCCCGGCTTGGCGTAGTCGAACCCGGTCAGCACCGCGTGCCCGTCGTCGGTCACCAGCACGCTGGCCGGGGTGAGCGCGCGGTGGATGACGCCGTGGGCGTGCGCGTGGGCCAGGCCGCTCAGCATGTCCTGGATCACGGTCAGGCGTACGCCCTGGCCGAGCCGCAGGTGGAGGGCCTGGCCGTGGACGTCGTCGAGCACCAGCACGAACCGGCTCTCGTCGTCGATGGCGAAGAAGTCGCGCGGGCGCACCAGGCTCGGGTGGGGCGGGATGCGGGCCAGCGACTGGTAGGCGTTGGCGATGCGCTGCCGCTCGGCGGCCCGTGACTCCTGGTCGGCCAGCGGGTCGGCCTGGTAGACGCGCAGCAGCACGGTCTCGCTGCCGGGCAGGGTGGCGTTGAAGGCCCGGTATTCGGTGATCCTGGCGTCGCCGCCGAGCTGCTCCTCGACCTCCCAGTTGCCGTAGCGCGGGGGCGCGGTGCTGCGCCGTACGGTCTGGTTGAGCGCGTCGAGGATCGCGGCGAAGTAGGGCTTGGCGTCGGGGCTGCACCCGCGCCTGACCCGGGAGACGTCGCTCAGCGTGGCGATGAGCCGGGGCAGGTCGGTGACGTTGACGGCGTCGCGCCCGGCGGGGTCGACGAGCTGGGCGTCGGGCGAGGTGAGCACCACGAGGCTGTCGACGTAGACGCGTTCGAGCTGTGTGGCTCTGGAGACGAGCAGTCCTTTGAGCGCCTTGGCGGTGCCGCGCAGCTTGGCCACCGGCGAGCCGAACGCCTCCCGCCGCGGCGGGAACCACCGCGAACCCGACACCTCGATGCGGCCGCGGGTGCCTTTGACGTCGACGACGACGAGCGAGTGGCCGGTGAGCACGAGGAGGTCGACCTCGAAGACGTCGTCTCCGCGCGGAACCTCGACGTTGTGCAGCAGCAGCCAGTCGGCCGGTGCGTGATCCCGGAGGTAGGTGATCACCCGCCGCTCGGCGTCGTTGACCGGAGGTCCCCCGCCGACGATCTCTGCCATGCGCCTATCCTCGCACGGGTTGGAGTTGACAGCATGTTGTCGTTATGACAGTATGTTGTCATGACGACGAAGACAAAGCCCGTGCATGTAGCCGTTTACGACACTCTGGCCGACTGGGAGACCGGACACGCCACCGCCCACCTGCGCAGTGGCCGCTTCCACCGGGAGCCCGGCAGTTATGAGATCGTCACGGTCGGGCTCACCGGTGAGCCCGTGACCACCGCCGGCGGCATGCGGATCGTTCCCGACCTGACGCTCGACGCGCTCACGCCGCAGGACAGCAGCCTGCTCATCCTGCCCGGCGCCGACCTGTGGGACGCCGGCGACGACCTCGCTCCGTACGCCAGCAAGGCACGCGCGTTCCTCGACGCCGGGGTGCCCGTCGCCGCCATCTGCGGCGCCGTCGCCGGGATCGCCCGCGAAGGGTTGCTCGACGACCGCGACCACACGAGCGCCGTGCTGCAGTACCTGGAGGCCCAGCAGGGGTACGGGGGCGCCAAGCGCTACCAGGACCGCGACGCGGTGCTCGATGGCGACCTGATCACCGCCGGGCCCACCGAGCCCGTCGCCTTCGCCCGCGAGATCTTCCGCCGGCTCGACGTCTACACGCCCGAGGTGCTCGACGCCTGGTACCGGCTCTTCGCCAAGAGCGACGCGTCGGCGTACGAGGTGCTGATGGCGGCATGAGCGAAACGGGCGAGCTGCTGTCGGGCAGCGCGTTGACGGTCTTCCGGCTCAACGGCCAGTTTCTCGACGTCGCCGAGAAGCTGGCCAGGCCCGCCGGGCTCACCGCCGCCTGGTGGCAGGTGCTGGGCGCCATCCTGCACGAGCCGCTGCCGGTCTCCGGGGTGGCCAGGGTGATGGGCATGAGCCGTCAGGGCGTCCAGCGGATCGCCGACCTGCTGGTGGAGAAGGGGCTGGCCGAATACCTGCCCAACCCGGCGCACCGGCGGGCCAAGCTGCTCAACCCCACCCCGGAGGGGCGGGCCGCCATCGCCCGCATCGATCCCGCCCACCAGGAGCTCGCCGACCGGCTGGTGGCCGAGCTGGGGCTGCCCGCCGCCCGCGACACCCTCGCCGCCCTCCGCCGCCTCTCCGAAGCCCTCGACCGCCTCTCCGACTGACCCCTTGGGCGGCACCCAGGCGGCTCCCGGGCGGCCCGCCGGGGGTGTGGGCCGCTCCCCACCCGCACTCCGGCTTCTGGGTTGAGCGGCGAGTGCCGCAACGGGAGGGCACGTGGTGGGGGTGCCGCGCAGGGGAGGGTGGGTGGCAAGGGTCAGCGGGCGGTGGCGAGGACGAGGCCGGAGGCGTGGTCGAGTTCGACCGCCACGAGCCGTTCGTGGGCGAGCAGGGCGTCGCGGACGGCGCGCTGCTTGCGGATGAGGTCGTCGTCCCAGCCGGGGGCCGGGGCGAGGTCGTCGACGAGGAGGATGCCGCGCGGGCGGAGGGCGGCGATGGTGCGGTCGAGGCCGACGTGCTTGCCGCCCGTGGCGTCGGCGAAGATCAGGTCGAAGGCGCCGAGCCGGTCGAGCAGGTCCAGGGCGTCGCCCGTACGGAGGTCGACGAAGGGGGGCCAGCCGTCGCGGGCGGCGAGTGCGGCGCGGGCGGGGTCGCGTTCGACGCTCGTGACCGTGACGTCGGTGCGCGGCAGGAGGCCGCTGACGAGCCAGGCGAGCCCGACGCCGGCGCCGGTGCCCAACTCCAGGACGCGCCCGCCTTCGGGGACGGCGGCGGCGAGTGCGGCGAGGAGGCGGCCGACGCCCGGATCGCACGAGTAGGCGAACGACGCCTCTTCGGCGCGGGCCACGGCCGCCGTGACCAGATCGGTTTCCATGGTCCTGTCCTACCTCGCGGGGCGCAGGCGTGGCATCCGGGTTCGCGGCTTGAAGACGGACAGGCCGGTCGCCAGCATCAGCATCGCGAGCTGGCAGCCGAGCGAGGCCACCTGGGCCCACTGCCGTGAGGAGGCCACCTGGGCGGCGCCTTCGGTGGCGGCGGCCATGCCCTCGGGGTCGAACAGGAACATCCCCGCGCAGATCGTGGCGAGCAGCAGCGCCAGCTTGGCCGCGACCCAGACGTGGCGCAGCACCCCCCAGTGGCTCGTCAGCCCGAGCAGGACGCCGGTGACGAGCGACAGCATGCTGAGCGGTATCCCGCCCGCGAAAACGAGCGCGGGCATCAACCGGTAGGCGGCGTGGGCCAAAGCGAGGTCATTCGTGAGTGTCGCCGCAGTATTGAGCACCACGAGTCCCCATACCTCGCCCAGCAGCGCGACCGAGGCGACGATGTGGATGACCAGCAGTGACTTGCGGGTACGCGGTCGTATCGCAGTCATCTTTACCTCCGGTTCCCGAACGAACTCCTGGCCATCGTGACCCGCGTCCCGGGGGGCGCGCGTCGGACCAGAGGCGGCACCGCCGCTACACCTCACGGCGTATTGCGGGCGCGCGCGATTCCCAAGCGGCGGGTGATCGTCGGTTTCCCGCCGGTGCGTGAACGGCTACGTCATCACCGGGTGAGGCCAAAAGAAATGCCGTTTCGATTGCGCGGATCGGCCGCGGCATTTGTGTTCGGCGGCGGTGTCGATCGCCAAGAAACCGAGGCCGCCCCTTGACCTCGGTCTGAGAAGATCCGGTTGCGGTTCCGGCGCGCTGCCGCAATTGTTATCCGCGGCACCTCACAGCCCTGCAGAAACGACTAAGGCGCTGGAATTCTCAGGCGCCGATCAATGGAGGAACGAAACATGATCCGTCGCATTCTTGCCGGTGCAGCCATCGTGGGCGCCGCGCTGGGCTTCTGTGCCGGCGCCGCTTCGGCCGACGTCGGCCCGAGCGCGAGCAACACGGGCCAGAGCATCATCGGCCAGTTCAGCGTCATCGACGACGTCACCGCGCTGAACAACGTCCTGAACGACTCGGTCAAGTACATCGACCTGGGCACCGTCGGTCACCTGCAGGACGTCGAGCTGAACCTGCTGGCCAACGTCGAGGACTAGGAGCGACGGGAAATCGGCGCTCGACCTGAAAAGCTCGCCGGCAAAAGCCGGTGAACCGTCACCCCGCCCGGGTCCCGGTTGAAACGCCGGGACGTTTCCCGGAAGGGCGGCCGTGGATACTCGAGGCCACGGCAGCCCGGTGCGCACCGACGGGCCGGGTGGCGGGCGGCCCGGAGGGCCCTGCTCCATCGAGCAGGCCGTCCGGGGCCGCGCGTCAGAGGCCGGCGTCCGCCGCTCTTTCCTCGGTCGGCCGGACGGCTCCCATGAACGTCGGCCGGTCCAGCGGGTCGAGCCGGACGAACGCGCCGGTATAGGGGGCGTGGACCATACGCTCGCGATCGACGGCCAGGCCGACGTGCTCGGGGCCGGAGCGCCGCGGATCGTTGTCGTAAAAGACGAGGTCCCCGGGCCGCACCTGTTCCTTGGGCACGCGGGCACCTGATCGCCACTGCTCCTTCGTGGTGCGGCCGATCAGTTCCCCGGCCGAGGCCCACGCGTACTGCGTGAGGCCGGAGCAGTCGAATCCCTTGGTCTTCGCACCCTTTCCGATGCCGAATCCGGGGCCGTCCACCCCGCCGCCGCCCCATGAGTACGGGACGCCGATCATCTCGATCGCGGCCCGCACCGCGATGGCGCCCGCGGCGGCCCGGTCCGCGTGAAAGGTTTCGGAATAACGCGGCCCGCATTCAGGGCCGCAGTCGCGAGCCACTGCCGGCGCGCAATCCAGCGTGCCGGTGAACACACACGCCAGGGCCATCACGATAAATGTGCGTCTTGCCTCCATGGTCAATCCACCGCTTCTGCGACTCGTTTCACCGGCTCTCGATGCCGGCGCTGCTGTCCCAGAGCTTTCCTCTCGACCGATGGGGACAAAACACCCTTTTGGGGAGGCGAGAGGCGCATATGGCCATAACGTGAAAGAAAATCCGTCAAAGCCACCAGACGAATCCTGATAAATCCGGACATATGGTGGCGCGATGCCCACGACGATTCTCGTGAATCGGTTTTGACCTAGGTTTAGGCGCCTCGCCTTGCCCGTCGAAGCCGCGATACGCGATCGTTGTCCGAGGCATCTCGAAAGCACAGCGAACACAATCGCGATGACGCGCTTTCCGCGCCGATTCCTACGAAGGAGTTCTACAAATGATGCGTCGCATTCTCGCCGGTGCCGCCATCTGCGGTCTCGCGCTCGGCTTCTCCGCGGGCGTGGCCTCGGCCGACGTCGGCCCGAACGTCAGCAACACCGGCCAGCAGATCCTCAGCCAGTTCTCCATCATCGACGACGTGGCGCTGGCCAACGACGTCCTCAACGACTCGGTCAAGTACATCGACGTGCTGACCTTCCTGCACCTGCAGGACGTCGAGGGCAACGTCCTGAGCAACGTCGAGGACTGATCCCGCGGCGCCGGTGGCGCGCACGGCCCGGCCGGCCCGCACCTCCCCGGACGCGGGGAGCCCCGGAGCCGCCGGGTCGTGGCACCAGCGTGTGACAGGCGTACGGGCAATCTGATCGGCCCCGGCACCACCAGTGCCGGGGCTTTCGCATGCCCGGCTCCGGCCCCGATCAGCGGTCCGATGGGGGTGAAACGCTCATCGGACCATTCCTTCTATAAAAGTGCTGTAAACGGTCATTTTTCTCGCGAACATTACAAAGAGAAACATAGTTCGTGTAACCTGGTTCTCGGTTGCCGCTGCTGCGGTGACCGACCCCCGGACTCGGAGCGATGGGGGGTGTGCACCAGATGGAGCGACTGCTCTACCAGGACCAGCAGCTACGGATCGTCGCGCTGGCCGCGCCGCCGGACCCCGCCGTGAGCCTCTGCGGCGAGGTCGACATCACCAACAGCCCCGCGCTCGCCCGCGCGCTGGCCCTGTGGCGTGACGGCTGCCCGCACCTGACCGTCGACACCGCCGCCCTCACGTTCGTCGACCTGTCGGGCATCCGGGTGCTGGCCCTGCCCGCGCTGCCCCCGGCCGAGCGGTGGATCCGCCTGCGCAACGTCACGCCATGCCAGCGCCGCATGCTGGAGCTGATGGGCTGGTTCGACGGATCCCGCCCGGTGGCCGTGCCCTGAAGCCCACCCGAAGGACCGGCTAGAGGATCAGCGCGGCCGACGTGCCGATCCCGGTGGGCCCGGCCAGCTTGGGCCGAGGCGGCCGGTGGTGCCGGCGCAGCGACTCCTCGTCGTAACGGCGGCAGTCGCGGTGCCACACGTAGATGCCCGACATCCAGTTCTCCAGCTCGGTGACGTACTCGGCGACCGCCTTGCGGCCGTCGTCGCCCAGCCCGAGATCGTCGAACACGACCGGCAGCTCGTGCGCGGCCACGTGCTGGAACTGCCGCATCCGCGACTCCAGCAGGTCGACCACGATGCGCAGCGCCGTGTCGCGGTCGCAGCCGAAGAAGCACTGCGTGACCAGCACCCCGTTGTGCAGCTCGCCCTCGTACTCGATCTCCTTCTGGTACGAGTAGACGTCGTTGAGCAGGGTCGCGTAGTCCTGGGCCGAGTTCTCCAGCGAGCGCATCGGCCCGCTGTCGTAGACCTCCTGCGGGATCCGGTCGGCCCGGGCCAGCCGGCACAGGGCCATCGTCAGGTCCGAGCCGAAGGTGAGCCGCCGCATCTCCACGTAGTCGACGGGGTCGGGCACCCGGTTCTCGGCCTGGTTGGCCAGCTCCCACAGCCAGCTCGACGCCATCTTCTCGATGGCCGCCCGGAACGTACGCCGCGCGCCCTGGCTCATCGGCCGGGCCGAGCGCCCCCACAGGTCGGCCAGCGACAGCTCCAGCGGGCTGACGGGCGCCGGGTAGGTGACGCCGTCGAGCGGCATGAACAGCGACAGCCGCTCCACGGTGGCCCGCGCGGCGGCCAGGCTGCGCCCGTGGCCGAACACGACGGGGAAGTAGTCGTCGCCGTAGGTCCCCCACGCCAGCCAGGCCGAGGACAGGTCAAGCTCCTCGGGCGTCGCGTCGGGGTCCAGCCCGGCGGCGCAGAGCGGCAGGTCGTAGTCGATCAGCTTGTCCTCGTCCCACACGGCCGAGCCGGTGATGCCGGGCTGCGCCTCCAGCAGCCCCATCCGGTGCGCCCACGTGACCACGTTGCGCCGGGCGGCCTCCAGGTGCGGTGACAGCTCCGGCGTGAACGGCTGGTAGAGGTCCGGCACCGGCAGCGGCCCGACCTTCTCGTACGGCACGTGCGCGTAGGACCTGACGCGCTTGAGCCCCAGCAGGTCGACGACCGACTTCATGCCGAGCGCCGGGGCGGAGGCGTTCTGGTTCATGTAGCGGCTGGAGCGCAGGTGCCAGGCGTGACCGCCGGACTGCCAGTCCTGCAGCCCCTTGACGTAGGCGAGCACGCCGGCGCAGCTCAGCGGGTCGAGCCCGTGCTCGACGAACAGCGGCCCCAGCTCGACGGCGACGGTGTGCTCGAACTGCTGCAGCCGCGAGGTGAGCAGGTCGTTGACCGCGTCGGCGGCCTCCTGCGTCGAGCAGCCGAGGAACGTCTCCAGCACCAGGATGCCGTTGCTCAGCTCGCCCTCCTCCTGCGTCTCGCGCTGGTAGGAGAAGATGTCGTTGCGCAGGTGGACGGCGTCGGAGAAGGCGTCGCGCAGCACCCGCATCGGCCGCGACGCGGAGATCACGGCAGGCACCTCGGCGCCCGCCGCGTGCTCGATCAGCCCCGCCGACCAGGGCGCCCCGCCCACTTTGCGGCGCATCTCGATGTACTCCACCGGGTTGGGCACCCGGCCCGCGTTGATGTTGGACAGCTCCCACAGCGACTCGTTCAGCAGGTTGAGGGTGCTCTCCGTGAAACGCGCCCGCCAGTCGGCCGACGTGCCGGGCACCGTGCGCGCCCACAGGTCGGCCAGCCCCGCCTCGACCGGGTTGACCGGCTCAGGGCTCGCGGTGCTCATGAAGGCGGGCAGCCGGTCCAGGTACGCCTTGCCGCCCTCGCGGTCGCCCGTCCGCTTGAACACGTCGAGAAAGTGGTCGTCGAAGAAGAAGACCCACACGTACCAGTCGGTGATCAGGCTGAGCTCGGTGGCGTCGCAGTCAGGATGAGTGTACGCGCACAGCAGCGCGTAGTCGTGCGCGTCGAGGTCGGCCTCCTCCCAGATGCCCGAGCCTTCCAGCATGCCCATCTTCCTGGCCCACTGTTTGGAGTGGGTCCTGGCCTCCTCAAGGTGGGGGTTGAGCCGGGCCGGATACGGGACGTAGAAGTCCGGCAGGTCAAAGGGTTGCGCCATCGTGGCTCCGTTCGGCTGTGAAGATCAGGTGAAGGTCAGCTGTGTACCTCGACGTCCCCGAGCACGCCCAGCGCGTCGGGCACGAGCACCGCGGCCGAGTAATAGGCGCTGACCAGGTAGGTGGTGATCCCCCGCTCGTCGATGCCCATCACCTTCACGCTGAGGCCGGGCCGGTGCTCGTCGGGGACGCCGGTCTGGTGCAGGCCGACGACCCCCTGCTCGTCCTCGCCCGTGCGGATGGCCAGGATCGAGCTGGTGCCGGCCCGGCTGACCGGGATCTTGTCGCAGGGCAGGATCGGCACCCCGCGCCAGGCGGCCAGCGTGCTGCCGTCGAGCACGACGCTGTCCATGTAGACGCCGGCGGCGCTGCACTGCCGGCCGAACGCGGCGATGGCCAGCGGGTTGGCCAGGAAATAGCGGGTCTTGCGCCTGCGGCAGAGCAGGTCGTCGAGGTCGGCGGGGGTGGGCGGCCCGGTGCGGGTGGTCAGCCGCTGTCCCGGGGCGACGTTGTGGAGCAGCCCGAAGTCCGGGTTGTTGACCAGTTCGCGCTCCTGCGCCTCGCGCACCGCCTCGATCGTGAGCCTGAGCTGCTCCTCGGTCTGGTCCATCGGGCTGCTGAACAGGTCGGCGACCCTGGTGTGCATCCTGAGCACCGCCTGGGAGACGCTCAGCTCGTACTCGCGGGGGCCCGGGTCGTAGTCGACGAACGTGCCCGGCAGCACGACCTCGCCGCGGTGCCCGGACAGCAGGTCGATCGCCGCCTCGCCGTACTTGTTGGCCGGGCCGGCCGGTCGCCGCGCGAGGTGCTCGCCCAGCGACGGCCGGCGCGCGGCCAGGTCGTCCAGCGCCTGCCAGGGCAGGGCCAGCACGGCGCAGGCGGTGCGTGCCGCCAGCGTGACCTCCCACGGCGTCGATCGGCTGTCCGCACGGCTGCCGGCGTGGTCGCCGGTCGACAGCATGCCCCGCGCGACGCTGTTGCCGTACGTGCTCGTGCACAGCTTGGCGATCTTGCCGTGGGCGAGCAGGATCAGCTCGTTCTGCGGCGATCCCTCCCTGGCGATCACCTCGCCGCGCACGTACTCGCGCTGCTCGAACATTCCGGCCAGGGACTCCAGCACGTCCCGGTCCTCGTACCCGTGCAGGAAGGGCAGCTCGGTGAGGCTCGGCGGCACCACCCGCAGCCGCGTCCCCGTATGGGAGAAGGCCACCCGGCCGCCGCCCGTCTCGTAGGTGAGGCGGCGGTTCACCCGGTAGGTGCCGGCCGCGAGCTCCACCCAGGGGAGCGCGCGCAGCAGCCAGCGCGGGGAGATCTCCCGCATGTGCGGAGCCGTCTTGGACGTCGTGGCGAGCTTGCGCGCCGCCGCCGTGTCCAGGCTCAGCCGTGCCTCCAACTCCGACAACCGAAACACCACCAATCCCTGGCCGGAAATGCTCTGTTAGTCCTCGCGCCCGATCTCGACGTCCTCCAGCACGGCCAGCGCGTCGGGCACCAGGACGGCGACCGAGTAGTAGGCGCTGACCAGGTAGGACACGACGGCCTTCTCGTTGATGTTCATGAACCTGACCGACAGGCTCGGCTGGTACTCGTCGGGGATGCCGGTCTGGTGCAGGCCGACCACGCCCTGGTTCTCCTGGCCGGTGCGCATGAGCAGCACGGAGCTGGTGCGCCGGCCGGAGACCGGGATCTTGTTGCACGGGAAGATCGGCACGCCCCGCCAGGCGGGCACCCGGTGGCCGTTGACCTCGCTCGACTGCGGGTAGAGGCCGCGCTTGCTGCACTCCCGGCCGAAGGCGGCGATGGTCTGCGGGTGGGCCAGGAAGAACGCCGGCTCCTTCCACACCTTCGCCAGCAGGTCGTCCATGTCGTCGGGGGTGGGCGGGCCGGTGCGGGTGCGCACCCGCTGGCTGAAGTCGGCGTTGTGCAGCAGGCCGAACTCGCGGTTGTTGATCAGCTCGTCCTCCTGTCGCTCGCGCAGCGCCTCGACGGTCAGCCTGAGCTGCTGGTCGAGCTGGTTCATCGGCTGGTTGTAGAGGTCGGAGACCCGGCTGTGCACGCGCAGGACGGTCTGGGCGACGCTCAGCTCGTATTCACGCGGGCTCAGCTCGTAGTCGACGAACGTGCCGGGCAGCACGGGCTCGCCGCTGTGCCCGGACGACATGTCGATCGCGGCCTCGCCGTAGTCGTTGCTGGCCCGATCGCTGGCCGCCTGCCACGCCTCCAGGTGCTCGCGCAGGCTTGGCGAGCGGTCCAGCAGTTGCTGGAAGTCCTCCCGCGACAGCGTCAGCACGGTGGTGGCGGTCTTCGCCTTGGCGGAGAACTCCCATTGGCCGCCGCCGGACAGCAACTGCTCGCCGAGGTAGTCGCCGTCGGCGAGCACGCCCAGGTTCTGCGTGTCGCCGTAGGCGCCCTGGGCCTCCTTGCCGACACGGCCGTGCGCGATGAGCACGAGCTGGTCGACCGGCTCGTCCTCACGCACGATCTCCTCGCCGGGCTCGACCTCCCGCTGGGCGAAGCGGTAGGCGAGCGCTTCGAGGACCTCGATGTCGTCGTAGCCGCGCAGCATGGGCAGTTCGGACAGTTCGGCGGGGACGACCCGGACCTCCGAGCCGGTGGTGCTGAAGGTGATGCGGCCGTCGCCCAGCGTGTAGGTCAGGCGGCGGTTGACCCGGTAGACGCCACCGGAGGTCTGCACCCAGGGCAGCAGCTTGAGCAGCCACCGGGAGGTGATCTCCTGCATCTGGGGCGCGGTCTTGGTGGTCGTCGCCAGGTTGCGCGCGGCGTCGGTGCTCAGGCTGAGCTGGTGCCCGTTGCCGTTGACCGGTGCGGTCGATTCTGTCGTTTCTGTCACGTGCTCCACCAATCAGGAGAAGGTTGGACGTTACTGAGAGGAAAGTTCAGTTACGGTCGGTGACCGTCAGTGGGCAGCACGAAGCGCCCGCCGTGCCCGGGGCCGGTCTAGCTGTCGCGGTGCGCCAGCTCGGCTGCCAGGACGGTGAGCGCGACGCGGGCCTCGGCCTCGATGGCCGTGGCGTCGAGGACGCGGACCGCGGTGCGGACCCGATCGTCGATCATCGACTCGACCTCGGCGAGCGCGCCGGTGTCGGTCATGATCTGGCACACCTCGGCGGCGTGCTCCTCGGTCAGGTCGGGGTTGCCGTGCCAGGCGCGCAGGTAGGCGAGCTGGGCGGGCGTGGCCCGCTGGACGGCGTGCGCGTAGAGGACGGTCTGCTTGCCCTCGCGCAGGTCGTCGAGCGCCGACTTGCCGGTCTCGCCCGACGAGCCGAACATGCCGAGCACGTCGTCACGCAGCTGGAACGCCTCGCCCAGCGGCACCCCGAACTCCGAGTAGGCGCGCAGCAGACCGGCCTCGGTCCCGGCGAGCGCGCCGCCGATCTGCAGCGGCCGCTCCACGGTGTACTTGGCCGTCTTGTAGCGGATCGTGGTCAGCGCCTGCTCGACGCTGACGCCGGCCCGGAGCTGGGCGAGGATGTCCAGATACTGGCCGCTGATGACCTCGGTGCGCATCGTGTCGAACAGGTGGTGGGCCGCCCGCAGCCGGACGGGCTCCACCCCGCACGACGACAGCAGCGTGTCGGACCAGGCGAGGCTGAGCGTGCCGAGCAGGATGCCGCCCGCCCGGCCGAACGCCTCGGCGCCGGGCCCGGAGTGCAGCCGGGCCAGGCTGCGGTGGACCGTGGCCTGGCCGCGGCGCAGATCGCTGCCGTCCATGATGTCGTCGTGGATGAGCAGGCCCGCGTGGCACAGCTCAAGGGCGGCCGCCGCGCTGATGATCTCGTCGCAGTCGTCGCCGCCGGCTCCCCGCCACCCCCAGTAGCACAGCTGCGGGCGGATGCGCTTGCCGCCGCCCAGGATGAACTCGACGAGCAACCGGTAGGCCGCCACCACGTCCGGGTCCGAGACCGGCGCCTGCCACTCGTCGAGGAAGCCGATCAGGCGGTCGTCGATCCGCGGCCCCAGCAAGTTGGGGGTGAAGCTCACCGTCATGGTGCCGGGCTCCTTCTGTCTACCGTTCGCTACCAGTAGTTACTCACCGAATACGGAGGGTGTAAAGCATGTTTACCGGATGGAGTTTTTCCGGACTGAAGAACGCCTGGTCCGAGGGTTTGTCATGACACCTGGAGGCGATTCGCGCTCCCCGGCCTAGGGGTGCTTTGTGGGGGTATGCGGCTCGTGAAGCCGATCCTGAGGAGTTGCCATGAAGGCCGTCACCTGGCACGGCAAGCGCGACGTCCGGGTCGAGGACGTCCCCGACCCGCAGATCAAGGAACCGAACGACGCCGTCATCAAGGTCACCACGACCGGCCTGTGCGGCTCCGACCTGCACCTGTACGAGGTGCTCGGGCCGTTCATGACCCAGGGCGACATCCTCGGCCACGAGCCGATGGGCATCGTCGAGGAGGTCGGCTCGCAGGTCACCACGCTCAGGCCGGGCGACCGGGTGGTGATCCCGTTCAACATCTCCTGCGGCCACTGCCACATGTGCGGCATGGAGCTGTACGCCCAGTGCGAGACCACCCAGGTCCGCGAGCACGGCATGGGCGCCGCGCTGTTCGGCTACACCAAGCTGTACGGCCAGGTGCCGGGCGGCCAGGCCGAGTACCTGCGGGTGCCGCAGGCCCAGTTCGGCCCGATCAAGGTGCCGAACGGGCCGCCCGACGAGCGGTTCGTCTACCTGTCGGACGTGCTGCCCACCGCCTGGCAGGCCGTCCAGTACGCGCACCTGCCCGACGGGGGCAGCCTCACGGTCTTCGGGCTCGGCCCCATCGGCCAGATGTGCGCCCGCATCGCCCGCCACCTCGGCCACCGGGTCATCGGCGTCGACGGCGTGCCCGAGCGGCTGGAGATGGCCCGCCGACACGGCGTCGAGGTCGTCGACGCGAGCGAGACCACCGACGTGCCGGAGGCGGTCAGGCAGCTCACCTCGGGGCGCGGCACCGACTCGGTGATCGACGCCGTCGGCATGGAGGCGCACGGCTCGCCCGCCGCCAAGCTGGCCCAGACGATGACGGGCGCGCTGCCCGACGCGCTGGCCGCCCAGCTCATGAGCCACGCGGGCGTGGACCGCCTCGCCGCACTCAACCAGGCCATCGACACCGTACGGCGCGGCGGCGTGATCTCCGTCATCGGCGTCTACGGCGGTATGACCGACCCGATGCCGATGCTGCGCATGTTCGACAAGGGCATCTCGCTGCGGATGGGCCAGGCGCACGTCAGGCGGTGGGTCGGCGCGCTGATGCCGCTGGTCACCGACGACGCCGATCCGCTCGGCGTGATGGACCTGGCCACGCACCGGGTCCCGTTGCAGCGGGCGCCGGAGGCGTACGAGATGTTCCAGAAGAAGCGGGACGGCGCGATCAAGGTGCTGATCGAACCCTGACCAGCGCGTTTCGTCCCTTTCTGACGGGGCAGGCGGTGCGCCATGAGAGTCGTGGTGGTGGGTGCGACGGGCAACGTCGGCACGAGCGTGATCCGGGCCCTGGAAGCCGACGAGAGCGTGACGTCCATCGTCGGCGTCGCCCGCAGGCTGCCCGGCTGGCGTCCCGGCCGCACCGAATGGGTCAAGGCGGACGTCGTCACGAGCGACCTCGCGCAGATCTTCGACGGCGCCGCCGCGGTCGTGCACCTGGCCTGGCTGTTCCAGCCGACCCGCGACGCCACCGCGACCTGGCGGGCCAACGTGCTCGGCAGCATGCGGGTCTTCCAGGCCGTCGCCCAGGCGGGCGTGCCCGCGCTGGTCCACGCCTCATCCGTCGGCGCGTACTCGCCCGGCCCGAAGGAGGTGCGGGTCGACGAGACCTGGCCCACCCACGGCTACCCGGGGGCCGCGTACGGGCGCGAGAAGGCGTACGTGGAGCGGGTGCTGGACGTGTTCGAGCACGACAACCCGGGCGTCCGGGTGGTGCGGATGCGGCCGGGCTTCATCTTCCAGCGGCAGGCGGCGACCGAGCAGCGCAGGCTGTTCGCCGGGCCGCTGCTGCCGCGCAGGCTGGTCAGGGCGGGCCGGATCCCGTTCGTGCCCGACATCCCCGGGCTCAAGATGCAGATCCTGCACGCCGACGACGCCGCCGAGGCCTACCGCCTGGCCGTCACCAAGCCCGTCACCGGCGCGTTCAACCTGGCCGCCGAGCCGGTGCTCGGCCCGGCCGAGCTCGCCGAGCTGCTCGGGGCCAGGACCGTGCCGATCCCGGCCGGGGTCGCGCGGGCCGCCGTCGCCGCCGGCTGGCACCTGCGGCTCATCCCCGCCGCGCCCGGCCTGCTGGAGCTGGCGCTGCGCATCCCGCTGATGAACGTGGACCGCGCTCGCCACGTGCTCGGCTGGACGCCCAGGCACTCGGCGCCCGACGCGATCAAGGCGCTGCTGGAGGGCCTGCACGACGGCGCCGGCATGGACACCGCGCCGCTCGCCCCCGACAGCGCGCCGAGGCGGCTGCGTGAGTTCGCCACCGGGATCGGCGGGCGGTCGAAGGTGTGAAGCCCGGCTGTCAGGGCAGTGGGGAGCCTTGTGAGGTCCAGAAGCGCGGCCCGCCGATGACGAGGAACGTCGCTAGGAAGCTGCTGCCATGCGCACGCTCATGACCCAGCCCATCAGCCGCCGGGAGGTCACCGGAATCCGGCAGGCCGTCGCCCGGCACGCATCAGGGGCCGGACTGGCCGGCCCGAGACTTGAGGACTTCGTCCTCGCCGTTCACGAGAGCGTCATCAACGTCGTGACGCACGCCGGCGGGCACGGCACGCTCAGACTGTGGACGGCCGACGGCGTCCTGCGCGCCCAGACCGCGGACCGGGGCTCCGGCATCCCCAACGGCTACGTCGAGGGCCGTCACCGCCCGCCCGACACCTCTGGCACCGGCCGCGGCATCTTCCTGATCAAACGGCTGTGCGACGACGCCGACTTCCACACCGGTCCCTGCGGAACCGTCGTCGATCTCGCCATGCGCCTGCCCCGGCGCCCGTGCGCGTCCCGCCCCCGGATGAGGCGCATCCGCGTCGGCACCGACAGCCACCGCATGCGCTTCACCGCCTGACATTTCACCGCCCGACACGGCCGGAAGCCCGGCCTCCCCGGAAGGTAGGCTGCCAAGCAGGTGGCCCGAGCTCGTAAGGGGATGGTGTCGTGACCGGTGGAGTGAGCACTGCCCCGCCCGAGATGTCCCACCCGGTGCGGCGGATCGGGCGGCGCGAGTTCGACTTCCGGCGACAGGTGGCGATCATGGCGATCGTCAACCGCACCCCCAACTCCTTCCACGACCAGGGTCGGACCTTCGCCCTCGAACGGGCCGTCGAGGCGGCGTCGCGAGCGGTCGAGCAGGGCGCCGACTGGGTCGACATCGGCGGGTTCGCCTTCAGCGCCGCCCAGGCCGAGATCGGCGTCGAGGAGGAGATCGACCGCGTCGTGCCGGTGATCTCCGAGGTGCGGCGCGTCACCGACGCGGTGATCAGCGTCGACACCCACCGCGCGGCCGTCGCCGAGGCCGCGATCGCCGCGGGCGCCGACGTGCTCAACGACACCAACGGGCTGCGCGAGCCCGGCATCGCCGAGGTCGCCGCCCGCACCGGCGTCACCGTGGTCGTCACCCACAGCCTGGGCGGGCCGGGGCGCCGGGTGTTCAGGCCCGACTACGCCGACATCGTCACCGACGTCACCGCCTACCTGCGCGAGCGGGTGGAGGCCGCGCTGGCGGCGGGGATCGCCCCCGACCGCATCGTCATCGACCCGGGCCACGACCTCAACAAGAACACCTACCACTCGCTGGAGCTGATGCGCCGGCTGGACGAGGTCGCCGCCGTCGGCTACCCGCTGCTGGTGGCGCTGTCCAACAAGGACTTCATCGGGGAGAGCATCGGCCGCCCGCAGGGGGAGCGGACCGAGGGCACCATCGCCGCCAACGTGATGGCGATCCTGCGCGGGGCGCGGATCGTCCGGGTGCACGACGTGCCCGCGACCGTGGCGTCCGTGCGGATGACCGAGGCGATGCTGGGCTGGCGGCCGCCCGCCGCCCCGCATCACAACCTCGCGTAGGGAGAAGGGATCGCGTGTGACCGAGCGCAAGCCGGGCGGGATGCAGTTCGAGAGCTGGGTGGACCGGCAGATCAGGGAAGCCCAGGAACGCGGCGAGTTCGACGACCTGCCGGGCGCCGGCAAGCCGCTCCCCGGGGCCGACAAGCCGTACGACGAGCACTGGTGGATCAAGCAGAAGCTGGAGAGCGAGGGGCTGTCGATGCCGCTCCCGCCGAGCCTGCAACTGCGCAAGGACGCCGAACAGGCGCTCGCGGCCGCCGCCGAGGCCAGGTCCGAGGGGGAGGTCCGGCTGATCGTCAACGAGATCAACGACCGGATCCGCGAGGCCATCAGGACCGGGCTGTCCGGCCCGCCGCACAACCTCGTCCCGTACGACGTCGAGCGGATCGTGTCGGAGTGGCGCAGCAGGGGCTGACACATGGTTACAGGGCCCAGGCCGGGGGTTGATCCGGCGGCCTGGGCCCTGTGATCAGGGGTTAGGACAGCGGCGGGTAGGCGTTCTGCACGAGCTGGCGGAACTGGGCCGAGAACCACTGGCCGGAGATCGGCGCGTCAGCGAGCGCGCCGGACATGTTGTGACCGTTGAGGTCGTTGCCGGTGTAGGTCGGGTCGCACATCCGGTCGAACCTCTTGCCCTCGGTGTTCGGGATCTCCTTGCTGGAGCCGTCCGACTCGCCCGGAGGCTTGATCCACACGTAGGCGTCGAAGCCCGGCTCGGGGTTGGCCGTCGGCCGCATCCCGATGCCCGCGCCGCTCTGGTTGCACCAGTTGCCGG
The DNA here is from genome assembly GCF_041950485.1 of Nonomuraea sp. ATR24. Taxonomy (NCBI): domain Bacteria; kingdom Bacillati; phylum Actinomycetota; class Actinomycetes; order Streptosporangiales; family Streptosporangiaceae; genus Nonomuraea; species Nonomuraea sp. ATR24. The sequence continues at coordinate 78,595 of NZ_JBGNUU010000017.1, forward strand.
CGTGCAGGCGGCGGTCGACGCGCGACTCGTTGACGAAGGTGTCCACGTTGGTCGCGGTGCTCGGGCCGGACGGGCGGGCGCTGCCGCCCCAGCCGTTGCGCGAGGTGTCGACGAGCATGCCGAGCCCGGAGCGGAAGCCCTTGGCGATCAGGGCGTTGCGCAGGGCGGTGGCGAAGGTGTGCTCGTCGACGTAGTAGTTCCAGTCGACCCACTTGGACTGGCGGACCGTGGTGCCGTTCACCGTCGTGTTGATGGTGAAGTGCGGCTCCTTGAGCGCGGAGTAGTTGGCGGTGTTGACGATGAAGCCGTCCACGCTGTCCACGCCCGCCGCGGTGCCGGTGACGGTGCGGTGGAACAGGTCGACCGACGGTTGGAAGTTCGAGTCCCAGCCGAGCCAGGCGTGGTGGGCGGCGTCGACGTAGGTGTAGACGTTGGTGATCGCGTGCAGCTTGTCGAGCGCGTAGCGGACGCCGTCGACGTAGCCGCCGGGGCCGTTGGCCTCGCGGCAGTCGGCGAAGGTGTTGATGTTGGTCACCAGGTTGGGCAGCGAGTCGGGCTCGATGATCGTGACGATGCGCAGGTTGGCGTACTGCGGGTCGTCGAGGATGTCGGCGATCGGGTCGATGTACTCGGCCTTGTAGCGGTTGAAGCCGTTCTCGGAGATGCGGAGCTCGCCGTTGGAGGCCAGGGCGGAGCAGTCGCGGTTGGGCAGGTTGTAGACGACGACCTGGATGGTCAGCGGCGTGGCGCCGTTGGCGGCGTCCTGCCGCACGGCCTCGTCCATGTGCTCACGCAGGCCCAGGGCGTCGCCGGGGCCCTCGATGGCGGCGATGCGGTCCATCCATACGGCGGTCGAGGTGTTGGCGATGGCGGCGCCGCCCGGCTCGGCGGCGGCCTTCGTCGACCAGCTCGGGTTGACGTAGCCGGTGGCTCCGGCGTACGGGTTCTCGACGTGGACGGGGGTGGTGTCGCCGTCGTCGTCGGCCTCGGTGGCGGTGACCGTGCGGGAGGTCAGGCCGGTGGAGGCGACGGTGAACGTCCGGGTGCCGTTGACCTCGTCGGAGTCCTGGGCGGCGGCCAGGGTCACGGTCTGCGGCGTGTTCCAGTTGGCCGTGCTGAACGACAGGGAGGCGCCGGAGCTCACGGTGAGGTCGGCGTCGCCGCTGCCGGCCGTCGTGGTGACGGTGACGCCGGAGGACGGCTGGGTGGCCAGGCGGACGGTGTAGGCGCCGGTGGCGCCCTCGGGGACGGTCACGGACGTCGGGGTGACGATGAGCGACTGCTCCTGGGTGCTGTCGTCGTCGACCTCGGTGGCGTTGACCGTGGTCGAGGTGACGCCGGTGCCGCCGACGGTGAAGACCGCGGTGCCCGCCGTCGTGTCGGCGTCCTGCGCGGCGGCCAGGGTGACCGTCTGCGCGGTGTTCCAGTTCGACGGGGTGAAGGTGAGCGAGGCGCCGGAGGTGACGCTCAGGTCGGCGTCGCCGCTGGTCCGCGAGGTGCTGACGGTCACGTTCGAGGAGGGGGCGGCCGACAGCTTGGCGGTGAAGGTGGCGGTGCCGCCCTCGTTGACGGCGACGGAGCTGGCGGAGGTGACGACCGCGGGGGTCTCACCGCCGGGGCCGCCGCAGGTGGTGCCGTTCACGGTGAACGTGGTCGGGTTGGGGTTGGTGCCGGACCAGGTGCCGTTGAAGCCGATGGTGGTGCTGGCCCCGGTGGCGAGGGCGCCGTTCCACGGCATGTTCTTGGCGGTGACCCGGGTGCCCGACTGGCTGATCTCCGCGCCCCACCCGCTGGGGGTGTACTTCTGGGTGGTGGTGGGGAAGTCGAAGGCCAGCGTCCAGCCGTTGAGGGGGTCGCCCAGGTTCTTCAGCGTGAGGTTCGCGGTGAAACCTCCCTGACCAGGGCTGGATGTCCACGAGTTGGGGGTGTACACGACGTCGCAGGAGACCGCGGCGTGGGCGGCGGTCGTCTGCCCGGCGACGAGACCGGCGGCCGCGACACAGGTGGCTGTCGCGGTGACGGCCCATCTCCGAAGGCCGCGTAGGAGTTTCACGGATCATCATCTCCTGTGGTGAGTGGGAGCGCTCCCATAGTGGGCGGCCATTCACAAATGTGTACAGCGACCGGTGGCCCGCCGAGGCCCCGGCGGGCCACACGCTCGCGCGATGCCAGGCAAGCACCGTGAAACTTTCATGCCACGCAGGCAGGTGAGAGGAAATCCGGCCGTCACCCGGACGCCATTTCGTTGACATCTCCTCCTCGCCGAAGCGCACAATGCGGCATGGGAGCGCTCCCACCCCCCTACTCCCATGGAGAAACCGTGAGTCACAGACCCCGCCCCTTCCTCACGCGCCTGGCCAGGCGGTTATCCGCGGCCGCGGCGCTGGTCCTGGTGGCGAGCACCACCACGGTGCTCGCCCAGACCCCCGCCAGCGCGGCCGTCGCCTGCGAGGTGACCTACACCGCCAACCAGTGGAACAGCGGCTCGAACCAGGGCGGCTTCACCGCCAGCGTGGCCATCAAGAACCTCGGCGACCCGCTCACGAACTGGACGCTGACCTTCGACTTCCCGACCACGGGACAGAAGTACGACCAGGGCTGGAGCGCCACCTGGAGCCAGTCGGGCACCCGGGTGACCGCCAAGAACATGCCGTGGAACGGCGCCCTCGCCACCGGGGCCAGCACCTCCATCGGCTTCAACGGCTCCTGGACCGGCAGCAACCCGGCCCCCACCTCGTTCGCGATCAACGGCACCACCTGCGGCGGCGAGGACGACAACGAGGCGCCCACGGTCTCCCTGACCTCGCCCACGGCCGGCCAGACGTTCACCGCCCCGGCCACCGTGCCGATCGCGGCGACCGCCGCCGACTCCGACGGCACGGTCTCCAAGGTCGACTTCTACCAGGGCTCCACCCTGCTGGGCACCGACACCAGCGCGCCCTACACCTACAACTGGCAGAACGTGGCCGCGGGCAGCTATTCGATCACCGCCAGGGCCACCGACAACGACGGCGCCACCACGAACTCCGCGCCCGTCGGCATCACCGTCGGCTCCGACAGCACGCCGGCGCTCGTCGTGAGCCCGCAGTCCGTGGCCGTACCGGAGACCGGCACCGCCACGTTCTCCGTCAAGCTCTCGCGCCAGCCGGCCGCGAGCGTGACCGTGAACACCGCGCGGGCCAGCGGTGACGCCGACCTGACCGTCAGCGCCGGGGCCGGCCGCACCTTCACCACGGCCAACTGGAACACCGCCCAGACCGTCACGCTGTCGGCCGCCGACGACGCCGACACCTCCGCCGGCACCGCGGTGTTCAGGGTGAGCGCCACCGGCTACGACCCGGTCGACGTCACCGCCACCGAGGCGGACGACGACCTGCCCGGCGGCGACAACGAGTACATCCAGCGCTTCACCGAGATGTACAACGACCTGCACGACCCCGCCAACGGCTACTTCTCGCCCGAGGGCGTGCCGTACCACTCGGTGGAGACGTTCATGGTCGAGGCGCCCGACCACGGGCACGAGACCACCTCCGAGGCCTACAGCTACTACCTGTGGCTGGAGGCGGTCTACGGCCAGGTGACCGGCGACTGGACGAAGTTCAACGACGCCTGGGAGTCGATGGAGACGTACATCATCCCGGCGACCAGGGACCAGCCGACGAACTCCTTCTACAACCCGGCCAAGCCGGCCACGTACGCGGCCGAGCACCTGGAGATCAGCAACTACCCGTCGCAGATCGACCAGGGCGTCAGCGTGGGCTCCGACCCGATCGCCAACGAGCTGCAGACCGCGTACGGCACCCGTGACGTCTACGGCATGCACTGGCTGCTCGACGTGGACAACACCTACGGCTTCGGCCGCTGCGGCGACGGCACCACCAAGCCCGCCTACATCAACACCTACCAGCGTGGCCCGGAGGAGTCGGTCTTCGAGACGATCCCGCAGCCGTCCTGCGACACGTTCGCGCACGGCGGCACCAACGGCTACCTGGACCTGTTCATCAAGGACTCCTCCTACGCCAAGCAGTGGAAGTACACCAACGCCCCGGACGCCGACGCGCGCGCGGTGCAGGTGGCGTACTGGGCGCTGACCTGGGCCAAGGCGCAGGGCAAGGCGGACCAGATCTCCGCGACCGTGGAGAAGGCCGCCAAGATGGGCGACTACCTGCGTTACGCCATGTACGACAAGTACTTCAAGCAGCCGGGCTGCACCAGCCCGTCGTGCCCGGCCGGCACCGGCAAGAACTCCGCCAGCTACCTGCTGTCCTGGTACTACGCCTGGGGCGGCGCGACCGACTCCAACGCCGGCTGGGCCTGGCGGATCGGCTCCAGCCACAACCACTCCGGCTATCAGAACCCGTTCGCGGCCTGGGCGCTGTCGAACGTGGCCGAGCTGCGGCCGGAGAGCGCGACCGGCGCCACCGACTGGAGCACCAGCCTCACCCGGCAGCTCCAGTTCTACACCTGGCTGCAGTCGGCCGAAGGCGCCATCGCCGGCGGCGCGACCAACAGCTGGAACGGACACTACGCCACGCCTCCGGCGAACCTGCCCAAGTTCCACGGCATGGCCTACGACTGGCAGCCGGTCTACCATGACCCGCCGTCGAACCAGTGGTTCGGCTTCCAGGCGTGGACCATGGAGCGGGTGGCCGAGCTGTACAACGTCACCGGCAACGCCGACGCCAAGGCCCTGCTCGACAAGTGGGTGGCCTGGGCGCTCGACAACACCACGGTCGGCGCCGGCGGCGACTACCAGATCCCGTCCACGCTGCGCTGGACCGGCCAGCCGGCGGGCAACTTCAACGCCACGTCCGGCATGCCGCCGGCCAACCCCGACCTGCACGTCGAGGTCGTCAACCACACCCAGGACGTCGGCGTGGCCGGCTCCTACGCCAAGGTGCTGATGTACTACGCGGCCCGGGCGAACCACGCCGAGGCCCGTGACACGGCCAAGGCGCTGCTCGACGCCGTGTGGGAGAACCGCGACGACAAGGGCGTCTCGGTCGAGGAGACCAAGACCGACTACCAGCGCATCGACGACCCGGTCCACGTGCCCGCGGGCTGGACCGGCACGATGCCGAACGGCGACCCGATCAACTCGGACTCGACGTTCCTGTCGATCAGGTCCTTCTACGAGAACGACCCCGACTGGCCCGAGGTCAAGGCCTACCTGGACGGCACCGGGCCGGCTCCCACGTTCAACTACCACCGCTTCTGGGCGCAGGTCGACGTGGCCGTCGCCCTGGCGGAGTTCGGACGGCTCTTCCCGTGAACAACCCGCTCGTGAAGAGGGTCGCCGCCGTCGCGGCGGCGGCCCTCGCCGTGCCCCTGATCGTCGCCGCGTCGCCCGCCTCCGCCGCCCCGGCGTTCGCGTACGGCGAGGCGCTGCAGAAGTCGCTCTGGTTCTACGAGGCCCAGCAGTCGGGCGAGCTGCCCGATTGGAACCGCGTCAACTGGCGCGGCGACTCGGGCCTCGACGATGGCGCGGACGTCGGCCTGGACCTCACCGGTGGCTGGTACGACGCCGGCGACCACGTGAAGTTCGGCTTCCCGATGGCGTTCTCCGCCACCATGCTGGCCTGGGGCGCGGTCGAGTACCGCGACGCCTACGCCGCCTCCGGCCAGCTCACCCATCTGCTCAACAACCTCAGGTTCGTCAACGACTACTTCGTCAAGGCGCACCCGTCGCCCAACACGCTCTACGGCCAGGTCGGCCACGGCGGCAGGGACCACGCCTGGTGGGGCCCGGCCGAGGCCATGGCGATGGACCGGCCGGCGTACAAGATCGACGCGTCGTGCGGCGGGTCGGACCTGGCGGGCGAGACGGCGGCGGCGATGGCCGCCTCCTCGATCGTCTTCCGGCCGACCGACCCCGCGTACGCGGACAAGCTGGTGACGCATGCCAAGCAGCTGTACTCCTTCGCCGACACGGTCAGGAAGAAGTACAGCGAGTGCATCACCGACGCCCAGGGTTACTACAACTCCTGGAGCGGGTTCACCGATGAGCTGGTCTGGGGCGCGATCTGGCTGTACAGGGCCACCGACGACCCGGCTTTCCTGACCAAGGCCGAGTCGACCTACGACAGCCTCGGCACCGAGCCCCAGACCTCCATCAAGTCGTACAAGTGGACCATCGCCTGGGACGACAAGTCCTACGGCGCCTACGTGCTGCTGCACAAGCTGACCGGCAAGCAGAAGTACCTCGACGACGCCAACCGCTGGCTCGACTGGTGGACGGTCGGCGTGAACGGCTCGAAGGTGCGCTACTCGCCGGGCGGCCAGGCGGTGCTGGACCGGTGGGGGTCGCTGCGGTACGCGGCCAACACGGCGTTCGCGGCGCTCGTGCACAGCGACTCGATCAGCGACGCCACGCGCAAGGCCCGTTACCACGACTTCGCGGTGCGGCAGATCAACTACGCGCTCGGCGACAATCCGCGCAACTCCTCGTACGTGGTCGGGTTCGGCACCAACCCGCCGAAGGCGCCGCACCACCGGACCGCGCACGGCTCGTGGACGGACCAGATATCCACACCTGTGGAAAGCCGTCACACGCTGTACGGCGCGCTCGTCGGCGGGCCGCCCGACCCGGACGACGCCTACACCGACAAGCGGGACGACTACGTGATGAACGAGGTCGCCACCGACTACAACGCGGGCTTCACCAGCGCGCTCGCCCGGCTCTACAAGGAGTACGGCGGCGCGCCGGCGGCGGGCTTCCCGGTCGCCGAGACGCCCGACGGGCCGGAGATCTTCGTGGAGGCCGGGGTCAACGCCTCCGGCACGAACTTCACCGAGATCAAGGCCATCGTGCGCAACCAGTCGGGCTGGCCCGCCCGGGTGCTGTCCGACGGGTCGTTCCGCTACTACTTCACGCTCGACGGGTCGACCACCGCGTCGCAGATCACGGTGTCGTCGGCGTACACCCAGTGCGCGGCGCCGACCCTGCACGCGGCGGGCGGCAGCACCTACTATGCGGCCATCGACTGCTCCGGGCAGGACATCGCGCCCGCCGGGCAGTCGCAGCACCGCCGTGAGGTGCAGTTCCGCATCGCCAGCGCGGGCACCTGGGACCCGGCCAACGACTGGTCGTACCGGGGCATCCCGACCACGCCGGGCACGACGCCGGCCCGTACCTCCAACATCACGCTCTACAGCGGCGCCACCAAGATCTGGGGCAACCCGCCGGGGCCCGAGGAGGAGGACGACACCCCGCCCGGCGCCCCGGGCAAGCCGGCGGTCTCCGCGATCACCGGCTCCACGGCCAGGCTGTCGTGGACCGCGGCCACCGACAACGTCGGCGTCAGCGGCTACGACGTCTACCTGGACGGCGAGAAGGCGGGCACCGCGCCGGGCACGACCTTCGAGCTGACCGGGCTCGACGCCGACACCGAGTACACGGTCCACGTGGTGGCCAGGGACGCCGCAGGCAACAGCTCCGAGCCGTCGGCGAGCACGTCCTTCGCCACCACCGACACGCCGCCGCCCACCGGCGGTTGCACGGCGACGTACAAGCTGGTCAACTCCTGGAGCGGCGGCTATCAGGCCGAGGTGACGGTGAAGAACGCCGGCACGTCGGCGATCGGCGGCTGGACGGTCTCCTGGGCGCAGTCCGGCACCGTCAGCCAGCTCTGGGGCGGCAAGCACAGCCAGTCCGGCGGCACGCTCACCGTCGGCAACGAGGCCTGGAACGGCGCGCTCGCTCCCGGCGGGACCGCCTCCTTCGGCTTCATCGCGTCGGGCAGCGGGGCGACCCCTGACCCGATCACCTGCACCACCGCCTGAGAACCCGGGTCCCGCCCTCCCCGGTGGGGGGCGGGACCTCCCAGCGAAAGGCACCACTTTGAGATCCCGGCTCGCCGCGCTGGCGGCACTCCTGCTCCTCCCCGTCGTCCTGATCGCCTCTCCCGCCCACGCCGCGACCGGCCTGCACGTCAGCGGCACGAAGATCGTCGAGAAGGGCGGCCAGGAGTTCGTCATCCGTGGCACCAGCCACGCCCACACCTGGTACACCTCGCAGACCCGGGCGTTCGCCGACATCAAGTCGCTCGGCGCCAACGCCGTCCGCGTGGTGCTCAGCGGCGGGCGCTGGACCGCCAACGGCGTCGCCGACGTGGCCAACGTCGTGTCCCTGTGCAAGCAGAACAAACTCATCTGCATCTTGGAAAATCACGACACGACGGGCTACGGCGAGCAGAGCGGCGCCGTCACCCTCGACGCCGCCGCCGACTACTGGATCAGCGTCAAGAGCGCCCTGGCCGGCCAGGAAGACTACGTCATCGTCAACATCGGCAACGAGCCCGTCGGCAACAACGCCGTCACCCCCGGCTGGGCCGCCGCCACCACGGCCGCCATCCAGAAGCTGCGCGCCAACGGCTTCGACCACGCGCTCATGGTGGACGCCCCCAACTGGGGCCAGGACTGGCAGTTCACCATGCGCGACAACGCCCGGGCCGTCTTCGACAGCGACCCGGACAAGAACACGATCTTCTCCGTCCACATGTACGGCGTCTTCGACACGGCAGCGGAGATCACCTCCTACATGGACGCCTTCCGCACCGCCGGGCTGCCGCTGGTCGTCGGCGAGTTCGGGCACAACCACTCCGACGGCAACCCCGACGAGGACACGATCATGGCCCAGGCCGTCAGCCGCGGCCTCGGCTACCTCGGCTGGTCGTGGAGCGGCAACGGCGGCGGCGTCGAGTACCTCGACCAGGTGACGAACTTCGACGTCGACCAGCTCACCCCGTGGGGCCAGCGGCTGTTCAACGGCGCCGACGGCATCGCCGCCACCGCCCGCGAGGCCGCGATCTACGGCGGCGGCGGCCCGGACGACACCACCCCGCCCACCGCCCCGGGCGCCCCGGCGGCCTCCGGCATCACCACCACCGGCGCCACGCTGACCTGGACCGCCTCCACCGACAACGTGGGCGTCACCCGCTACGACGTCCACGACAGCGGCGGCGCCCTGCTCGGCAGCTCGGCCACCCCGTCGATCAGCCTGACCGGGCTCACCCCCGGCACCGGTTACACGGTGTACGTGCGGGCCAGGGACGCGGCGGGCAACCAGTCGGCGCCCTCACCCACCACCGCGTTCAGCACGCTCCCCGGCGGCGGCGAGGGCGACTGCGAGGTCACCGCGACCGTCGGCAGCCAGTGGGGCAACGGGTACGTGGTCTCGCCCGTTTCGGTGACCGGCACCGGCTCCGGCTGGACCGTCACGTTCACCCTGCCCGCCGGGCACACGATCGTCGGCTCCTGGAACGCCGCCGTCACGGTCGACGGACAGAAGGTGACGGCCAGGAACCTCGGCTACAACGCCTCGCTGCCGGCCTCGTTCGGCTTCCAGGCCAGCCGGCCCAGCGGCTCGACCAGCGTGGCCTCCGGCTACGCCTGCGCCGGCTGAACCCCCGTACCACGCCCCTGAGGAGGTGAGGCCCGTCCCCCTGCTGTGAACCGCCCCTACGACACCATCCCGCCCGGATGGCGTGAACGCGGCCGGCCCGGAGAGTCCTCCCCCTCTCGCCGGCCGCGTTCGACCTGCCCGCTAACGCGCCTCGGTGAACCGCCGGCGTGCCGCCTCGATCACCTCGTCATCGGCGAACTCGGCGAACGCCTCCTCGTGCAGGCGCGGCGGGATGACCAGCCTGACCCGCTCCGGATAGCCGGCGCCGGGCTCCGGCACCCGTACCTCGACCGGGTCGTGCAGGCGCACGGCCAGCGGGCCCGACACGCGCACCGACATCGCCCACTCGGCGCCCGCGCCGGTGATCGCGCACATGTGGCGGGCGTAGACCCACCGCACCTCGGACACGGTGGCGGCGTTCTCCGGCGCGACGCCGAACGGCTCGACGGCGCACACGACCCGCCCCGCGTCCTCACCGAACTCGTGGCCGTGCTCGTGGTGCTCGGCCGGGGACGACTTCTCCAGGATCTCCGTCACCCGGGCGGCGAGCGGCTCCCTGAGCTGCGACGGCAGCCCGGGCCGCCACAGGTTCGCCGCCACCGCCGCCCCGGCGACGGAGGCCACGACCACGGCGGTGACGGCGATGACCCGTCCCCGCCGCGCCCGCGGCCTCCGCACGTCTTCCAGCATCCCGATGACCTACGCGGGCGTGCAGGTCAGCGCGGGCACGGGACTCGGCACGCTGCCCGTGCCGTTGAAGCCGAACGTGGTGGAGCCGTTCGGCGCGATCTGCCCGTTGTAGGAGGCGTTCTTCACCTCGACCGACGGCGGCTGGCCGCTCAGCACGCCGTTCCAGGGCGAGCCTTCGAAGCCCTGGCCGCCGCTGAAGGTCCAGTTGACCTTCCAGCCGTTGATCGCGGTCGTGCCGGTGTTGCGGACGGTCACCTCACCCTGGAAGTGGCCGGCCCAGCCGGTGTCGGTGGCGCGCAGCGTGGCCGTGCAGCCCCCGGGAGGCGGCGGGTCGGTCGGGGTGATGGTCGGGTCGGGGCTGGGGCTGGACGTGCTGCCGCCGGGGCCGACCCCGGTGACCTCGCCGTTGCCGCCGTCGAAGGTGACGTCGGAGCAGCTGTAGAAGTTCTCGTTGCTGTCCGACCTGATCCAGTGGACGAAGATCATGTGCCGGCCGCTCTTGCCCGAGGGCAGCTGCACGTTCCAGTAGTAGTAGCTGAGCCCGCCGGGCCCGCCCGACTGCGGCGGGTTGCTGACGCTGCCGAACTGCTCCAGGTCGGACCACTTCAGCGGGGCGTTCGGGTTCCAGCCGTTCTTGGTGACGTAGTAGACGAACGAGCCCGGGTGCGCGGCCCAGTTGCTGTGCCGCATGGTGATGCTGGCGCCCGACGTCAGGTGCGTCAGCGGCCAGTCGTTGCGCACGGCGTTGTAGGCGGTGAAGTCGTACGGGCCGCCGGTGCCGGCGCTGCAGATCTGGCCGTCGGGGATGAAGCCGGTGGTCCGGCCCCCGGCGTCGGAGCGCAGCACCGCGAACCAGTTGTAGAGCGGCGTGGTGCCGCTCTGCGCGACGGCTGCCGCGCAGGCCGGGTTGTAGGGCTGGATGGCGCCGTTCTCGCGCAGGCCGTCCTGCCAGCACAGGAACGTGCGACTGCCGGGGAACATGGTGACGCCGTGCGCCTGGGCCGGGACGACCAAGGCCGCGGTGATCAAAGCCAGGGCCGCGGCGACCGCCACGGCCGCCGAACGGAAGACTCTCATGGGTGATTCCTTTGCTCGCATGACGAAGGAACCCGCCACGACCCGCCCGCCCGGCAGCACTCGCGTGGCCGCATTACAACACGTCTTCACTTCGTTCGACAACGTGGCGTGAAACTTTCAGCCGATCACCGTGCAGGTTTCCCCTGGTGCGCGCTGTGACGGCCCGGCCCGCCGCCCCCGGCCGGTTGCCGGGCGTCCGGACGCTGGCGAATCCTGCGTGCCATGAGGCGCTTATACCTGTTCGTCGGATTCCTGCTCGCCACCTTCATCGTCGCCGCCCCGGCCGAGGCCGCGCCGGTGATCTGCGAGAAGTACGGCTCCACGAGCGTCCAGAGCGGGCGCTACATCGTCCAGAACAACGTCTGGGGCGCCGACACGGCCCAGTGCATCGACGTGGACCAGAGCGGCGGCTTCACCGTCACCCAGTCCGCGCACAACAACTCCACCAGCGGGGCCCCGGCCGGCTACCCGTCGATCTACGCGGGGTGCCACTACGCCAACTGCACCACCGGCAGCGGCCTGCCGATGCAGGCGAGCGCGAGCGGCTTCGGCAACCTGCGCTCCGGCGTGCGCATGACCTATCCGGGCAGCGGCACGTACAACGCCTCCTACGACCTGTGGTTCGACCCGACGCCGCGCACCGACGGGCAGAACACCGGCGCCGAGCTGATGATCTGGCTCAACCGGCAGGGCTCCATCCAGCCGATCGGCAACCGCGTCGGCACCGTGAACCTGGCCGGGTCCTCCTGGGAGGTCTGGTTCGGCAACATCGGCTGGAACGTCATCTCCTACGTCCGCACCTCCCCGGCGACCTCGATCGACTTCGCGATCGACACGTTCTACGCGGACGTGGTCAGCCGAGGCTACGGGCAGCGCTCCTGGTATCTGACGAGCGTCCAGGCGGGCTTCGAGCCGTGGATCGGCGGCGCGGGCCTGGCCGTGGACGACTTCTCGTTCACCACCACGGGCGGCGGCACCGACACCACCCCGCCGACCACCCCGTCGGGCCTGCGGACCGCGAACACCACCGCCACGGCCACCACCCTGTCGTGGAACGCCGCCACCGACTCGGGCGGCAGCGGCCTGGCCGGCTACGACATCCTGCGCTCGACCGGCGGCGGCGCCTACACCCAGGTCGGCACCACCGCCTCCACGTCGTTCACGAACACCGGCCTGACCCCGGCCACGACCTACAGCTACCGCGTCCGCGCCAGGGACGGCGCCGGAAACACCTCGCCGGAGTCGGCGGCGGTCACGGCCACCACCCTGCCGGGCAGCGGCGGCGGCGACTGCGAGGTCACCCCCAGCACCCAGACGAGCTGGTCGACCGGCTACGTCATCCAGCCGGTGACCGTCACCAACGGCAGCTCGTCCGGCGCGAGCCGCTGGTCGGTCACGTTCACGCTGCCCGCGGGCCACGCGATCGCGGGCTCCTGGGGCGCGACGCTCACCACGAGCGGCCAGACGGTGACGGCCACCAGCCTGCCCTACAACGGCACGCTGGCGCCCGGCGCGAGCACCACGTTCGGCTTCCAGGCCACCCGCCCGGCGTCGAGCACCCAGCTGCCCTCCGGCTACACCTGCGCCTTCTAGGGCGCCCGCCGGGCGGCGGTGATCTCGTTGAGCGACACCTCCAGCGCCGACCGGCACCCCGGGGTCAGCCTCCCTTCGCGCTCGCGGTCGGTGAGCTTGCGGCGCAGGGAGGCCAGCCCGGTCTCCTCCTGGCCCGGCGTCACCAGCACGCCGCGCAGCACCTGCTTCAGGTCGAGCGCCACGTCACCGTCGGTGGCCCCGCACACGGCGGTCTCCAGCGCGCTGTGGAACCCGTCGACCGCCTGCCGCATGGTCCGCGCCTCGACCGGCGGGCTCTCGGACCCGGGGAACGGCTCGGCCTGCGGGATCGGCTCGGACCGCGTGAACAGCTCGGACTCCGGGAACGACGCCGCGGCCGTGGGCGAGGGGCCCGCCTCCGGCCCGGCCCGTTCGGCGGGGGGCTGGAACCACACGAGCACCGACATGGCCAGCGACGCGGCGACCGACATGACCGCCGCCGCGCCCACGACCGCCAGGCCCTTGCGCAGCCGCCTGGGCAGCGTGAGCGCGGCGGCCAGCGCCGTGGCCACCTCGTCGGCCGTGGGCCTGCGGGCCGGGTCCGGGTCCAGGCAGCGCTGGCAGAGCGTGGCGACCGCGTGCGGCGCCCCCGCCGGGCGCGGCGCCGGCGAGGTGCGGCGCGCCGCCTCGATCTCCTCCCACGTGGTCTCCGGGTACGGGGTCCGCCCGGTGATCATGGTGAACAGCAGCACGCCCAGCGCGTACACGTCCACGGCCGGATGCGTGGGGGCGCCGTCGAGCCGCTCCGGGGCGACGTACGGCGGGGTGCCGCGGTCGTCGTCGGGGTCGCCGGCCCAGGCCGCGATGCCGAAGTCGAGCAGTTTCGGCCCGTCGGCGGTCAGCAGCACGTTCTCGCCGGTGACGTCGCGGTGCACGAGCCCGCGCGCGTGCCCGGCGGCCAGCACGCGGGCCAGCCGCACGCCGATGGCCGCCGCGCGCGGCCACGGCAGCGGCCCGCCCGCCACCCGCTCGGCCAGCGGCGTGCCGTCGAGCAGCGGCATCACGACGTAGGCCGCGACCTCCCCGTTGGCGGTCACGGCCTCCCCGTAGTCGTAGATCTCGATCGCGTCCGGATGGATGAACCGGGCGGCGGCCCTGGCCTCGCTCCGCGCGCGCATCCGGTCGACGAGACCGGTCTGCAGGGACGAGGTCAGCACCTTGACGGCGACGACCCGCTGCAGCGACTGGTCGAAGGCCCGCCAGATGACGGACATGCCGCCGGTGGCCAGCGGGTCCAGCAGCAGGTACCTGCGGGCGAGGATGTCCCCGGGCTCATGCCGAGTCACGGATGACCAGTTCCGTGGGGAGGATCGGGTCGATGCCCGTCGTTCCTGACAGCAGGAGCCGGGTGGCGATGGTGGCGACCTCCTCAACGGGCTGGCGGACCGTGGTCAGCGTCGGATTGGTGTGCCTGGCGACGGGCGCGTCGTCGAACCCGATCACCGCGACGTCGGCGGGCACCCGGCGGCCGGCCCGCCGCAGCGCCTGGATCGCGCCGGCGGCCATCAGGTCGGAGGCGGCGAACACCGCGTCCAGGCCGGGAGCGTGGCGCAGCAGCCACTGCATGGCGTGGGTGCCGGAGGCCGCGGTGAAGTCGCCGTAGGCGACGGGCACCTCGGCCATGCCGGCCTCGCGCAGGGTGCGGACGAGCCCGTCGAGCCGGTCGCGGGCGGCGGGCAGCGACGGCGGGCCGCCGATGGCCGCCACGGCGCGGCGGCCGGTGAGCAGCAGGTGCTCGGCCGCCTGCCGGCCGCCGTCCTGGTTGTCGACGTCGGCGAACGGGAGCTTGAGGTCGTGGGGCGGGCGGCCGATGTTGCGCACCGCGATGCCGGAGGTGCACAGCTTGATGGCCAGGGGATGGCGCTCACGGGCGCCGATGAGCAGCACCGCGCCGGACAGCGTGGGCAGCGTGGACGAGGCGGGGTTGACGGTCGTCACCATCAGATGGGTGCCGTGCTCGGCGACGACGGCGCCGGTGGCCGACAGGAGCCGCGCGTAGTACGGTTCGGAGAATAATCGCGGCAGATGATCGCAGACGACCGCGGTCACGCCTGTCGCGGCGGCTCTCGACACCGATCCCCTGGGGGCTCGTTGGCGCACGTAACCCATCCGGGACACCGCTTCGTAGACCTGCCTGCGGGTCGACGTGCTGACCCGGACGGAGCCGGTGAGAACTCGGGAGGCGGTTGCCGGGGAAACCCCAGCGGCCGCCGCGACCTGTGCCAAAGTGGGCTGCTCGGACATTCTCAGCACCTCGCGCCGAAGATCCCTGGGAGCGCTCCCACGTTATCAATGTTTCGCCGCCGTTAACAGGCCCTCTGTACTGGGCCATTGGCAGCGAGTAAGGAAGACGGTGAGCTCAGCGGCCGATCCCGTCGTCGAAGCGCACGGTGCCGTCACCCAGTTCGAGGTCCTCCCGCTGGCCGGCCTCGTCCCGGTCCCGCTGCACCGGCGCGCAGCTGGAGCCGCAGCCGCCGAAGCGCGCGGTGTTGATCGGGTGGAACGGCGTCGCCTTGGTGCCCTTGAGCGCCGCCATCATGGTGTCCTTGAAGATCGGCCCCGGCACGCTCGCGCCGAACACGGAGCCGTAGTACTTGCCGCCGATGGTGACGCCGTTCAGCTTGTACTTCTGCGCCCCGCGCGGGTCGCCGATGCTCACCGCGCCCGCCAGGTCCGGCGTGAACCCGGCGAACCAGGCCGTCGCCTGCGCGTCGGAGGTGCCGGTCTTGCCCGCCACCGGACGGCCGATCCCGCCCACGCCCCGCATCGTGCCGTGGGTGAACACGCCCTGCAGCACGTTCGCCGCCGCGTCGGCCACCTCGGGGTCCAGCACCTGCTTGCACTTCGGGTCGTACTTCTTGACCTTGCCGTAGCGGTCGGTGATCTGCGTGATCACCATCGGCTCGCAGAACTTGCCCCGGGCGCCGATCGCCGCGTAGGCGTTGGCCACGGTGACCGGGTCCATCTCGTTCGTGCCGAGCGTGAACGTGGAGAACTCCAGCAGCGGCAGCCCGTCGGCCCGCTCGATGCCCAGCGACTTCGCGGTCTTGATCGTGTCGCAGAGGCCGACCTTCTCCTCCAGCTTCATGAAGAACGTGTTGACCGAGCCCCAGGTGCCGGTCTGCAGCGTCTTGAAGCCGCCCGAGCCCTCGTCGTTGGTGACGGTGTGCGACGGGTCGCCGATGCTCTCGCCCTTGCAGTTCTTGAACGTCGAATAGCCGGGCGCCCGGTAGCCGGCGCCCACCGACAGGCCGTCGTTGATCTTCATGCCCTCCTTGAGGGCGGTGAGCAGCGTGAACGTCTTGAACGTCGATCCCGGCTGGAAGCCCACGCCGCCGCCGTGCGCCGCGTTGGCGACCACGTTGTACGACATCTCGTTCTTGCGCTTGTTGTTGCCGTACTTGCGGCTGGCCGCCATCGCCTTGATCTGGCCGGTGCCCGGCTCGACCAGCGCCTCGGAGGCCACCGGGCGGTCGGAGGCGTGCACGTGCTTCTTGATCGCGGCCTCGGCGGCCTTCTGCATCTTGGGGTCGAGCGTGGTCCGGATCGTCAGGCCGCCCCGGCTGAGCAGCTGG
The DNA here is from genome assembly GCF_041950485.1 of Nonomuraea sp. ATR24. Taxonomy (NCBI): domain Bacteria; kingdom Bacillati; phylum Actinomycetota; class Actinomycetes; order Streptosporangiales; family Streptosporangiaceae; genus Nonomuraea; species Nonomuraea sp. ATR24. The sequence goes on from NZ_JBGNUU010000017.1 coordinate 94,951, forward strand.
GCGCGCTCGGTCTTGGACTTGCCGAAGATCGGGTTGCCGAGCACCTCGGCGCGCACGTACATGCAGTAGTACGGGTACTTGCTGGTCTCGCAGCCGCCGGGCAGCGGGGTGCCCTTGTAGCCGAGCTTCTTGGCCTTGGCCTCCTCGGCCTGCTGCGGCGTGATCTTGCCGAGCTCCGCCATCCGGTTGAGCACGATGTTGCGGCGCTCCAGCAGGGCGGCGCGCTGCTTCCTGCCGAGGTTGGGGTCGGTCCTGTTGGGGTTCTGCACGGCTCCGGCCAGCGTGGCGGCCTGGGCCAGGTCCAGCTCGGAGGCCGAGACGCCGAAGAACCGCTTCGCCGCCGCCTCCACGCCGTTGGCGCTCGCGCCGAAGTAGGCGATGTTGAGGTACTTCTCCAGGATCTGGTCCTTGGTGTACTTCTCCTCGATCGCCATCGCGTAGCGCAGCTCGTTGAGCTTGCGGGCGTAGCTGGCCTCCGTCGCCGCGGCCTTCTGCTCGTCGGTGACGGCGGAGTTGACCAGCACCTGCTTGACGTACTGCTGGGTGATGCTGGAGCCGCCCTGGGCGATGCCGCCGGAGCTGAGGTTCTTGGCGAGGGCGCGGATGGTGCCCTCGATGTCGATGGCGCCGTGCTCGTAGAAGCGGAAGTCCTCGATGGAGATGATCGCGGTCTTCATCACCTCGGCCACCTGGGAGAGCGGGATGACCTCGCGGTACTCCTCGTAGAAGGTGGCGATCTCGTTGCCCTTGGCGTCCTGGACCGTGGTCTTCTCCGCCAGCGGCGGCTCCTTGAGGTCCTCGGGCTTGAGGTTGAGGTCCTCCGAGGCGCTGACGAACATCGCGCCGGCGCCGCCGATGGCCGGCAGGGCGATGGCCGCGGCCAGCACGCCCGCCGCGGCGGCGGCCCCGGTCAGACGAAGGATGCTCGTACCCCGGCTCATGGTGCAGGAACCTCCCCGATAGCCAATTCAACCCCGTCCCAAACCATATAGGCCTCACGAATGCCGCGTATCCGGATCGATGTGATCGTGGTCTCACCTCCGTAGAATCGTTGACCATGACCGCCGAACCCGACCCCATGGACGCCGTCCTGCGACAGTGGCGCCGGGAGCGGCCCGATCTCGACCTGGAGCCGCTCGGCCTGTTCGCCCGGCTGGTCCAGGTCACCAGGCTGCTGGAGGCGGACGTCGAGCGCGTCTTCGCCCGCCACGGGCTGCGCCCCGGCGAGTTCGACGTGCTGGCCGCGCTGCGCCGCGCCGGAAGCCCGTACACGATGATCCCGTCGGAGCTGTCCGCGGTGCTGCGGCTCTCGCGCGCCGGGATGACCAACCGGCTCGACCGGCTGGAGGCCGCCGGGTTCGTCGAGCGCAGCCTCGACCCCGACGACCGGCGCAGCTTCCGCATCGCGCTCACCGGCGAGGGCCGGCGGGTGATCGACGCCACGCTCACCGACCACGCCGCCAACCTGCACCGGCTGGCCGCCCTGGTGCCGTCCGGCGAGAGCGCCGCGCTCGACCGCGTCCTGCGCTCGATGCTGCGCGACCTCACGGGTGAGCTCACCGGCGATCCGGGGGGCGACTGAGGGGGCGGTCACGGCCTACGTCCTACCCCCGAGTCACCGGACTAACGGCAGGACCCCGGGGAAGGCGTAGTGCGTGGCCGCTTTGCGCATCGAGACGGTCCGGCACCGGGAGTGCACGGTCCTGGTGGCGGCCGGCGAGCTGGACCACGCCGGGCGCGAACGGTTCAGCGCCCACGTCGACGCGGTGTGGGACTGGTCGCCCGGCCCGGTGCTCGTGTTCGACCTGGCCGACCTGATGTTCTACGACTCCTCCGTCATCGGCGTGCTGGCCGCGGTGCTGCAACGCATGCGGGCCGAGGGCAGCGGCGAGGTCATCCTGGCCCGGCCCACCCCCCACCTGGTCAACGTGCTGCGGCAGACCGACCTGCTCGGCCACGTGTCGCTGAGCCAGAGTGTCGACGTCGCCGTGGCCGAGCTGATGCTCAAGACCGCCAGGGAATGACGGGAACCGCGCCGCACCGGTGATCGTTCTCCGGTACGCCAGCCGTACCGGAACGGAGAGTAATCACGTGGTTTTCAAGCGGATGCTGGGCGCCTTCGGCGTCGGAGCCCCCTCGGTCGACACCGTCCTCACCACCCCGCGGGTGCGGCCCGGCGGGCTCCTGGCGGGTGAGGTGCGGCTGAAGGGCGGCGACTTCGACGCCGAAATCGAGCACGTCACGCTGGGCCTGGTCGCCCGGGCCGAGGCGGAGATCGGCGACGGCGAGGCCCACGGGCTCGCCGAGCTGCACCGGATGCGGGTCTCGGGGCCGTTCACGCTGGCCAAGGGGGAGGAGCGGACGATCCCGTTCGAGGTCGCCGTGCCGTGGGAGACGCCGGTGAGCGAGGTCGGCGGGCAGCCGCTGACCGGGATGGGGCTCGGCGTCCGCACCGAGCTGGCCATCGCCAAGGCCGTCGACAAGGGCGACCTCGACCCGCTGAGCGTGGAGCCGCTGCCGTCGCAGCAGCGGGTCATGGAGGCGTTCCTGCAGCTCGGGTTCGCGTTCAAGTCGGCGGACGTGGAGGTGGGCCGCATCCACGGCATCCACCAGGAGCTGCCGGTCTACCAGGAGATCGAGTTCTACGGGCCGCCCGGGCAGATCAAGGAGGCGGAGCTCACGTTCGTCGCCGACGCCGAGGGGATGCACGTCGTCATCGAGGCCGACAAGCGCTCCGGCGGCTACGGCGACGCCATCGGCCGCTTCCGCGTCGGGCACGACGAGGCCCTGCACAAGGACTGGGCGGCCGAGATCGGCGGCTGGCTGGCCGGGCTGAGCGCCTACGGCGGCGGCCACCACCACCACCAGGGCCACCACTACCACGAGGAGCGCCACCACCACGGGGGCGGCGGGCTCGGCGGGATGGTCGCCGCCGGGGCGATGGGCGTGGTCGGCGGCATGGTCGCCGGCGAGCTCATCGAGGAGGCGTTCGAGGGCGGCGAGGAGGAGGGTGACGGCGACTGGTAGCCGCCGTCACCGTCAGCGGCGGGCCGGTTCGCCGAGCAGCTCGGCGAACAGGTCCGCCCACTGGGGCATCACCACGTCGGGGCCGTAGGCGCGCGAGGTCACCACGGCGGCCTCGCCCATCTCCAGGCGCTTCCTGCGGTCGGCGACGACCTCCTTGAGCGCGGCGGCGAGCGCCTCGGTGTCGCGCGGCGGCACCAGCACCCCGTCGACCCCGTCGGTCAGCACGTCGCGCGGCCCGGTCGGGCAGTCGAAGGCCACGACCGGCAGCGCGTGCGTCATGGCCTCGATCATCACCATCGGCAGCCCCTCGAACCGGGAGCTGAGCACGTAGACGGAGGCGTCGGCCAGCTCCGCGTCGAGCCGGTCGGTGCGGCCCATGAGCGAGATGTGCCCGGTCATGCCGAGCTCCTCGATGCGGGCGGCGAGCTGGGGCTTGCGCGGGCCGGTGCCGAAGATGCGCAGCCGCCACTCCGGGTGCTCCCTGACGACCTCGGCGAAGGCCGGGATGAGCATGTCGAACCCCTTCTGGGGCACGAGCCGCCCGGCGGCGAGGACGACCGGGTTCTCCTGGCGGGAACGTTCCTGGTCGACCTTGTGCACGGCGTTGGGGATCTGCACGATCCGGGCGCCCGGCAGCAGTTGCTGGTATTCGCGCTGGTTCGTCTTGGTGAGCACGGCGACGGCGTCGAACCTGCCGTAGTAGCGGGCGATGTCGCGCCGGATCGTCTCGGGGTAGGCGGTCAGGTTCATGTGCTCCTGGGCCACCTTGACCACGCCCTTGCCGGCCCGGCGGGCGGCGATCAGGTTGAGCGCGGGCCTGGTGGTGACCAGGATGCCGTGGTCGAGCCCGGCGACGTAGTCCATGACCGCCTTCTCCACCCGTTCGGTGAAGTAGTCGGCGGCGAACTCGCCGCGCGGCACGATCTTGCCGCGCACCCGGCGCCACGCCTTGCGCGGCAGCGAGTCGGCCTGCCTGCCCTGCCGCTGGTCGACGAGCGTGCTGACCCGGACGCCCGGGTGGATGGCGAACTGCGCCTTCTCCCGCCGCCGCACCACACTGATGATCTCCACGTCGTGCCCGTACTCGGCCATCGCGTTGGCCTGGTTGATCACGGTGCGGATGGTGCCGCCCATGCCGTAGGCGTGCAGCATCAGGTAGCGGATCTTCACGGGAGGTACCCCCAGCTCCGGCACATCGGCTTGAGCGATTCGGGGACGGACTCCTCGGGCGGGAGCTCGCGGCCCGGCTGGACGGTGCCGGTGCGGATCTTGTCCCGCCAGTCGCCGAGGCCCTTCTGGATGACCGTCTGCTCGCCGTAGGAGAGCATCCCGGCCTCCCACTCCACGCCCAGGAACTCGCAGATCTCCCGGGTGACCTTCTCCGGCTCGGCGCTGAGGTCCTCGTAGCGCACGGTGAGGCCGGGGAGCGCGGACTTGGCCCGCTGCACCGCCTTCATGTAGCGCAGCGCGTCGAGCGCGGCCTCGTCGGGGGTGCGCTTGTCGGGGCTGGCCTCGTGCCAGGAGGTCGCGATGGAGGCGGGGTGGCGCAGCAGGAAGACGAACCGCGCGTCCGGCCAGCAGGTGGCGAGCCGCTCGTAGGCGAAGGCGTTCGCCGGGGTCTTGTCCACGATGTAGCGCTTGCCGCTGCGGACCAGCTCGCGGTGCAGGACCCGGTCCCAGAGCAGGTGCTCCAGATCGGCCTGGTTGTGGCCGAGCGCCGCCATCGCCTTGCTGGCCAGGGTCGTGCCGAACTCCACTCTGAGGCGCCGCACGTGGAGCTCGTGCGGGGCGTGCAGTGCCGAATGAGCGTTGAGGATCGAACGAAGCAGGGTGGAGCCGGACCGCACCGGCGAGATGATGAAGACGGGGGCGGTGAGGAGCCGGTCCGCCGCCGGGTCCGCCGGCGGCCGGATCTCGACCTCGGCCGGCTTGGCGGGCGCGGGGGCCGCCGCCTTCGCAATACCCTGGTTCCCTACTCGATTGACCTGGAATCCGGTGAACCTGACCAGCGCCTTGTTGATCTTACGCTGCCAGCTCATGCAGAGGGAGACTACTCATCCTTCCTGGTAGTTCCCTGGGAATCGGGGGTCGATACGGAACCGTGACGGCGCCGTATATCCTCGACCATCTCATTGCTTCCTGCTGGAGCCTCGCACCTGATGAGACGTGTTCGAGCCGCCTCTTTCTCACTCGGCGGCTACAGCCACCCCGCGCAGGTCATCGCGACGGGATTCAGCACGGCCGCGCTGATCGGCACGCTGCTGCTGATGCTCCCTTTCGCCACGACCGAAGGGGTGTCCCCGGGCTGGCTCACCGCGGTGTTCACGGCCACCTCGGCCGTCTGCCTGACCGGGCTCGTCGTCGTCGACACGCCCACGCACTGGTCGACGTTCGGCGAGGTGGTCATCATCGGCCTGGTGCAGATCGGAGGGCTCGGGATCATGACGCTGGCCACGGTGTTCACCGTGCTGGTGTCGGGCCGGCTGGGCCTGCGCGCCCGGCTGTTCGCCCAGGCCGAGACCAAGACGCCGACCATGGCCGACATGCGCAAGGTGGTGCGCAAGGTCGTCGTCTTCAGCCTGGTGTGCGAGGCGATCGCGGCCGTGGTCTTCACTCTGCGCTTCCTGATCGGCTACGACGAGCCGATCGGTGAGGCGCTCTACCTGGGCGTCTTCCACGGCATCTCCGCCTTCAACAACTCGGGCTTCACGCTCTGGTCCGACAACGTCATCGGGTTCGTCACCGACCCGTGGATCTGCCTGACGATCGCCGCCGCCGTCACCGTGGGCGGGCTCGGCTTCCCCGTCGTGTTCGAGCTGCTGAAGTCCTGGCGGCACCCGAGCCGGTGGAGCGTGCTGACCAGGATCACCGTCGTGGCCACCATCGTGCTGCTGGTCCTCGGCACCCTGGTCTACCTGGCCACCGAATGGCGCAACCCCGGCACCCTGGGCGCGCTGGACGACTCGGGCAAGCTGCTGGCCGCGTTCTTCCTGTCGTCCATGGCGCGCACCGCCGGGTTCAACAGCGTCAACATCGGCGAGCTCTACCCGTCGAGCTGGCTGTTCACCGACCTGATGATGTTCATCGGCGGCGGCAGCGCGGGCACCGCCGGCGGCATCAAGGTGACCACGCTCGGGCTGCTGGCCTTCGTCATGTGGGCCGAGCTGCGCGGCGAGTCCAAGGTGAACATCGGCCACCGGCAGATCTCCGAGTCGGCCCAGCGCCAGGCCGTCACGATCACGATGATGAGCGCCGGCCTGGTCGCCGTCTGCACCTACGTGCTGCTCGTCCTCACCCCGCACAGCCTCGACCGGGTGCTGTTCGAGGTCGTGGCCACGTTCAGCACGGCGGGGCTGTCGACGGGCATCACCGCCGACGTGACGGTCCCGGGCCAGGTGCTGATGGTCCTGCTGATGTTCGTCGGCAGGATAGGCCCGCTGACGATCGGCTCCGCGCTGGCGTTGAAGGAGCGGACCCGGCATTACGAACTACCTGAGGAGCGGATGATCGTTGGTTGAGAAGCGCAATGACCCCGTGGTGGTCATCGGGCTGGGCCGGTTCGGCAGCTCGCTCGCCCTGGAGCTGACCCGCCGGGGCACCGAGGTGCTGGCCATCGACCACCGGCCGAAGATCGTGCAGGCGCTGGCGGGCCACATCACCCACCTCGCCACCGCCGACGCCACCGACCTGGACGCGCTCCAGCAGCTCGGCGTGCCCGACTTCTACCGGGCCGTGGTGGCGATCGGCGACCTGGAGGCGAGCATCCTGTCCGCCTCGCTGCTGGTGGAGCTGGAGATCGACGACATCTGGGCCAAGGCCGTCAGCCAGCAGCACCGGCGCATCCTGAGCCGGGTCGGCGTGCACCACGTCGTGCTGCCCGAGTTCGACATGGGCGAGCGGGTGGCGCACCTGGTGAGCGGCCGGCTGCTGGACTACATGGAGGTCGACGAGAACTTCGCGCTGATCAAGACCCATCCGCCCAAGGAGTACGTGGGCACCCCGCTGGGGGAGTCGGGCCTGCGGCGCAAGTACGGCGTCACGGTCGTCGCGGTCAAGAAGGAGGGCGAGGCGTTCACGTACGCCACGGCCGAGACCGAGCTGTCCTACGGCGACATCATCCTGGTGTCCGGCCGCACCGACCAGATCGAGCGCTTCTCGGAGCTCAGCTGACGGACACCCGCCGTTCACCCGTCCCTCCTACCGTGGCCGGATGGCGTACGCGACGTCCGTGCCCTACCGGGCGGGCACCGAGGGCTTCCACACGTTCCGCATCCCCGCCGTCGTGGTCACCCGGGCGGGGACCGTGCTCGCGTTCGCCGAGGGGCGGCGCGGCTCGGCCGGCGACTCCGGCCACATCGACCTGGTGGTCAAGCGCTCGGCCGACGGCGGTGACACCTGGAGCGAGGCCCGCGTGGTGGCCGAGGAGCCGCGCGGGGGCACCGTGGGCAACCCGGCCCCGGTGGTGACCTCCGACGGCCGGATCGTCCTGGTGTCGGTGCGGCAGGGCCCGGCGGCGACCGAGGCGAAGATCCGGCGCGGCCAGGTGCCCGCCGCCGACGGCCGCCGCGTGTTCGTGCAGGAGAGCGCCGACGACGGCGTCACCTGGACGGCCCCGCGCGAGATCACCGCGAGCGTGAAACGGCCGGAATGGCGCTGGTACGCCACCACTCCCGGCCACGCGCTCCAGCTCCGGCACGGCCCCCACGCGGGCCGGATCGTCGTGCCCGCCAACCACTCGCTGCCGCCGGCCGCCGGCCACGACGGCACCGAGGGCGCCTACAACGGCGGCCACTGCCTGCTCAGCGACGACGGCGGCGCGACCTGGCGGATCGGCTACGTCGACGACAACCCCGACGGCTACGTCAACGTCAACGAGACCACGGCCGCCGAGCTGCCCGGCGGCCGCCTCTACCTCAACACCCGCACCGACTCGGCCGCCCCCGGCACCCGCGCCGACGCCTACTCGGCCGACGGCGGGCAGAGCCTGGAGCTGCCCTTCCGCCCGCAGGCCGGGCTGAGCGGGCCGGTGGTGGAGGGCAGCGTCCTGTTCTGGGAGCCGACGGGGACGCTGCTGTTCTCCGGCCCGGCCGCGCCCGACGCCCGCGCGCTCATGACCGTGCGGGCCAGCGACGACCTCGGCGTCACCTGGCGGGTCGCCCACACCGTGTCGGGGCTGCCCGCCGCCTACTCCGACCTGACGGCGCTCGACCCCGCCACGGTGGGCCTGCTCTACGAGACCGGCGACTTCGGGCCGTACGAGTCGATCGCCTTCCGCCGCGTCCCGGCCGCGGAGCTGGCCTGAGTCAGCCCTTCGGCGCGGTGGGCGCCTGGTCGGTCCAGCCGGACTCGACGACCTTCGTCCAGGTCTTGTTCGGGAACGGCTTGCCGCCCATCCAGGTGTCCAGCTTCTCGGCGACCAGCAGCATGGCCGAGGTGTCGACGGTGACGCTGCGCCGCATCCGCCAGTCGCCCTTGCCGTCGGTCACGGTGAGCTTCTTGCGGTTCGCGCCGTCGCCGGTCACCTCGGTGCCGGGCTCCGCCGACAGCAGCGCGAACGCGGCCGCGCGCACCTTCTGCGGCACGGGCAGCTCGTGCAGAAGCTCCTCGTACGTGTGCCCGAGCTTGATGTGCTCGCGGCGCGGCGGCTCGGGGGCGGCCAGGCGGATCTCGACGAGCCGCTCCTTGAGCGCGGCGGGCTCCGACGGCAGCGCCTGAAGCTCCTCGTAGGACATCTTCCGCCCGGCCAGGATGAACCCGCTCGGCCTGATCTTGCTCAGCCTCGCCTTGCCCGGCTCCGTGGACAGCTTCACCAGCATGCCCTCGGTCCGGTAGCGCCACGAGGCGGGCGAGCCGTCACGCTTCCAGGCGGCCCGGTCGGCCGCGCTCTTCGGCTTGACGCCCAGCTCGCGGAAGCCCATCCACCGGTCGCCGGTCGACGCCGACGTCGACTCGCTGATCCGCCGCTGCACCACCCAGTACGTGTTCGGCGCGGTGCCGACCTTGCGCGGGTGGGTCATGGTGAACGTCGTCCGGGTCTGCCAGAACTTGCCGCCGGCCCCGGGGTCGGCCTCGGCGGCCTGCGCCGGGGTGGCGGTCGCCGCCAGGGCCAGGACCGCGACCATCATGATCGTCTTACGCATCGTGTGCAGTCACCTTCCGGTTCGGGGGTCAGGATGCGGGTTCGGGGTTGGGCAGGTCGGGCCGCCGGTCGGCCCAGACGCTCTCCGCGACGGCCGTGAACTGCTTCAGCTCGCCCGAGGGCGCCAGCGTCTCCAGCGCGAGCGGCGCCCCGGTCGCGTCGTCGACGATGAGCCGCCTGGCGGAGCCGTCGGCCGGGTCGCGGTAGGCGATCGCCTCCCCGGTCCTGCCGAGCGCGTCGGTCACCCGGCCCTGCGCGGTGACGCCGGGCAGCGAGGCCATGAGCCGGTACGCGGCGGCCCTGGTTCCGGCGGGCACCGGCATCTCCAGGACGAACGAGCCCAGGTTGGTCATCAGCTCCCTGTCGCCGGGCCCGAGGAGGGCGCGCAGGCCCTCCGGCGTGGCGGGCAGCTCGGCCATCCTGGTCAGCGGCCTGCCGGCGGTCAGCAGCCGCCAGTCGACGTCCTCCTGCTCGAACGACCTGGCCTCGCCGGGCGCCGCCTCCACCTCGTAGGAGTCGCCGCCGAGACCGCCGCCGTTGCCGTACGGGTAGGACCAGCGGGTGGGGGAGCCGTCGGCCCGCCAGGCCGCCTCGTCCTCCGGCGTGGCCGGCTTGACGCCCAGGTAGCGCAGGACGAGCCAGTGCGGGTCGGTCATCTTGCCCGTGGGCAGCCAGGTCTCCTCGGCGGCCGTCTGCTCCAGGGTGTAGCGGTCGCCGGGGTCGCGGAACCGTACGCCCCTGATCAGCTTGTTGCCCCACCAGGCGCCCTCGGCGGGCTGCCGGGCGGCGGACGTGGCGGCGGCCAGCAGGACCGTGCGGGCGTCGGGCGGCGGGGCCTCGACCGGCGGCGCCGACGAGAGCACGACGGCCACCGCCGCCCCCGCCGACGCCAGCCCCAGCCCGAACGTCGCCCATCGTGCCGCCCGCACCCGCTTGCGCGCGGGCCTGTCGTGCGCGCCCCTCGGGGGACGGTCGCGGGCGATCTCCGTCAGGAGCCGGTCGCGCCCACGCGCCACCGTCTCCCGGGACGGGCCGGGCGGGGCCAGCAGCTCCCGCACCGCGGACAGGTCATCCATCTATGTCTCCGATCACCGGGTTGACCTCGCCGAGCGCCTTCCGCACCTTCTTGCGGGCGCGGTGCAGCCGGGAGCCGACCGTTCCGTAGGGGATGCCGAGAGAGGCCGCGACCTCCTCGTAGCTGAGCCCGGCCACGGCGACGAGCAGCAGCACGTCGCGGTCGCCCGCGGGCAGCGCGGCCAGCGCCGCCGCGAGCGGCCCCCGCGCGCCCGCGGCGTCCAGCCGCGTGGGCACCCGCTCCTCGGGGCCCGCCTCGCTCCGCTCGGCCGCCGGGGCCCGGCGGAAGGCCGCGAACATCCGCGACAGCCCCCTGCGGTGCTGGGCGGCCACGTTGGTGGCGATGCCGTACAGCCAGGGCCGGACGCCGCCGCGTGCCGGGTCGAACGTGTGCCGCTTGCGGAAGGCCGTCAGGAACGTCTCCGCGGTCAGGTCGTCGGCCGCCTCCGGGCCGAGGCGGGCCGCCAGGTAGCGGTAGATCTCCTCGACGTACCGGTCGTAGAGGACCGCGAAGCGTTCCGGCTCCCGGACGGACTCCTTGATCACGGCCGCGTCGTCGGCCGCGACCGGAGGGTCGCTCACCTCGGGGGGCGCGGTCATTCGGGGTGTCCCTTCTGTTGCTTACACCCCTACTCCACCGATCGTCGCCTTCCCCTTCACGGTCCCCGCGTGATCAGTCGTCGTGGTCCGGGTCGTAGCGGGTGGGCTCGGCCGGCAGCGTATAGCGCCGGTCGATGAGGCCGACCACCTGGCTCAGGCTGTCGTCGGGCTCCTCCCGCTCCACCGCCTCGACCTCGCCGGCCAGCTCGTCGTCGCCGAGCCGGTCGCGGATCCAGGCCGAGTAGTCGCCCCGCTTCAGGTGGTACGTCCACGTCTCCTGGTCCACGCCCTCGGCCAGCTCCACGAACGTGTGCAGGTTGCGCGCCCGCAGGTGCAGCCGCTCGTCGGGGCCGGTGAAGTAGAAGCTCTTGTCCTTGGACATGGTGCCGGCGGCGTACTTGCGGCGATGGCGGGTGCGGTCGGCGCGGGCCTCCGAGGGCTGGATCCGCGTGGCGGCGTCCAGCGCGATGTGCCACAGCACGACGCTGCCGTCACCGCCCTCGCCCTCGACGGCCGGCAAGGGCCGGCCGAGCGCGTCGGCGAACGCGCCCAGCGTGTCGGCGGGCTCAGGCCCGACCGCGATCACGCCGTTCAGCAGGTCGAGCGCGGCCGGGCTGAGCGCCTCGGGATGCACGGTGATCAGCATGATCGAGCCCAGGTCGCCGGGGTCCTTGAGCGGCACCTCCTGCAGCTCGGCCGGCATCAGGTGGTGCGCCTCGTCCACGACCACCCAGTGCGGGTGCCCCAGCTTGGCCCGCATGGCGACCAGGCGCGGCACCAGCTCGGCGAAGAACGCGGGCCGGTCGCGCAGCGGCATCCCGATCATGTTCACCACGGCGCTGTGCCCGGGCGACTCCAGCAGCCGCAGCACCTCCTCCACCGCGGGCGGCCGGTCCGGCTCGCCCAGTACGGCCACGCCCGGGAACTCGGCGTAGTCGCCCTCCGGGTCGATCACCACGCACTGGTGCTCGCTCTCCACCAGCCGCTCCAGCAGCGCCGTGGTGACCGTGGACTTGCCGCTGCCCGACGGCCCCGCCACGGCCAGCCCCGTCCCGTACGGCTTGAGCCGCGCCTCGCCGCCGTCACCGTGGCCCAGCAGCACGTCGTGACGCGGGATCTCGATCTGGTCCAGCTCGCCCGTGAGCAGCAGCTCGGCGAGCTCGACGACGCCGTGGCCCGCCTGCCGGCCCAGCGGCAGGTCGCACTGGCGCAGCAGCGCCGGCACCGCGTTGGCCACCGCCGCGCCGCACTCGGCCGCGTTCAGGAAGGCGTGGTCGTTCTCCGCGTCGCCGACGGCCACCACGTTGTGCCGCGACAGGCGCAGCCGGTCGAGCGCGGCGGCCAGGCCGGTGGCCTTGTTCACGCCGGGCGGCAGCACCATGACCGCGCCCTTGTTCCTGATCACCTGCAGCTCCAGGCCCAGGTCCCGGATGACCTCGTGCACCTGCGCGTCGTACGGCTCGCGCGTGGCGACCACCACCGAGCCGACGCCCAGCGGCGTGACGCCCGCCGCGCGCAGCCGGTCGGCCAGCTCCGGCGGCGGCGCCTCGGCCAGCGCCTCGGCGCTGCGCCTGCCGGGGTCGTAGAGCAGCCCGCCGTTCTCGGCCACCACCAGGTCGAACAGGTCGGCGTGCGGGAACACGGACAGCAGGTCGTCGAGCTCCCGCCCGGTCACCAGCAGCAGTTTCCTGCCCGAGCGGGAGACGCGCTCCAGGACCCGGACGGTGTGCTCATGGACCCGTCCGTGCCTGGCCAGCGTGTCGTCGTAGTCGCAGGCGAGCACGTGATACCTCATGTCGCGCACGTACCCCCGAGACCCCGGCGAAATCTGGATCACCCCGTACGGAGGAGTGGAAACGGTCGCACGACCCGCTCCGGGCGAAGCGGGAAAGCCGCGGATCTGCGGCGGTTCTCTCACGTATCCCGCGTGACGCTGACACTTCGCCCCGCGTTTTCAGGGGAAACGCGGCCTTCGCCGGTGCGCGAACTTTCGCCTGCCCCGCTACCTGGAAATCCGCCCTCACCCGCGATCTCATGTCCCCCGGTTCGCAGGCCCTACACGGACAGGGGAACACATGCTGTATCCACGGCGGATAGCGCAGGTCACGGTCGCCTTCGCGCTGGCCATCGGATTCGCGCAGCCGGTGATGGCGGCCGAGCGGGTGCGCGTCACCCGCTTCCTCGGCGAGCAGCGGCTGCCGCACAAGATGGAGTTCGCGGGCACGGTCGTCGGCGGCTTCTCCGGGCTGGACCGTGACCCGCGCACCGGCACCTGGTACTTCATCTCCGACGACCGGTGGCGCTACAACCCGGCCCGCTTCTACACCGGCAGGCTGGACTTCGACCGGCGCACCGGCAGGTTCACCGGAGCCCACCTCTCCGGCGTCAAGACGCTCATCGGCCCCGACGGCGAGCCCTACCCCGGCTACGGCAAGCCGCGCTCGGCCGACCCCGAGACGATCCGCTTCGACCGGCGCACCCGCCACCTGGTCTGGGGACACGAAGGCGACCGGCCCGACACGCGCAACCCGGACATCCCCGTCTCCCAGCTCTTCGTGCGCCGCATGGACCGCCAGGGCCGCCACCTCGGCTCCCTGCCGATCCCGCGCAACCTCCGGCTGACCACCACCGACAGCGGCCCCCGGCGCAACTTCGGCTTCGAGGGCCTGGCGCTCGGCCCGCGCACGATCGCCGCCGTGGCCGAAGGACCGCGTTACGAGGACGGGCAGCCGCCCACCGTGGAGCGCGGCGCCCCGGCCAGGATCACCGTCTGGAACCGCGACGGCCACCTGCTCGGCCAGTACGCCTACCCGATCGACCCGCTCCCGGCCGCGCCCGTGCCGCCGACCGGCGCGACCGACAGCGGCGTCTCCGAGCTCCTCGCCATCGACGACCACCGCTACCTGGCGCTGGAACGCTCCTGGATCGAGGGCGTGGACTACCGGGTCAAGCTGTACGAGATCGACCTGCGCGGCGCGACCGACGTGCTGCCCCGGCGGAGCCTCGCGGACGGCCGGTCGTACCGCCCGGTCCGCAAGCGGCTGGTCTACGACTTCAGCGACCTGCGCGGGCCGGTGCAGAACCTGGAGGGCCTGGCCTGGGGTCCCCGGCTGCGCACCGGCGAGTGCACGCTCGTCGCCGGCTCCGACGACAACTTCGACGAGCGCGAGGTGACGCAGTTCCTCGCCTTCGCCGTCCGCGGCTGCTGACGCCGCCCGCCCGACCGCCCGCGCCCCTGCCCTCCATCAGGGGCGCGGGCTCTTGCGTCCCCACACCAGCGCGACGACCACGTACGGCACCGCGAACAGGGCGAACGTCAGGCCGTGGCCCGCCATCGTCGACGCGGCGCCGTACGACGCGTAGACGAGCAGCGTGACCGCCTCCTTGCCGAGCCCCGCGACGGACGTCACGGTGGCGCGGCTCGGCCCGTCGATGCTCTCCTGGAGCCGCGCGTCGGCCACCACGTCGGCGAGCTGGAACGCCCCGAAGGCCAGCGCGATCAGCGCGAACCCGGCGAGCTCCCCGCTCAGCGCGCCGCCCGCCAGCGCCAGCGCCGCGGCCAGCAGCATCACCGCGAACGGCCGCTCCGCCACCCGCTCGGCCCGGCCCGCCAGCAGCCCGCCGGCCGTGGCCGCGGCCCACACCAGCAGGACGAGCGCCGGCACCCAGGCGACCGGCGTCCCGAGCTCCTTGCCGAGATACGGGACGTACTCCTCCAGCGCGCCCCAGATCGCTCCCGCCACGGCCGACAGGACCAGCCACCTCGACACGTGACGGTTGCCGCGCGCCTCCGACAGCCCGCTCTTCAGCACCGCCCAGTAGCCGGGCTCGTCGTCCTCGTCGCCGGCCGCCGTGGCCGCGCGATGCTCGGGGAACGCCAGGGCGGCGAGCGAGCACAGCAGGCAGGCCACGACACTGGCCGCGCCCACCACCGGATAACCGCCCACGGCGAACACCGGGATCGCCAGCCCGATCGCCGAAGCCGTCGCCGCCAGCCCCACCGAGGAGGCCCGGCCCATCAGCCCGGCATAGCGCTCGGCCTCGCCGGCGCGCTCCAGCTCCTCGTACACCAGGGCTTCCAGCGAGCCGGACGTGAGCGCGCCACGCACGCCCCACAGCACGAACCCGGCGGCGAACACCCAGTAGGACGGGAAGATCACCCACAGCGCGAAGCCCGCGGCGGCCAGCAGCGGCCCCACGCACAGCAGCAACCGTCTGGAGAGCACGTCGGCCAGCGCGCCGGAGGGCACCTCCAGCAACAGCCCGGTGACCGACCAGATCACGAACAGCGAGGTGGTCTCGGCCACGGACAACCCGGTCTCGCTGAACAGCAGCGCATAGACCGGATAGAGCAGGACGAACTCATCCAGGAACGAGTAAAGATAAAGCGTGCCCGCCAGCCGGGACGGGCTTCCGTCAACGAATCAATGTCGCCACTTCATGCGGGCGAGTCTAGCCGGGCAGCCTAAGCTCCGCGTAAACCCCCCGGTGGTCCGTACGCGGCACGTCAACCACCTGGACCTCGCGCACCCCGGCCCGCTCGTCGGCCAGCACGTGATCGATCGTGATGAACGGCGGCACGGCCCGGTTCGGCCACGTCGGCGTCAGCCCCATGCCCACCTGCCGGGCGGCGTCCACGTAGCCACGGTCGAGCAGCTCACGGAAGGCGCGATGGTCCAGGCTCGCGTTGAAGTCGCCCGCCAGCACCCGGACCGCGTCCGGCGACAGCCCGGGCAGGGCGGCCAGCGACGCGTACCAGCCTGCCGTCTTCCGGCCCAGCGGCGGGTTCGGATGGACGGCCACCACCTCCACCCTGCCGCCCGAGGGCAGCGTCAGCGCGGCGGCCGGCATGTTGTGCCCGATCGGCGTGAACAGATCGGGCAACGCCGTCAGCGGATGCCGCGCGTACAGCCCGCTGCCCGTGGCGCCGTGGTCCGCCTCCAGCACCCGGTGCGGCATCAGCTCCGCCAGGCCCGCCGCGTCCAGCGCCGCCACCGCGCGCGGCGTGAGCTCCAGCGCGCTGAACACGTCCGGCCGCAGCCGCCGCACCAGCTCCACCACCGCCTGCGGGTCCGCCCGCCCGAACAGGTTGATCGTCAGCACCCTGAACGGCACGCCGCCCACCGGCCGCTCGCCCACGGCGAACGCCCTCGGCGCCACCACGGCCGCCATCAGCACGCACGCCACCAGAGCCACCAGCGCCGCCGGCCGGTTGCGCCGCACCACCAGCAGCGCCACCAGCAGCGACAGCACCGCGCCGAGCGGCGTCACGGTCACGAGCTGCGTCAGGAACGAGCCGGCCTCCAGCCCGCCCACGCGCACCACCGCCCACCCGGCCAGGCACGCCACGACCGTCCACGACAGCCAGCGGCTGCGCCGACGGCGGCGCGGCGGCGCCCCGCCGGCCTCCTTGTCCTCGACCGAGATGCCCACGTGCTTCCGCCGCTCCGAATCGCGCTGAACGTTCTGAGGTGGAGCCTACGCATCCTGAGCGGCCGCTCAAGATGGGACCCGGTTGCGGTGGAAGCCGGCCGGCCCGCGGGCCGCTCACGGGTGTCCGTAGATCGCCGGTGCCATCATGGACACGGCCACGAGCCCTTGGAAGGAACCTGACCACGAGGACCGGGAGCAGCCTTGGCGGGCATCACCGACGAGCAGTGGAGGCAGGCCGGCTTGCTCTGGGACTACCTCCAGATGCACCACCCGCTGCGCCACTGCGACGCCGCGATCGGCCTGGGCAGCCACGACCTGGGCGTCGCGTCCACCGCGGCGGCGCTCCACCACGCAGGCTGGTTCCCGCGCCTGGTCTTCTCGGGCGCCACCACGCCGACCACCGCCGCCCGCTTCCCCCGCGGCGAGGCCGTCCACTACCGGGAGCACGCGATCGGGCTCGGCGTGCCCGACGAGGCCATCCTCCTCGAACCGCGAGCCACCAACACCAGCGAGAACATCGTCCTGTCCCGCCGGGTCCTGCACGAGGCCGGCATCCGCCCCCGCTCGGTGATGCTCATCTCCAAGCCGTACATGGAACGCCGGGCCTACGCCACGACCCGCAAGGTGTGGCCCGAGGTCGAGGTGGTGTGCGCCTCGGGGGCCCAGCGCCTCGACGCGTACGTCCGGGCGATCGGCGACGGCGAACTGGTCATCGACATGCTGGTGGGCGACCTCCAGCGGGTCATCGAGTACCCGGCCCGCGGCTACAGCGTCGAGCAGGAGATCCCGCCGGCCGTACGCGGCGCCTACGAGTCGCTGCTGCGCGCCGGGTTCGACAGCAGGGTCATCCCATGAGGCCCCGGACCCGCACCCGGACGCTCGGGGGGTGACGAGAGAAGCGCCGCCTTCGTCACCCTTCGCGGTGTAACCCTTCGCGCGGTTCTGCCCAAAAGGGGATGTCAGATGACGAAGGGAGCATGCCGGTGCATCGCAAACGGGCGGAGATCGCTACAGATCAGGTGGCGTTCGAAGCCTTCTACCGGCGGCACGTCGACGCGATCACCCTTTTCCTCGCTCGGCGGGTCGACGATCCGCACACGGTCGCCGATCTCGTGGCCGAGGTGTTCCTGGCGGTGCTCGACTCCGCCCGCACCTACCAGCCCGGGCTCGGGCCCGAACAGGCATGGCTGTACGGCGTGGCGCGCAACACGCTGTCGAGCGAGCGGCGCCGGGCATTCAAGGAGTCGCGGCTGACGAACCGCGTGGGCGGCCGCCGCGTCCTGGACACCGACGACCTAGCCAGGCTCGAAGAACGCATCGACGCCGAGAGATCGGCCAGGGAGGTCTTCAAGGCCATGGCCGACCTGTCCGAACGCGAACGCGCCGTGCTGGAACTGGTGGTCGTCGACCAGCTCACGGTCACCGAAGCGGCGATCGCCCTCGGCATCCGGCCGGGGACCGCCAAGGTGCGGTTGCACCGCGCCCGCCGCAAGCTGCAGGCACTGCCCTTGGTCATGGAGGGAGCACCAGGATGAGATTCGAGGAGCAGATACTGATGGAGCTCAAAGCCGAGATGACCGCCCGTGCCGAACGGCGTCACCGCACCCGTCGCCGCCTGTTCACCGGGGCGGCGGTGGCCGGCCTGGCCGCGGTCACGGCGATCGCGGTGCCGCTGCTGACCGGGTCGGAGCAGCCCGCGTACGCCGTGGCCGAGAACGCCGACGGCACGATCAACGTCCAGCTCAACGAGTTCAGGGACGCCGACAAGCTGGAACGGGACCTGGAAAGGCTGAAGGTACCCGCCGACATCACGTACCTCAAGCCCGGCAAGTCCTGCGAGGGGAACAGGGGCAAGATCGTCGGCGGCGCGTCCCCGGAGGAGTGGGAGGGCTCCGCATCGGACAAGGCCGTACGCCTGCGTCCCGGTAAGGGGCTCACCATCGACCCCCGGCACGTCGGCACCGGGCAGACCCTGGTGATGGCGTTCACCGAGAGGAACGACGGGGCCGCCGAGGCGGCGAAGCCGGCGGTCCAGTGGCAGCTCGCGGCCTACGTGGTCGAAGGCCAGGTCAAGCCCTGCGTGGTCGTCGACGACCCGCTCTGGGACGATGCCGACCGCCCCGGCCGGCCTTCTCCCGCGGGTAGCTGACCCACCGAAAACCGCACCCGCCCGGCCAGGGCCATGACTGCTAGGGGCAGCCCGCGAACCCAGGCGACCGGGTTCTGCGACCTGGTCCCTCCGAGCCGAGCGCCCGGCCCGGGGCGGCCGGTCCCCCTGGCCCGAGCGTCCGGCCCCGCCTGTAGGGCTCCGGGATTCCGCGTGAGCGGGTGCTGGCGGGTGGCCGGTCCCCCTCGGGGGCGAAGGCCCGTCTCGGTCCGGCTTGGGTCGAGTGCCTTGCCCGGCATGCTGGCCTCCGGGATTCCGCGTGGGCGGGCACGGCCGGGTGGCCGGTCCGCCTTGGGGCGAGGGCCCGTCTCGGTCCGCCGTGGGTCGAGGGCCCGGCCCGCTGACTCCGTCACCCCCGTGAGCGGGTGCTGCCGGGTGGCCGGTCCCTCTGGACCGAGCGCCCCGGTCCACGCCGGGGCTGCAGGGGGCCGGGAGGCCCCTTGCCGGGGGTGTGGGGGGCTGGGCCCCCCACTGGAGGGAGCCCGAGCAGGGGAGCGCGGAGCGCCGTGGGCGAGGACCTTGCCGTTGGGGGTAAGGGCAGGGGATGAGGGTGGTGGTGCTGGCCGACACGCACGGCCCGCGGCGTTGGCGGTCGTGTCCGCCGCGCGTGGCCGAGCAGTTGCGTGGTGCGGAGGTGATCCTGCACGCCGGGGACGTGTGCGTGCGGCCGGTGCTGGACGAGCTGGCCGAGTACGCGCCCGTGCACGTGGTCAAGGGGAACAACGACGGCCCGGACGTGGTGGCGCCGGAGACGCTGGAGCTGGAGCTGGCCGGGTTGCGGGTGGGGATGATCCACGACAGCGGCCCGGCGAAGGGCAGGCTGGGGCGGATGCGGCGGCGGTTCCCGGCGGCGGATCTGGTGGTGTTCGGGCATTCGCACATTCCGTTGGACGAGTCAGCCGGCGAGTTCCGGATCTTCAATCCCGGGTCGCCGACGGATCGGCGGCGGCAGCCGTACGGGACGGTGGGGGTGTTGGAGGTGGACGGCGGGGAGCTGGTGGAGGCGAAGATCGTCGCGGTGACGTGACCGGGTTTGCCGGGGAACGTTGTGCGGTATGTCGGTTACACACAGTGATGTATCGGACGGGGCTGACGATGGACGACCATCCGTGGCAGACGCGGACCCAGTGCCTGATCGAGGCCGGCCCGGCCGACACCGTGGACGTGCGCGTACGGTTCCTGCAGGTGGTGACCCGTGAGGTGGCTCGTGCTCGGGGTGACGAGCTGGAGCCGGCGCCGGAGTTGACCGTCGACGGTGTCCGCTATCTGGCGGGGCAGGAGTCGCGGGAGCGTGAGGTGGCCGTGTCCGGGGTGACGCTGGGTGAGCTGGTGGCGGCGCCGAGCGTGATGGAGGTGGACGTCCCCGCCGATCAGGAGGCCGTGTGGCTGATCGACGTGAGCGGCAGGGCGGGCGCGGTGTTGCGCGGCTGGGAGGCGTTGCACGGCCGGGCGGAGGTTCGGGCGGAGCCGTTGCGGGCGGGGGTGTTCCAGCTTTCGGTGCTGGTGGGGTGCACGACGGAGTGTGGCAAGCACGCGTTCGTGTCGGTGCTGGCGGGCCGGGAGGGTGAGCGTCACTCGGTGCTGTCGGCGCCGGTGGTGCTGGCGGAACGGGCGCCGGTCGCCCGGTAGCCCCAGGGCGCGGCCTCGGGGGTGCCGTCCTGCGTCACGCGGGCTGCGCCGGCTATCGCGCGGCGCTTCGGCCGGCGGCTCTCGCCGAACCTGCCGGACATGGGCGTGTGGCACCGCCTCGGCTGTGCGGGCTGGCCGGCCCCGGCCGCGAACCCGCCGACGCCGCTGCCGTCGAACGGGCTGCCGCCGTTCCTGGGCGCGGGCACCTGGACGGACCACGCCGACACGGCCGGCCTGACGCGGCGGGGGGTCAGGCGGGGGCGCGCTCGGCCGCGATGACGAGCACGACCCCGATCGCGGCCAGGGCGAGGTTGGCGAAGAGCTCGTACCCGGTCAGGATGTCGACCCGGGGGATGATCACCCGGTTGAAGAAGTTCAGGAAGACGCCGAAGAACGGCTGCACGGCGAGGTGGTCGATGGCCCCGCTGGCGCCCTGGAGCGCGAGGACGAGCCCCACGACCTGGATGGTTTTCCGCATGCCGGCAACGCTAGGCACGCGGGCCCCGGCGGACGATCGGTCATCCGTATCGGCCGGGGTGACCAAAGTAGGGGTCAGTCGTCGCGCCCGGAGGTGTGCGGGTAGTGCAGGTCGAAGGCGGGCCGTTCGGAGCGGATCGCGGGCATGAAGGTGAAGTTGTGCCGGGGCGGCGGGCAGGAGGTCGCCCATTCGAGCGAGCCGCCGTAGCCCCACGGGTCGTCGACGGTCACGCGGGGCGCCCGCCGCGCGGTGATCCACACGTTGTAGATGAAGGGCAGCGTCGACAGCCCGAGCAGGAACGCGCCCAGCGAGGAGATGAGGTTGAGGTCGGTGAACCCGTCGACGGCGCTGTAGTCGGCGTAGCGGCGCGGGAACCCGGCCACGCCGAGCCAGTGCTGCACCAGGAACGTGGTGTGGAAGCCGATGAACAGCATCCAGAAGTGGACCTTGCCGAGCGGGTCGTTGAGCATGCGCCCGGTCATCTTGGGCCACCAGAAGTAGAACCCGGCGAACATGGCGAACACGACGGTGCCGAAGACCACGTAGTGGAAGTGCGCGACGACGAAGTACGTGTCGCTGATGTGGAAGTCGAGCGGCGGGGAGGCCAGGATGACGCCGGTCAGCCCGCCGAGGAGGAAGGTCACCAGGAACCCGATCGCGAACAGCATCGGCGTCTCGAACGTCAGATGCCCCCGCCACATGGTGCCGATCCAGTTGAAGAACTTCACACCTGTGGGCACCGCGATGAGGAACGTCATGAACGAGAAGAACGGCAGCAGCACCTGCCCGGTGGGGAACATGTGGTGCGCCCACACCGTCATCGACAGCCCGGCGATCGCGATGGTGGCGGCCACCAGCCCGATGTAGCCGAAGATCGGCTTGCGGCTGAACACGGGCAGCACCTCGGTCACGATGCCGAAGAACGGCAGCGCGATGATGTACACCTCAGGATGGCCGAAGAACCAGAACAGGTGCTGCCACAGGATCGGCCCGCCGTTCTCCGGGTCGTAGATGTGCGTGCCGAGCCGCCGGTCGGCCTCCAGCGCCAGCAGTGCCGCCGCCAGCACCGGGAACGCCATGAGCACGAGCATGCTGGTCAGCAGCACGTTCCAGGTGAAGATCGGCATCCGGAACATCGTCATGCCCGGCGCCCGCATGCACACGATGGTGGTGAAGAAGTTCACCGACCCGAGGATGGTGCCGAGGCCGCTGAGCACCAGGCCCATGATCCAGTAGTCGCCGCCGACGGTCGGCGTGTACTCCGACGTCGACAGCGGCGTGTAGGCGAACCAGCCGAAGTCGGCCGCCCCGCCCGGCGTGAAGAACCCGGCCACGGCGATCAGCCCGCCGAACAGGAACAGCCAGTAGCTGACCATGTTGAGCCGGGGGAAGGCCACGTCGGGCGAGCCGATCTGCAACGGCATGATCACGTTGGCGAACCCGGCGAACAGCGGCGTGGCGAACAGCAGCAGCATGATCGCGCCGTGCATGGTGAACAGCTGGTTGTACTGCACCGTGTTCACCAGTTGCAGGCCGGGTTGCATGAGCTCGGCCCGGATGAGCAGCGCCATGACCCCGGCCGCCAGGAAGAACCCGAACGAGGTGATCAGGTACAGGTACCCGATGACCTTGTGGTCCGTCGTGGTCATCCACCTGACCAGCACCGCCCCGGTGCGGTGGCTCTTGACCGGGGCGAGCGGCGAGGTCAGCGGCTCGCCGCTGGACGGCTTGTGGATCGTCACCTGGTTCCCCCTAGTACGCGGGCCGTACGTGCGTGACTACCCGGGGTAATGCCACGCTAGGCCCACGAAAATCCCACAAGAGGCATAGTGGGGCGCGTTCGGGAGCGTCTCAGGGACGAAGGACGATCTCTGGGAGGTGACGTGGACGCCGAGGACGAAAGGGTCTTCCGCGAGTTCGTCGCCGCGCGCTCGCCCGCGCTGATGCGGCTCGGCTTCCTGCTCACCGGCGGGGACCAGCACGCGGCGGAGGATCTGGTGCAGGCGGCGCTGGCGAAGCTGGCGGGCCGGTGGCGGCGGGTGGCGGCGCCGGAGGCCTACGCCCGGCAGACCATGTACCGGCAGAACATCAGCTGGTGGCGTACGGCGGTGCGGCGCGGCGAGGTCGTCCGGGACGCGGTGCCCGACATGCCGGGACTCGACCGTACCCATCAGAGCGAGCTGCGCCTGGTGCTGCGGGACGCGCTGGCGAGGCTCACCGCCCGGCAGCGCGCGGTCCTGGTGCTGCGCTACTTCGAGGACCTGCCGGACCACGAGGTGGCGCGGCTGCTCGGCTGTTCGGTCGGCACGGTCAGGAGCACCGCGCACCGCTCGCTGGCCCGGCTGCGGCAGCTCGCCCCGGAGCTCGCACAGGAACTGGAGGCCGCCGTATGAGCAGGCTGCTGAGGGAGACGATGCGGGAGTGGGCCGGGCAGGCCCGGGTGCCGCACGACCTGGCCGACCGGGCGCTGCGCAAGCGCTCCAGGAAGCCCGCCGTCGCGGCTGCGGTGCTGGCCTTCGCGGTGGCGGTCGCTGTGGTCGCGGTCGTGCTGACGGGCCGGCCGGCGACCGTGCGGCCCGCCGACGGGGTCACGCTGCCGCCCCGGCCCTCGCCCGCGCCCACGGACGTGCGCGGCGACCCGGGCAGCATGCGGCCGACGAAGCTGGTGGCCGCCGGCCGGGTGGCGGTCTCGGCGTACTGCACGCACCGGGTGGAGAAGCTCGGCGGCGACCGGGAGCGGCTGCGGCGCACCTGGTGGCTGTACGACCCGCGTACCGGCGGCTACGAGCGGACGTCGTACGCCTGGCTCGACGTGGCGCCGGGCCTGCGGGTGGCGGCGGTGCTCGAAGGGGACGTGATGGGCCGGCGGGCCGGCATCCTCGACATGGAGACGCGGCAGTTCATCACCTGGATCGACCTGGGCCGGGACGTCGCGTCGCTCTCCTGGTCGCCCGACGGCACGCGGCTGCTGGCCACGAGCTACGCCGACTACCCGGACACCTGGCAGCGGAACGGGCCGAACAGCCGGCTGCTTCCTCCCAGCGCCCGCACCGGCTACGTCATCGCCGACGTGCCCGCGGGCACGGTCGAGTTCCACGCCATGCCGCCACTGGAGCGAGGCGCGCAACCCGGCAACGGCAACACGCGCCAGGACCTGGGCTGGAGCCTCGACGGCTCGCTGATCTGGACGCCGGTCGACACCAGCCCCGGCAGGCTCTACCACAGCCCGGACGGCACGCCGCAGGCCGCGCCGCCCGACCTGGTCAGCCAGGGCGGGCTGTCGAAGGTGTCACCGGACGGCAGGCTGGTGCTGGGCGACCCCGGCCTGCCGACCTCGATCACCGACAGGCGGACGGGCGCGGTCGTCGGCCGGCAGCGGGTCCTCCAGCTCCTCGCCTGGGCCGACGACGGGCACGCGCTGGCCCTCGCCTGCGCCGGCGCCTGCGAGAACGAGTTCCGCGCCGCTCTCGCCCTGGTCAGCGTGGACGGCCGGGACGTGGTGCGGCTCACCGGCGACCACGACGCGCGGGCCGAGGAGGAGGGCTGGCAGTGGGTGCTCACGCCTAGATGACGCGTTCGCGGGCAGGTGGAGGTCCCCCGACCCCCGAGGAGGACCCCTTGACTACCGCGCAGAACGCCAGGGCCGCGGCCAGAAGGGCCGCGGACACCCCCGCGCTCGACAGGCTCGCCCGTGTGGGGCTGGCCTGCCGGGGCGTGCTCTACGCGCTGATCGGCGTGCTCGCGATCCAGATCGCGCTCGGCAGCGGGGGAGAGCAGGCCGACAAGGGCGGCGCGATCACCACGGTGGCGGAGCTGCCGTTCGGCTCCGTGCTGCTGTGGGTGATGGTGGCGGGCTTCGCCGCGCTGGCTCTGTGGCAGGCGTCCGAGGTGCTGTTCGGCCACCTGCGCCCGCTGGACCGGGCCGAGGCGGCCTGCAAGACGGTCGTGTACGCGCTGATCGTCTTCACGTTGTGGAGCGTGCTGACGGTGGGCCGCGCCGCCTCGGAGGACCAGAAGTCGCAGGACGTCACCGGCAAGCTGCTCGACCTGCCCGCCGGGCAGCTGCTCGTCGGCGTGATCGGCCTGGGCATCGTCGCGCTGGGCGTCTACTGGATCCGGCAGGGCGTGACCAAGAAGTTCCGGGAGGAGCTCGAACTGGGCCGCATGTCGCCGCGCACCCGTTCGGTGATGGAGAAGCTCGGCGTGGCCGGCTACCTGGCGCGCGGCGCCATCGCCGGGCTGGCCGGGATCTTCGTCGTCCAGGCGGCCCTCACCCACGACCCGGACAAGGCGGGCGGCATCGACGCGACGCTCCGCGCGTTCGCCGACACCCCCGTCGGGCCGTGGCTGCTGGTGCTGGTGGCCGTGGGGCTGATGCTGTTCGCCGGCTACTGCTTCGGCGAGTCGCGCTACCGCCGCACCTGACCGGGGTCAGGACGTCTCGAACTCCCCGACGTTCGCCTTGGTCGCCACCTTGACCGGGACGGCCACCGTCTTCTCCACCTGCTCTCCCCTGGCGAGCTTGACCGCCGCCTCCACCGCCTGCTGGCCGAGCAGCCTCGGCTGCTGGGCGATGGTGGCGGCGAGGGTGCCGTCCTTGACCGCGGTCAGGCCGTGCGGGGTGCCGTCGAAGCCGACGACCTTGACCTGCTTGCCGGCCCGGCTGCCGAGCGCCCGGATCGCGCCCAGCGCCATCTCGTCGTTCTCGGCGAACACGCCGGTGACGTCCGGGTGGGACTGGAGCAGGTTCGTCATCACGTCCAGGCCCTTGGCCCGGTCGAAGTCGGCCGGCTGCCGGGCCACGACCTGGATGTTCGGGAACGCCTTGATGCCCTCCTCGAAGCCCCGGCCGCGGTCGCGGGAGGCGGAGGTGCCCGGGGTGCCCTGGAGGACGACGGCCTGGCCCTGCTCGCCCATCTGCTTGGCGAGCTCCTGGGCGGCCAGCTTGCCGCCGGCCACGTTGTCGGAGGCGACGGTCTGCGCCACCTCGACGCCGTTGACGCCGCGGTCCACCGCGATCACCGGCACGTTGACGCGCTCGGCCGCGGTGACGGCGGGCGCCGCCGCGTCGGAGTCGACCGGGTTGAGGATGATCGCCTTCATGTTCTGGCTGGTGAAGTTCTGGACCTGGTTCACCTGCTGGGAGGCGTCGTTCTGGGCGTCGGTGACGGTGAGCGTCGCGCCGAGCTTGTCGGCCTGCTCCTGGGCGCCGTCGCGGAGCTGGACGAAGTACGGGTTGTTCAGCGTCGAGACGGACATGCCGAGCTCCAGCCCGTCGCCGCCCCCGCCGCCGCACGCGGCCAGGCCGAGCGCGAGCGCCATGACTATCGCGGGAATCCGCATGATCGTGCCTTTCTAGTTCGTTCCCCGGCGGCGCAGGGTGTCGACGAGGACGGCCAGCGCGATGACCACGCCGATCACCACCTGCTGCCAGAACGCCGAGACCGACAGCAGGTTGAGCCCGTTGCGCAGCACGGCCAGGATGAGCGCGCCGACGAGCGTGCCGAGCGCCCGGCCCTTGCCGCCCGACAGGCTCGCGCCGCCGATGACGACGGCCGCGATGGCGTCGAGCTCGTAGCCGGCCGCCGCCTGCGGCTGCGCCGAGGCCAGCCGGCTGGCCAGCACGACGCCGGCGACCGCCGCGAACGCGCCGGACAGCGCGTAGGTGATGAGCTTGATCCGGCTGACCTTGATCCCGGACAGCCGGGCGGCCTCCTCGTTGCCGCCGATCGCGTACATGGCCCGGCCGGGAAAGGTCCGATTGAGGATGATCGCGGCGACGACGCCCATGACGAGCATCACCAGGACCGGGATCGGCAGGAACCGGCCGACGGTGTCGCCCAGGTGGGAGACCGCCTCCGGCATGGAGATCGGGCTGCCCTGGGAGATGACCAGGGCCAGGCCGCGGGCGATGCCGAGCATGGCCAGCGTGGCGATGAACGGGGGCAGCTTCCCGTACGCGATCAGGACGGCGTTGACCAGCCCGCACGCCACGCCGGTGGCGAGCGAGAGCACGACGGCGGCCGGCCACGGCAGGCCGCCTTCGGTGGCCGTCCACGCCAGCGTGATCGCCGACAGCGCCGCGACCGAGCCGACCGACAGGTCGATGCCGCCGGTGACGATGACGAACGTGGAGCCGAACGCCAGGATGGCGGTCACGGCCGCCTGCACGCCCACGTTGAGCAGGTTCGTCAGGCTGAGGAAGTCGGACGACAGCAGCGACAGCGCGATGACGAGCACGACCAGCGCGGCGATCGCGCCGTTCTCGGCGAGCCAGGCCGACGACCGGCTGTCGGTCCCGCCCTGCTTACTCCGCACGAGAGCCCGCCACGTCGGTGACGGCCAGCGCCATCACGCCGTCCTGGGTGGCCTCGTCGGCGCGCAGCTCGCCGACGAGCCGGCCGCGCGCCATGACGAGGATGCGGTCGCTCATCCCGAGCACCTCCGGCAGATCGCTGGAGATCATCAGCACCGCGTGCCCCGAGTCGGTGAGGGCGTTGACGAGCTGGTAGATCTCGACCTTGGCGGCCACGTCGACGCCGCGTGTCGGCTCGTCCAGGATGAGCACGCCCGCCTGGGCGGCGAGCCACTTGCCGATGACGACCTTCTGCTGGTTGCCGCCCGACAGCGTGCGGACCTCCTGGTCGAGGCCGGTCATGCGGATGCCGAGCTGCTCGGCGACCCGGGCCGCCGCGGTGCGCTGGCCCTTCAGGTCCACGAACCCGGCCCTGGTGGCGTCGCGCAGCGTGACCAGCCCCAGGTTCTCGCCGATGCCGGCGCCCAGGACCAGGCCCTGCCCCTTGCGGTCCTCCGGCACCAGCCCGAGCCCGGCCTCCATCGCGGCGTGCACGTCGTGCGGCGGCAGCCGGCGCCCGCGCACGAACACCTCGCCGGCGTCGTAGCGGTCGGCGCCGAACACCGCCCTGGCGACCTCGGTGCGGCCCGCGCCCACCAGCCCGGCCAGCCCCACCACCTCGCCCGCCCGCACCTCGAACGAGACGTCGTCGAACGCTCCCCTGCGGGTCAGCCCGCGCACGCTGAGCAGCGGCTCGCCCAGCTCGGCCGGGCGGCGTGGGAACTGCTGGTCGACCGGCCGGCCCACCATGAGCCTGACCAGCTCGTCCTGCGGCGTGCCTGCGGGCACCTCGGCCACCGAGCGGCCGTCGCGCAGCACCGTCACCCGGTCGCCGATCTCGGCGATCTCCTCCAGGTGGTGGGTGATGAACACGATCGCCACGCCCTCGTCGCGCAGCCGCCGGACGATCGCGAACAGCTTGCCGACCTCGCCGGTGGTGAGCACCGCCGTCGGCTCGTCCATGATCAGCACCCGGGCGTCCAGCGACAGCGCCTTGGCGATCTCCACCATCTGCATGCGGGCGATGCCCAGCCTGCGGACCGGCGTGCGCGGGTCGACCCGCACGTCCACGCGCTCCAGCAGCTCGCGGGCCCGGCGCTGCATCGCGGCCGTGTCGACGAGCCCGAACCGGCGCGGCAGCCTGCCCAGCGACAGGTTCTCCGCCACCGACAGGTCCGGCACCAGGTTGAACTCCTGGTAGATGGTCGAGATGCCGAGCCGCCGCGCGTCACCGGCGTCGCGGATCTCCACCGGCCGCCCGTCCATCAGCACGCGGCCCTCGTCCGGCCGGTACGCGCCGGACAGGATCTTGATCAGCGTGCTCTTCCCGGCGCCGTTCTCGCCGAGCAGCACGTGCACCTCGCCCGCGCGCAGGCTCAGATCGACCCCGTCCAGCGCGCGCACGCCGGGGAAGGACTTGGTCAGCCCTTCCGCCCGGAGTATCGCCTCGCTCACTCAGAGGGATCTTTCCGCCCCCGCCGACGTCAAACCCGCAGGTGGGAGCGGTGAAGCCCCCGGCCCGCGCACGGGCCGGGGACTTCACTTCAGGACTCAGACGCGCGAGATGCGGACCGCGTCCGCGATCACCAGCCCGGTGCCGGACGTCCATCTGCTGACGCCCACCACGTTCTGCGTTCCCGCGTTGAGCGAGAAGGTGCCGATGCTGCGCCAGGCGCCTCCTCCGGATCTCTGGTCGACGTACACGGTCTGGTTGCCGCCCGCCGTGGCCACGATGTACGGGGCCGAGCTGTTGTATCCCGGATCGCTGGGATACCAGACCTCCACCCGGTACGTGCCGGCGCTCGGGATGGCGGCCGAGTACCAGGCCGGGTCGCTGGCGGCGACCGGTTCGGCGAAGCGGTAGTCGGTGCCGTGCCGCTGGCTGGAGTAGGCCGAGGTGCCCCAGTTGGCGCTGGCGGTGAAGCCGGAGCTGGAGTTGTCCACGGTCGTGGTCCACGTCGGAGTGCCGCCTCCGCCGTTGACGTAGTTCATGAACGTGGTCCAGTTCCAGTGCCGGCCCGGGTCGGTGTGCGTGGCGCCGGGTACCTCGTTGTGGCCGATGATGCCGGTACGGGTCTTCGGGATGCCGTACTTGTCGCACAGGTGCTTGGTCAGGGCGGCCGAGGCGCGATACATGGCGTCGGTGAACCAGGAGGCGTCGTCGACCCAGCCCTCGTGCTCGATGCCGATGGACCGGGTGTTGTACGTCCAGTTGCCCGCGTGCCAGGCGATGTCCTTGTCGCGGACCATCTGGGTGACGGCGCCGTTGGAGGACTTGATCACGTAGTGGGCCGAGACGTTGGCGCTCGGGTTCTGGAACCAGGAGATGGTGCCGGCGTACGAGCCCTGGGTGACGTGGATGATCACCCGGTCGATGTTGTAGCTGGACTCGCGGCTGGAGGCGGTGTAGTTGCCGGAGTTGGCGGCGACCCAGGCGGCGGGCGGGTAGTCGGCGCTGGCCACGGTGGCCTGCGCGTTCAGGTCGCGGGCGTCGGCCAGCGCGCCTCGGTCGGCGGTGACCTCCTGCGGGGCGACGGTCACGCCGCGCGCCTGGAGGCCGAGGCCGAGGCTCTCGTAGACGGCGTCGGCGTACAGGCGGGACAGCTCGGGCGAGGTGGCGTTGCCGTACGCGGCGACGGCCTGGTACCAGCGGCCGATGTCGTCGCGGGCGGCCTCGTCGAGGCCGAGCTTGTCGGCGTGGGCGCGGAGCACGGCGGCGCCGCCGAGGATGTTGGCCGCGTCGTCCTTGCGGAGCTTGGCGACGGGCTGGCCGGTGAGTTCGGCGGCCTGTTCGAGGCTCTTGTTGGTGGGGTTGCTCACCAGGTGCATTACGCCGTACCCGCCGCTGGCGCTGGGCTCGCCGTTGTGGCCGTCGAGGTGGGTTTCGGCGTATCCGAGCGCGACGAGCAGGTCCCGGGGGACGTCGTGCGCGGCGGCTGCCCGGTCGAAGGCTTCGGACAGGGGGTTGGCGGTGTGCTGGGCCAGGGCCGGCTGACCTGCGAGGACCATGAGGGAGGTGATGACCGCGGCCGTGAGGGCCACTAATCGCGTTCGGGCGAGAGTCATGGGCGCTCCTCGTTGGGGGGTATCGGTCGCACAGTAAGGCCGTTCCATGACTGATGTCGATAATTGACATTACTTAGGTATTAAAGGAAACTTTCCGCCCGCGCGAAGAGGCTGGCGGGCTAGGTTGGGCCCCCGCCAATGTGGTGAAAACTATTGCGCTCTACGGGAAGTCGGCTGAAACTTCCCTTCGTGACCACGCTTCTGCGTCTCGTCCTGACGACCCTGCTGGCCGTCTTAGCCGGCGCCGTGGCGCCCGCGACCGCACCCGCGGCGGCCTCCTCCGCCTGCACCGTCGACCCCGCCACGCCCAAGCGCCAGCTCAGGGCCATGTGGATCTCCAGCGTCGCCAACATCGACTGGCCCAGCCGCACCGGACTGAGCGTGGCCGCCCAGCAGGCCGAGTTCCGCTCCTGGCTCGACCTGGCCGTACAGCGCCGGATGAACGCCGTGGTCGTCCAGGTGCGGCCGACCGCCGACACGTTCTGGCCCTCCAGCCTGGAACCGTGGTCGCAGTGGCTCACCGGCACCCAGGGACGCGACCCCGGCTATGACCCGCTCGCCTTCATGGTCGCCGAGGCGCACGCCCGCAACCTGGAGCTGCACGCCTGGTTCAACCCCTACCGCGTGGCCAACCACGACGACCCCAGCCGCCTGATCTCCACCCACCCGGCGCGCCGCAACCCCGCCTGGCGCTTCGCCTACGGCGGCAAGCTCTACTACAACCCCGGCCTGCCCGAGGTCCGCGACTTCATCGAAGACGTGATCATGGACGCGGTCAGCCGCTACGACATCGACGGCGTCCACCTCGACGACTACTTCTACCCCTATCCCGTCAGCGGCCAGACCATCCCGGACTCGGCCGCGTACTCCCAGCACGGCGGCGGGATGAACATCCACGACTGGCGCCGCGAGAACGTCAACCTCCTCGTACGCGAGCTCGACCAGCGCATCCACGCCGCCAAGCCGCACGTGACGTTCGGCATCAGCCCGTTCGGCATCTGGCGCAACGCCTCCGCCGACCCGCTCGGCTCGCGCACCTCCGGACTCCAGTCGTACGACGCGATCTACGCCGACAGCCGCCGCTGGGTCAAGCAGGGCTGGGTGGACTACATCTCGCCGCAGATCTACTGGCACATCGGCTTCAGCACGGCCGCGTACGAGGTGCTGACCGCCTGGTGGGCCGAGGTAGTCCGGGGCACCGGCACCCAGCTCGTCATCGGCCAGGCCGCCTACCGCGCGGGCGCCTCCGGCCAGGACGCCGCCTGGCAGGACCGCAACGAGCTGAGCGACCACCTGCACGTCAACCGGTTGCACCCCGAGGTCGCCGGCGACGTGTACTTCAGCGCCAAGGACGTCAGGGCCGACCGCATCGGCTCGTTCTCCACGCTGGCCGCCGCCCACTACGGCAAGCCGGCGCTGCTGCCCGCCCGCGGCTCCGCCGCTGCGCCCGCCGCGCCGTCGATCACCTCGGCCACCCGCGTCACGAACGGCGTCTCGCTGGCCTTCCAGGGCTCCGGCGCCCGCTACTACGCGATCTACCGCACCACCGGAGCCGCCGGCGAGTGCGCGTTCGCCGACGCCCGCAACCTGGTCGCCACCACGACGAAGACCGCCTACACCGACACCACGGCCGCGCCCGGCACCGCCTACACCTACTACGTGACCGCGCTCACCCGCACCCACCAGGAGAGCGCCCCCAGCGCCGGCAGGTCCGTGACCGGCTCCGGCGAGACCTTCAGCGTCACCGTCGACAACGCCGACGCCGCCTTCACCGCGAGCGCCGCCTGGGGCACCTCCACCTACTCCCCGCAGCTCCACGGCACCGACTACCGCTTCGCCGACCCGGTCTCAGCCAGCGACCCGGCCTGGTTCCGGGCCGCGATCCCCGCCGCGGGCAGCTACCGCGTCGAGGTGTGGCACCCGGCCAACGCCGGCTACAGCAGCGCCGCGCCGCACATCGTGGCCGCGGCGGGCGGCAACCAGACCGTCACCGTGGACCAGCGCTCGGGCGGCGGCGCCTGGCGCGTGCTCGGCACGTTCTCGCTGGCCGCGGGCACGTACAACGTGGTGGGGGTGAGCCGCTGGACCTCCGCGCCGGGTTACGTCATCGCCGACGCCGTGCGCATAACCCGCGTGTGACCCGCGGTTCTGGGTAGGGGGCGCGCATGACCCTCATAGACCGCGTGCGCGCCTACCTCCGCAGCCCCCAGGGCAGGCAGACGATCGAGAAGGCCAAACGGATGGCCCGAGACCCCCGCAACCAGCACAAGGCACGCCGGTTCCTGGACCGGTTCCGCTCCCGCCGCCACTAGCCGCCGCCAGCTCACGGCCGGCCGAAGCGGATGCTCTCCAGCAGGTCGGCCTCCGCCCGGTCCAGGACCCTGGCGCTGTGAGCGGGCGCCGGCCGGCCCGCTCGGGCGCGCGCCAGCAGGGCGTGGCAGCGGCGGTGGTGCCGGGCGAACGTCCGGTCCGGCACGACGCGGCCCCTGGCGTGCTGGCCCGCCTTCGCCACCTCCGGCGTGACGTCCAGCAACACCAGGTGGAAGCCGCCCCGCCGGCCCATCCAGGCGAACGCGCGCAGCACGAACGCGCCGCAGCCCCGGTTGTGGGCGACCACGGACCGCCCGGCCCGCACCGCCGCGCGAATCCGCCACAGGTGCGTGCAGAACACCACGAACGTCCGCACCGGCTTCGGGGCCCAGCGCAGCCCGCCGGCCCAGTGCAGGCGTGACTGCATGGAGTCGATCACCGCCGCGCCGCCCGCCGTGACCGGGCCGCTCTCGGTCCCGGTCAGGCCGTACAGGCGGCGCAGCAGCGTGGTCTTGCCCGCGCCGGGCAGGCCGGTGAGGATCACCAGCGATCCGGCGGGGAAGTGCAGGGACGTCTCCCGGGCAGCGGGCACAGAGATGGACAAAACTGCTCACCTTCCCACGAACCCTCAGACGCACGTCCCCCCAACCTAGCGAGCTTGGTGGCCGAATCGGGCCGGAGCGGGACCGCCGAGGCGGACGACGGGATCGGCGAGCACGTCGGAGTCGCGTTCCGGGGCCGGGTCGATGACCGGTTCGGGCTCGCCCGCCTCGGCGATCCGGCGCAGCAGCCGTTCGCGCAGCTCCGCCGACACCTCCAGGTGCGAGCGCAGCCCGGCCAGGTTGACCAGCTCGTGCGGGTCGCTGTCGAGGTCGTACAGGGCCTGCTCGCGGTAGCGCGGCGAGCCGGCGTCGTGCCACGGGTCGGCGTCCTCGGCCACCGCGTAGTACTTCCACCGGGACGTGCGGATGCCGCGCCCCACCTCCGACTCGCTCACCTGGAAGAACACCTCGCCGGGCCACTCGGCGCGGGAGTCGCGCAGCAGCGGCAGGAACGAGCGCCCCTGCATGTCCTCCGGCACCGGCAGCCCGGCGGCCTCCAGCAGCGTCGGCGGCAGGTCGAGGGTGCTGACCGGCCGTGCGATCGCGCCCCCGCCGTCGAAGCCCGGACCGCGTACGGCCAGCGGCACCCGCAGCGAGGCGTCGTGGCAGGACCGCTTGTACTCGTCGTTGCGCGTCTTGAAGTGGCTGCCGTGGTCGGAGGTGTAGGCCACGATCGTGTCGTCGAGCAGCTCCATGCTGCGCAGCGCGTCGAGCAGCCGCCCCAGCCCCTCGTCCAGCCGTTTGACCTGGCCGAGGTAGCCGCCGAGATGCCGGTGCGCGGTGCCGCCGAGCGCCGCCAGGTCGGGCGGTAGCCAGCGGCCCTGATAGCGCTCCTCGTAGCCGTCGGGCGCCGGGTAGTTGTCGACCTCGTTCTGGTGGTGCGGCTCCAGGAACGACAGGAACAGGAAGAACGGCTCCTCGTGGTGGTCGGCGACGAACCGGACGGCGGCGTCCACCAGCGCGTCGGAGCGGTAGCCGGGCAGGAAGACGGGCTCCTCGGCCTCGTCGTAGACGATCGTCCGGTAGGCGTCGGAGGTGAACTCCAGCGTGTTGGCCGCCAGCCAGCTCCGGTAGCCGCCGCGCTGATCCTGCGGCACCGGGTCGCCCTGGGCCAGGTGCCATTTGCCGATGTACCCGGTGGCGTAGCCGGCCTCGCCGAACCGGTGGGCCAGCGTGCGCTCCTCCGCCGGCAGCGTGAGCCCGTTGCGGTGCACCCCGACCGTCGTCGGGTAGCGCCCGGTCTGCAGCGCGGCGCGGGCGGGCGCGCACACCGGCTGCGGCGTGAGCGCGACCGTGGCCTGGGTGCCGTGCCTGGCCATCCTGTCGAGGTTGGGGGTGAAGGGGCCGACGGTGTCCCACCGCTGCTGGTCGGTCAGGATCACGATCACGTTCGGGCGTGCCAAGAAGAAGCTCCTAACGAAGGCCGGTCAGCGCGATGCCGCGGACGAAGTAGCGCTGGGTGACGATGAACAGGACGGCGGTGGGCACGAACAGGATCACCGAGCCCGCGGCCGTCAGGTGCCAGAGCGTGAAGTACTCCTGGTTGAACAGCGTGAGCCCGACGGGGATCGTCCGCATCTCGGGCGTCGTGGTCGCCACCAGCGGCCACAGGAACTCGTTCCACTGGAAGACGAACGTGAACAGGCCGAGCACGGCCAGCGCCGGGCGCGTCTGCGGCAGGATGATCCGCCGGTAGATGGCGAACTCCGACGCCCCGTCGATGCGCGCGGCGTGGATGAGGTCGTCCGGGATCGGCTGGATGAACTGCCGCATGAGGAAGATCCCGAACGCGTCCATCAGGAACGGCGTGATCAGCCCCTGGTACGTGTTGATCCACCCGAGGTGTGCCATCAGCACGTAGAGCGGGATCATCCGCACGAAGAACGGCACCATCAGCGTCGCCAGCAACGCCACGAACAGCGTGTTGCGCAGCGGGAAGCGGAACTTGGCGAACACGTACCCGACCAGCGGGTCGAACAGCAGGTGCGCCAGCGTGATCCCGCCGGCCACGACCAGGCTGTTGACGATGAAGTCGCCGAACGGCGCCCGGGCGAACAGCTCGGCGTAGTTGCCCCACTGCGGCGACTCCGGCCACACCACGGCCTCGGCCGACAGCGTCTCGGCCTCGGTCTGCAGCGACAGCGAGAGCATGTAGAGCAGCGGCAGCACCATCACCAGCGAGGCCACGGTCAGCAGCGTGTAGAGCAGCGCGCGCCGCATCAGTACTGCACCTCCCCGCGCCGCCCGGCCCGGAGCTGGACGAGCGTGAAGGCGACGATCACGATCAGCAGCAGCACCGACTGCGCCGAGGCGTAGCCGAAGTCGCGGGCACGGAAGGCGACGTTGAAGATGTGGAACACCGACAGGTCGGTGGCGTCGCCCGGCCCGCCGTTGGTGATGATGTACGCCTGCCCGAACGCCTGGAGCCCGGAGATCACCGCCATCACCGACACGAACAGCGTCGTCGGCGCGAGCAGCGGCAGCGTGATCCGCCAGAACCGGTGCCACGCGTCGGCCCCGTCGATCTTCGCCGCCTCGTGGAACGTCTCGGGGATGCCCTGCAGCCCGGCCAGGAACAGCACCATCGTGTAGCCGACGCTCTGCCATAGCGTGACGGCGGCGATGGTCAGCAGCGGGCTGGTGTTGAGCCACTGCTGCTCCGGCAGCCCGAGGGCGGCCAGCGTCCGGTTGAGCACGCCGAGCTCCGGGTCGAGGATGTTGCGCCAGAGCAGCCCGACGATCGCCACCGACGTCAGGTAGGGCACGAGCAGCATCACCCGGAACGCCACCCGCCCCCTGAGCGGCTGGTCCAGCGCCATCGCCAGGCCCAGCCCGAGCACGATCGACCCGGCCACCACGATCAGCGCGAACCCGCCGGTGACCAGGAACGAGTGCCGCACCGCCGGATCGGCCAGCGCCTGGGTGTAGTTGCCCAGCCCGGCGAACCGGTCCGCGGACGGCCCCGTCATCAGGCTCGTGGAGACCACGTTCCCGATCGGCAGGTAGAAGAAGGCGGCGAAGAACAGGATCGCCGGCAGCAGGAACAGGTAGGCGGTGCGGGCATACCGGGCGGAGAGCGTACGCGGGCGCAGCACGCTCATTTCAGGTAACCCCGGGCCGCCTCGGCGAACTTCTCGACGGCCGCCGCGGCGGGCTCGTTCTGGATGAGCACCGACTGGTACATCTTCTTCAGCTCGTCGTCGAAGCGCCCGAACTGCCCGGTCAGCCGGATCTCCTGGCTGGCGTCGCGGGCCATGCCGAGCGCGTCGGCGAACGCCTTGATCCCCGGGTCGGCCTGCACCTCGGGCAGCTCCGCCCAGGAGAGGCGCGGCATCAGCATGCCGACCTCCTCGGTGGCGGCCCGCTCGACCTCCAGCGCGGTGATCCGCTTGACGAAGTCCCATGACAGGTCGGGCCTGCGTGCCTTGGCCGGGACGAACACGCTGGTCCCCGCCGCGTTCGTGGCCTGCTCGCGGCCCTTGAGCGGGGCCGCGTAGCCGACCTCGATGTCGGGGCTGGTCTGCTTGATCGGCCCCAGGTCCCACGGCCCGGTGATGATCATCGCGGCCCGCTTGGCGGAGAACAGCTTCTGCGGCCCCGAGTAGTCGGTGCCCGACACCGGCACCGGCGCGACCTTGTGCTTGTGCACCAGCTCGGCCTGGAAGCGCATCGCCTCCACGGCCGCGTCGTGCGGCACCAGCACGCCCTTGGTCGCCGGGTCGTAGTAGCGCACGCCGTTCTGCATCAGCCACGGCCCGGCGTAGCCGTGGTCCTGGTTGAGCGCGATGCCGTACACGTCGCCCTTGGTGAGCTTCCCGGCCGCCTCCAGCAGCTCCTCCCAGGTGGTGGGCGGCTCGACGCCGGCCGCGTCCAGCATGCCCTTGTTGTAGAGCAGCAGCGTGCACGTCAGGTGGAGCTGCACGCCGTACACCTGGCCCTGGTACGAGTTCCGCTCGACGGTGACGGGACGCCAGTCGGACGGGAAGCCCATCGCCCGGCCGTCACGGTCGACGTACTCCTGCAGCGACAGGGCGTTGCCGGAGATCGCGAAGTCCTGGACCCAGCCGCCGGGCTCCTCGACCACGTCGGGCACGCTGCCGGAGGCGAAGTCGGCCAGCAGGCGGGTGCGCAGGTCGGGCCACTGGTACTTCTGGAAGTTGACCTTGACCTGGTGGGCCTGCTCGAACTCGGCGATCACCTTGCGGTAGGCCTGGTAGTCGTGGCCGGCGTTCCAGTAGACGGTGAACGTGCCGGGCTCGGCGGACGGGGCGGGCGGGGCGCCGGCGCAGGCGTTCAGGAGGGGGACGGCGGCGGCGGCCGACGCCAGGCGGAGCAGGTCGCGGCGGGAGAGGGCGGGGGACATCTCATCGGTTCCCTTCTAGGAAGAGCCCCGGCGCAGGAACGCCCAGGAGCGGACGATCTCGCGGTCGGGCAGTGGCTCGTCGGCCTGGAGGCGGTCGAAGAGCAGGCGCACGACGTCGGTGTAGTCGTGCCTGAGCGGGCCAACGGTGCTGAGCTGCGGGTTGGCGATGAGTCCTTCGTCGATGTTGCCGACGCCGACCACGGCGACGTCGTCGGGCACGCGCAGCCCGGCGTCCCTGGCGGCCCAGATCGTGCTGATCGCGGCCCGGTCGCTGGCCGCGAAGATCGCGTCGGGCGGCTCCGGGCCGCGCAGCAGCGCGGTGGCCGCCTGGTAGGCGCCGACGCGGTCGTCCGCGCCGGGCACCACGATCCGGCGCGCCGGGTCGACGCCGTGCCGGTCGAGCGCGGTGGTGTAGCCGAGCAGCCGGCCGGCGGGCCGCTCGCGGTAGAGCTCGTAGCGCTGGGCCAGGAACGCGATGCGCCGCCGGCCCTGCGCGATCAGGTGCTCGACCGCCTCGGCACACGCCTCGGCCTCCGGCGTCCGTACGACGTCGCAGCCCGGAGGCACGTTCTCCTGGCCGATGACCACGGCCGGCATGCGGGTGGCGACGACCGATGACAGCAGCTCCTCGGTGAGGTGGTCGCCGACGGCGTGGATCAGCACGCCGTCGGCGATGCCGCCGCGCAGCACGTCGACCGCCGCGACGGCGCGCGCCTCGGAGTAGACGGTGAGCGTGACGACCGAGTAGCCGTGGCCGTCGGCCATCTCGTGCAGGTCGCGGGCCAGCCGCTCGTCGGTCGGCACGCCGCCGAACGACGACTGCACCAGGCACACCCGCTGGGTGCGCCGCCGCCGCAGGCTCCTGGCGGCCTGGTTGGGGGTGTAGCCGAGCTGGGCGGCGGCGTCGATCACGCGCTGCCTGGTCTCGGCGGCCACCCGCCTGTCCCGGCCGCCCAGCACGTACGACACGGTGGCGATCGACACTCCGGCGAGCTCTGCCACCTGTTTGGCGGTAGGTCTCATGTTATACGAATAACATAGTATTTCCTGCATGTAAAGTAGGTTTTTATCCGGGCCCTTTGTGGAGTGACGTGATGCTCGGCCGGAACGACGAGTGTGTGCTGCGTCATAGTGGTTAATCGTTTAACACACGAATGCCCGTAGCGGGAGGCCCCATCTTGCAAGTTGAGTTGAGCTCAACCAACATGGAGGCGTGGAACCGTTGTCCGAACGCGCCGCCGCCAGCCGCCGCCGCCTGCTCGAAGCCGCCGCCGACGAGCTCATCGCCACCGGCGACGTCGAGGTGGCGGCCGTCGCCCGGCGCGCCGGCCTCAGCGTCGGCCTGCCGTACCGCTACTTCGGCACCCGCAGCGGCCTGATGAGCGCGCTCCTGGAGGACTTCTACGAGCGGCTGGTGGCCGACACCGTCCTGGTCAGCTTCGACGGCGACACCTGGCTCGACCGGTGGCGCGCCCAGCTCACCACCTGGGTCGACCGCGTCTACGACGACCCGCTGGCCCCCGTCGTCCTCGGCCGCATGGTCGGCGACGCCGAGGTGGCGGCCATGGAGGCGCGCTGCTTCAAGCTCGTCATCACACTCGGCGCCAAACACGTCGCCGCGGGCCAGGCCGAAGGCGCCGTCGTCGCGGGCCGCGACCCCGAGCTGCTGGCCACGGCCGTGGTGGGCGGCATGCGCGCCGTCTTCACCGTCGTCCTCGACCAGGACCCCCGGCCCGAGCGGGCGACGGTGCTGCGCGAGCTGTGGGAGTTCAGCACCGCCGCGCTCGGCGCCCGCCCGCGAGGAGACGGCTGATGGCCGCCGGCGCCCTGTCCGCACTGCACCGCGACGGCTTCCTCGTGCTGCCCGGCGTGCTCACCCCGGCCGCCTGCCGACGCATCCGCGCCGACCTCACCCCGCTGCTCGGCCCGGCCGGCCGCGACCCCTTCCGCACCGGCCACCTCCGGCAGGTCTTCGGCGTGCTGACCAACACCCGGGCCGTCGACCCCCTGCTCGACCACCCGGCGGCCCTCGCCTTCCTGGACCGCCTCCTGCTGCCGAACTTCCTGCTGTCCCAGCTCGAAGTGATCGAGGTGCGCCCCGGCGCCCCGGCCCGCCCGCCCGCGCCGGACGACCGGCACTACCCGCTGCCCCGCCCGCGCCCCGCCCTGTCCGTGGCCGCCCTGTGGCCCCTCGACGACGCCGCGATCACCGTCTGGCCGGGCAGCCACCGCTGGCCCGACGACCGCACCCCGATCGGCTCCGGCGTCCCGCTGCCCGTCCAGGCCGGCTCGTGCGTGCTGCTCCTCGGCACCCTCTGGCACGCCCGCCCGCCGCTTCCCGACCTGGCCGCGCCCCGGCTGACGGTCACCGCCCACTACTGCGAGCCCTGGCTGCGCACCCGCGAGGCGTTCACGCTCTCACCGGGCCGCGAGGTCGCCCGCCAGCTCACCGGGCGGGTCCGCCGCATGCTCGGCTACAGCGTCCACCCGCCCGACACCGGCCTGGTCGACGGCATGCACCCGGAGCGGCTGTTCGCCTAGAAAAAATCTCTCCTCCCTCTGTCACACCTCCCCGCCGGGGCGGGTCGGGGTGATGAAGGCAGAAACACACAGAGGAGCGTCACCCATGTCCACCACCTACGTGATCATCACCCTGCTGGCCGCCGCCACCACCGGCTTCTCGGCCGTCTCCGTCTTCATGCGCGCCAAGTGGGTCGTGGAGCCCCTGGCCGCCTACGGCATCCCGCGCGCCTGGTGGCCGTGGCTCGGCGCGGCCAAGGCGGCGGGCGCGCTCGGACTGGCCGCCGGGCTGCTCGTCCCGGCCGTCGGCGTCGCGGCGGCGATCGGCCTGGTGCTGTACTTCACCGGCGCCGTCGTCACCGTGGCCCGCGCCCGCTGGTTCTCGCACCTGCCGTTCCCGATGATCTACGCCGCCCCGGTGATCGCCTCCCTGGCGCTCGGCCTCGCCGGCTGAACGGCGCGCCTTCAGAAGCGGGGAAGGGAAGCCGTAAGGATTCCGTAAACGGCCTCCGCGATGCTGAAGGCACATCGAAAGCGAGAAGGAGCAGGAACATGGCGAGCAAACTGGTGGTGTCGGCGTTCGTGTCGCTCGACGGGGTCATGCAGGGCCCCGGCGGACCGGGCGAGGACGACTCCAACGGCTTCACCCACGGCGGCTGGCTGGCCCCGCACGTCGACGAGGTGTTCGGCCAGATCATGGGCGACCAGCTCGAGCAGGCGTCCGGCATGCTGCTGGGCCGCAGGTCCTACGACATCCTCTCCTCCTACTGGCCCGGCGTGCCCGACGAGGAGGGCGGCGCCCGGATCAACAGCATGCCCAAGTACGTCGTCACCCGCACGCCCAGGACCGCCGACTGGCGCAACACGACGGTCCTGGCGGGCGAGGCCGCCGAGACCGTCGCCGAGCTCAAGCGGACCACCGACGGCGAGATCATGACCCAGGGCAGCACCGACCTCATCCACACCCTCCAGCGGTACGAACTGGTCGACGAGTACCGGCTGCTCGTCTTCCCCGTCGTCCTCGGCGAGGGCAAGCGCCTGTTCGCCCCGGGCACCATGCCGGCCGGGCTGAAGCTCACCGGCTCCACCACCACGGGCGCCGGAGTCCTGTACGTGACCTACGCGTGGGAGGGCAAGCCCCGCACCGGGTCCGTGGCTTGAGTCGCGGCGCGGCACCCTCTAGCGTTCGGGCACATGAAAGACCTCCTCCCGCCCGACCCGGTCCCCGAACTCCTGCGCCTGACGGTGCCCCACGAGGACGTGGCCGGCGTCCTCGCGGCCCGTCCCCGGCCGGGCACCGAGGCGTGGCGGCTGCTGGAAAGCAACGTGCGCACCCTGGTGTCGGCCATGGGCGACCTGGACGACCCGCCGCGCTTCCCCGACCTGCCCGACCCGTACTTCTACGTGCACGTGTTCATGGCCGCCGCGCCGCACGTCCGCGAATACCACCGCTCCCGCGGCATCCCGGACGACGTCTCCTCGCGCACGCTGGCCGACCTGGGCCGCAACATGGCCGTCTACCGCAAGAGGCTCGGCACCGGCGGGCTCAACGCGCCGTTCTGGCTCATGCTGCACTTCCGCGGCATGATCTACGAGCTGGGGCGGCTGCAGTTCGAGCGCGCCACGCTCGACGAGCGCCTGGCCGAGTCGATCAAGGCCGCCGGGCTGCCGTGCGAGCCGGGCGAACCGGCGCTCTCCGTGCACATCCCCGACTTCCTCGGCCCGATGACGCCCGAGGCGTGTGACGCGGCCTTCGCCGAAGCCGCCGCGTTCTTCCCGCGCCACTTCCCCGAGGAGCGGCCGCGCTACGCCTTCTGCGGCTCGTGGCTGCTCGACGAGCAGCTCGCCCGCTACCTGCCGGAGGAGTCCAACATCGTCCGCTTCCAGCGCCGCTTCCGGCCGGCCTACCGCTCGGACAACGACGGCGGCATCGTCCCGTTCGTCTTCGGCGCCGACGCGCGGCTCGCCCCGGACCTGCCCCGCCGCACCAACCTGGAACGCGCCGTCGGCGACCACCTCCGCGCCGGCAACACCTGGCACGCCACCACCGGCTGGACCCCCCTGGCGGGCGCCCCGGCCGAATGACACGGTCGCCCACCGGTGAAAGTCGTAGAGTTGCACCGCCGGCCTGGAGGGTCCTGGAAGGAGGCGCACCATGTACATATCGCGGCTTGTCATCCAGGGGCTTCGAGGTTTCTCCGGTCCCAGGCAGGTGGACCTCGACTTCAGTCGTCCGGACGGCTCCTACGCGGGCTGGACGGTTCTCGCCGGGCGGAACGGATCGGGCAAGACGACGATCCTGCAGGCGATAGCGCTGGGAGTCATCGGCCAGTACTTCGTCCGCGATTGGGAGGGCTGGCGAGGCGCGCCCGAGGGGGAGCAGGGGTTCCTGCGTGTCACGGTGGTGCAGGACTCGGAGTTCGACGGAGGGCTGGACTTCGGTCCGCAGGACTTCGAACTGCGCTGGAACGACTCCGACGGCTCCCACCTGACTCCGCAGTGGGCCATGACCTCAGGCCGGGCCAAGGGCACGAGACGCTTGCGATTCGCCCCTGGAGAAGGATGGTTCTTCGCGGGCTACGGGCCCTTCCGCCGGCTGTCCGCAGCCGCGCTGGGGCGTGGCGAATCGTCGCGGGCAGCCATGTACGCGGGGTTGCGGACGCTCTTCGACGAGGACGTGAGTCTCGTGGAGGGCGTCAGCTGGCTGGTCGAGCAGCATCTCTACCAGCTGGAAGGGCGTCCGGGCGCCGCCGAGCTGCTGGAGGCAGTGCTTTCCTTGCTGGCCGACGGCATGCTTCCCGACGGCCACACGGTGGTGCGCGTCGATTCCGACGGGTTGTGGGTGCGGCAGGATGACGGCACGGAGATGCCGCTGCGCCGGATGAGCGAGGGGTACAAGGCGGTTACGGCACTCGTGCTCGACATCATCCGCCAGATGCATCTCGCCTATGGCAGGGTGCGCGTCAGCTATGCCGGCGAGACACCGACGCTGGCGTATCCGGGTGTCGTTCTCGTGGACGAGGTCGAGAACCATCTGCACGTCAGCTGGCAGAAGAAGATCGGTGAATGGTTGACGGACCACTTTCCGCTCGTCCAGTTCATCGTGACCACGCACAGCCCGTACATCTGTCAGACCGCCGCCGCCAACGGGCTGGTTTCCCTTCCCGGACCTCATGAGCCCAGGGCGGCACACGTCGTCGACCGGGATCTTCATGAGCGCGTCGTTTTCGGAAGCGGTGACGACGCCATTCTGACCGAGCTGTTCGGTGTCGACAGTCCTTATTCGAGGAGGGCTGAGGGCGTGCGGCGCATTCTCGGGGACCTCGAGGAAAAAGTCCTGGAGGGCTCGGCGTCCACAGCCGAGATCGAAGAATATCGAAAGCTCAGCAAAATGCTGGAGAGCTCGCTCTCGGCCCGGGTGGACGAGGTCTCCTCCCGCCTGGGGAGGCGGGATTGATCCGGATCTCCCGCCCTGATCTGGACCCTGAGCTGTCGCTGCGGCTGCGCACGCGCACGGATCGGCCGAAAGTGGCGGATGCGGACCACCGTGCTGCCCGCAGGGAGTGGTCCGGCGCCGCCCTTGAGAAAGAAGGCGTCAGGCTGGCGCTGCGTCAGATGTCGGCGGCGGTCGAGCGCGACCATGCCGACCCCGGGCGCCGACATCGTGCTGGGTGGCCCGGACGTCCTGGAGGCTCTACG
Source organism: Nonomuraea sp. ATR24 (assembly GCF_041950485.1). Lineage (NCBI taxonomy): Bacteria > Bacillati > Actinomycetota > Actinomycetes > Streptosporangiales > Streptosporangiaceae > Nonomuraea > Nonomuraea sp. ATR24. The sequence goes on from NZ_JBGNUU010000017.1 coordinate 138,413, forward strand.
CCTGTCGCTCCGGTGAAGAGGCGGGGCGGGGTGGGGCGGTGCTGCCTCGGGGGACGAGGCGGGCGGATTCGTCCTGGATGCCGGTGACCTCCTCGCCGGCGATGAGGGCGAGGAGGGCGCGGGCGGCGTGGGCGCCGTAGGCGGGGATGTCGCGGGTCAGGGCGCTGAGGGCGGGGCGGACGACCTGGGAGAGCGCCGAGTCGTCCCAGGCGACGATCGACAGGTCGCCGGGGACGTCGAGGCGCATCTCGTGGGCGGCCGACATGCCCGCCACGGCCATGATGTCGTTGTCGTAGACGACGGCCGTGGGCCGGGTGGCGGCGCTGACGAGGCGGCGGGTGGCGCGGGCGCCCTCCTCGCCGGTGTAGTCGGTGTGCATGATGGCGGGCCGGTCGAGGCCCAGGTCGTCGCAGGCGGCGGTGAACGCCTGGTCGCGCAGCACGGTGTGGACGAGCTCGGGCAGGCCGGCGACGCGGGCGATGCGGCGGTGGCCGAGTGCCGCCAGGTATTCGACGGTCTCCCGGATGGCGACGGCGTCGTCGGACCAGACGGGGGTCAGGGCGCCGGCCTCCGACGGGTGGCCGATGACGACGGCGGGCAGGCCGAGCTCCTTGAGCGCGGTGACGCGGGCGTCGGAGAAGCGCAGGTCGACGAGGATGGCGCCGTCGACGCGGCCTTCGCCCCACCAACGGCGGTAGATGTCCATCTCCTGGTCGGGTGAGGCGGCGACCTGGAGCATCAGCGCGTAGGAGTGGCTGGCCAGCTCGCTCTCGATGCCGCTGATCAGCTCCATGAAGAACGGCTCGACGCCGAGGATGCGGGCGGGCCGGCACACGGTGAGGCCGACGGAGCGGGCGCGGGCGCCGTTGAGCGCGCGGGCGGCGGAGTTGGGGCGCCAGCCGATCTCCTCGGCGATGGCCTTGATGGCGGCGCGTTTGGCGGGGGAGACGCCGGGGCGGTCGTTGAGGGCGTAGGAGACGGCCACTTTGGAGACGCCCGCTCGCCGGGCGATGTCGGCGATCGTCGGTCGCTTCACCGAGCCTCCACTTGTGAACCGGTTAGTCAGTGCACCCGAACTTTACTACCGCCCTCCCCAACCGCACTTCGGCGGCCCCATCGTCTCAAACGCATCACGACTCTTGACGCCGTCGTCACGCCGTATTTACCGTCACGGTACTTCACCGGTTCAGCGACAGCGCTCGGCACGGCCGGTCGCGGGAGCGCTCCCAAGCGACTCCTGTGCAGGTCAGCGGGCTTTCGCCGGACCGGGGAAGCGGCGGCGTCACACGTCCCGGGCCGCCGATCTCGGGGTTGGACAGGACGGTCGACCTCCGCTTCGGTGGGGGAAGGAGAAACAGATGCAGACCCGGGCGCGGATCCTGATACCGCTCCTCGCGGCTGGCCTGACGGCCACCGCCTGTACGGGCGGCGGCGCCACACCGGCGGCCACCCAGAACACCCAAGCCGCCCCCGCCGCCACCGGCCAGGGCGCCACGGGCGAGCTGCCGCGCAACGAGACCCTCTACACCACCGGCACCCAGTGGGGCCCGCCGGCCAACTTCAACCCGATCCGCGAATGGGACTCCGCCACCGGCACCAAGGGCCTGGTCTACGAGAGCCTGTTCCACTACGACCCGAACGCGGCCAAGCTCACCCCGTGGATCGCCGAGAGCGGAAGCTGGGTGGACGACACCACGTACGAGGCCAAGATCCGCACCGGGGTCACCTGGTCCGACGGGAAGCCGCTGACGGCCAAGGACGTGGCGTTCTCCTACAGCCTCGGCAAGATGGAGACGATCCCGTACCACAACATCTGGGACTGGCTGAAGAGCGTCGAGGCGGTCGACGACCAGACCGTGCGCTTCACGTTCTCCCAGGCCAACTACCAGGAATGGGACTTCAACCTCTACAGCCGCGTCATCGTGCCGGAGCACGTCTGGAAGGACCGCTCCGAGGAGGACGTGCTCAACGGCGTCAACGAGAACCCGGTGGGCAGCGGCGCGTACAAGTATCAGAGCCACGACCAGGACCGCGTGGTCTGGGTCAAGCGCGACGACTGGTGGGGCAAGACGGCGCTCGGCATGGAGCCCAAGCCCCGGTACATCGTCGACGTCGCCACCCCCAGCAACGAGGTGGCCATGGGCATGCTCCTGCAGAAGGGCATGGACATGAGCAACAACTTCCTGCCCGGCGTCGCCAACCTGGTCAAGGGCAACTTCGGCATCACGACGTTCTACAACGAGCCGCCGTACATGCTGTCGGCCAACACCGCCTGGCTGGTGCCCAACACCACGAAGAAGCCGATGGACGACCCGGCCTTCCGCAAGGCGCTGGCCGCGTCCGTGGACGTCAAGAAGATCGTCGAGGGCGTCTACGGCAACCTGGTCAAGGCGGCCAGCCCGACCGGCCTGCTGCCGCAGTGGGACCAGTTCGTCGATCAGGGCGTGGTGGCCTCCGACGGGTTCACCTTCGACACCGCCGCCGCCAAGAAGGCGCTGGCCGACGCCGGCTACAAGGACACCGACGGCGACGGGCTGGTGGAGAACAAGGACGGCTCCAAGATCAGCCTGACCATCGAGGTGCCCGCCGGCTGGACCGACTGGATGGAGGCGGCCCGCGTCATCTCCAGCAGCGCCAAGGCGGCCGGGATCGACGTCAACCCCGAGTTCCCCGACTTCAACGCGCTCGTGCAGAAGCGCGGCGAGGGCAAGTTCGACCTGGTGGTCAACAACGAGCGGCAGCTCTCCAGCAGCCCGTGGACCTACTACGACTACATCTTCCAGCTCCCGATCAGGAAGCAGCAGAACACCGTCAACTTCGGGCGGTACGAGAACAAGAAGGCCTGGGAGCTCGTCCAGCAGCTCGACCGGGTCAAGACCGACGACATCGAGGGCATGAAGAAGGTCATCTCCGAGATCCAGAAGATCCACCTCCAGGAGATGCCGATCATCCCGCTCTGGTACAACGGCCTGTGGTCCCAGTCCAGCACCAGCGTGTGGAAGAACTGGCCGTCGTCGGCCGCCGGGACGCCCAAGTCGGCTCCCGTGATGTGGCGCAACTGGCTTGAGCTGGGCGGATTCGAGACGCTCACCCAGCTCCAGCCGGCGGCCGGCTGACCGGATGACGGGTGCCCCCTCCGCCCGCCCCCCGGGCGGAGGGGGCCGCTTGGGAGACCTCACGTGCGCCAATACTTCGGCAGGAAACTGCTCATCTACGGGCTGACCTTCGTGGTCGCCGTCACCGTCAACTGGATGATCCCGCGCTTCATGCCCGGCGACCCCGTCGCGAGCATGCTGGCCAGGGCCCGCGTGTCGCAGCCGGCGGCCGTCGAGGCGATGCGGACCTACTACACCAACCTGTTCGGCTTCGACCAGCCGATCTGGCAGCAGTACCTGAACTTCTGGGGCGCCCTGTTCCAGGGTGACTTCGGCATCAGCATCTGGGTGTTCCCGACCCCGGTGGCCGACGTCATCCTCGGCGCGGTCCCGTACACGCTGGGGTTGATGATCCCGGCGGTGCTGCTCAGCTACTGGATCGGCAACCGGCTGGGCGCGTTCGCGGCGCGGCGCAAGCTGCTGGACAACACGGTCCTGCCGGTCGGCTACGTCCTGACGGCGATGCCGTACATGTGGCTGGCCGTGATCCTGGCGTGGGGGCTGGGCGTGACGGCGGGCTGGTTCCCGGTGGCCGGCGGCTACAGCTTCGCGCTGCAGCCGAGCTGGAGCTGGGCCTTCCTGGTCAACCTGCTGCACCACTGGACGCTGCCGTTCCTGTCGCTGTTCATCGTGGCGCTGGGCGGCTGGGCGATCGGCATGCGCAACATGATCATCTACGAGCTGGAGTCGGACTACTCCAACTACCTGGCGGCGCTCGGCGCGCCGACCCGGCTGATCCGCCGCTACGCCTTCAGGAACGCGATCCTGCCCCAGATCACCGGCCTGGCGCTGCAGCTCGGCGTGCTCGTCGCGGGGGCGCTGGTGACCGAGATCGTGTTCTCCTACCCGGGGCTCGGCAGCCTGATCCTCAAGGCCATCCAGAACCAGGACTTCTTCCTGCTCCAGGGCACGTTCATGTTCATCGTGATCGGGGTGCTGCTGGCCAACTTCATCATCGACATCGTGTACGTGATCGTCGATCCCCGGACACGAGCGGGAATGGCGGGTGCCGCATGACCACGACCACCACCCTGCCCGCGGAAGAGCGGGTGGTGCGCCGCGAGGCGCTGTACTTCGCGGTGCGCAACACCAAGCTGCTCATCGGCTTCGGCATCGTGCTCGTGCTGCTGCTCGTCGGGCTGCTCGGGCCGCTGCTGCTCGGCTCGGCCCCGCCCAACGAGTACGTGGCCGGGCCCATGCTGCCGCCCTCGGCCGAGCACTGGTTCGGCACGACGACGTTCGGCCAGGACGTGTTCACCCAGTTCGTGTACGGGCTGCGCACGACGTTCCTGGCCGGGGCGATGGGCGGCGGGATCGCGGCGGTGATCGCGATGGCGATCGGGTTCGTCGCGGGCTACCGGGGCGGCCTGGTCGACGAGGTGCTCAACATGCTGACGAACGTCGTGCTGGTCATCCCCACGCTGGCCGTGCTGCTCATCATCAACGCCTACCTGGGCATCAGGAGCGTCGGCCTCCAGGCGCTGTTCATCGGCCTGACCTCGTGGCCGTGGGCGGCTCGGGCGATCCGGGCGCAGACGTTCTCGCTGCGCAGCCGCGACTTCGTGGACCTGGCCAGGCTGAGCGGCGTGAGCACCCGCAGGATCATCATGCGGGAGATCGCGCCCAACATGAGCTCGTACCTGTTCATGACCTTCATCCTGCTGTTCGGCGGCTCCATCCTGATCGCGGCCTCGCTCGACTTCATCGGCCTGGGGCCGACCGAGGGCGTCTCGCTCGGCCTGATGCTGCAGAACGCGACCCAGTGGAGCGCGCTCCAGCTCGGCCTGTGGTGGTGGTTCGTCCCGCCGGGTGCGGCCATCACCGCCGTCGTGGGCGCCCTGTACGTGGCCAACGTGGGCCTCGACGAGGTCTTCAACCCGAAGCTGAGGGAGACATGAGTCTGCGGGTCAACGATCTGAGGGTGCACTACCGCACGCTCAGGGGCGAGGTGAAGGCGCTCGACGGGGTCTCCTTCGGCATGGCGGACGGCGAGATCCTAGGCCTGGCGGGCGAGTCCGGCTGCGGCAAGACGACGCTGGGCAAGAGCCTGATCCGGATGGACGGCCGGATGCGTCACGCGGGCGGCACGGTCGAGCTCGACGGCCGCGAGCTGCCCGTCGGCGACGACAGGGCGATGGTCGCGTTCCGCTTCCACGAGGTGTCGCTCATCCCGCAGTACTCGATGAGCGCCATGAACCCGACCCGCAGGATCGGCAGGATGGTCGGCGAGCTGCTGCGCTCGCGCGGGGTCACGCTCGACGTCAAGGAGCTGGAGAGCCGCCTCGACCTGGTGGGCCTGCCGCGTGACGTGCTCGGCCGCTATCCGATCGAGCTGTCCGGCGGCATGAAGCAGCGCATGGTGATGGTCATCTCCACGCTGCTCGACCCGTCGCTGCTGATCGCCGACGAGATCACCTCGGCGCTGGACGTGTCGACGCAGCAGGCGGTGGCCAAGGCGCTGCTCGGCTTCCGGGAGAGCGGCTACGTCAAGAGCATGATTTTCATCACCCACGACCTGGCGCTGACCTCGCACATCGCCGACACGATCATGGTGATGTACGCGGGCAGGCTGGCCGAGAAGGCGCCATCGGAGCAGCTCACCAAGGCCCCGCGGCACCCGTACACCCGGCTGCTGATCAACTCGCTGCCGGAGATCGGCGTGCGCCACCAGGATCGCAAGCTGACCGGCATCCCGGGCAGCCCGCCGTCGCTGCTCGACCCGCCCCAAGGCTGCCGGTTCCGCGACCGGTGCCCGATGGCGGGCGAGGAGTGCGCCGAGGACCCGCCGCCGGTCGAGATCGAGCCCAACCACTTCGTCGCGTGCTGGAAGGCCTGATGCTGAAAGTCGACAACGTCACGAAGGTGTACAAGGTCGGCACCTTCGGCGGCAGGACCATGACGGCCGTGGACGCGGTGAGCTTCGACGTGCGGCCCGGCGAGGTCGTCTCGCTCATCGGCGAGAGCGGCAGCGGAAAGAGCACGCTCGGCAAGATGATCCTCGGCCTCGTCCCGATCACCAGCGGCTCCATCACCGTGGACGGCGTCGCGGTCCGGCCGGGCAAGGAGTACTACCGGTCCGTCCAGGGCGTCTTCCAGGACCCGTTCAGCTGCTACAACCCCGTCTTCAAGGCCGACCGGGTGTTCCGGCTCATCAAGGAGAGCTACTACCCGGCGGTCCCCGAGGCCGAGTGGGCCGAACGGGTCCGCTCGGCCGTCCGCGACGTGCGGCTCAACCCGGACGAGGTGCTGGGCAAGTTCCCCCACCAGCTCAGCGGCGGCCAGTTGCAGCGGCTGCTCATCGCGCGGGCGCTGCTGCTCGACCTCAAGCTGCTGATCGCCGACGAGATCACCAGCATGCTCGACGCCTCCACCCGCATCGACGTGCTCAACCTGCTGGCCGAGCTCAAGGGCCGGGGTCTCGGCGTGCTGTACGTGACGCACGACCTGTCGCTCGGGCACTACCTGGCCGAGCGTACCGTCGTGCTGCGGCGCGGCACGGTGGTGGAGATGGGCGTGACGGCGAAGGTGTTTGATGACCCGTTGCACCCCTACACCAGGCAACTCCTGTCGGCCGTCCCCCGGCTGCACGCGCCCTGGGAGGAGGCCGCGCCGGTCACCACCTGCCTCTACCACGAGCGCGGCGCCACCGGCGGGCTGCTGGAGGCCGACCCCGGGCACTTCGTGGCATGTGCCCAGCTCAGCGACTGCTAAGGAGACCTACTTGAGCGCGTACCGACCGTTGCACGACGGCTGGACCCTGTCGGCCGTCCCGCGGGACGCCGGACCGACGGACGTGCCCGCGAGCGTGCCCGGCTGCGTGCACACCGACCTGCTGGCCGCCGGCCTCATCGACGACCCCTACCTGGACGACAACGAGAACCGGCTGGCCTGGATCGGCGACACCCGCTGGGCGTACACGACGGTCCTCACCTGGCAGGGCGACGAGCACGAGCGCACCGATCTGGTGTGCGACGGCCTCGACACGGTCGCCACGGTCACGCTCAACGGCGTCACCGTGGGCAGCACCGCCAACCAGCACCGCTCCTACCGGTTCCCGGTGCGCCACCTGCTGCGCGAGGGCGCCAACACGCTCACCGTGACGTTCGAGCCGGCCGTCGCCCACGCCGAGGCGCAGCGCGAACGGCTCGGCTTCCGGCCCGGCGCCTACGCGGCCCCGTACCCGTTCGTGCGCAAGATGGCCTGCAACTTCGGCTGGGACTGGGGGCCCGCGCTGGTCACGGCCGGGATCTGGCGGCCGATCGGGCTGGAGAGCTGGAGCGGCGCCCGGCTGGCCGAGGTCCGTCCGCAGGTGCGGCTGGACGGCCCGGCCGGCGTGGTGGACGTGCACGTGCGCGTCGAGCGCGCCACCGAGGCGCCGCTCACGCTCACCGCCGACGTGGCCGGGGTCAGCGCCGAGGTGCCGCTCGCCGCCGGGCAGCGCACCGCCGTCGTCTCCCTGTCCGTGCCCGACCCGCTGCTCTGGTCGCCGCGCGGGTACGGCGAGCCGCACCGGTACGAGCTGACCGTGCGGCTCGGCGGGTCCCGCTGGCAGCGGAAGATCGGCTTCCGGAGCGTCGAGCTGGACCGGGACGCGTTCCGGCTGTCGGTCAACGGGGAGCCGGTGTTCGTCAAGGGCGTCAACTGGATCCCCGACGACTGCTTCCCGAGCCGCGTCACCCGCGAACGCCTGGCCGCCCGGTTCGCCCAGGCCGTGGACGCCGGGGTCAACCTGCTGCGGGTGTGGGGCGGCGGGCTGTACGAGAGCGAGGACTTCTACGACCTGGCCGGCGAGCTGGGGCTGATGGTGTGGCAGGACTTCCCGTTCGCCTGCGCCGCCTACCCGGAGGAGGAGCCGTTCCGCGCCGAGGTGACCGCCGAGGCCCGCGAGCAGGTCACCCGCCTGGCCCCGCACCCCGGCCTGGTGCTGTGGTGCGGCAACAACGAGAACCTGGAGGGGTACGCCGACTGGTCCTGGCAGGAGCCGCTGGAGGGCCGGAGCTGGGGCGGCGGCTTCTACCACGACCTGCTGCCGTCGATCGTCGCCGAGCTGGACCCCACCCGCCCGTACATCCCGGGAAGCCCGTTCTCCGCCGACCCGGGCCGGCACCCGCAGGACCCGTCGAGCGGCACCATCCACATCTGGGACGTGTGGAACCGCGAGGACTACACCCGCTACGCCGCCTACACGCCCCGGTTCGTCGCCGAGTTCGGCTTCCAGGGCCCGCCCGCGTACGCCACGCTGCGCCGCGCCGTCTCCGGCGAGCTGGCCGCCGACGCGCCGCTCGTGCTGCACCACCAGAAGGCCGACGACGGCAACGCCAAGCTGCTGCGCGGACTCGGCGACCACCTGCCCCGGCCCGGCTCGTTCGACGACTGGCACTACCTGACCCAGCTCAACCAGGCCAGGGCCATGACGTTCGGCATCGAGCGGTTCCGCGCGCTCGCGCCGCACTGCATGGGCACGATCGTGTGGCAGCTCAACGACTGCTGGCCGGTCACCTCGTGGGCCGCCGTCGACGGCGACGGCCGCCGCAAGCCCCTCTGGTACGCGCTCCGCCGCGTCTACGCCGACCGGCTGCTCAGCGTGCAGGGGGACGAGGTGGCGGTGGTCAACGACGGCGGCGCGGCGTGGCGCGGCGAGCTGCTGCTGGTCCGCCGGACCCTCGCCGGCGAACCGCTGGCCAAGGAGTCGGTCCCGGTCGAGGCCGCGCCGCGCTCGGTCGTCCGGGTGCCGCTGCCGCCCGCGTTGTCGGCGCCGGACGACCCGTCGGGCGAGCTGCTCACGGTCTCGCTCGGCGACCGGCGCACCGTGGTGTTCTTCGCCGAGGACCCGGCCGTGGCGTTCCCCCTGGCGGCCTACGACGCGAGCGCCGAGCCGATGGACGGCGGCTACCGGGTCACGGTCACCGCCCGTACGGTCCTGCGCGACCTGGCGCTCTTCCCCGACCGCCTCGACCCGGCGGCCTCGGTGGACGACCTGCTCGTCACCCTCCTGCCGGGCGAGACGGCGACCTTCCACGTGACGACGGGCGAATCGCTGGACGCGGACGCCCTGACCTCACCCCCGGTCCTGCGCTGCGTCAACGACCGCTGACCCGAGCGTCCGCTGGACGAACTCGTCCACCGTGCGCTCGATCCGGCCGAGGTCGACGCCGAGCTTGACCAGCACCTGGGCGCCCGGGCTCGCACCGTCGCGGACGAGGCCGAGCAGGAGGTGCTCGGTGCCGACGTAGTCGAGGCCGCGCCGCACGGCCTCCTCGTGCGCCGCCTTGAGCGCCTGCTCGGCCGGCGGGGTGAACGGCAGGTAGCCCTGCGCGGGCTGCCCGCCTCGGCCCCTGCTCTCCGCGACCTGGGAGCGCAGACCCTCAAGGGTGAGGCCCAGGCTCTTGAGGACATGGGCGCCCAGGCCCTCGTTCTCATGGATCAGGCCGAGCAGGAGGTGCTCGCCGCCGATGGAGTCGTGGCTGAGCATCCTGGCCTCTTCCTGGGCCAGGATGAGGACGCGCCGCGCCCGTCCGGTGAACTTCTCGAACATGCCGCCACTCCTCGCAGGTGGATCAGGTTTCGTCGCTGAGCATGCTAGTGAGCGCGGCGGCGTCAGCCGTAGATCACCGACAGGAAGCGGACCAGGACGGACTCGCGGACCGGGGCCGGGAGGGCGTCCAGGACGGTGTTGACCACGGCCATGCGGGGCTGCCCGGTGCCGGGGCGCAGGTCGACGCCGACGGAGGCGGCCAGTTCGGCGAAGGCGGCGTCGTCCAGGGCGTCCAGGTCGAGGCCGGCGATCAGGTCGACGAGGCCGTCGGGCAGGGTGGCGGGGCCGATGCGCCGGGCGGCGGCGGCCGATTCGGCGATGACCTCCAGCATGGCGTCCACCCCGGCGAGCGTCACGCCGGTGACCGTGATGTGGAGGTTCGCCGGGATGCCCGCGTAGGAGAGCTGCGGTTGCAGGAACCAGCCGCGCGCCCGCGCCTCGTCGGCCAGGACGAACACGTCCACGTCGTCTCCGGTGAAGGCGATCAGCGTGGACTCCGGCTCGCCGAGCACCCGCAGCCCGTCGATCCCGGCGATCCCCTTGCGCAGCCGGGCGGCGGCCTCCAGCGTGGTCCGGCCGAGCTCCAGGTAGCCGTCACGGCCGAGCGCCTGGAGGGTGGCCCAGGCGCCGCCGAGCGGCCCGGCGGTGCGCGAGCTCTGCACGGTGGCGTTGATGATCGTGTAGCCGGGCCAGGCGGCGGACGCGAAGTAGGCCCTGCGCCGCAGCGCCGGGTCGGCGAACAGCACCACCGACGCCCCCTTCGGCGCGTACCCGAACTTGTGCAGATCGCATGAGATCGACGTCACCCCCGGCACCGACAGGTCGAACGGCGGCACGTCCGCCCCGGCCTCGCGCAGCCACGGCAGCAGCCACCCGCCCACGCAGGCGTCGACGTGGCAGCGCACCCCGGCCGAGGCGGCGACGGCGGCGACCTCCTCGACCGGGTCGATCACCCCCTGCGGGTAGGCGGGCGCGGACACGACGACCAGCACGGTGTCCTCGTCGATCGCGTCGGCGACGGCCTGGACGGGCACCTTGTACGTGCCGAGGTCCACGGGCACCGCCCTGACCTCCAGCCCCAGGTAGTGGGCGGCCTTGTGGAAGGCGGGGTGCGCGGTGACGGGCGCCACCAGGTTGGGCCGGGCCCGGCCGGCGGCGTCGCGGGCGGCCTTGACCGCCAGCATGATCGACTCGGTGCCGCCGCTGGTGAAGATGCCGTGGCCGCCGCCGAGCAGGTCGGCGACGGCGCCGACGACCTGCTTCTCCATCTCCACGATGCTCGGGAAGGCGGTCGGGTCGAGGCTGTTGACCTCCAGCATCTCCAGGTAGCCGCGGGCCGCCGCCTCGTGCACCTCGGGCCGCCCGGTGTCGTACACGTACGACGTCACCTGGCCGCCGCGCACCGGCAGGTCGTGCTCCCTGAGCGCGGCCAGCTCGGCCAGCAGGTCCTCGGGCGTGCGTCCGGTCGCGGGCAGGTTCACAGGGTCTCCTTGATTCGGGCGAGCCGCCCGTAGCGGGCGATGAACGGCAGGCTGAGCAGCATGAGCACGGCGGGCAGCGCGGTGAAGCCGAGCAGCAGCCCGGTCAGCGCGGCCGGCTCCTGGGCGACGGGCGTCTCGGCGGGCGCGGAGGCGAACCCGGACAGCGTGAGCACGAGCGCGAACAGCCCGGGGCCGAGCGCCAGCCCGGCGGTCTCGCCCGCCGTCCACAGCCCGGTGAACGCGCCCGCCTGCGCGTGTCCCGTACGGGCGCTGTCGGCGTGCACGGTGTCGGGGAGCATGGCGAGCGGCAGGAGTTGTAGCGCGGCGTAGCAGACGCCGGCGACCGCGACGAGCGCCAGCGTGGCGGTGAGCGAGCGGGCCTGGACGGCGGGCACGAGCGCGAGCGTGACCAGCCCGAAGCCGACCGTGGCCACCAGGTAGCAGCGCACCGGGCCGTGCCGCCGGGACAGCCGGGCCCACACCGGCACGGCGGCCGTGCTGGGGGCGACGAGGCAGACGAACAGCACGGTCGTCAGCCCGTAGTCGCCCAGCCGGTAGGAGGCCACGTACGGCGCGCCCGCGAGCATGACGGCCACGCCGAGCGCCTGCGTGACGAACGCGGCGAGCAGCGCGAAGAAGGCGGCGTTGCCGCGCGCCAGCCGGAAGGCGGCCACGACGCCGAGCGGGCGCGGGCCGGGCCGCGAGTCGACCCAGCGGGTGGACAGCGTCGCGGTGACCAGCGCGACCGCCATCACCGCGGCCACGGTGACGCCCATGACCGCGTAGCCGCCCCGGCCGCCGCCGGCCAGGTCGACCACGGCCGGGGCCAGCCCGCCCGCGACGAGGATGCCGACGGTCAGGCAGACCACCCGCCAGGACATGATCCGGGTGCGTTCGGCGGGGGAGGCGGACATCTCGGCGGGCAGCGCCACGTACGGCACCTGGAAGCAGGCGAACGCGGAGGCCGCCAGCAGGAACGCGCCGCCCGCCCACAGCCAGCCGGGCACGTCGCCGGGCACGGCGAACATCAGCGCGAACGTCACCGGCAGCGCCGCCGAGCCCGCCAGCAGCAGCCGGGTCCGCCGCCCGGTGCGCACGGCCTCGCGGTCGCTGGCCGCGCCGACGAGCGGGTTGAGCAGCACGTCCCAGATCTTCGGCGTCACCAGCACGGCCCCGGCCACGGCGGTGGGCACGCCGAGCATGTCGGTCAGGTAGTAGAGCAGCAGCAGCCCGGGCACGGCGGAGAAGACGCCGGTGCCGACCGAGCCCGCGCCGTAGCCGAGCAGCCGCCCGCGCCCGAGGCGTCCGGCGGTCGTCACGGCGCCTGGCCTGGCAGGCCGAGCGTGCGGTGCAGCGACAGGTGCAGGTGGGCGCGGAAGCGGCGCAGCGCCTCGCGGTCGCCCGCGCCCCGGCGGCGGCCGTCGGCGTCGAGCACGCCGCCCTTGGCGAATCCGTGGACGCACCAGACCACGGACCACACCGCGTACTCCAGGTCGAGGCCGGGGTCGATGAGCCGCGACTCGACCGAGGGCCGCAGCGCGGCGGCGACGGCGCCGACCAGCGGCAGGACGTAGCGCCGCTCCAGCTCGTTGACGTCGCCGGCGTCGGACAGCCACCGGTGCATCCACAGCGCGGGCACCTCGGGGCGGGCCACGCAGAAGTCGAGGTAGGCGTCGATCAGGCCGTGGATGGCGGCCACCGGGTCGTCGCCGGGCAGCTCGGCCAGCGCCGCCTCCAGCGCCTCGCGTTCGGCCCGGTGGGCGTGCTCCATCACCGCCAGGTAGAGCTCCCGCTTGCCGCCCACGTGGTAGTTGACGGTGGCGATGTTGAGCCCGGCGGCCTCGGCGATCCGCCTGGTGGAGGTGCCCGCGTAGCCGTGCGCCGCGAACAGCTCCGTCGCGACCTTGAGGATCGTCTCCGCTGGGGTGGTCATGGCCCGAACTTATCAATCGATTGATGGAGATAACAGGGCGCTGAATCCGGCCCTGTCCTGTTAGCGTTATCGGCAAGGGGGTGAGCGGCCATGGCCGGGAAGTCCGACGAACGCAGCCCGCGCACCAGGCCGGCGGTGCTGGGGGACGTCGCCGCACTGGCGGGGGTCTCGGCGATGACGGTCTCCCGGGTGCTCAACAAGCCCGACCGCGTGCGCGCCGAGACGCGCGAGCGCGTCCTCGCCGCCGTGCGCGAGCTCGACTACTGGCCCAACTCGGCCGCGCGCCAGCTCGTCACCGGCCGCTCCGGCGTGCTCGGCGTGGTCAGCATCGACACCACCCTGTACGGCCCGGCGTCCACGCTCTACTGCATCGAGCAGACCGCCAGGCTCAGCGGCTACAGCGTGAGCATCGCCAGTCTGAGCCTGCTGAGCCGGCACTCCATCGAGGAGGCCGTGCACCGGCTGCGCTCCCAGTCGGTCGACGGCGTCGTCATCCTCGCCCCGCACGAGTCGGCCGCCGACGGCCTGCGCCACCTGCCGCCCGACCTGCCCGTGGTGGCGGTCGACGCGGGGGAGGACATCCCGGTCCCGGTGGTCACCGTCGACCAGCGGGCCGGCGCCGAGCACGTCACCCGCCACCTGCTCGACCTCGGCCACGAGAGCGTGTGGCACCTGGGCGGGCCGGTCGACTGGCTCGACGCCAACTACCGGATCGACGGCTGGCGGGCGGTGCTGGAGGACCACGACCGGCCGGTGCACGAGCCGCTGCGCGGCGACTGGTCCCCGCGCTCCGGCTACGAGCTGGGCAGGCGGCTGGCCGCCGACCCGGCGGTGACCGCCGTGTTCGTGGGCAACGACCAGATGGCGCTCGGCATGCTGCGCGCCCTGCGCGAGGCCGGCCGCCGGGTGCCCGAGGACGTGAGCGTCGTGGGCTTCGACGACGTGCCCGAGTCGGCCTACTACTCGCCCCCGCTCACCACCGTGCGCCAGGATTTCGGCGAGGTCGGCAGGCACGCCTTCCACCTGCTGCTGGACCGCATGGCGGGCAAGGGCGAAGGGGCGCGGCGGCTGGTCGAGCCGCAGCTCGTGGTCCGCGAGAGCACCGCGCCCCCGCCCCGCTAGGCCAGGTGGATCACGTTCCACGACACCGGCGGCAGCAGCACCCGCATCGGGTCGTGCTCGACGTCCGGGTTGGCGCGGGGGGCGATCCGGTCAGGGTCGTCGGCGGTGTTGCGCGCGTACACGTCGTCGTCGGTCAGCGTGGTCGCGGCCGTGATGCGGGCGCCGCCCAGCGCGCGGGCGTCGAGCTCCAGCGAGAGCGGCGCGTCCGTCGAGCGGTTGACCGCGAACACCGTCACGCCCGCGTCGGAGCGGGTGGCCACCGCGTGCAGCAGCGGCACCTCGCCGTACTCGGCGGTCTCGTAGCTCGGTGAGACCGGCTCGACGCGCAGCACGTCGCCGGCCGCGTGCCGCGACGCCTGGGCGAACGGGTGGAAGGTGGTCTGCCGCCAGGCCCGGCCGCCCGGCTCGGTCATGATCGGCGCGATCACGTTGACGAGCTGGGCCAGCGAGGCGGCCGTCACCCGGTCGCTGTTGCGCAGCAGCGTGATCAGCAGCCCGCCGAAGGCCACCGCGTCGGCCAGGTGGTAGTGGTCCTCCAGCAGCGGCGGCGCCACCGGCCAGTCGGCGGGCGGCTCGGCGGCCTGGAAGCGCGACATGTACCAGATGTTCCACTCGTCAAAGGAGATGTCGATGCGCTTGCGGGACTTGAGCCGGGCCCCGACGTGGTCGGCGGTGGCGACGACCGAGCGGATGAAGTACTCCATGTCGGTCGAGCAGGCCAGGAAGCTGCCCAGGTCGCCGTTCTTCTCCTCGTAGTAGGCGTGGCAGGAGACGTAGTCGACCACGTCGTACGTCTCCTCCAGCACGGTCGCCTCCCACGCGCCGAACGTGGGCATCCCCGAGCCGGAGCTGCCGCAGGCGACGAGCTCCAGGTCGCGGTCCAGCACGCGCATGGCGCGGCCGGTCTCGGCGGCGAGCCTGCCGTACTCGCGGGCGGTCTTGTGCCCGGTCTGCCAGGGGCCGTCCATCTCGTTGCCCAGGCACCACATGCGGATGTCGTGGGGCTCCTTGGCGCCGTTGGCGACGCGCAGGTCCGACAGGGCGGTGCCGGACGGGTGGTTGCAGTATTCGAGCAGGTCGAGCGCCTCGGCGATGCCGCGCGTGCCGAGGTTGACGGCCATCATCGGCTCGACGCCGGCCTTGCGGCACCAGCGCATGAACTCGTCGACGCCGACCTCGTTCGTCTCGGTGCTGTGCCAGGCCAGGTCGAGCCGGCGCGGGCGCCGGGACTTGGGGCCGATGCCGTCCTCCCAGCGGTAGCCGGAGACGAAGTTGCCGCCGGGGTAGCGGACGGTGGTGACGCCCAGCTCGCGGGTCAGGTCGAGGACGTCGCGCCGGAACCCGTCGTCGTCGGCGCGGGGGTGGCCGGGCTCGTAGATGCCCTCGTAGACGCATCGGCCCAGGTGCTCGACGAAGGCGCCGAAGGTGCGGCGGCGCACGGGGGCCACCCGGAACGCGGGGTCGATCGTCAGGTGTGCCGTCTGCACGTGGCTGCTCCTCAATACCGGGTCCCCCGATTGTTAGCGTTATCAGCAGTGGGGGTCAAGGGTGCGGAAAGCGGTTGCAGGGACGCCCTGACGGCGTCGTTCCTTACACGGGCCTGGCCGGACAGTAGCGAAGTTGTCACTTCCCCGGGACAGCCGGGGGTTCAACCTGGCAACCTCCTGTGTTCGTACAGGTTGGGGACGGCACCCTCCGCCCGGTTGAGGAAAGGGATGACATGCTGCGATCCGCTCCGCAGAGCCGAATCCAGTACGCATGGCCGCTGCCCGGCGACGCCTTGGCCGTGCGCCACGCCCGCACCACCATCCGGGACCTGCTGACCGGGCTCGGCCTGCCCGCCGGCCTCGTCGACGACGCGGTGCTGATGACCAGCGAGCTGGTCACCAACGCCCTGCTGTACGGCGACGCGCCGTACGAGCTGGCCGTGAACGCCGGGCGGAAGGAGATCGTCTGCGTGGTGGTCGACAGCGGCAGGCCGCTGCCCGCCCAGCGCCCGCCTGACCTGGACGCCGAGCGGGGGCGCGGCCTGCACATCGTGGCGGCGCTGTCCGACGGCTTCTACGGCTGCCATCCGCAGCGCTACGTCACGAGCCCCGACCGGACGGGCAAGGCCACCTGGTTCGCCCTGCCCCGCGGTTGACCGCCGCGCGCGTCAGGCGTCGCCGACGAGCAGCCGGTGCCGCACGTCCGCGTACTCCTCGTAGCTGATGCGGCCGTCGCCGTCGGCGTCGGCCTCCTGGAAGGCCGCCGCCAGGCCGTCGGCGGGACGGCTCCACAGCGCCCTGAACTCCTCGGCCGCCAGGGCGCCGTCGCCGTCGCGGTCGGCCAGCTCGAACGTGGCCCGGAACATCGGCGCGAGCACCTGCGACATCGTGCCGCTGCGCACCATCGACTCGAAGGACCGGACGTACTCGTCCAGCGTGATCTGCTCGTCGTGGTCGAGGTCCATGGCCCTGGCGTGCGACGCCCAGGTGGCCGCGTACGCCTCGACGACGGACCGGCCCTGGGGGCTGTCGGGGGCGACGCCGGCCGCGGTGCATCGGCGCTCGGCCAGCGCCACGTAGTCGTCCCTGGTCAGGGCGCCGTCGCCATCGGTGTCGAGATCCTTGAAGTTACGCTCGGCACACCTGCGGAGCACATTTCCGTCGTTCACCGCGACTCCTCTCGAAGAGTGATTGATTCACTACTCACAGTAACCGATACTTGATCAGCTCCCCCCGAAACGCCGACGATGGGGGAGAACATGAGGCTGTTCGTTGGGATCGGAATCGTCGTGGCGCTCGGCCTGGCCGGCGGCCTGACGGCCGAGGTCACCGCCCCGGCCCCGGCCCGTGCCGACCACGGCCCGCTGCGCTGGACCGACGAGTGGACCGGGGTGAAGATCAGGCCGCGGCGGCCCCGGCAGGACAGCGACGTGCGGGTGCTGGTCCGCTGCCCGTTCGAGGCCAACCGGGCCATCGTGGCGACCAAGCCGTTCAACCCGCCGGGCTCCTTCAAGTTCCGCCGCGAGCTCGGCATCGGCATCGACGACGGGCGCGGCTTCGACACCGAGACGATCGCGTTCGACGCGCTGCGCGGGCCGCGCCGGGTCACGCTGAAGTGCCTCAAGGTCACGATGTACGAGCATCCGCGCCGCCGGAAGGTCGAGGTGCTCAGCCGCTCGCACACGCACATCTTCGTGCGCAGGTTCAAGAAGGGGCGCTTCTAGCCTGTAGGGGTCATTCGTTCACCTGTCGTCTCGCCTGTGGTGTGTCGGCGTTCCTCGGTGTTTGATCACCGTATGAGAGGTTTCGCCTTCCCAGCCCCCGAACGGCCCAGGAACGACGAAAAGGCACACCGGATGACCCCCGCCTCCCGAAGACAACTCCTCTCCTACGCCGCCGGGCTCGCCGGGCTCGCCGGGCTCGCCGCCCTGAGCCAGGCGCCCAGCGGCTGGACCGACTCCGCGCCCGCGCTGCCCGCCAACCCGTTCACGCTCGGCGTCGCCTCCGGCGACCCGCGCCCGGACAGCGTGGTGCTGTGGACCAGGCTGGCCCCCGAGCCGCTGGCCGACGACGGCTTCGGCGGCATGCCGCGCGAGCGGGTGCCGGTCCGCTGGGAGCTCGCCGAGGACGACGGCATGCGCCGGGTGATCCGCAAGGGCACCGCCACCGCCCACCCCGACCTCGCCCACTCCGTGCACGTCGAGGTGAACGGGCTGCGGCCGGGCCGCGAATACTGGTACCGGTTCGCCGTCGGCGGCGACACCAGCGCCGTCGGCCGCACCAAGACCGCGCCCGACCCGCGCAGCGCCCCCGAGATCCGCTTCGCCTTCGCCTCCTGCCAGCAGTGGGAGGCCGGCTTCTACACCGCCTACAAGGACCTGGCGGCCCAGGACCTCGACCTGGTCGGCCACATGGGCGACTACATCTACGAGTACGGCATCGGCGCCACCGGCGGCCAGCGCAGAACGCCGCTGTCGGCCGCGCACAACGCCGCCGTGATGACGCTCTCGCAGTATCGGCTGCGTTACGCGCTCACCAACTCCGACCCCGACCTCCAGGCCGCCCGCGCGGTCGCGCCCTGGTTCTTCATGGTCGACGACCACGACGTCGAGGACAACTGGGGCGCCGACCTGTCGCCCACCCGCATGGTGCCGGAGAACTTCCTGCGCCGCCGCGCCGCCGCCTTCCGCGCCTACTTCGAGAACCAGCCGGTGCGCCCCTCGACCCTGCCCGAGGGCCCCGACATGTCGCTGCACCACCGCCTCCGCTACGGCCGGCTGGCCACCTTCCACATCCTCGACGAGCGGCAGTTCCGCAGCCCCGCCAACATCACCCAGCGCCTCGACCCGAACCGCACCATGCTCGGCCACGAGCAGGAACGCTGGCTCGCCGACGGCCTGGCCTCCTCCCGCAGCACCTGGAACCTCATCGCCAACCAGGTCCAGATGTTCCAGCTCGACCGGCTCACCGACCCCGGGCTCCAGCAGCTCAACCCCGACACCTGGGACGGCTACGCCGCCGGCCGCGACCGCCTCTGGGCCGAGATCGCCCGCCGCCGCGTCTCCAACCCGGTGGTCATCACCGGCGACGCGCACGTCAACTGCGCCGCCGAGCTCAAGGCCGACTGGGCGAACCCCGACTCCGCGACCGTCGGCGTCGAGTTCATGGGCACCTCCATCAGCTCCGGAGGCAACGGCGCCGACATGACCGCCGGAGGCCAGGAGTGGCTGGCCGCCAACCCGCACCTGAAGTTCTTCAACAGCCAGCGCGGATACGTGCGCTGCACCCTGTCCCGCGACCTCCTGCGGACGGACTTCGTGGTCGTCGACCGGGTCACCACGCCCGGCGGCGGCGCCTCGGTCCGCAGGTCGTTCGCCGTCGAGTCCGGCCGCCCGGCCCTCCAGGACGTGTGAGGCCCCGATGAGACACCTACGGATCGCCGCCGCGACCGCCCTCGCCCTCGGCGCCCTCGCCGTCCCCGCCACCGGCGCCCCGCGCCTGCCCGCCACCCCCGCCGGCCAGGTGCTGGTCGTCCAGGCCGGCCTTCAGGACTCGGTACGGCCCGCCGACGCCCGCGACACCCGGGACCTCGACACCTTCGCCCGCCGCCTGGCCGGGAAGGTCCCCGCCGCGCCCGACGCCCTGGTGCTCACCGAGGTGCTCGGCCCCGGCGCCCGCCGCCTGGCCACCAAGCTCAGCCAGGCCACCGGCTACCGCTACCGCGTCATGGCCGCCGGGGAGCGCACGGCCTTCCTGCCGGACGGCGCCGTCCGCGAGAACGCCGTCATCCTCAACACCGACACCATGCTCGCCGAACAGCCCGGCGGCTTCCACCGCGTCCAGGACGAGGACCAGGCGTACGTGGCCGCCGCCCGGCGCGACGGGACGCTGCGGGTGCCACTGCTCGCCGCCCACCCCGGCGGCGACCCGGCCACCGCCGTGCCCCAGCTCGCCGACCGCTTCCCGCGCGCCCGAGACCAGGTCACGGTGCTCGGCGGCGACTTCCGGGCGGGCCGCTGCGCCACGCCGAGCAAGGACCAGGCGGCCGGCTGCGCGCCCCAGGCGTTCTGGTCGAGCCTGACCGGGCCCGGGGCGTACAGTGACGCGCTCTTCGACAAGGGGGACGCGCACGCGCGGCCGCTCACCGGCTACCTGTTCGCCCGAGGCGACGTGCTGGCGGCGGGCTACGACCGCGACCTGCCGGACGTGGCCGCCTGCAAGGCGGCCTTCGACGCCGGGCGCTCCGGGACCGCGCCGCCCGCGTGCCGGTCCGACTACTACGCCGACGCGCCGTTCAGCTGGGCGCTGCTCGCGGCCGGGCGGGACGTCCAGCAGGCGGTGACGCCCGCCCGCATCGCGCTCGACCACTGCGAGCTGGCCGTCCGCGTCGCCGACGTGGTGGTGCGGGCCGTCAACAACACCGGCGAGCCGGTGTCGCTGCCCGTCACCGTCGACGCCCCGGCGCCGCTCGCGGCCACCGCCCCGGCGGCGCTCGACGTGCCCGCCGGGCAGGGCGGCGGCGTCGTGGTCAAGGTCACCGCGCCCCGCGACACGCCGCCCGGCGAGCACCGGCTGACGGTCCGGGCCGGCTCCGAGACCACCGAGGTGCCCGTCACCGTCACCGAGACCTGCTCCGAGCCCGCCGTGTACGCCACCAGCTTCCACGCGGGCAACGGGCCCGAGCTGGCCGTGGACGGCGACATCGCGACGTTCTGGCACTCGGAGTATCAGCCGCTCACCCCGCTGCCGCAGTCGATCACGCTCAACCTGGGCGAGACCAGGCAGGTGAGCGCGCTGGACTACCAGCCGCGCTTCGACGGCAACCTGAACGGCACCATCCTCGACTACCACGTCTACGTCAGCGCCGACGGCAGGGAGTTCACCAAGGTCGCGAGCGGGTCGTGGGCGCTGGACGCCCGGCTCAAGACGGCCGCCTTCCCCGCCGTGACCGCCCGTTACGTACGGCTGGAAGGGACGCGCGGGCACAACGGCCAGTACCTGTCGGCGGCGGAGATCACGCCCCGATAGCTGCGAATAGTTCGCAATTGCTAGATTGGTGCGAGCTATGCGGCAGGGCGGACCCGTCCGCCCTGCCGCGCCGTACCACTCTGGAAGGTCCTCGCATGCGCTACTGGCTCGCCGGTCTGCTGCTCCTGGCGACGGGCTGCGCGGCGGCGCCCGCCCCGCAACCCCAAGCCGCCGGCAAGCACGTCACCATCGAGAACTGCGGACGCACCCTCACCTTCGACAAACCGCCGAGCAAGGTCGTCACCGGCTACCACCCCGCCCTGGAGACGCTGCTCGCCCTCGGGCTCCAGGACAAGGTCGCCGCCCGCACCAACTTCACCGAGCTCGGCCCCGACGGCTTCCTGCCCGGCCAGAAGCAGCACTACGACGCCATCCCCGAGATCTCCAGCACGATCATGCTGCCGCAGAAGGAGATCATGCTGTCGCAGGGCGCCGACTTCGTCCTCGACAACAGCATGGCCAGCTTCGACGCCGCCGGCGGCTACGCCACCGTCGAGGAGCTCGACGCCGCCGGCGCACCCGTCTACATCATGGGCGGCTGGTGCAGCCCGCAGGAGCAGCTCGAGTTCACCGTCGAGGACACGCTCACCGACCTGCGCAACCTCGGCAAGATCTTCGGCGTCGAGGAGCGGGCCGAAGCCGTCGTCGCCGACCTCCAGGCCCGGCTCGACGACGTCCGCGACCGGGTCAAGGACCTGCCGCCCAAGCGCGTGCTCGCCACCGACGGCGGCGAGGGCCCGGTCAACGCCTTCGGCGGCGCCGGCATCATGAACCAGCTCATCACCCTGGCCGGCGGCGTCAACGTCCTCGCCGACGTCAAGGCCGACTACACCGAGGTCAGCGTCGAGAAGGTCGCCACCTCCGACCCCGAGGCGCTGCTCGTCCTCGACTACGCCAACCTGCGCGGCGAGAACATGCCCGCCGCCAAGGCCAAGGCCGACCTCGCGTACGGCATGACCAAGGGCAGCCCGCTCGCCGCGAAGAAGGAGTTCCTGCCCGTCCCCGCCGCCGCCGCGCACCCCGGCTACCGCAACGTCCTGGCCGTCTTCGACATCGCCCGGCACCTGCACCCCGAGGCGTTCAAGGAGTGAGCACCGAGGCGTTGACCGCCGTCCCGCCCACCGGGCGGCGGCGTACCGGATTCTCCCTGCTCGTCCTCGGCCTCGTCGCCGCCATCGTGGTGGCCACACTGCTGTCGGTCGGCATCGGCGCCGTCCCCGTCGGCGTGGCCGAATGCTGGGGAATCATCGTGAACCGGCTGATCCCCGGCACCGTCGAGCAGACGTGGACCGCCGCCCAGGAACAGATCGTCTGGACCTACCGGCTCCCGCGCGCCCTCCTCGCCCTGCTCGTCGGCGCCGGGCTCGCCGTCGTCGGCGCCGTCCTCCAGGCCGTCGTGCGCAACCCGCTCGCCGACCCGTTCCTGCTCGGCGTCTCCTCCGGCGCCTCCTTCGGCGCCGTCGTCGTGCTCATCGCCGGGCCCACCGTGCTCGGCGGCCTCTCACTGCCGACCGCCGCCTTCCTCGGCGCGCTGCTCGCCCTCGCCCTCGTGTACGCGCTGGCCCAGCGCAGCGGCCGCCTCACCCCCGCCCGGCTCGTGCTGGCCGGAGTCGCGCTCGCCTACCTGTTCCAGGCGCTCTACAGCTTCGTCCTCCAGCAGGCCCAGAGCGGACGCGCCGCCCAGCAGGTGCTCTTCTGGCTCATGGGCAGCCTCGGCGGCGCCCGCTGGGAGAACCTGCCCCTCCCCGCCGCCGTCATGATCATCGGCCTCGGCCTGCTCCTCGTGCAGCACCGCGGCCTCAACGCGCTCACCGCCGGCGAAGAGACCGCCCTCTCCCTCGGCATCCCCGTACACCTCTTCAGAGCCCAGCTCTTCGTCATCACCTCACTGCTCGTCGGCGTCATGGTCGCCGCCACCGGCGCCATCGCGTTCGTCGGCCTCATCGTGCCGCACGTCGCCCGCATGCTCGTCGGCGCCGACCACCGGCGCATGCTCCCGGTCACCGCCCTGCTCGGCGCCGTCTTCCTCCAGCTCGTCGACCTCGCCGCCCGCACCATCAGCGCACCCCAGGAACTCGCCCTCAGCATCGTCACCGCCGTACTCGGCGTGCCGTTCTTCCTCTGGCTGCTGCGGAGGCGCGCATGAAACTCACCGTCTCCGGCGTCCGCGTCGCCCTCGACGGCCGCCCCATCGTCCAAGGCGCCGACCTCGAAGTAGGCGAACGCGAACTCGTCGGCCTCATCGGCCCCAACGGCTGCGGCAAATCCACCCTCCTGCGATCCGTCTACCGCGCCCTGCGCCCCACCGCCGGCCTCATCGCCGTCGACGGCGACGAACTCACCCGCCTCCCCTCCCGCGAAGCCGCCCGCCGCGTCGCCGTCGTCCCCCAGGAAACCCCCGACGACCTCGACTTCACCGTCTCCGAAGTCGTCCACATGGGCCGAACCCCACACAAACGCGCCCTCGACCGCACCACCCGCGACGACGACCGCATCTGCGCCGACGCCCTCGCCCGCACCGGCATGGCCCACGCCGCCGACCGGCGCTACGCCGTCCTGTCCGGCGGCGAGAAACAGCGCGTCCTCATCGCCCGCGCCCTCGCCCAGCGCAGCGGGCTGCTCCTCCTCGACGAGCCCACCTCACACCTCGACATCCGGCACCAGCTCGAAGTCCTCCACCTCGTACGCGAACTCGACGTCAGCACCCTGGCCGTGCTCCACGACCTCAACCAGGCGGCGGCGTACTGCGACCGGCTGTACGTGATGTCGGCCGGCCGCATTGTCGCCGGCGGGCCGCCGGGCGAGGTGCTCACGGCGGAGCTCATCGAGGAGGTGTTCGGGGTGCGCGCAGCGCCGGTGCGCATGAACGGCTCCCTCGGCTTCGTCTTCGACCGCCTCCCCTGACGACATGGCCCTCACCGAGGGCGCTTCGCGCCCGACGGGTTCGGGCTGTGTCCAGTGGGGGAGCCGAGCTCCCCCACACCCCCTTGGCAAGGGGCCTCCGGCCCCCTGCACCCCCGAGCGCCGCGCGACCGCCGCATGGCCCACCACCTGGGCGGAGAGCCGATGGCACAGTGCACCGCGACCTTTGAAGCACCGGCGGAGACGGGCGGGCGCGGTCCGGATGGGCTGGGCGCCCCAAGGCTGGGCGCCCCCAAGGCTGCCCGAGGGGCCGGGCGATCGGGATGCCGGTACCGGCTCAGGCGGGGTCGGGGGTGGGGGCGGGGAGGGGGATGGATGCGAGCCGGGGCGGGTTGGCCACGATGGCGATGGCGGTGATGCGGTCGTCGGTGACCGCGAAGGAGATGATCGACAGCGGCGTCCCGTCCTCGCGCCACGAGACGTACCCGGGGAGGCCGTTGACGAGGACCGCCCGGTGGCGGGCGACGGCGCCGGAGAACAGCCGGGCGCCGGAGGCGACGGCGGTGGCGCCGAGGGTGACGACCTCGCCGCCGGGGGTGTCGACCGTCAGCCTCACGTCCGGGTCGAGCACGCGCAGCAGCGCCTCGAAGTCGCCGTCCGTGACGGCCTCGCGGAAGGCCTTGATGACCCGCCGCTGCTCGCGCCGGGCGATCATCGGTCGTTCGGCGGCCCGTACCTTCCTGCGGGCGCGGCTGGCGATCATCTTGGTGGCGTCGGCCGACTTGCCCAGGATCTGTCCGATCTCGGCGAACGGCACCGCGAACAGGTCGTGCAGCACGAACGTCAACCGTTCGCTGGGCCCGAGCACGTCCAGGACGACGAGCAGCGCGAGCCCCACCGAGTCGGCGACCGACACGGTCTCGCCGGGCTCGTCGCCGTCGTCGACGGTGATCACGAGCTCGGACAGCCCGTCCCCGTAGGTCGCCTCGGGGCGCGTCCGGCGGGACCGCAGGACGTCCAGGCTGATCCGGCCGACCACGGTGGTGAGCCAGCCAGGCAGGTTCGCGATGGCCGCCGTGTCCTGGCGGGCCAGCCGCATCCACGCCTCCTGGACCACGTCCTCGGCGTCGGCGTGCGAGCCGAGCACGCGGTACGCGACCGCGCCCAGCCGGTCGCGCTCGGCTTCGAAGGCCGCGGCCAGCAGGTCCGGCCGGCTGGTGTCAGTCATCCTGTGGCGTTCCTCGGGTCGGCTTGCTGGTGGGTCATGGGCGGCGCTGCTGGCGGAGGGAGATCCGGTTGCCGTCCGGGTCCACCGCCTCGATGCGCACGCCGAACGGATAATCCTCCGGCTCGGGCTGGTCGAATGTCACGCCCCGCCGGCGGAACACCTCGAAATCCTTCCTCAGGTCGTCCGATTCGAGGATGAGCAGGCCCGTCTCGGCGTCCGGCTGCTTCTCGACCGGCTGCCCGGCGTGCGGCCAGAGGAGGAGCTGCACCGGGCTGTCGGCCACGGCCACGGTGAGGAAGCGCCCTTCCGGCCCCGGGAAGTCGATGCGCTTCTCCAGGCCGAGCCCTTCGGTGTAGAACTTCAGCGCCCGGTCCTGGTCGGTGACGGGGATCGTCACGTACATGATGTTCGTCAGCATTCCGGTGTCCCATCTCGTCGTCGGCCCGCGTCCGCGGCCGTTGCCCGTATGACGGGGAGGGGCGCCGGAAGGTAACAAGGCGCGGACGGGTCAGTAGGTGATCGCGAAGGAGTCGACCAGTTCCGCGAGGTTGCACGAAGGGCTCCGCTTGGACGGCGGGCAGTCGTCACCGTGGCGTGGCGGCTCGCATGCGCAGCCGCAGTGAGAGATCAGCCTGTCGGCGTGTCGGCACGCGGTCGGGTAGAGCCCCCGCAGGGCTTCCCATCGTTGTGGGGTGAGGCGTTTGTTCTTGCTCAGCCCCCGGAAGGCCTCGGACTGGCGCCCCAGCTTCAGCTTGATCGTCTCAGGGTCCAGGGTCGCGGTGACGGCCTGGAAGTGCAGCAGCCACCAGAGCTCCAGGCAGGGGTGCGAGAAGGCGATGCGGACCCCGTGCCGGGCGGCTTGCTGGAAGAGCCGATCGACACGGTGATCCCCGTCGAAGTCGAACACGCACCACACTCGCGGGCCGGTGTCGGGGTCGCGGAGCTGGTCCTTCTACGGTCTCACCTTCGACGAAGAAGTAGACGGGAACTCGGGAGCGGAAGCGTCCGCCGCCACTGCGCAGGGGGTCCCGGGGGTGGGGCGTGGCATCAGCTTCCGCCCTCGCCTGCTCTTCGCAGCCCGATCCGCCAGGCGAGGTCACCGGGGATGATCGACGGTCTGCCGCCGTAACGGCCCTCGTGGTAGCCGCGGTGAAGGTTCTCGTCCGGGCGCGGCTTCGCCGAGGCCAGGGGGTAGAGCTCAGTCGCCGCCTCGTCCGTCTTCTCGGTGAACCAGACCTGGGTGCGGTCCAGCGGGCGTCCGCCCGGGAGGTTGCCGAACAGCGTGGTGTCGTGCGAGGTGAAGACGAGCTGGGCGTCGGCGGGGTTGGCCTGGGGGTCGTTGAAGAGCCGGATCAGCTCGGCCGAGATGGCCGGATGCAGGCTGGCGTCGAGTTCGTCCACCAGGAGCACGGAGCCACGGCTCAGGCTGAGCAGGACCGGTCCCAGCATCGAGAACCAGGTGCGGGTACCGAGCGATTCGTCGGCGAAGTCCAGCGTCACCCGGTCGGCCCCGGCGCGGTGGACGAATCGGATCTCCGGCGGGTCCGGGTCTCTCGCGATGACGTCGATCCCCTCGATGCCGAGTTCGGCATGCCGGAGCATTTCCTCGACCCAGGGTTTGAGCGGCCCGAGCAACTGCCGTCTCGTGTCGTTCTCCAGGACGGTGCGGTTTCTCTCCGGGGTCAGCAGCGAGAAGTCGTCGGCGAACCACCGTTGCAGGGCGGTGAGCTGCCGCTGGTTGTTGGCGGCGGCGGTGGAGAGGAAGAGGGCGTTGGGCCTGGTGAGTTTCGCCAGCGTGGACTTCGGCCCTTTGAGGTGGTCTCCGGGGAACTCGAAGGGCACGCGGGCCGAAGCGTCCCGGGCGAACCACACCTGACGGGTGTGCCGCCTGCCGCTCGGATACGCGTACAGCCACTCGTGCTCGACCCGCCTGTCGCTCAGCGTGAACCCGTACGTGTAGTGCACGGGAGGGGTGCCGAGGGCCACGTCGACCTCGAAGAACGACGGCTCGGCGGCACAGGACGAATCGAGCGCGAAGGGCTTGCGCGGCACGCCTTCGCCCTTCGCCCATTCGGCGTGCGAATCGAGCACGGCGTCGCGCATGAGCTCCATCGCGCGCAGCACGTTCGACTTGCCTGAGGCGTTGGCGCCGTACACGCCTATGACCGGCTGGGCGCGAACGGGCTTGCCGTCGATCGTCAGGCCGGTGTCACGCGAGGCGGGAGCGCCGGGGTGGGCCGCCACGAACGACAGGACTTGCTCATCGCGCAGGGACAGGACGTTCGCGACACGGAACCTGAGCAGCATCCGACCTCCTCGAAGCTGAGGTTACCCTGCGTAAGAGGCTACCAAGCGGATTTCGTACGAGAACGGCGCTTGGAGGCGGCGAAGTGGGACGTGTAGAGGTCTTCGGCTCCCACCAGGACGATGCCCGGATCGGAGGCGGCGCGGGCCCGGAGTTCGGCGGTGAAGCCCGTGGCGCTGTAGAGCAGGAGGCGGGCGGTCGCGGCGCCGGGCCGGTTCTGGGCGGTGAGCAGGGCGCGGATGCGGGTGAGCCGGTCAAGGTGGCCGAGGCCCATGACGTCGCCCCATTTGACCTCGCCGATGCCGAGCAGGGGTTGCCGGTCGTCCTCGTCGAGGCCGTGGGCGACGACGTCGAGTTCGTGGCTGGTGCGGGCGGAGGGGCTCTGAGCAGGAAGGTCTTGCCCTGACGGCGCCGTGTGCCAGCTCCTCGCAGTTACGATAAGTGCACTTATCATAACTGTACTCATGCCGCAGTCGGGGGGTCAGGTGGACTTCTGACCGTCGAGGGATTCGCGGAGGATGTCGGCGTGGCCGGCGTGCTGGGCGGTTTCGGCGATGACGTGCAGGAGGACCAGGCGGACGCTGCGCACCGCGCCCGACTGGTGCCAGGGGGCTTCGGGCAGCGGGTGGGTGGCCGACAGCGAGGGGACGGCGGCGACGATCTCCTCGGTGCGGGCGGCGACCTTCTCGTAGCGGGCCAGGATGCTCGCGAGCGTGTCGCCGGGCAGCATCCGGAAGTCGTTCTGGTGGTCGATCATCCATTGCGGGAACTCGCGGGCGGTGCCGGCGGCGATGTCGGCCCAGGTGACGCCGTCGGGCAGGTCGTAGCTCATGGCCGACGCGCCGTCGGTAGCGAAGCGCAGCCACTGCTCCTCCATGGCGGCGACGTGCTTGATCACGCCGCCGAGGCACAGGGCGCTGACCGTGGGGCGTTCGGCGAGCTGCTCGTCGGTGAGGCCGCGGACGGTGGCGGTCAGGGCGGAGCGGACGGCGGCGAGCTCGGCGAGGAGGTCGGCGCGCTCGGCGTCAAGAGTGGGGGTCGCGGGAGTGGGCATGGTGGTGGACCGGCCTTTCGGTGGGTGGTTCTCGGTACGGGGTCAACAGTCGCAGCAGTACAGGCCAGGGTGTGGCCGCCATTTGCGGCACCATGGAGAACATGCCGAAGACTTCAGCGCGACTGCTGGCGTTGCTCTCGCTGCTGCAGGCGCGCCGCGACTGGCCGGGGGCGCTGCTGGCCGAGCGGCTGGACATCAGCCAGCGGACCGTACGGCGGGACGTCGACCGGTTGCGGGAGCTCGGCTATCCGATTCTCGCGATCAAGGGGCCGGACGGCGGTTACCGGCTCGACGCGGGGAGCGAGCTGCCGCCGCTGCTGTTCGACGACGAGCAGGCCGTGGCGCTGGCGATCGCGCTTCAGGGGGCCGCTAGGTCGGGGGCGGGGATCGAGGAGGCGGCGGCGCGGGCGCTGCACACGGTCCGGCAGGTGATGCCCGCTCGGTTGCGGCACCGGATCGACACGTTCCAGGTCACGGCCGCCGACGCGGTCCGGCCGGAGACGCGGGTGGACAGCGGGGTGCTCATGACGCTCAGCGCGGCCGTGCACGCCCGCGAGGTGCTGCGGTTCGACTACAGGAGGCGGACCGGCGAGCGCGATCCCGGGCCGGCGCGGCGCGTGGAGCCGCATCATCTCGTCACCTGGGGCGGGCGCTGGTATCTCGTCGCCTGGGATCTCGACCGGGGCGACTGGCGTACGTTCCGGGCGGATCGGATCACGCCGCGCGTCCCGGCGGCGGGGCCCCGGTTCACGCCGCGCACGCTGCCCGGGGGTGACGCGGCGGCGTTCGTGGCGGGCAGGTTCCGGGGGGCAGGCGGGCCGGGTGACTGGCCCTGCCGGGGCGAGGTGATCCTCGGCCTGCCGGCCGCCGAGGTGTCGCGGTTCGCCGGTGAAGCGCTCGTCGAGGAGCTCGGGCCGGGTCGCTGCCGGGTCGTGCTGGGTTCGTGGTCGTGGCCGGGGCTGGCGGCGGCGCTCGGCAGGTTCGACGCCGACATCGAGGTGGTGGGGCCTCCCGAGCTCAGGGACGCGTTCGCCCGGCTGGCCCGCCGCTACGCCGCCGCCGCGGCCGGCCCGGGAGTGGGCCCGGAGGTCAGTGGCCCGCCGACTCCAGCGGGGCCGAGGCGGGGGACTCGCGCAGCCGCCGGACCTTGAGGGCGCCGCCCCACCGGGAGATCGCCTCGTCGTCGGCGAACGCCATCGCCCGCATCATGTTGCCCCCGTCCGTGGCCTCGACGGCGCGGCGCAGGCGGGCGCGGAGCGGATCGGGCAGGCGGGACGTGCCGGCCTCGACGGTGTCGCCGTAGTGCGGGGCGTAGCCGACCCCGGCGAACCCGGTGCGCCTCAGCAGCGTGGGCAGCGTGTCGGACGAGTAGAACATCAGGTGGTTCTTGGTGAAGCCGCTCCACGCCGACCCGTACGCCTTCAGGAGCAGGGAGCGGGCGTTGACGGTGAGGATGAGCAGCACCCCGCCGGGAGCGAGCAGGCTGCGGAAGCGGGTGAAGTCGTCCAGCGGGCGGGGCAGGTGGGCGAGCACCGACCAGAGGGTGATGACGTCGAAGCCGCCCTCGGCGATCTCGGGCACGTCCTCGGGCGCGCCGTAGAACGCGCGGGCCTTGGTGAGGCGTTCGTTGGCCTGGGCGACGGAGTCGGGTGAGAGGTCCACGCCGTAGGCGTCGAAGCCGCGCTGTTCGGCGAGCTCCAGGAAGAGGCCGGCACCGCAGCCGAAGTCGAGCAGCCGCCTGCCCTCGCCCGCGTCCAGGATGGGGGAGAACGCCTGCATGGTGAGGTCGTAGCGGCGTTGCCGGTTGGCGGCGTACTTGCCGGTCAGGAACTTGCTGTAGCCGGTGGCGTACAGGTCGCCGAGGCGTTCGGGGCGGATGTTCGGGTTGCGGTAGAGGAAGCCGCAGGAGGGGCAGCGGACGACGCGGTAGCGCCACTTCTCGCCGGCGGGCCGGAAGAGCGGCTGCTGGCGTTCGTCGCCGCACATCATGCAGGCGAGGAACTCCTCGATCTCGCCCAGCGGCAGATCGGCCTGGTAGTCCTCCAGCGGCAGGACGGGCGCCCGGCGCAGTCGCCAGCGCCACTGCGCCTCGCGGACGAGGCGTTCGCCGGGCCGGACGTAGACGCGCTGTCCCCAGGGGACGCGGTCGTAGCGGGTGCCGTACGCCAGCCGGCCGAGAACTCGCCGTGCAGAGACCATCACATACCCCTAAGCAGCCGAATGCCGCAGGTATTGCCTCGCCTCCTTCCGACTATTCCATCGCAATCCCCAAATGAACACCGAGAACGACCACCGCGCGGGCCGGAATGGGTGGCGGATTCATGACAAGTCCGGTTCCAGCCACGCCGATCTCATGGACACCAGCAGATCGCGCCCCATAGGAATTCGGTAGTTGGGCTTACCACATGCGTTGGAGGACGGTCGAATGTCTGGTTTGGGGCGATGGCGCCGAGGGGCGGTGGTGGGCGTCTCGGCGGTTCTGGCCGTGTCGGCGCTCAGCGTGCCGGGCGCGGGAGCCGAGAGTGTCCCGGCGGCCACCGCGTTAGGCGCCGCCGACGAGATCACCTTGATCACCGGTGACCGGGTGCGGGTGCGGGCGGTCGACGGCGGCCACCGGACGGTGGCGGTCACCCCGGCGCCGCGCGCGGACGGGCACGTCCCGGCGTTCCGGACGCTGGAGTCGGACGGCGAGCTGACCGTGATCCCGGACGACGTGGCGGCCCTGGTGCCGGACCGGCTGGACCCGGCGCTGTTCAACGTCACCGACCTGGCCAGGGACGGTTACGGGGCGTCGATCCCGCTGATCCTCACCTACCGCGACAACGTGCCGAAGGCGGCGCTCCCGGCCGTCAAGCAGGCCCGCACGCTGGAGAGCATCGGCGGCGCCGGCGTGGAGCTGGCCGCCTCGGAGGCGGCCGGGCTCGGCGCCGAGCTGGTCAAGCTCGCCGGAGCCGGTCCCGCGGCCCGCGCGGCGGGCCCGCTCGGGGCGGTGGAGAAGATCTGGCTCGACCGCAAGGTGGAGCCGTCGCTGGAGCACAGCGTGCCGCAGATCGCCGCGCCCGAGGCGTGGGCGGCGGGCTTCGACGGCACGGGCACGACCGTCGCCGTGCTCGACACCGGCGTGGACGACCGACACCCCGACCTGGCCGGCAAGGTCGCCGACCGGCGCGACTTCACCGGCGAGAACGCCACCGGCGACCCGCACGGCCACGGCACCCACGTGGCGAGCACGATCGCGGGCAGCGGCACGGCCTCCGAGGGCCGGGGCAAGGGCGTGGCGCCGGGCGCGACGGTGGTCGACGGCCGGGTGCTCGACGGCGACGGCAACGGCCAGCTCTCGTGGATCATCGACGGCATGGAGTGGGCGGCGGGCGAGAAGCGCGCCGGCATCGTCAACATGAGCCTCGGCAGCCCGGAGCCGGGCGGCCCGCTCACCGAGGCCGTCGGCGCGCTGACGCGCCAGTACGGCACGCTGTTCGTGGTCGCGGCGGGCAACGACGGCTGTGACGGCTGCGTCGGCACGCCCGGCGACGCCCCCGAGGCGCTGACCGTCGGCGCGGTCGACCGCGAGGACAAGCTCGCCGGCTTCTCCAGCCGGGGCCCGATCGCGGCGACGCTCGCGGTCAAGCCGGACGTGACCGCGCCGGGCGTCGGCATCGTCGCGGCCCGGACCGGCGGCACCGCCCAGGACCGGCCGTACACCCCCATGTCGGGCACCTCGATGGCGACGCCGCACGTGGCAGGGGCGGCGGCGCTGTTGCGGCAGGCCCGGCCCGGCATCACCGGCGCCGAGCTGAAGGCGCTGCTGATGGGCACGGCGAAGCCGGGCCAGGACATCGCGGCCGACGCGCAGGGCAACGGCCGGATCGACGTGGCCGCGGCGATCAAGGGCACGGTCCTGGCCTCGACCGGCTCGGCCGAGTTCGGCAAGGTCAAGCCGGGCGAGACGAAGACCGCCACCGTCGCCTACCGCAACATCGGGCAGGCGCCCGTGGAGCTGGACCTGGCGGTCAGCGGCCCCTTCGCCGTGGAGCCGGCCAAGCTCACCGTGCCCGCCGCCGGGACGGCGGAGGCCACGGTGACGCTGAAGGGCGACATCCCCGCCCTGCTGCGCGAGCACCTCACCGCGACCGCCGCCGGCGGCGCGACCGTGCGCACGCTGCTGGCGGCGAGCGTCGAGCCCAAGCGCGTCGAGCTGCGGGTACGCGGCATCGCCCGCGACGGGCGCGACGGGCGCGGCGGCTTCACCGTGCTCAACCTGGACGAGGGCACGCTCGCCGGGCGCGTGCTGCCCGGCGACCCGGCCCAGCCGTGCACCGAGCAGAAGTACGGCCAGGGCACCTGCCTGCTGGTGACGCCCGGCACGTACTCCGTGCTCGGCCACATCTGGACCATGCCCGCCGGCCAGGACAGCACGTCGGGCGGCAAGCCGCTGCACGAGAGCCTCGTCGGCGACCCCGAGATGGAGATCACCGAGAACACCGAGGTCGTGCTCGACGCCCGCGAGGCCGTCGAGGTCACCATCAAGACCCCCGACCACCGCACCAAGCGCAACGTCGGGGCCGCGGCCCAGCTCATGTGGTATCGCGCCGCGGACAAGGGCACGGCGCTGCGCGGCGGCACCCACATCTCGCCCGGCGGCCAGATCGAGGAGCGGCTGTTCGTGCAGCCGACGAAGAAGGTCACCAAGGGCACGTTCGCCGTGGCCACCCGATGGCGGCTGGAGGCTCCGGCGATCACGCTGAGCGCCCCCGGCCTCGACCTGGAGCCCTTCTACTACGACCCGGTCCACTTCAGCGACTTCTCCACCGAGTACCCGCGCCTCGACGGCACCGCCCTGCTGATGGCGGCCGACGCCGGCCGGGGCGGCGCCGAGGAGATCGCCCGGGCCCGCCTGCGCGGCAAGCTCGCCGTCATCCGCCGCACCCCCGGCGTGCCCGTGTCCACCCAGTCGAACGCCGCCGCCGCGGCCGGGGCCAAACTGGTCGCCATCTACAGCGACACGCCCGGCTCCGACGTCAGCTCGGGCGGCAACGGCGTCAAGCTCGCCGTCCCGACCGTCCGGCTCAGCCACGAGGAAGGGCTCAAGCTGGTCGAACGGCTCAAGCGGCTGCCCGTCCCGGTGCTGGCCAAGGGCATCGTCGCCAGCCCGTACGCCTACGACCTGTATCTGCGCGAGGTCGGCCGGGTGCCCGGCTCGCTGGACTACGTGGTGCGCGCCAAGTCGCTGGCCAAGGTGGAGACCGACTTCCGCAGCCAGCTCGCCGACGACGTGACGGTCAACGAGGCCCGCTACGTCTTCGAGCCGTGGGACACCTTCGCCATCACCACCAACCGCCCGCTGGCCAAGGCGCCGCGCACCCGCGTCGACTACGTCAGCCCGGGCGCCGACCTGCGCTGGACCACCAGCGCCGGGACGCCGGAGCGGCACTACAACAGCATGTGGCCGCACCCCGACACCCCGTACGTCACGCTGACGCTGCCCGGTTTCGCCACCTTCGAGGCGGGCCAGAAGGTCAGCCGGAGCTGGTTCCGGCATCCGCTGCTGCCGGGCACCAACCCGCGCAACCCGTTGCGCCGCGACGGCGACCGGCTGTCGATCTCGATGCAGGGCTTCGTGGACGCCGACGGCAACTTCGGCGACACGTACACGAGTGACTTCGAGCGCGGCATGAAGACCGACTTCCGCCTCTACCAGGGCGAGACGCTCGTCACGCAGACGAACTACCTGCCGACGGGCACCGTCGACCTGCCCGCCGAGCAGGCGTCCTACCGGATCGAGTACAACGTGCGCAACGAGGCGGAGTGGGCCAGGCTGTCCACCCGGACGAAGGGCGTGTGGACGTTCGGCTCGGCGCACACGGCGGACACGACCGTGATCCCGCTGCTCATGGCGAGCTTCGACGCCCCGGTCGACCTGAAGAACCGGGCCACGTCCACCAAGCTCGGCGTGCGGCTGTTCCACCAGGAAGGGGCCGAGCAGAGCGACGTCAAGGACGTGACCCTGGAGATCTCCTACGACGACGGCGCCACCTGGAAGCCGGCCAAGCTGAAGAACAAGGGCGACAAGCGGTACGAGGCCAAGGTGGAGCGGCACCGGTCCGGGTTCGTCTCGCTGCGGCTGACCGCGGCCGACGTCCACGGCAACGGCGTCACGCAGGAGGTGATCAGGGCCTACGCGACGCGGTAGGAGCCGCCCGCCTCGGTGGGCACCGTCAGGATCCCGGACCCTGGATACCGGAGCCTGGCGGTGCCGCCGAGGTTCGAGGTCAGGCGGATCTCCGTCGGCCGGCCGCCGGCCCAGGTGACGCCGACGGTGAAGCCGCCACGCGCCCGCAGGCCGTCCACCGACCCGTCCGGCCAGGCGGACGGCAGCGCGGGCAGCACGTCGATGACGCCCGCGTGGCTCTGCAGCAGCATCTCGGCCATCCCGGCGGTGGCGCCGAAGTTGCCGTCGATCTGGAACGGCGGATGCGTGTCCCACAGGTTGGCCAGCGTGCTGTCCTTGAGCTGCCCGGTCAGCATCCGCAGCGCGTGGTCGCCGTCACGCAGCCGCGCCCAGAAGCTGATCTTCCAGGCTTTGCTCCAGCCGGTGCCGCCGTCGCCGCGGGCGCCGAGCGTGACCCGGGCGGCCTCCAGGTGCGCGGGCTCGGTGAGCTGACGTCCCGGGTGCAGCGCGTACAGGTGGGAGACGTGCCGGTGCTCGTCGTCCGGGTCGTCGAGGTCGGCCTTCCACTCCTGGAGCTGGCCCCACGAGCCGACGCGCACGCCCGGGTCGAGCTGGTCCAGCGCCGCCCGCAGCCGTTCACGCAGCTCGCCGTCCGCGCCGAGCACGTCCGCCGCCTCCAGCGTGGAGGTGAACAGGTCCCACACGATCTGCTGCGGCATCGCGGCCCCGGCGGTGAAGTCGCCGTGCTCGGGCGAGTAGCTGGGTGAGACGACGAGCAGCCCGTCACGCGGGTCCGTCCGCAGGTTGGCCAGCCAGAACAGGGCCGCCTCGCGCATCGCTGGGTAGGCCCGCTCGCGCAGGAAGTCCACGTCGCCGCCGAACAGGTAGTGCTCGTACAGCTCGCGCACCAGCCAGCCGGCCGCGTCCGGCATCCAGAACGAGGTGGCCCAGTCCTGCACGCCGGTGAAGCCGAACGGGTTGGTGTTCTGGTTCACCACCCAGCCCTCGGTGCCGAACAGCTCCTTCGCCGTCCGCCTGCCGGGCTCGCGCAGCGCCTCGACGAAGGCGTGGTACGGCTCCGCGGTCTCGGCCAGGCCGGTGACCTGGGCGGGCCAGTAGTTCATCTGGAGGTTGATGTTGGTGTGGTAGTCGCAGTCCCACGGCGGCGTGTTGGACTCGTTCCAGACGCCCTGGAGGTTGGCGGGCAGCGAGCCGGGCCGCGACGAGGCGATGAGCAGGTAGCGCCCGTACTGGAAGTAGAGCGCCTGCAACCCCCGGCCCCGCCCGGCGAGCGCCTGGTCCGTGGGCAGCTCGGGCAGGGGTTCGCCGAGGTCGAGCCGTACGCGGTCGAACAGCTCCCGGTGGTCGGCGACGTGCGCCCGCCGCAGCTCCTCCCACGGCGGCGCGCCGTCCACGGCCGCCGTCACCCGCGCGTGCGGGTCCGGCCCCCGGTAGTGCGGGTACGCGGGCGCGTAGTCGGTGCCGGCCGAGAACACGAACGTCGCGCCGTCGGCCCCGCTGACCGTCACGCGCCCGTCCCCGTCGGCACGGGCGCCGCCGTCGGCGAGGACCTGGACCTGGCCCTCGTAACGCAGCCCGTTGCCCGGGAGCGCGCCCCGCACGACCAGCCGCCCGTCGCGTGTCGTGACCCGCTCGCAGCCGGGGTGCGCGCCGGCGAAGCGCAGCGTGAAGCTCACGCGGCCCGGCCGGTCGGCGGTGATCCGCCCGGCGATCACCCCGGCCGGATGGCTGGCCAGGTACTCGCGCGTGAACGTGACCCCGGCGGCGTCCCGGTAGGTCACGGTGGCGACGGCGTCGCCGAGGTCGAGCGCGCGCCGGTAGCCGGCCGGCTCGGCGGGCGCGCCCGGCACGTCGAGCAGCAGCTCGCCGAAGGTCTGGTACGCGCCGAACGCGGTGGGCGGCGCGCCGAGCTCGGCCGCGACCTCCTCGGGCGGCAGGCTGCCGCGCTCGTCGATGCCCCGCTGGACCCGCTCGACGGCGCCGGGCCGGGGGTGCGGCCAGTTGCCCGACAGGTAGCCGTCCTCGCCGGGGCCGCCGGTCCACAGCGTCTTCTCGTTGAGCCGCAACCGCTCGGTCGCCACGGTGCCGTGGACGGTCGCGCCGAGCGCGCCGTTGCCGATGGGCAGCGCCTCGCTCTCCCAGTTCGCGGCAGGTCGGTCGTACCAGAGGATCACCGCCCAAGCCTAGTCATTCTGCGTGAACCGCCCACTCTTGTCGGTGGCCTCCGCTACATTTCCGGTTCGTTGATCAAGAGCCCTGGAGGTCAGAGGATCGTGAACGCGGACCCAACCGCGTGGGAGCGGCGCAGCGTCACCCTCGTGGTGCCGCCCGTCCAGCCGCGCAAGCTGGCGAAGGTGCCCTTCGTCGAGCTGGCTGACGGACGCCTGCAGGGCGTCGTGTCGAGCGGATCGGACATCGGGCGGGTGTACGTGTCCTTCATCGCCGCCGGAACCCACGACTTCAACTGCAGCACCAACAACAACCGGCCCTGCGGCGGCCTCTACAGCTCGCCGTGCAAGCACCTGAACTCGCTGGTGGCCGAGGCGATCGTGCAGTACGGCGCCGGCCGCGTCGCCCGCTACCTGCGCGTCGACGGCGCCGAGACCATCGAGACCAGCCACGACCTGATCAGGCGCCTGACCGGCGCGCACGAGCCGGGCTCGGCCGCCGTGGTGTTCAGCCGGTTCCTGCGCCACCTCGGCTACCTGGAGCTGCCGGCCGGCACCGCGCCGCTCGCCGAGATGCACTGGTTCCCCTCGACCGGGGCGGTGCGCTGATGCTGGACGTGCAACTCGGCGCGCTCGACGCCGGCCTGCCCCCGGGCGTCGAGGAAGCCCTCGACCTGGTCTCCGCCTTCGACGAGACGCTGGGCACCGGGCTCGGCCGGCTCAGCCAGGAGGGCGCCCAGGCGATCACCGGCCTGGCCGCCGCCGTGGCCGCGACCCCGCTCGGCGACCGGGCCGTCGAGGCCGCCGACAAGATCGCCACCGGCTCGGTCGCGGGCGACCACCTGACGATGCTCGCCGGGGCGCGTGCCGCGCTGCTCGGCGCCGTCGCCGACGCCCTGCTGGCCCGCCTCGACGAGGCGCTCGGCCGGACCAGGGCCCCCTGGGAGGAGCCCGCAGCCGGTCCGGTCGAAGCTCCGGAGAACCTGCTCGTCGGCAGCCGGTCCTGGCTGCACGAGGTGGCCATCACCGGCTGGCGCGGCGTCGGCCACGACCTCGTCGCCGCCTCCGACCAGGCCATCGAGGCCATGTTCGGCGAGCCCGCGCTGCGCCGGGCCGCCGTGCTGCTCGACGGGCTCGCCGCCGAGCTGCGCGCCTCCAGCCCCGTCGCCACGATGGAGAGGCTGCCGGAACGCCGCTGGGCCGACCTGTGGACCCGCGCCCTGATGCTCACCCAGCCCGGCCGCGCCGGCGCCGACCCCGGCGTCCCGGTGTCCGGGCGGCTGCTCATCCTCGGCGCCGACGTGCACGAGCACGCCACCGCCGTCCAGGTCCAGGTGCACGGCCTGCTGGAGCCGAAGGACGGCGGCACGCCCCGGCTGGTGCGCACCGCGATCTCCGCCACCAAGGTCGACACCGTCGTGGGCCCCGCCGTGTGGGGCGTCCTCCAGGACTACCCGGCGCTGCTCGGCGCGCTGGCCAGGCACCTGTCGCTCGACCTCACCGACATGCCGCTGCTGGCGAGCGGCGACCTGCTGTGGGACGACGCCAAGGCCGCCGCGGGCGAGCTCGCCGCCCCGTTCGCCGTCGCCCGCGTCCAGCTCGCCGGGGCGCTCGCGCCCGCCGGGCCGCCGATCGACCGGCACCCCGTGGCCATCGCCGAGCCGGTGTTCGTCGAGGGCTACAAGGCCGTCAAGGTGGACGAAGGGATCGAGTTCCGGCTCGGCGACCAGGCGATCGCCGTCACCACCGACCGGCTGCCCGGCTGCGGCCCGCTCACGCCCCAGCTCCTGGCCACCTCCACCGCCTGCATCGGCCTGCTGCGCTGGGACGGCCGCTGGCTGCTCCAGCCGCTCGCCGTCCAGTCGACGGTCAAGCGCCAGCAGGTCGCCGTGCACAACGGCGACTGGGCGCTCGGGCCCACCGACCCCAAGGTCGTCAAGTCGCTGGCCAGATCGGGCGACGCGGTGGCCGTACTCCGCGAACGAGCAGGACGGCTGCTGAGGAAATGACCGATACCCGCGCCGAGGAGAACCGGCGCCAGGTGCTGCTGTGGCGGCTGCTGGCCCGCGTGTTCGAGACCGACGAGCAGCCGGCGCTCGAAGCGGCCAGCGTGGCCGCCGTCGACGCGCTCGGGCTGCCGCCCGCGCTGCTCGACCCGTCGGTGTCCGTCGACACGCTGGTGCAGCGCTTCCCCGAGCTGGCCGAGGAGTTCCGCGGCCTGATGGCGCCCGGCGAGGACGACGAGGAGCCGCGCGACCGGGCCCGCACCGCCGCGCTGGCGTCCAAGCTGCTGCTCAACCTGTTCGCCACCGGCAGCGGCGACGTCTCCGCCACCAAACTGGCCGCCTGGCAGCAGGACGCCGGCTGGTTCGAGCAGGCGCTCGGCTGCGAGCCCGGCGAGCTGCGCGCCCAGCCCGGCCGCAACGGGCTCGGCGGCCTGCTCGCCGGCCTCGAAGGCGACCTGGTCAAGCGCATGCGGCTGCGCGAGGTGCTCGCCGACCCGGCGCTGTCACGGCAGCTCACGCCCAGCATGTCGCTCATCGAGCAACTGCTGCGCGACAAGGACAACCTGTCGGGCGTCGCCCTGGCCAACGCCAAGGCGCTGATCCGCCGCTACGTCGACGAGGTCGCCCAGGTGCTGCGCACCCAGGTGCAGCAGACCAGCGCCGGCACCATCGACCGGTCGGTGCCGCCCAAGCGGGTGTTCCGCAACCTGGACATCGAACGGACGATCTGGAAGAACCTCACCAACTGGAGCCCCGACGACGAGCGGCTCTACGTGGACCGGCTCTTCTACAAGCACACCGCCAAGCGCACGGTCCCGGCCCGCATGATCGTGGTCGTCGACCAGTCGGGCTCGATGGTGGACGCGATGGTCAACTGCACCATCCTGGCCTCCATCTTCGCCGGGCTGCCCAAGGTCGACGTGCACCTGATCGCCTACGACCACCGGGCGCTCGACCTGACGCCGTGGGTGCACGACCCGTTCGAGGTGCTGCTGCGCACCCAGCTCGGCGGCGGCACCAACGGCATGGTCGCGATGAGCCTGGCCCGCCCCAAGATCATGGACCCGCGCAACACCGCGCTGGTGTGGATCTCCGACTTCTACGACAACCGGGACGTGCAGACCGAGTTCGAGTCGCTGCACCGCTCCGGCGTGAAGCTGATCCCCGTCGGGTCCGTCAGCAGCTCCGGACATCAGAGCGTCGACTCCTGGTTCAAGCAGAAGCTGAAGGACCTGGGCACGCCGGTGATCTCCGGCCACATCCGCAAACTCGTGTTCGAGCTCAAGAACTTCCTCAACTAGGAGAATCCCCAATGACCGACGAGATGCTGCGCGCCCCCGCCGAGGTCAAGTACGCAGAGGAGCTCGACTGGCTGGAGTCGATCGACGACGGTCCCAAGCCGTTCTCCTGGCGGCTCAGCCCGCGCATGGTCCGCCTGTTCGTGCTCGGCTCCGAGCGCTCCGACGGCCTGGACCGGGAGATCGCGCAGAAGTGGTTCGGCGACCGGAGCTTCGTCGAGCGTGCCATCGTCACGCTGGCCTCCGACCGCGGCCTGCTCCTGATCGGTGACCCCGGCACCGGCAAGAGCTGGCTCGCCGAACTGCTCGCCGCCGCCATCTCCCGCAACTCCACGCTGGTCGTGCAGGGCACCGCGGGCACCACCGAGGACCACATCAAATACTCGTGGAACGTCTCCATGGTGATCGCCAAGGGGCAGTCGCGCGAGTCGATGATCCCCTCGCCGATCATGACGGCGATGGAGCAGGGCGTGATCGGCCGCTTCGAGGAGCTGACCCGCTCCACCAGCGACGTCCAGGACGCGCTCATCTCCATCCTGTCGGAGAAGTACGTGTCCATCCCCGAGCTCGACGACGACAACATCGTCTTCGCCCAGCCCGGCTTCTCCATCATCGCCACCGCCAACAGCCGCGACCGGGGCGTCAACGACCTGTCGTCCGCTCTCAAGCGGCGCTTCAACTTCGTCCGCATCCCCGTCGTGACGAACAAGAAGAGCGAGGCGGAGATCGTCCGCTTCCGCACCACCGAGCTGCTGCGCCGCCACAACATCGACCTGGAGCTGCCGCCCACGCTGCTCGACATCCTGCTGCAGAGCTTCGCCGACCTGCGGGCCGCCGCCGCGTCCGCGCAGAGCGACGACGGCAAGCTGGAGTCGGCGCTGTCCACCGCCGAGCAGATCGGCGTGCTGGAGGACGCGATCCTGCACAGCAACTTCTTCGGCGACCGCACGCTCAGGGCCGAGACGCTGGCCGGCTCGCTCGTCGGGTCGCTGGCCCGGCGCACCCCCGAGGACCTGGCCATCCTCAACAAGTACTGGCACGGGGTCGTCGAGCCGCGCAGCAAGAAGGACGGCGGCGAGTGGCAGGGCTTCCTCGAAGGCGGCCGCCAGGCCATCGCCACCCTGTCATGAGCCTCTTCGGCGCGCTGCGCGAGCAGCTCAACGATGCCGCCGAGACCTTCGCCGGGTCGCCCGGCGCCCTGTCCGAGATCCTCACGGGCATGGTCGACGACGTCGACCGGGCGCTGGGCGAGCGGCTGGAGATCTTCCCGGTGTGCCACCACTCGCCGGCCTCGGCCCTGGCCATGGCCAGGCGGCTGCGCGAGAAGCAGCCGCAGGTCATCTACCTGGAGCTGTGCGAGGACCTGCGGCCGCTCCTCGACGAGCTGCGGACCTGCAAGCTGCCGGTGGCGCTCCAGGCGTTCGCCACCGACCTCGACGGCTTCCCGGAGAGCTGGGGGCCGCTCAGCGTGGTCGCCCCCATCACCGAGGCGTCCGCCGAGTATCAGGCCATCGCCTACGCGCTCGACACGCCCGGCGTGGAGCTGGTGCTGGTCGACCGGTCCTCCGACCACGTCTTCCAGTGGCATCCCCGGGAGGAGCCCGGCAGGCCCGCCGAGGAGGCCGGCCTGCACGGCGACGCGGTCGGCGTCGAGATCGGCGACCTGCGGCCCCGCTTCGCCGAGCTGGAGGAGCACCTGCTGCACCACGGCAAGGTCCGCCACTGGTCCGAGTGGTGGGACCAGTACGTGGAGCAGCCGCTGTCCGGCGCGGACTACGACACCTACCGCCAGGTCATGGTGCTGATCGGCAGCCTGTTCAGGCGGCTGCGCCCGCACGACTCGGCCAAGCTCGACCGGGACGAGGACCGCGAGCGGTACATGTGGACGCGCATGCGCGAGCACCTGGCCGCGACCGGCGCCGACCCCGAGCGCTGCCTGTACGTGTGCGGCGCCTTCCACGCGGTCAGCCGGGTGGAGGAGTTCGGCCTGGACGCGACGCGTACGGACTTCGACATCTCCCCGCGGACCGCCACGAACTGGCTGTACGGCCTCATCCCGTCCAGCCACTCGGCCATCGAGGCCCAGTTCGGGCTGGCCCCCGGGTCGGTGTCGATCGCCGCCGCCACGTACGCCAAGGCCGTCACGCGCGGCGGCGTCAAGCCGTACGCGCTCAAGGGGCAGCCGTCGAGCAAGCGGCCCGCCAAGGCGAAGCCCGCCGCGCCCCTGGTGCCCGCCGACCAGCTCACCGGGTTCCTGTCCAGGCCGCCCGAGCGCGACCCGCTCGACGAGGCCGAACTGCTCGGCTGGTGCGTCGACATCGTCCGGCTGGCCCGGCGCAACGGCTACCTGTCCAGCACGGCCGACGCCATCGCCGTGTACGAGACGTCCATCCTGCTCGCCGGGATCCGGGGCAGGGCCAGGCCGACGCCGTACGACTTCCAGGACGCGGCCGTCACCTGCATCGAGAAGGACACCGTGCCCGGCCGCCGGGACGTGCGGCGGCTGTGCGAGATCCTGCTCGGCGGCGACCGGATCGGCGAGGTCGGCTACCAGTCGCTGCCGCCGCTCGCCCAGGACGTGTTCGAACGCCTGGAGCCGCTCGGCTTCGACATGAAGAAGCGGGCCGTGCACCGGGTGCTGCTCGACCTGAACGCCACCCCCGAGCTGCGACCCTGCTCGCAACTGCTGTGGGTGCTGCGGCGGCTGATGCCCGACGACCACGCCGTGCGGCCCATCATGGGCAGCAAGCAGCTCGGCGAGCGCTCCATCCAGGAGAGCTGGGACGTCGCGCTCGGCCACCACCAGCGCGCGCTCATCGAGCTCGGCTACGAGGGCGTCACCGTCGAGCAGGTGCTGGAACAGCGGCTGCGGCGCAGCGTGTGGGAGCCGAAGGCGACCGCCGCCGACGCGTTGCAGGCGGTCGAGGAGGCCATCCTGTTCCTGGGCGGCCGGCGCGTCGCCGACGAGCTCGGGGCGCGGGCCGTGGACCTGCTCGCCGCCGAGCGGAGCGTCGACGACGCGCCGGACGTGCTGCGGCGCATCCGGCGGCTGCTGGCCCACTACCGGGCCAGCGAGCCGGCGCTGCCCGAGTGGTGTGAGCGGTTCGTCACCACCGGCTACGCGCAGTACTGCACGCTGCTGCCCACGGCGTTCGTGGCCGAGGACGTCGGGGTGCGGCAGGTGGCCGCCATGCTCGGGTTCCTGTCGTCGATGGAGAGCCTGGCGCTGTCGCTGGGCTGCGACCGGGCGCAGCTCGAACTGGCCGTGCGCCAGTCGCACCCGGAGACGCCCGGCAAGATCGCGCTGCTGTGGGCGGCCCAGTTCCAGCTCGGCGTGCTGGCGATCGCCGACCTGCGGGAGCGGTGCGCGGAGCTGCTGGACAACCCGCTGGTGGTGCCGTCGTTCCCGCAGTACCTGAGCGGGTTCGTGCAGGCGCTGGAGGCGGCCCCGGCGCTGACGCCGTTCGTGGTGGAGGTGATCTCCGGGGCGTTCGCCAAGCTGCCCGACCGGGTGCTGCTGCCGTGGCTGCCGACGCTCATCGAGACGCTGCGCAAGGAGGCCCCGGAGCTGGTCCCGATCCTGATCCGGGAGGCTGGGCGCACGTTCCCGGCGACGCTCGCGGCCGTGGACGCGTGGGTGGCGCCGTGGGAGCGGGCGCCCGG
This sequence comes from Nonomuraea sp. ATR24, assembly GCF_041950485.1. Classification (NCBI taxonomy): domain Bacteria; kingdom Bacillati; phylum Actinomycetota; class Actinomycetes; order Streptosporangiales; family Streptosporangiaceae; genus Nonomuraea; species Nonomuraea sp. ATR24. Next base: position 181,928 of record NZ_JBGNUU010000017.1, read on the forward strand.
CGACGGGCCGGGCGTGCGGACGGCTCCCGCCGCCGTCACGGGCGGGCCGGTCGCCGAGCTGCTGGCGGCGCACCCGGCTCCCAGCGACGCCGTGGCGGCGCTGCTCGGCTGCGAGGGCGGCTGGGCGCCGCTCGGCTCCGGCGACGCCGCGCCCGGGGCGGCCCCCGAGGTGGCCGCGCTCCTGGCCCGGCATCCGTCGGCGGCGGACGCGCTGGCAGGCGTGCTGTGCGCGGCCGGTAAGGGGTAGGGACAGCCCTACCCCAAGAGGCCAGCGAGCGGGAGAGTGGCGGCAGGGGTCCGAACCGTACGTTGAGGTACATGACGAACCTCCGCCGCCGCATCGCCGTCGACACCCGCTACGTCCTCACCGGTTTCCCCCTCGCCGTCATCGGCTTCTGCCTGATCGTGACCGGGATCGCGGCCGGGCTGGGCAGCGCCGTCGCCTTCGTCGGCCTGCCGATCCTGGCCGCCACGGCCACGATGGCGCGGCGCTTCGCCGACGTGGAGCGGGCCGCGCTGCCGGAAGTGCTCGGCCGCCCGGTCGCCCGCCCCGAGTACCGCGAGGCCCCGGCCTGGGCCGGCTGGTTCCGCCGCACGATGAACCCGGTGCTCAACGCGCAGGCCCCGATGGACCTGCTGTACGCCATCCTGTCCTTCCCGATCGCCATCGTCTCGTTCGTGTTCGCCGTCGTGTGGTGGGCCGGGGCGATCGCGGGCCTGACGTTCCCGGTCTACGGCTGGCTCCTGGCCGGTCTGCCCGGCTTCCACGAGGGCGGGCTGCCCGCGCTGCTCGGCTTCGGCACCGACATGGCGACCCACATCACCTTCAACGTCATCGTGGGCGTGCTGTTCGCGCTGACGCTGGTTCCGGTGCTGCGCGGCGCCGCGCTGGTCAAGGCCACGCTCGCCCAGGCGATGCTCACCCGTCCCGCCTACGCCCCCCGCTCCGGCCTCCGGCACGCCGCCCACGTGGGCGTGTCCTGACCCCATATCGTGGGACTCAACGGACATCCATCACGAAAGGGGCGAGCGTGCGCAGCGCATTCTTCGGCAACATGGACCCCCAGCAGCTCCCACCGGGCTTCGCCCTGCAGAACTCCAAGATGCTGCGCGTCCAGCTTCCCGAAGTGCTGGCCAAGCAGGGCTCGATGGTCGCCTTCCAAGGGCAGATGGACTTCGACTACGAAGGGTCCGGCAGCCTCGGCAAGCTGTTCAAGAAGGCCATGACGGGTGAGGGCGCCTCGCTCATGCGGGTGCGCGGGCAGGGCAACCTCTACCTGGCCGACAACGCCGACGACATCCACCTGTTCTTCCTGGAGAACGAGGGCCTGACCGTCAACGGCCGCAACCTGCTCGCCTTCCAGCCGCAGCTCGCCTGGGACATCCAGCGGGTGCAGGGGGCCGGCATGGCGGCCGGCGGCCTGTTCAACACCACGCTCAACGGCACCGGCTGGGTCGCCGTCACCACCCACGGCACGCCGGTGGTGCTCGACGCCGCCGCCATGCCGACGTACGCCGACGGGCAGTCGGCCGTGTGCTGGAGCACGTCGCTCAAGGTGGGCGTCAACCGCACGTTCAAGGCCGGCGCGCTGATCGGCCGGGGCAGCGGCGAGGCCATGCAGCTCGCCTTCCAGGGACAGGGGTTCGTCCTGGTCCAGGCGAGCGAGGGCCCGCCGGTGGTGCAGGCCAAGGGCTAGTGGCTCTCCTGCCGGGGGAGCACCACCTCGGCCAGGATGAGCTGGATGGCGGCGGCCACCGGGATGGCGAGCAACGCGCCGACGATGCCGAGCAGCGCGCCGCCGATCAGCGCCGCCACGATCGTGGCGGCTGCCGGGACGTCCACGGACGTCTTCATCACGCGCGGCGCGATCAGGTAGTTCTCCACCTGCTGGTAGGCGATGAAGAACACCAGGCAGGCGATCCCCGCCGGCATCGACACGAAGAAGCCGACGATCGAGGCGACCCCGGCGCCGATGGCCGCGCCGATCAGCGGGACCAGGTCCGTCACGGCCACGATGATCGCCAGCGGCAGCGCGTACGGCACCCCGGCGATCGACAGGAACAGGAACGACGTGACGCCCGCGATCAGCGAGATGATCAGGTTGCCCGCGACGTACCCGCCGACCCGCCGCAGCACCTCGTCGCCCAGCAGCCGCACCCGCTCGCGGCGGCTCTTCGGCACCAGCCGGTAGCCGAGCCCGGTGATCGAGCGCAGCGACGCCAGGAAGTACAGGGTCAGGATCAGCACCGTGAGCGCCGAGAACAGGACGCTCACCACGACGCCCGCCGCGCCCAGCAGCCCGCTGAACACCTGCGTGCCCATGTTGCCGCTGAGCAGGTAGTCCTGCGCCCGCTCCAGCAGCCCGAACCGCTGGTCCAGCTCACGGACGCCCGGATTGGCGAGAAGCTGCTCGATGTAGGCGGGCAACTGCTCGACGAACTGGCCCGTCTGCTGCGACAGCGCGGGCACCACCGCCACGCCGAACAGCACGAAGAACCCGATCACCGCCGCGAACACCATCCCGATCGCCGCGCCGCGCCGCAGCCCGCGCTCCTCCAGCCGGCGCACCGCCGGGTTCAGCCCGACGGCCAGGAACAGCGACACCACGATCAGGATCAGCGCCGACGCTGTCACGGTCAGCGCCTGCACCAGCAGCCAGGCCGACAGCACGCCCAGCGCCGCCGTGAACCCGAACATGAACGGGCTCCCGCTCACCGGCCGGCCCGGCTTGCCGAACGGGGCCTTCTCACCGCGCCGCGCGACCGGGACGCGCGGCGCGAAGCCCTCGACCCGCACCGCGCGTCCGTCGGGCTGCGCGTGCTCTTGCGTGGGGTTCGTCACGAGGGGATCTCCTAGGACGGGACCCATCCTCTGCCCCGGCTGAGCGTGTTCAGCCCTGCGGAACGATGTTGTGGTTGAGCCGGAACACGTTGCCCGGGTCGTAACACCGCTTCACGGCTGCCAGCCGCCGATAATCCGTTTCCGTGTACGCGTCCCGCACCCGGGTGCTGTCGGCCAGGAAGTTCAGGAACGTCCCGCCGATGCCGTGCTGCCCCAGCCTCTCGCCGAGACCCGGCAGCGCCTGGTCCACGATGATCGAGAACGGCAGCCCGCGATGGCCGACCGGCCCCGCGTCCGGCCCCGCCTGGGCCATCGCGCCGCCCCAGTGCCGCAGCTCCACCGTCGCCTCCCGGCCCGTCTCCACCAGCGCGCCGATCAGCTCGTCCGGCAGCGACGGGAACAGGTCCAGGTAGCGCGCGGGCGTCCCGCCCATCGCCGCCCGCGCGTACGGCACCGGCCGCACGCCGTCCGCCAGCGCAGGACCGGCCGCCTCCCACAGCGGGCGCAGCACCTGCCGCCCCCGCTCCGCCGGGCCCGCGTACATGGCCTTGATCCCGACCGCCCGGCCGCCGTCGGGCCCCTTGGTGAGCATGATCGCCGTGCTCACCTCGTCCGGCGCCGACGCCGCCCAGTCGCGGTAACGGGCCAGCGTCTCCCCGGCCCGCTCGTACGGGAAGAACGCGATGCCCGCGAACACCTCAGCCACCGGGTACAGACGGAACTCCAGCGACGTCACCATCCCGAAGTTGCCGCCGCCGCCCCGCAGCGCCCAGAACAGGTCGGCGTCGCGGTGCGCGTCCGCCGTGACGATCCGGGCGTCGGCCGTGACCACCTCGGCGCTCAGCACGCTGTCGGCCGCGAACCCGTACCGGCGCGACAGCCACCCGACGCCGCCCCCGAGCGTGAAGCCCGTGACGCCGACGTCCGGCGACGAGCCCGACAGCGGCGCCAGCCCGTACGGCGCGGCAGCCGCCAGGACCTGACCCCAGCGGGCGCCCGGCCCGACCCGCGCCACCCGCCTGACCGGATCGATCTCCACCCGGTCCAGCGCCGTCGTCCGCAGCAGGATGCCGCCGTCCGACGGGACGTGCGTGCCGTGACCCGTCGCCTGCACCGCCAGCGGCAGGCCCAGCTCGCCCGCCGCCGCCACCGCCGCCCGCACGTCCTCCCGCCCCGACGCCTCCGCGACCAGCACCGGCCGCGCGTCGACGGCCGGGCTGAGCGCCGCGCGCCCCCGCTCGTACCCCTCGCCACCCGGCCGGTGCACGGCTCCACGGAAGCCGGCGATCCCGTACGTCCTGTCCGCGAGCTGCTGCACCATGTCCCTGACCTCCTGTTTCCCGACTGCCTCCAGCCTCCCGCCGGGCACCCCCCGGACACATCCGTGGTCACCACGGATTCACCACGGAAAGTCCTGATAGGCGATGATGTGGACGTGACGGTGTCAGGTCCGGGCGGGGTGTCGAGGCGCGAGGCGGAAGTCCTCGAGGCGCTCGGCGCGCGGCTCACGAACGCGCAGATCGCCGGCCGCCTCCACATCTCCATCCGCACCGTCGAAAGCCACGTCTCGTCGCTGCTGCGCAAGTACGGCGTCACCGACCGGCAGGAGCTGGCCGCGCTCGCCGTCCCCGCCGGCGAGCTGGCCGGGCTGCCCGTCACCCGCACCTCGTTCGTCGGCAGGCAGGCCGAGCAGGAGGCGATCAGCGCCGCGTTCGCCACCTCCCGCCTCGTCACCCTCGCCGGGCCAGGCGGCGTCGGCAAGACCCGCCTCGCCGTCGCCGTGGCCGGCGCCCTAGGCCACGGCGGCGCCTACACCGACCTCGTCCCCGTCCGCGACGGCTTCGTCACCGAAGCCGTCGCCGCCGCCCTCGGCGTCTCCGAGCAGCCGCAACAGCCCCTGGCCGACGCCGTCACCGACCGGCTCGGCACCACACCCGCCCTGCTCGTCCTCGACAACTGCGAACACCTGCTCGACGAGGTCGCCGGCTTCGTCGACCGGCTCCTCGCCCGCTGCCCCGGCGTCCGCGTCCTCACCACCAGCCGCGAACGCCTCGGCATGCCCGGCGAACGCGTCATCGCCGTCGAACCCCTCCCCGCCGGCACCGACGCGGTCACCCTCTTCCACGACCGCGCCGCCGCCGCCGGACAGGACGCCCTCGACCCGGCCACCGTCGAGACCATCTGCGCCCGGCTCGACGGACTGCCCCTCGCCGTCGAACTCGCCGCCGCCCGCAGCGCCGCCCTCGGCGCCGAAGGACTGCTCGCCGCCCTCGACGACCACCTCCGCCTGCTCGCCGGCGGGCGCGGAGCCGACCAGCGGCACCGGTCACTCCGCGCCGTCCTCGCCTGGAGCCACAACCTCCTCGCGGACCCCGAACGCGCCCTCCTGCGCCGCCTGTCCGCCTTCACCGGCGCCTTCGACCTCCCCGCCGCCGTCGCGGTCACCGGCGAGGACCGCGTCCACGTCGCCGACCTCCTCGGCCGCCTCGTGGACAAAAGCCTCCTCCAGCGCGGGGCCGGCCGCTGGTGGCTCCTGGAGACCATCCGCGCCTTCGCCGCCGAACACCTCGCCGCCGCCGGCGAAACCCCCGCAACCCACGCCCGCCACCTCACCTGGGCCGCCACCACCGCCGAATCCCTGACCGCTCGCCTCCTGCCCTCCGCCCCCACCCCCGCCTGGACGGCCGGCGGCGCGAGCTCCCGTGCGGGAGAGGCGGTCCGGCCATCACCCCACTTGGGGGAGCCCTCAGCCGGGACGGTCGGGGGTGCGCAGGCCCAGCCGGACGGGGCGCCCGCGTGGCACGCCGTTCCCGTGGAAGGCGGGCGCGGCGGGGTGGCTCGTGCGGGGGTGGCGTGGTGGGCGGAGTTCGACGCCGTGGCCGACGATCTCCGGGCCGCGCTGGCCAGGGCCCAGCCTGGGGAGATGGCGCACCGGCTGGCCAGGGCGCTGGGACGGCTCGCGTACGGGCGGCGCTTCCTGCGGGAGGCCATCGCCCACTTCCGCCACGCCGCCACGCTGGCGTTGACCCGGCACGATCCCGCAGAACCGCACCCCACCCCGGAGCAGGCCGCGGCGAACGCCCGGGATGCGGCGGCCGACCTGGGCGCCGCCGCCGAGTGCGCGTTGGCCTTCGCCGACTCGGCGCTGGCGTACGAGCTGCACCTGGCCGCCGCCGAGCACGCCCGTCAGGCGGGCGACGGCGACGCCCGGGCGAGCGCGCTGGCCAGGGCCGCGGTGATCGCGAGCCGCCACCCGGGCTTCGGCACCGGCCTCACCGTCACCCCCGCCAAGCTCCACGCCCTCGCCGAGGAAGCCGCCACCGCCGGCGACCCGGCCAACCCCTACGTGACGGCCCACGTCGCAGCCGCCTACGCCTGGACCCCCCCCCCCCC
>NZ_JBGNUU010000018.1:0-183574 GCF_041950485.1 Nonomuraea sp. ATR24
GCTCTGGGGTGGAGGGTGGCGAGGCTGGGGTGGTGTCGAGGGCCGGGGCCGGGGGGTGGGGGATGGGGGTGAGGAGGGCTTCGGGGAGGACGACCATGGCGGTGAGCCCGCCGGTGTCCTGGCGGCGGAGCTGGACCTTGATGTTGTGGCGCAGCGCCAGCCGTCCGACGACGAACAGCCCCATGCGGCGCGACACCGACACGTCGACGACCGGCGGGTTGGCCAGGCGCCAGTTGGCCTGGGCGAGCTCGTCGGGGGTCATGGCGATGCCGCTGTCGGAGACGGACACCATGAGGCCGCCGCCGTCGATGCGGTTGCTGGAGATGACGACCTTGGTGTCGCGCGCGGAGAACGACACGGCGTTCTCGATCAGTTCGGCGAGCAGGTGGACGACGTCGTTGACGGCCTGGCCGAGGACGGCGGACTGGGACTGGATCTGGACGCTGACCCGGTCGTAGTTCTCGACCTCGCCGAGCGAGGCGCGGACGATGTCCATGAGCTCGACGGGTTCGCTCCAGCGGCGGGCGGCTTCCTGGCCGGCGAGGACGAGGAGGTTCTCGCTGTTGCGGCGCATGCGGGTGGCGAGGTGGTCGAGTTTGAACAGGTCGCCGAGCCGGGTGTCGTCGCGTTCGCCGCGTTCGAGCCGTTCGATGAGCGTGAGCTGCCGTTCGACGAGGGTCTGGCTGCGGCGGGACAGGTTGACGAACATGGCGTTGACGTTGGCGCGCAGCCGGGCCTCGTCGCCGGCGAGCCGTACGGCCTCGCGGTGGACCTCGTCGAAGGCGCGGGCGACCTCGCCGACCTCGTCGCGGGTGAAGACGTGGATGGGCGGCACTTCGGCGTCGATGTCGCCGTCGCGTGATTCGCGCAGGTGCTGGACGAAGTCGGGCAGGCGGCGGCCGGCGATCTCCAGGGCTTCGGAGCGCAGGCGGCGCAGGGGGCGGACGAGGGAGCGGGCGACGCCGGTGGTGATCAGCAGGACGGCGAGGAGCAGCGCGATGACGGCTCCGGCGATCACGTACGCGCGCTGCCGCTCGTCGGCGCTGAGCGCGTGGGAGCGGGCCAGGATGCCGCCGGCCTGGCGCTGTTCGACGGTGCGCAGGGAGTCGACGACGGTGGTGGACGCCTTGAACCACAGTCCGGCGTCGTCGGCGGTGTTCTGGTCGAGGCCGCGCAGGGGCTGGCCGGCGGTGGCTCGGATGAGGACGAGTTCGCGCAGGAAGAGCATGGCGTCGGCGCTGCGGCCGTTGACGGTCTCGTCGAAGAAGCGCCGTTCGGCGGCGGTGGCCTCGTCGGCGAAGGCGGCCCGTTCGTTCTCCTCGCGGGACAGCTCGCCGAGCAGTCCTTTGAGCTGTTCCTGGCTGATGGCGCCGTCGGTGAGCGCGATGGTGAGCACGGCCTGCTGGAGGGAGAGGCTCTCCTTCGCGCCGGCGAGGGCGTGCAGCATGCGTGACTGGCGGATGAGCTCGTCGTCCTGGCTGCCCTTGATGAGCTCGTCGTGCACGGACAGCAGGTCGTCGATGACGACGGTGTAGAGGTCGACGGCGGGGGCGGCGAGCAGGTCGCCCTTGAGGGCCTGCTGGCGGAGCGTGAGCAGGTCGTCGAGCCGGTTGAGCATGTTCTCGATCTGGTCGGCGGTGCGGCCGGACACGGCGGGCAGGATGGCGGTGGCGCTGCCGCGTACCCGCTGGATGGCTTCGTCGGCGCGGTCGATCCGCTCGTGGACGTCGGCGAGCCGGGACTGGGGGCGGCCGCGGGCGATGTGCCAGGCCATGCGGGCGCGTTCGGCGGCGACCTCGTGGGTGAGGGCGCCGACCTGTCCGGAGAGCTGGGCGAGGCGGCTGGTGCGTTCGTAGTCGGCGGCGGCTCCGGTGGAGGTGAACACCTGGAAGCCGCCGAGGAGCACGGCGGCGGCGGTGGGCACGAGGATGAGCGCGACGAGGCGGGCGCGGACGCGCCAGTTGCGCAGTCGCCAGTTGCCTTCCTCTGGCGGCCGCCGCCCTAACTCTGTACTCACCGAACGCAACCTCTCGCCCGAATCGGCGCTATATGCGACTCGCGGGGAAATCCTGGTAATTGGAACACATGCCGACCAGCTCGGCCAAGAGAACATAACGCGACATAAGTCAACCAGTGTGACTCATGAGCATAGAAGCTGGAGCTCCACATATAGCGCACCTTCAGCGCGAAATACCACTCCAAATTGGCGAATGTCCGTTGATGGGCGTTTGTCGCGTTCCACGTTCATAACAGGGCACATCCGTCACCGCCTCCCCCGAGTCACAGCATTGAGATTGTCGTGAATCCCGACATATGTTTGCCCCCTCAAACCGAGGAGGCGAGAGGTGCGGGTTTCTCCCGACAGCGCGGCCATCGGCGTCGAGGGACTGTGGAAGATCTTCGGCCCCAAGGCGGCGAAGGTGCTGGCGTGCGATGACAGGTTTCTGGACCCCGCCGCACTCAGGGAGAAAACCGGCTGCACGGCCGCCGTGCGGGACGTGAGCTTCGACGTACGGCCCGGCGAGGTGTTCGTCGTCATGGGCCTGTCGGGCAGCGGCAAGTCCACGCTCGTCCGCTGCCTGACCCGGCTCGTCGAGCCGACCGCGGGCCGGGTCACGATCGGCGGCGAGGACGTGGGCGCGGCCGGCCCGGCCCGGCTGCGCGAGCTGCGCCGCCACCACGTCAGCATGGTCTTCCAGCACTTCGGCCTGCTGCCGCACCGCCGGGTGATCGACAACGTGGCGTACGGGCTGGAGGTCCAGGGCGTGGCCCGGGCCGAGCGGCACGCGCGGGCGGCGGAGATCCTGTCGCTCGTCGGCCTCGACGGGCACGCCGGCGCCTACCCCGACCAGCTCTCCGGCGGCATGCAGCAGCGGGTCGGGCTGGCCAGGGCGCTGGCCGTCGATCCGCAGGTGATGCTGTTCGACGAGCCGTTCAGCGCGCTGGACCCGCTGATCCGCCGCGACATGCAGGCCGAGGTGATGCGCCTGCACCGCGAGGTGGGCAAGACCATGGTGTTCATCACCCACGACCTGGCCGAGGCGCTCAAGCTGGGCGAGCGCATCGCGATCATGCGGGCCGGCTCGATCGTGCAGCTCGGCACGCCGGAAGAGCTGGTGGGCGCGCCCGCCGACGACTACGTGGCCGACTTCGTCAGCGACGTGCCGCGCGGCCACGTCCTGTCGCTGCGCTGGATCGCCCGCCCGCCCGAGCCGGGAGAGCCGCTCGACGGCCCGGCGCTCCCGGCCACCACCGTGATCAAGGACGCCGTCGCCGCCGCCTCGGAGTCGTCCCGCCCGATCCGGGTGGTCGACGGCGACGAGCTGGTCGGCCTGGTGGACCGGGTCGACCTGCTCACCTTCCTGTCCGGTCAGGAGACGGGCGGCGCCGGAGTGACGGCGGCATGAGCAGCACGGCGGTCAGCACGCCCCGGGGCCTGCGGGTGCCCCGGTGGGTGGCGCCCGCCGGGATCGCCGCCGGGTTCGCGGCGGCGTACCTGGTCTTCCGCGGCACCGGCACGCTGCCGCACGACAGCGAGGCCCCGCAGTTCGCGGCCGTCACCGAGCTGCGCGAGTGGATCGACGACCACCGCAACGACAACCCGGTGTTCCTGTACTTCCTCAACTACGTCCGGCTGTTCGTGGGCGGGGTCTACGGCGCGTTCCACGCGGCGCTGACCGCGCTGGGGTGGCCGGGGCTGATCGGGGTGACGGGGGCGCTGGCGTGGCTGGCGGGCGGCCGGCGGATCGCGGCAGCGGCGGTGGCGGGGTTCTGCTCGTTCGGCGTGCTGGGGCTGTGGGAGTCGAGCGTCGAGACGCTGGCCCTGGTCGCGGCGGCGGTGCTGCTGTCGCTGGCGATCGGGGTGCCGCTCGGCGTGTGGGCGGGGCTGTCGCGGCGCGTGCACCGGACGGTCACGCCGGTGCTGGACGTCATGCAGATCATGCCCACGTTCGCCTATCTGGCGCCGCTGGCGCTGTTCTTCCACATCGGGGCGCCCGCGGGCACGATCGCGACGATGATCTACGCGATCCCGCCCGCGATCCGCATCACCGCGCTGGCGATCCAGCAGGTCTCCCCCACGGCCGTGGAGGCGTCGGCCTCGCTCGGCGCGACCCGGGCGCAGACGCTGGTCAAGGTGCACCTGCCGCTGGCCCGCTCGACGATGGCGCTGGCGGTGAACCAGACGATCATGATGGCGCTGTCGATGGTGGTCATCGCCAATTTGATCAACGCACCGGGCCTGGGCTCGGACATCATCCTCGGGCTGTCGCGCGCCCAGGTCGGCATCATGCTCCCGGCGGGCGTGGCGATCGTGGTCATGGCGATGCTGCTGGACCGGATGACGGTCGCGGTGGCCCGGCGCGGCCCGCACAGCCGGATCGGCCGCGCCCGCCTGGCCGGCGCGGGCGCGCTGGCGGTGGCGGGGGTGGCGCTCGGGTTCGCGCTGCCGCGCGAGTGGCCGCGGGCGCTGACGGTCGACCTGGCCGCCGAGATCAACGACGCCGTCCTGTGGGCCGAGACGAGCTGGTACGGCGTCACCACGTTCGTCAAGGACACCACCTCCTACCTGCTGCTGAACCCGCTGGAGGGCCTGTTCACGTCGGCGCCGTGGTGGCTGGTCGCCGCCGCGGTGCTGCTCGTCGCCTGGCGGGTGAGCGGGGTGCGTCCCGCGCTCACGGCGCTCGGCTGCCTGCTCGCGATCGCGCTGCTGGGCACCTGGGAGCACGCCATGCGGACGATGACCACGGTCGCCGTCGCGGTGAGCGTGACGCTGGTCGTCGGCCTGGCGCTGGGCGTGGCGGCGGCGCGTTCGGCGCGCTGGTCGGCGGTGCAGCGGCCGGTGCTGGACGCGGCCCAGACGATGCCCGCGTTCGTCTACCTGCTGCCCGCGCTCGCGCTGTTCGGCACCACCCGGTTCACCGCGATCTTCGCCTCGATCGTCTACGCCGTCCCGCCGGTCGTCCGGCTGGTCGAGGAGGGCATCAGGAACGTGCCGGGCCCGGTCGTCGAGGCGGCCGTCTCCGCCGGTTCGACGCCCGGCCAGCTCCTGTGGAAGGTCCAGCTCCCGATGGCCAGGCGCGCCATCCTGCTGGCCGCCAACCAGGGCATCGTCATGACCCTGGCCATGGTGGTGGTCGGCGGGCTGGTGGGCGCCGGGGCGCTCGGCTACGACGTGGTGCTGGGCTTCTCCCAGCGCACGGACTTCGGCATGGGATTCATCGCGGGCGTGGCGACCGTGCTGCTCGGCGTCATGCTCGACCGCATCACGCAGGGCGCCGACAGGCGCACCTCCCCCCACCAAAGGACAGTCACATGAGGATTCGCCTGCTCGCAGGCCTGCTAGCGCTGGGGCTCGCCACGGCCTGCGGCGGTGCCACCGTGGAGACCGCGCCCAGTGCGACCGCCGCGGAGGGCTCCGCGAGCGCGCCGGCGCCCGCCGGGACCGTGAAGATCGCGATCAACCCGTGGGTGGGTTACGAGGCCAGCGCCAACGTAGTCGCCTACCTGCTGCGCAACGAGCTCGGCTACACGGTGGAGCTGCCGGAGATCAAGGAGCAGCTCGCCTGGGAGGGCTTCGAGACCGGCGACGTGGACGTCATCATCGAGAACTGGGGCCACCCCGACCTGAAGAAGCAGTTCATCGAGGAGAAGAGGACGGCGGTCGAGGCCGGGTCCACCGGCAACAAGGGCGTCATCGGCTGGTACATCCCCAAGTGGATGGCCGACGAGTATCCGGACATCACCGACTGGCGCAACCTGAACAAGTACGCCGGCCTGTTCAAGACGTCGGAGTCGGGCGGCAAGGGCCAGCTCCTGTTCGGCGACCCGTCGTACGTCTCGAACGAGGCGGCGCTGATCAAGAACCTCAAGCTCGACTTCAAGATCGTCACAGGGGGCAGCGAGGCGGCGCTGATCAAGGGCGCCCAGCAGGCGCAGGCGCAGAAGAAGCCGCTGCTGTTCTACTTCTGGGACCCGCACTGGCTGTTCAGCAAGACGGAGCTGGTCCGGGTCAAACTGCCGGAGTGGACCGAGGGCTGTGACGCCGACCCGAAGAAGGTGGCCTGCGACTACCCGGAGATGGACCTCGACAAGATCGTGAGCACGAAGTTCGCGCAGACCGGCGGCAAGGCGTACGAGCTGGTCAAGAACTTCAGCTGGACCAACGAGGACCAGAACGCCGTGGCCGACGACATGACGAACGGCGGCATGACCGGCGAGGAGGCCGCCAAGAAGTGGGTGGAGGCCAACCCGGCCAAGTGGCAGGCCTGGATCCCCCGGTAGCCATGCGGATCACGACGATGCTCGCGGGCCCGCTGGCGCTGGTCCTGCTGCTGGCGGCCTGCACCGGCTCCCGGCCCGCCGTCCCGGTGGCCACCGGGGACCGCACGGTCAGGATCGACGTCCACGCGTGGGACGGGTACGAGGCCCAGGCCGCCGTGCTGGCATACCTGCTCCAGCACGAGCTGGGGTACCGGGTGGAGCGGCGGCCGATGAAGGAGGAGGACTCCTGGGCGGGGTTCGAGTCCGGCGAGGTCGACGTGATCGTGGAGAACTGGGGTCACAACCAGCTGAAGGAGGAGTACGTCGAGCGCAGGAAGGTGGCGCTCTCCGCCGGTCTCACGGGGAACAAAGGGGTGATCGGCTGGTATGTCCCGGAGTGGATGGTCAAGAAATATCCAGACATCACCGACTGGCGGAACCTGAACAAGTACGCGAATCTCTTCAAAACTTCAAGATCCGGAAATGCCGGGCAAGTCCTGGACGGCGATCCGACGTTCGTCACTCACGACGAGGCGATCGTCAAGAACCTCGACCTGAATTACCGCGTCGTCTACTCCGGCAGCGAAGCCGCGCTCATCAAGGCGGCCCAAGCGGCGACGAAGAATCGGACGCCCTTGTTGATGTATTTCTACGAACCGCAATGGCTCTTCAGCAAGGTGAAACTGGTCAAGGTCAATCTTCCGCCGCACGCCATCGGCTGCGACACCGTGCCGGCCGAGGTCGCCTGCGACTATCCCCCGTACCTGCTCGACAAGATCGTCAGCAAGCGGTTCGCCGAGCGCGGTGGCCGGGCCTACGAGCTGGTGCGCAACTTCACCTGGACCAACGCCGACCAGAACGCCGTGGCCGCCGACATGGTCAACCGGAAGATCACCGCCGACGAGGCCGCCAGGCGGTGGGTCGAGGAGAACGCGATCGTGTGGAAGGACTGGATGCCCCGGTGAGCGCCGGCTACGACTACGTCATCGTCGGCGGCGGGTCGGCGGGCTGCGCGCTGGCCAACCGGCTCAGCGCCGACCCGTCGGTGTCCGTGCTCGTGCTGGAGGCCGGGCGGCCCGACTACCTGTGGGACGTGTTCATCCACATGCCGGCGGCGCTCATGTTCCCCATCGGCAACCGGTTCTACGACTGGCGCTACGAGTCGGAGCCCGAGCCGTTCATGGACGGCCGCCGCGTCTACCACGCCAGGGGCAAGGTGCTGGGCGGCTCCAGCAGCATCAACGGCATGATCTTCCAGCGGGGCAACCCGCTCGACTACGAACGCTGGGCCGCCGATCCCGGCATGGCGAGCTGGGACTACGCGCACTGCCTGCCGTACTTCAAGCGCATGGAGAACTGCCTGGCCGACCCGGAGTCGCGGTTCCGGGGCGGCGACGGGCCGCTCAAGCTGGAGCGCGGGGCGGCGCGCGGGCCGCTGTTCGAGGCGTTCTTCGAGGCCGTGCAGCAGGCCGGGCACCGGCTCACCGACGACGTGAACGGGTTCCGCCAGGAGGGGTTCGCCGCATTCGACCGCACCCTGCACCGCGGGCGCAGGCTGAGCGCGGCGCGCGCGTACCTGCATCCGGTGCGGCGGCGGCGCAACCTCACGGTGCGGACGCGCGCGTTCGTCGAGCGGATCACGTTCGACGGCACGCGCGCCACCGGCGTGGTGTGCGACGGAGAGCGCATCACGGCGGGCGAGGTGATCCTGTGCGGCGGCGCGATCAACACGCCGCAGCTCCTCCAGGTCTCCGGCGTCGGCCCGGCCGCCGTGCTGGCGTCCGCCGGGGTGAAGGCGCGCCACGACCTGCCGGGCGTCGGCGCCAACCTTCAGGACCACCTGGAGGTGTACGTCCAGCACGCCTGCACGCGGCCGGTGTCGCAGCAGCCGTCGCTGTCGCTGTGGCGCAGGCCGCTCATCGGCGCGCAGTGGCTGTTCCTGCGCGACGGGCCGGGCGCCACCAACCACTTCGAGGCGGGCGGCTTCATCCGCTCCAACGACGACGTGGCGTACCCGAACCTGATGTTCCACTTCCTGCCGATCGCCGTGCGCTACGACGGCTCGGCCCCCGCCGGCGGCCACGGCTACCAGGTGCACATCGGGCCCATGTACTCCGACGCGCGCGGCTCGGTGCGCATCACCTCCGCCGACCCGCGGGTCAAGCCGGCGCTGCGCTTCAACTACCTGTCCACCGAGCAGGACCGGCGCGAGTGGGTGGAGGCCGTCCGGCACGCCCGCGCGATCCTCTCCCAGCCCGCCTGGGCCGGGCTCGACGGCGGCGAGCTCAGCCCCGGCCCGTCGGTGCGCACCGACGAGGAGATCCTCGCCTGGGTGGCCAGGGACGGCGAGACGGCGCTGCACCCGTCGTGCACCTGCCGCATGGGCGTGGACCCGATGGCGGTCGTCGACCCCGCCACGATGCGCGTGCACGGCCTCGACGGGCTGCGCGTGGTCGACGCCTCGGTCATGCCGTACGTGACCAACGGCAACATCTACGCGCCGGTCATGATGATCGCCGAGAAGGCCGCCGATCTCGTCCTCGGCAACACGCCGCTCCCCCCGGAACCTGTGCCCTTCTACCGCGCATGATTGACCGTACGGTGTACCGTACGAGGGTGACTGTGGAGTACAGCGGCAAGGGCGACCCCGCCCGCAGCCTCGCGCTGCTCTGGCGCACCAGCGAGCGCGTCAGCCGCAAGGGCAAGCCCGACCTGAGCGTCGACCGGATCGCCCGCGCCGCGATCGACGTCGCCGACGCCGAAGGGCTGCAGGCGCTGTCCATGCGCCGGGTGGCCGAGCGGCTGGGCGTGGGCACGATGTCGCTCTACACGTACGTGCCGGGCAAGCCGGAACTGCTGGACGTCATGCTCGACACCGTCTACGGCGAGGTTCCGCTGGAGGACGCCGAGGGCGGCTGGCGCGACCGGCTGGAGCGCATCGCGCGCGACAACTGGGACCTCTACCTGCGCCACCCGTGGCTGCTCCAGGTGGCGGCGAGCCGGCCGGTGCTGGGCCCCAACGCCACCGCCAAGTACGACCACGAGCTGCGCGCCGTCGACGGCATCGGCCTGACGGACGTGGAGATGGACTCGGTGATCACGCTGGTGTCCGGGTTCGTGCACGGCACGGCGCGGGGCGCGGTGGAGGCGGCGCAGGCCGAGAGCCACACCGGGGTGACCGACGAGCAGTGGTGGGCGGCGCACGCGCCGTTCTTCAACCGGATCGCCGACGCCAGCCGGTTCCCCACGGCCACCCGGGTGGGCCAGGCCGCGGCCGAGGCCATGGGGGCCGCCTACAGCGCCGGGCACGCCTTCGAGTTCGGCCTGCAGCGGCTGCTCGACGGGGTGGAGGCGCTGGTCGAGCGGCGTACCCGGGGCTGAGGAGAGGTCAGCTCGCAGTGCGGCGCTCGCCGGCGGGCAGCACGGCGGTGCGGTGCCGCTCCGACGGCGGCCTGGTCCAGGTCACGCCGGGCCCGTCCTCGGCGATGAGCCCGAACACCACGTCGCGCAGCACGGCGACGGCGGGCATCCCGGGCCGTTCCGCGCGCGCCACGCGATGGCGCTCGCGCAGCCGGCCCAGGTCCAGCAGCAGCGTGGTGGCGTAGTCGCCGGGCACGACGACCTCCAGGCAGCCGCCGGCCTCGTCGAGATACCAGGAGCCGCCGGGCGCGCCGTCCGGCCGGACGAGCTCGCGCACGGCGGCGCCGAACGCCGCCCGGTCCATCCCGCCGGCGTCATCGGAGGCGTCGTCGCCCGGCAGACCCTCGGTCAGGTGGAGCACGCCGGGCTGCTCGGCGGCGACGCACTTCTCGACCAGCTCGCGCACCACGCCCTCGGGGTCGTGCAGTCCCTCCTGGCCGCGCGCGGCGAAGCGGTCGGCCAGCAGGGACAGCGAGATCGCGCACGGCGGTCCGAAGAGCCGGAGCACGCCGCGCTCCTCGCTCACGGCCGCCTGGTCGTGGCAGGCCCGCAGGCCCTCCATGAACGCCACCCGGGCGTTCTCCTCCAGCCGGGACTCCCACTCCCAGGCCGGGTCCGGCGCCTCGTCAGCGCCGGTGGCCCCGCGCCGGAACGACCAGACGATCACCCCGGCGACGGCCAGGGCCACGACGACCGCGATCCACACGATTCACACTCCTGTGCACGCCTTTTCCGTGCCTCTTTCAGGGATCCGAAAAAGACCTAGCAGCGTAGTGTGATCATGCCCGATAAATCCGACAATTCCAGCCATCACCGCACGGGGGCGGCCCGCAGCCGCACCACGTGCTCGACCAGCGAGATCAGCGTCGCCTTGACCGACTCCCGGTTGCGCGCGTCCGTGCGCACGATCGGGACGTGCGACGACAGCGCCAGCGCCTCGCGCACCTCGTCGTCGGTGTGGAGGAACTGCCCGTCCCACCCGTTGATCCCGATGACGAACGGCAGCTTCGCCTCTTCGAAGTAGTCGATGGCCGGGAAGCTGTCGGCCAGCCGCCGCGTGTCGAGCAGCACGACCGCGCCGATCGCGCCCTTCACCAGGTCGTCCCACATGAACCAGAACCGGTGCTGTCCGGGCGTGCCGAACAGGTAGAGGATCAGGTCACGGTCGAGCGAGAGCCGCCCGAAGTCCATGGCGACGGTCGTCGTCCGCTTGGTCGGCGTCAGGCCGAGGTCGTCGATGCCCGCGGACGCGTCCGTCATCACCGCCTCCGTGGTGAGCGGCAGGATCTCGGACACCGCCCCCACGAACGTCGTCTTGCCGACGCCGAACCCGCCCGCGACGACGATTTTCGTCGACGTCAGCCCGGGGCTAGAGCCTGCGAAGTCCACTGAGCACCCTTTCGAGCATATTGAGGTCTGGCTGTCCCTGGCTGAGGCGTGGCGCGTGCAGCCGGACGAGCCCTTCGTCCGACATGTCTGCGACGAGCACGCGAGCCACGCCCAGCGGGACGCGGAGCAGGGCCGAGATCTCTGCGACCGACCGGAACGACCTGCAGAGCTGCATGATCGCCTCCTGCTCCGGGGTGAGCAGGGCCATCTCGTCGTCCGGG
Source organism: Nonomuraea sp. ATR24 (assembly GCF_041950485.1). Classification (NCBI taxonomy): domain Bacteria; kingdom Bacillati; phylum Actinomycetota; class Actinomycetes; order Streptosporangiales; family Streptosporangiaceae; genus Nonomuraea; species Nonomuraea sp. ATR24. The sequence goes on from NZ_JBGNUU010000018.1 coordinate 11,292, forward strand.
ATGGACATGGACGAGATCAGCGTCTCCATCGCGAGGTGGTAACGCGGCTCCGAACGGCCGCCGGTCACCGCGTAGGGACGGAACAGGGGCTCGTCGTCCCCTGCGCCGTCACTGCCGTACACGACCCACTCCCGTCATCTGCATCACCGCGTCCTGGCCGCCTGCAGCTCCGCCCGCAGGGCGGGGGTCAGTGCCTGGCCCGCCCGGTCGACGAGCAGCGTCATCTGGTACGCCACCAGCCCCATGTCACAGTCGGGCCCGGCCAGCACGGTCAGCACCGAGCCGTCGCTGATCGCCATGACGATCAGCAGTCCACGCTGCATCTCGACGACGGTCTGCGAGACCGATCCGCCTTCGAACACCCGGGAAGCGCCCACGGTGAGGCTCAGCAGGCCCGCGGAGACCGCGGCCAGCTGGTCGGCCCGGTCCGGAGGGAAGCCCTCCGAGGCGGCCAGGCAGAGCCCGTCCGCCGAGACGACGACCGCGTGCGCGACTCCGGGCGTGTTACGCACGAAGTCGGTGATCAGCCAGTCGAACCGGTGCGCCTCATGGCTGAGGGTCGTCACTCGCCCTCCCTAGCAGGACGCTCACTCACTCTCGTTCCTCCTGTTCACGTACTTCCGCCCGACCCCGGCGCACTCCCTGCTGGTAGCTGGCCATCCTGCTGCGTATCCGGTCCGGTGACAACGGCTGGGCCGGGGCCTGCCGCTGTTGCGGCTGGGCCGCCGGTGCGGCGGCCGTGCCCGGGACCAGGTTGGCCTTGGGGGTGCGCTTGGGAAGCCCGGCGGCGGTGGTGCCGCCGAGGCTGGGGTCGCTCGCGGCGGCCGCCGCCTGCCAACCGGCATCGGCAGCGGTTCGCCACGCTTCCTCCCCAGAGGGTACGGGTTGCGCGGGCGATTGCTCATCCCGGTTCGATTCCGGTGCTGTATCGCCTGTCGGTCTGCGGAACCAGGCGGACTCCACCGAGGCGAAGATCGGCAGGAACTCCTCCTGCCCGGGCTCCATCGGCGAGACGTCCACGGAGGGCGGCGGCTCGGGCCTGCGCACGTCGTTCGTGCTGTAGGCGGGCGCGGACGGGAATCCCCCGTCCGAGCTGGGATACGACGGGAACGTCCCGATCCGCTCGGGGCCGGGCTGCGACGGGTACGACGGGTACGACGGCGGCGCGGGAGCCGCAGGTGGCGGCGTCGGCGCCGGGCTCGGGTAGGACGGGAACGCCCCGGAGTCGAACGGCCGCTGCCCGAAGGCGCCGCCGTCGGTGTCGGCGGTGAAGGGCCCGACAGGCTGGCCGCCCCGGCCCGCGGCGGTGTCGAAGGAGTCGAAGCTGGCGAACGAGCCGTGGCCGTTGCGCGCGGGCGGCACCGGCCGCTGCTGGAGCGGCGGCTGCGCGGGAGCGCCCTGGTTGTAGGCCGAGCGCTGCGGCAGCGGCGGCTGGCCGCCGTCCTGCACCAGCGCGGGCGGCAGCAGCACCATGGCGATGAGCCCCTCGCCCTCGCCCTTGCGGAGCTGGACCCGGATGCCGTGGCGCAGGGCCAGCCGGCCGACCACGAACAGGCCCATCCGGCGCGACACCGACACGTCCACGACGGGCGGCTCGGCCAGCCGGCGGTTGGCCTCGGCCAGCTCCTCGTCGGTCATGCTGATGCCGGTGTCGCTCACCGACAGCAGCGCGCCGCCGCCTTCGATGAGGCTGCTGGAGACGATGACCTGGGAGTTGCTCGGCGAGAACTGGATGGCGTTCTCGACCAGCTCGGCCACCAGGTGGACGAGGTCGTTGGCGGCGCTGCCGAGCACCGAGGTGGCCCGGTGCACCTTGACCTGGACGCGCTCGTACCCCTCGACCTCCGACAGCGCGGCGCGGACCACGTCGACGAGCTTGGCGGGCTGGCTGCGGCGGCGGGTGGGCTCGTGCCCGGCCAGGACCAGCAGGTTCTCGGAGTTGCGGCGCATGCGGGTGGCCAGGTGGTCCAGCTTGAACAGGTCCGCCAGCCGGCCGCCGTCCTGCTCGCCCTTCTCCAGGCCGTCGATGAGCGAGATCTGCCGCTCGACCAGCGTCTGGGTGCGCCGGGAGAGGTTGACGAACATGGCGCTGATGTTGCCGCGCAGCTCCGCCTCCTCGCCGGCGAGGCGCACGGCCTGGCGGTGGACCTGGTCGAAGGCCTTGGCGACCTCGCCGATCTCGTCGTCGCCCTCGACCTCGATCGGGCGCACGTCGGGCGGCGCGCTGTCGCCGGACACGCGCAGCGCGCGCACCACGTCGGGCAGCCGGAAGCCGGCGATCTCCAGGGCCTCGGTGCGCAGGCGGCGCAGCGGCGAGACCATCGAGCGGGCGATGGCGACGGTCAGCAGCAGCACGAGCAGCAGCAGGCCGAGGATGAGCGCGCCGGCGATGATCGCGTTGCGGATCTCGGCGTCACGCAGCTCCTGGCCGCGCAGCGCGACGCGCTCGCTGAGCTTGTCCTCGATGGACGACAGCGCGTTGATGATCGTGGTGTTGTCGTCGAACCACTGGTCGGGCGCGGACTTGTCCGGCACGGTGGCGGCGAGCAGGTTCTGGCGCAGCCGGACGCCGGGCTGCTTGCCGCTGGCCAGCGTGATCGCCCGCGACTTGGTCAGCTCGGTGTTGACGTACTCGGGGATGGTCAGCGCCTTCTGCAGCTCCATGCCGATGGAGGCGCCGGCCTCCTGGGTGACGTTGTCGATCTCGCTGTGCTGCACGGAGTTGGAGGCGATGAACCGCTCCACCTCCTGGGCGTCGACGCTGGCGGAGTTGTAGTAGCCGCGCAGGAGCTGGTCGCGCTGGCGGGAGACCTGCTCCTTGGCCCGGGTCAGCGCGCTCAGCGCGCGGAAGTGGCCGATGATCTGCGGGTCCTCGCTCAGCAGGCTCAGCTCGTCGTGCAGCCGGAGCAGCGTGTCGAGCATCGTGTCGTAGCGGGTGGTGTCGCGCTGGGCTTCTTCCCTGATGCGCGGCAGCGCGTTGAGGTCGATGTGTGCCCGCTTGACGACGGCCTGGACGCGGTCGCCGTAGGACTCGTCCATCGCGCCGAGGTCGGCCCGCACGGCCTTGACCAGCCGGTCGACATCGGCCTTGCGGTCGTTGTAGGGCTTGCTCAGCTTCTTGCGCAGGCTCCTGGCGGCGTTGCTCCAGCCGCCGGTGTCACGCTCCAGCCCGACGGCCTCGACGAGGTCGCGGATGCGGGATGCCTGCTCCGCCGCGACAGTTGTGCGATCATAGTCACCGATGCTCTGAACCGAGCCCACCACGCGCGCTCCCCCGAGCACGACGCCTGCGATGGTGGGGACCAGGACGAGTGCGGTGAGCCGCCACCTCACGCGCCAATTGCGCAGCCCCAGCCGGGGCATCGGCCGCTTCAGGCGACCCTTCCCGGCGGCGGCGCCGCTGTCTGCACTCCCCGTTGTCACTGCTCCCGCTACCCCTCAATCATCCCGTTCCCGGCACGGGCCGTAGGCCGTCCACAAGGTATCCGCAGCATCTGACGTATCAGGCAAAACGGACACAATCGTTACAAATGTGACCGTGTGTCGTGTGCTGTTGGTTACCGCAGTGCCGCAAGCACCGCGTCGCGGACCTGGTTGCGCTGCGCCTCGTCGCTGAGGGGGCGTCCGGCGCGGTCAACCACGTAGAAGACGTCCACCGCCTCCGCGCCGAGAGTCTCTACGCGAGCGGCCCTTACGTCAAGACCGCAGGCCCCGAATGCCCGTCCGATGCGCCACAGGAGTCCTGGCTTGTCATGGGCCCTGACTTCCACCACGGTGGCCGTCGCGGAGGCGTCGTCCACCAACGTCACACGGGGTGGAGCGACCGGCACCCGGGCGGGCCGCATCGACCTGGTCCGGCGGGCCAGCCGCTGCTCGATGTCAAGGCGCCCAGCAAGGACCAGACGCAGATCCGCCTCCAGCGTGGCGGGGTCGGGCGGGGTGCCGTACTCGGGGATGACGGAGAACTCGATCACGGCCGTGGAGCCCGCCGACGCGGCCGAGGCCGACCGCACGACGAGGCGGTGCGCAGCGAGCACCCCGGCGGCGCTCCACAGCAGCCCGGCCCGGTCGGGCGCGACCACCGTGACCGCCCCGCCGATGACGCGCACCGCGCCGCCGCCGTGCCGGGCCAGCGCCGCCTGCTCGGGCGAGAGCGTGGGCGGCTGCGGCGGCGGCGAGCCCGCCAGCACCGAGCGCACCCGGCGCACGAGGTCGGCGACGAGCCCGGCCTTCCAGGCGTTCCAGGCGGCGGGGCCCGTCGCGGCGCCGTCGGCGACGGCCAGCGCGGCCAGCAGGTCCAGCACGTCGCGCGAGCCCACGGTGGCGGCGACCTTCTCGATCGTGACCGGGTCGTCCAGGTCGCGGCGGGTGGCCGTCTCGGGCAGCAGCAGGTGGTGGCGCACCACGGTGGCCAGCACGTCCACGTCGGCCGGGGGCAGGCCGATGCGCGCGCCGAGGTCGCGCACCACGACCTCGCCCGTGACCGAGTGGTCGCCCGGCCAGCCCTTGCCGATGTCGTGGAAGAGCGCGGAGATCAGCAACAGGTCGGGGCGCGAGACCTCGCGGGTGTGGCCGGCCGCGTTCGCGGCGGCCTCGATCAGGTGCCGGTCGACGGTGAAACGGTGGATCGGATGGCGCTGCGGCCGGTGCCGTACGCGCTCCCAGTCAGGAAGCAGTCTGACAAGCACGCCCGCCTGGTCGAGCTCCTCCCACACGGGCACGGCGGCGCGCCCGGCGCCGAGGATCGACACCAGCGCGTCCCGCGCCTCCTCCGGCCACGGCACCGGCATCGGAGGCGACTGAGCTGCGAGAACGGACACCGTGGCGGGCGCCAGCGGCAGCCCCGCCCCGGCCGCCGCGGCGGCGGCCCGCAGCACCAGCACCGGGTCCTTGCGCGGCGACACCCCCCGGGCGAGCACCACCTCCCCGCCGTGCTCCACCACCCCGTCGGCCAGCGGACGCCGCCCGCGCGGCACCGGGCCTGACAGCAGCCTGTCAACGGAACGCCAGGTGCCGTCGAAGGCGTGCGAGATCGTCCGGCCCGCCTCCGCGAGCCTGCGCATGAGCGCCTCCGCGTCGAGCAGGCCCAGCAGCCCCGCCACCGCGTCCTGCTCCTGCAACACCAGCCGGTCCGCGCCGCGCGCGGTGACCACGTGCAGCGCGTGCCTGACGTCCAGGATGAACTCGTACGCCTCCCGCGCCCGCGGGCCGGGGGCCGAGGCCACCCACGCCGCCGCCACCGCCTGCATCGCCTGCACGTCGCGCAGCCCGCCCCGGCCGTCCTTGAGATCGGGTTCGAGGAGGAAGGCCAGCTCGCCGCTGACCTTGGCCCGCTGGTCGGCCGACTCGCGCAGCTCGGCGAGCCGCCGCCGCGAGTCGGCCCGCCACTCGGCCAGCACGCCCTCCCTGGCCCGGCGCGTCAGCTCCGGGTCGCCGGCCACGTGCCGGGCCTGGATGAGGCCCAGCACGGCCTTGAGGTCCTGCCTGGCCACCGAGACGGCCTCGTCCACCGTGCGCACCGAGTGGTCGAGCCCGGCGGCCGAGTCCCAGATCGGGTACCAGATCCGGTCGGCGATCCTGGCCACGTCCGGCCGGCCGTCGTGCAGCAGGACCAGGTCGAGGTCGCTGCCCGGGGCCAGCTCGCCGCGGCCCAGACTGCCGACGGCGACGAGGGAGACGCGCTCCCCGTCGCTCGCCGTGCGGAAGAGATCCCTGAGCCAGCGGTCGGTGTCCGCGGCCCGCTCCTTGCGGGCCGCGGCGTAGGACCGCGCCTCTCCCCTCGTCACAGGGCTTCCGGCCCCCGCTCCCCGGTGCGCACCCGGACCACCGTGTCCACCGGGACGGACCAGACCTTGCCGTCGCCGATCTTGCCCGTCTGGGCCGCCTTGACGATGACGTCGATGACGTCCTCGGCGTCGTCCTCCTCGGCCAGCACCTCCAGCCGGACCTTGGGCACCAGGTCGACCTGGTACTCGGCGCCCCGGTAGACCTCGGTGTGGCCGCGCTGGCGGCCGTAGCCGCTCGCCTCGCTGACCGTCATGCCCTTGATGCCGAACTGCTCCAGGGCCGCTTTCACGTCATCGAGCTTGAAGGGCTTGATGACGGCTGTGATGAGCCTCATGCTTCCACCTTCTTGGGGGCCGGCTTATTGGGGGCAGGGGTGACGGTGACGGGGCCGTTGGGGGAGGTCACGCCCGAGGCGTAGACGGTGCCGAGGTCGTAGCCGGTCTCGGCGTGGCTGGTGACGTCGATGCCGGTCACCTCGTCCTCGGGCTTGACGCGGAAGCCCATCGTCTTGTCGATGACCTTGGCGATGACCCAGGTGACGGCGAACGAGTAGGCGCCGACCACGACCGGGCCGAGCACCTGCAGCCCGAGCTGGCCGAGGCCGCCGCCGTAGAACAGGCCCTTGCTCTGCTGCGGCAGGAACGGGTAGGCGGCCACGAAGCCGAGCGCCACCGCGCCCACGACGCCGCCCACGAGGTGCACGCCGACCACGTCGAGCGAGTCGTCGAAGCCGAGCCGGTACTTCAGGCCGACCGCGTAGGCGCAGGCCGCGCCGGCGAGCAGGCCGATGAGCATGGCCGCCCACGGGTCGACGAAGCCGCACGCCGGGGTGATGGCGACGAGCCCGGCGACCGCGCCGGAGGCGACGCCCAGGCTGGTGGCGTGGCCGTCACGCAGCTTCTCCACCACGAGCCAGGCGCCCGCCGCGACGGCGGTGGCGATCTGCGTGTTCATGAACGCCAGCGCGGCCGTGCCGTCGACCGCCAGCTCCGAGCCCGCGTTGAAGCCGAACCAGCCGAACCACAGCAGGCCCGCGCCGAGCAGCACCAGCGTCAGGTTGTGCGGCCGCATCGGCTCCTTGCGCCAGCCCTGCCGCTTGCCGATGACCAGGGCGAGCGCGAGCGCGGCGGCTCCGGCGTTGATGTGGACGACGGTGCCGCCCGCGAAGTCCTCGATGCCCATCGCGTTGAGCCAGCCGCCGGTGCCCCACACCCAGTGCGCGACCGGGACGTACACGATCGTCGCCCACACCACGGTGAACAGCACCCAGGCGCCGAACTTGGCCCGGTCCGCGATCGCGCCGCTGATCAGGGCGACCGTGATGATGGCGAACGTCAGCTGGAAGGCCGCGAACAGCAGGCTCGGCATGCCCGTGCCGTCGTCCTTGGTCGCGGTGTCGACCAGGCTCTGCAGGCCGAGCGCGTCGAACCCGCCGACGAGGTTGTTGAGCGCGGGGCTCGGGTTCTCGGTGAAGGCCAGCGAGTAGCCGAACAGCACCCAGATGACGGTGACGGTGATGATCGCGGCGAACGACATCATCATCATGTTCAGGACGCTCTTGGCCCTGGTCATACCACCGTAGAAGAACGCGAGGCCGGGAGTCATCAACAGCACCAGCGCGGTGGCCGCGAGCATCCAGGCCGTGGTGCCGGTATCGATCTGCACGGCGACCCTCCTTAAATGTGACGTGTCGCCACAGCGTGTTCGCCGCCGGTTTCGGCCCTCCACCTGGTGTGTTTCGCATGGGTGAATCTCGCCGCGCCGGTGTTTCACCCGCGTTTCGGACAGTTCACGCGGCCCGTTGCGGTCCTATGAGCCCCGCCCGCAAGGGGCTTCAGCGGGCCAGGCGCACCGGGTCGCCCTGCGCGATCGTGCCGGGGCGCAGCACGCGCGCGTACACGCCCGCGCACGGCTGGGGGCCGGTGCCGAGCACGTCCACCCGGTTGTGCCGGGCCGGGGTGCGCAGCGCGTCGGTGTCGCGCCCCAGCTCGCCGTGGGCCAGCGTCGGCACCGCGCAGCGCGGCGTCGGCGCGATGACGCCGAGCACCAGCTCGTCGCCCACCGCCAGCTCCGCGCCCACCCAGGCGTTCTCCGGGAACCCGGGCTCGGGCGTCGTGATCACCAGGTTCGGCCGGTAGCGGGCCGCCTCGACCACCCCGCGGGGCCCCAGCTCGCCGATCCTGGCCAGCGCCGACGTGGTGATCAGATGGACGGGCGCGAAGTCGAAGAACGTGCCCTCGGGCGCCGCCCCGCCCAGCCCGCCGACCGTGAACGGCACCTCCGCGTCGACTCCCCGGTCCAGCACCTCGTCCGGCACCGACCGCTCCAGCTCGGCGCCCTCGGGCGGTGTGTCCACCAGCCGGACCTCGCGGCCCAGCAGCTCCGACAGCTCCGCGTCACCGGGCGCCGCGCCGCCGCGCAGCGTCAGCAGCCCGCGCCACAGCCGCGGGTTCTTGGCACTGGCGATCTTCCCGGTCGCCACGTCGAGCACGGCCTTCACCCGGTCACCGGCCAGCCCGCGCTCGTTCACGATGCTGGCCGTGACCTCCTCGCCCAGCATCGACTTGACCGGATAACGGAACAGGGACGCGATCTCACCAATCTGCATGCCCGGAATCCTAGGCACGCGGTGCGGCGAGCTCAGGCGGCGGCGTCGGCCATCCGCCGCAGCCGCGCCAGCGCGTCACGCTCGATGCGCCGCGCCCGGTCACGGCCGATGCCGTAGCGCTCCCCCACCTCGGTCAGCGTGTGCTCGCGCCCGTCGACCAGCCCGTAACGCCACCGCAGCATCTCGCTCGCGTCACCCTCCAGCCCGGTCAGCCACTGGTCCAGCCGCTCGCGCTCCAGGATGTCGATCGCCTGCTGCTCCGGATCCGCCCACGTCTCGTCGGCGATCATGTCGCCCAGCTCGGTCTCGTCCTCGTCACCCACGCCGAGCTGCAACGACACCGGGTCGGACGCCCAGCGGCGCAGCTCGCGCACCCGCTCGATGGGCAGCTCCAGCACCGCCGCGAGATCCTCGTCGGTCGGCTCCACGTCGAACTCGGCCAGCATGTCGCGCCGCACCCGCATCAGCCGCGTCATCTGCTCACCGGCGTGCGTCGGCAGCCGCACCGGCCGCGCCTGCTCGTGAATCGCCCGGCCCACCGACTGCCGGATCCACCACGTGGCATAGGTGGAGAACTTGTAACCCCGCTTGTAGTCGAACTTCTCCACCGCCCGGACCAGCCCGAGGTTGCCCTCCTGGACCAGGTCGATGAGCGGCATCCCGCGCCCCGAATACTTGCGGGCCACCGCCACCACCAGGCGCAGGTTCGCCTGGATGAACTCGTCCTTCGCCCGCTGGCCGGAGACGGCCAGCCGCTCCAGCTCCTCGTCCGCCGCGTCCCCGATCCGCGGCTCCGCGCCCCCGCTGTCGAGCAGCACCTCGGCGAAGAGGCCCGCCTCGATCCGCTTGGCGAGCTCCACCTCTTGCTCCGCCGTGAGCAGCGGGACCCTGCCGATCTCCGCCAGGTAGGTCCCCAGCAGATCGCGGTCGGCGACCGCCTGCTCCTGCGCGCGACTCCCCGTAGGCCTTGCCATCCCCAGGCACCTCGTTCCGCAGCTGCGTTCTATATCCGGCCAACGTCCGGCCAGGGGCAAAGATTCCCTAAAGGACTACGACCAGCGGACGGTTCTGGATGTCCTCCTAAAGGAGGAGGCCGTCCTGGAACACCTGGTGAACAAGGGGAACGCCGGGCCGGTAAGCCAGATGAACGTAGGAGGGCGCGTCGAGGATGACGAGGTCGGCACGCGCGCCGGGACCCAGCCAGCCTACGTCCGTCCGCCGCAGCGCGCGCGCCCCGCCCACCGTCGCGGCCCGCACCGCCTCCAGCGGCGTCATCCCCATCTCCCGCACCGCCAGCGCCACGCAGAACGGCATCGACGAGGTGAACGACGAGCCCGGGTTGCAGTCGGTCGCCAGCGCCACCGTCACGCCCGCGTCGATCAGCCGCCTGGCGTCCGGGTACGGCGAGCGCGTGGAGAACTCCGCCCCCGGCAGCAGCGTCGCCACCGTCTCCGAGGCGGCGAGCGCGTCGACGTCGGCGGCGCTCAGATGCGTGCAGTGGTCGGCCGAGGCCGCGCCCAGCTCGCACGCCAGCCGCACCCCCGGCCCCTCGCCGAGCTGGTTGGCGTGCACCCTGGCCTGCAGCCCCGCCTTCAGTCCGGCCCTGAGGATCTCCGCCGACTGCTCGCCGTCGAAGGCGCCGCGCTCGCAGAAGACGTCCACCCACTTCGCGTACGGGGCGCAGGCCGCCAGCATGTCACCCGTGACCAGCCGGACGTAGTCGTCGGCGTCCACGCCCGCCGGCACCACGTGCGCGCCGAGGAACGTGGTCTCGTCGGTCAGCGACGTGGCGATCTCCAGCGAGCGCCGCTCGTCCTCCACGGACAGGCCGTAACCGCTCTTGATCTCCACGGTCGTCGTGCCCTGCGCCAGCATCTCGGCGACCAGCGCGGCGGCCCGCGTGGCCAGCTCCGCGTCGCCCGCCGCCCGGGTGGCCTCGACCGTCGTCCTGATGCCGCCGCCCGTGTAGCGCTCCCCCGACATGCGGGCCCGGAACTCGGCGGTGCGGTCGCCCGCGAACACCAGATGCGCGTGACTGTCCACGAACCCCGGAATCACCGCCCTGCCCCCGGCGTCCACCCGCCGATCGGCCGCCGGGGCCCGCCCCGCCGGTCCCGCCCAGGCGACCAGGCCGTCCTCCAGCACGAGCGCCGCCCCGGCGACCTCCTCCCGCTCCGGATCCCCCGTGTAGAGCAACCCGATCCCGTCGATCACCGTCGTCGTCATCGCACCCGTCCCGCCCTCGTCGCCGTCATCGTCACCGTCATGCCGTCATGCCGTCATGCCGTCATCGCCGTCCCGCGCGGGTCGTCCCGCGCGGTCATCTCACGCGGCCGATCGCGTCGGCCAGCATCGCGCCGACGTCCCCCAGCTCGTGGCGGCCATCGGACACCACCCGGCGGCCCCCGGAGATCACCGAGCGCACGTCCGCCGCCGTCGCCGCGAACACCACCGCCTCCAGCCCGCCCGCACCCGCCGTACGCACCGAGTCCAGGCCCACCGTCACCAGATCCGCCCACGCCCCCGGCACCAGCAGCCCCGCCTCCGGGAACCCCAGCGACGCGTGCCCCGCCGCCGTCGCCGCGCCCAGCAGCTCGGCGGCGCTCCAATGGCCGCGCCGCTCCGTCGCCAGCCGCTCGTCCAGCTCGACCGCCCGCGCCTCCTCGAACAGGTCCACGACCGCGTGACTGTCGGACCCCAGCGTCACCGGCGCCCCCCGGTCGTACACCCTCCTCGCCGGCCCGATCCCGTCGGCCAGATCCCGCTCCGTCGTCGGGCACATGCACACGTACGTTCCCGACTGCCCGAGCAGCTCCACGTCCACCTCCGACAGATGCGTGGCGTGCACCGCCGTCGAACGCGGGCCCAGCGCCCCCTGCTCGTGCAGCACCTGCACGGGGGTCGCCGCGTACGTCTCCACGCAGGCGGCGTTCTCCGCCCGCTGCTCCGACACGTGCGCGTGCAGCGGAGCGGCGTGCCGGTGTGAGAACTCCACCACCACCGGCATCTGCTCCGGCGGCACCGCCCGCACCGAATGGATCGCCGCGCCGATCTCCACGTCCGGCTGACCCTCGTACGCCGCGGCCAGCTCCTCCGCCCGCACCGCCCACCCGTCGGCGTCACCGTCGCCGAACCGCAACTGCGCCCCCGCCAGCGCCCGCCCCGGCCCGCCCGCCACATAACAGGCGTCGATCAGCGCGATCCGCAGCCCCGCCTCCCGCGCCGCCTGCACCAGCGCGTGCCCCATCGTGTTCGGATCGATGTACGGCGTGCCGCCCGGGCCGTGGTGCAGGTAGTGGAACTCCCCCACACTCGTGATCCCCGCCAGCGCCATCTCGGCGTAGACCGCCCGGGCCAGCGCCAGATACGCGTCCGGATCCAGCCGCGCGGCCACCTCGTACATCTGGTCGCGCCACGTCCAGAAATCCCCCTTGCCGCCCTGTGTCACACCCCGCAACGCCCGGTGGAAGGCGTGCGAATGCGCGTTGGCCAGGCCCGGGATCGTCAACCCCGGCAGCCGGTGCGCGCCCCCGGGCTCACCCCGGCGCACCCCGACGATCCGGGCGCCCTCCACCTCGACCAGCACCCCGGCCGCCACGCCGTCGGGCAGCCAGGCCTGCTCGCACCAGTAGGTCAGCGGCACAGCTCCTCCAGCACGTTCGCGAGTGCGGCGACTCCCGCCTCGCAGTCTGCCTGCTCGGCATGCTCATCCGGGGCATGGGACACGCCGGTGGGGTTGCGCACGAACAACATCGCGCTCGGCACCCCGGCCACCGCCAGGATCCCCGCGTCATGCCCGGCCCCGGTCGCCAGCACCGGCACCTCACCCCCCACTGCCCGCCCCACCCGCTCCCGCAACCCCACATCGAACCCGACCAGCGGCGTCCAGGACTCCTCCCGCACCACCACCCCACCCCGCAAGCCCGACCCCTCACCCGGAGCCAAACCGCCCTCCTCGAAGCCCCGACGCTTCACCGAACCCACGTAACCCCCCGAGGAGCCCGCACCGCCGTACGGGGCTGCGGCCTCCCCCGAGGAGGAGCCACCCACCGAAGCCACCCCACCCTCCGGGACCGCACCGCCCTGGGAGGCCGCGCCCCCCGTGGAGGCCGCGCCGTACGGGGCCGGGGCCTGGCCCCGGACTGAGTTGCCCGGCGGGGGCTGGGGGCTGGGGGAGCCGTCTGGGGTGCGGGGTTCGGGGGGTTGGGGGGCGGCGGGGTGAACGGGCGGGGCGGTGAGGTGGTGGAGGTCGGCCACGAGGGCGCGGACGTCGGCCTCGGCGGGCCCGCGGGCGTCGAGCCAGGCGGACACGAGCCCCGGGACGGCGTTGGCGTTGTTGGGGGAGACGAGCACCTTGCCCACGGTGGCGACGACGCCGCGGCGGGCGGCGTGCTCACGGGCGGCGAGGACGAGGCGGGCCAGCGCGAGCATGGGGTCGTGCCGGTCGGCGAGCCGGGTGGTGCCGGCGTGGTTGGCCTGGCCGCGCAGGTCGAAGCGCCACCGCCCGTGGGGCCAGATGCCGCTGGCGACGCCGACGGGCCGGCCGTGTTCGACGAGTCCTTTGCCCTGTTCGACGTGGAGTTCGACGAAGACGCCGATGGCGCGCAGGGTCTCGGGGTCGGGGCCGAGGGCGCGGGGGTCGCGTCCGAGGCGGGTGAGGACGTCGGCGAGGGTGTCGCCGTGGTCGTCGGTGAGCCCGAGCGCCCGTTCGGGGGTGAGCGCGCCGGTGAGGAGCCGGGATCCGACGCAGGGGACGCCGAATCGGGCGCCTTCCTCGTCGGTGAAGCAGACGACGCCGAGGGGCCGGCGGGGCTGGAAGCCGCGGCGGCGCAGCAGGTCGATGGCAGCGAAGGCGGACACGACGCCGAGCGGCCCGTCGTAGGCGCCGCCCTGGCGGACGGAGTCGAGGTGGCTGCCGGTGACGACGCCGGGCTCGCGGGCGGGGTCGCCCCACCAGGCCCACAGGTTGCCGTTGCGGTCTTCGCGCAGGTCGAGCCCGCGGCGCGTGGCCTCGCCGGCGAACCATTCGCGCAGTTCCTGGTCGGCGTGCGACCAGGCGTCCCGTACGTAGCCTCCGGTGGCGGGGTCGCGGCCCACGCGCGCGAGATCTTCAAGCATGGGCCCACTGTAGTGAATGGATCCATTCAGGCGGTCAGGTGAGGGGTCCCGCGCTCGGCCGGAGGGTGAGTTCGGTGAGGTGCGCGTCGGGCCCGGCGGTGCAGGCGGCGTGGATGGCGCGGGCGACGCTCTGCGCGGTGAGGTACTTCTCGGGCTCGTACGCCCCGCGTTCCTGCTCGCGTACGCCGCGCTGCATGTCGGTGTCGATCCGCCCGGGGTAGACGGTGGTGACGCGCAGCTCGGGCTCTTCGAGGCGGAGCGCGTCGGCGAACGAGCGCAGCGCGAACTTGCTGGCCGAGTAGGCGGCCCAGCCGGGGTTGGCGCGCTGGCCGGCGCCGGAGTTGACGCAGATCACGTGGCCTCGGGCACGGCGCAGGGCGGGCAGGAGGAGCCGGGTGAGCTCGGCGACCGCGAACAGGTTGAGCTCCATCGTCTCGCGCCACACGGAGGCGGGCAGGTCGCCGATGCGGCCGAGCCGGGTGAGGCCGGCGCTGTGGACGAGCACGTCGAGCCGGTCGATCCCGGCGACGTCGGCTTCGGTGACGGAGGTCAGCTCGACCGGCCAGGCCCGCGCGCCGGGCAGCTCGGCGGCCAGCGCCGAGAGCGCGTCGCGGTCGCGGCCGCCGAGGATGACGTGGTGGGTCGGGGCGAAGGCCCGGGCCACGGCCGCGCCCACCCCGCGTGAGGCCCCGGTGACCAGGGCCGTCGGTCGTTCGCTCATGACGGGAAGCCTCTCACGCTTGACAGGCATTCAAATTTGAATACAAACTTGAATGTGTCCACAGCATCCACGACCCGCATCCTCATCCTCGGCACCCTCCTCGACGGCCCGCTCAACGGCTATCAGGTGCGCAGGCACCTGGAGACGTGGGGCACCGACACCTGGGCCAACGTCAAGTTCGGCTCGATCTACCACGGCCTCGGCAAGATGGCCGACGAGGGCCTGCTGGAGGTGGTCGAGGGCGGCAAGGGCGGTTCCACGGTCTATCAGCTGACGGAGGACGGCCGGTTCGAGTTCCACCGGCTGCTGATGCAGACCTGGCACGAGCTCCAGCCGATCGTCGACCCGTTCCAGGTGGCGGTCACGTATCTCGACCGGCTCGAGAAGTCCCAGATCCTGGCCGCCATGGAGAACAGGATCGAGCAGCTCAAGCTGGGCATCGCGACGACCGAGCGGGCGCTCGGCGCCAAGCAGCGTTACGGCGCCCCCCGCCACATCGACGAGAACCTCAAGCTCAACATCGGCACGCTGCGCGCGCAGCTCGAATGGTGCCAGCAGGCGATGCGGAAGGTGGAAGACGACGAGCTTCCCTAGGGAGAAGCATGATCATTCAGGCACATGGGTTAAAGAAGACCTTCACCACCAAGAGCCGCAAAGGACCCCAGACGGTCGAGGCCGTCCGAGGCGTGGACCTGGAGGTGAAGGCCGGCGAGATCTACGGCGTGCTCGGCCCCAACGGCGCCGGCAAGACCACGACGATCCGGATGCTCGCCACGCTGATCAGGCCCGACGCGGGCACCGCCACGATCACCGGCCACGACCTGCTCAGGGAGCCGGCGATGGTCCGGCGCAACCTCGGCTACGTGAGCCAGAACGGCGGCGTCGAGGAGCAGAACACCGCGCGGACCCAGATCGTCTTCGCGGCCAGGCTGTACGGGGTGCCGCAGCCGGAGAAGGCGACCGCCGCGGTGCTGGAGCGGTTCGGCCTGGCGGAGATCGCCGACCGGCCGGGCCGTACCCTCTCCGGAGGCCAGAAGCGGCGCGTGTCGATCGCCCTCGGCCTGGTCCACACGCCGCCGCTGCTGTTCCTGGACGAGCCGACCACCGGCCTCGACCCGCAGAACCGCGCCAACCTGTGGGACCGCATCAGGGAGTTGCGCGACGGCGGCACCAGCGTGCTGCTCAGCACCCACTATCTGGAGGAGGCCGACGCGCTCTGCGACCGGCTGGCGATCGTCGACCACGGCGTGGTCGTCGCCGACGGCACCCCGGCGGAGCTGAAGCGCGAGGTGTCCGGCGACGTGGTGACGCTCAGGCTGGCCGAGCCGGAGCGGGCCGCCGGCACGCTGGCGCCGCTGGCCAAGGACACCCGCGTGGACGACGACGTGCTGCGCGTGTACGTGGACGACGGCGAGCACACGCTGCCGGTGCTGCTGCGCACGCTGGAGGAGCAGCGGCTGGGCATCACGTCCGTCTCGCTCGACCGGGCGACGCTCGACGACGTCTTCCTGGCCAAGACGGGCCGGTCCCTGCGTGACACGGGGGTGGCCGCGTGATCAGGGACACCGCGCTCTTCCTGGGCCACGAGATGCGCGGCACGCTGCGCAACCCGATCTGGCCGCTGTTCGGCATCATGCAGCCGGTGATGTACCTGCTGCTGTTCGGCCCGCTGTACGCGGGCATGGGGGCCGGGGGCGACCTCGGCCGGGCGCTGACCTCGTTCGCGCCGGGCATGCTGGTCATCACGGCGCTGTTCAGCTCAATGGGCGTCGCGTACGGGACGATCTACGAGATGCGCAGCGGCGTGCTGGAGCGGATCGCGGTCACGCCGGCGTGGCGGCCGGCGATCGTGCTCGGCCGGATGCTGCGCGACGTGGCCGTGCTGATGGCGCAGTCGCTCGTGGTGATCCTCATCGCGGCGCTCATGGGCCTGCGCATCGGCGTGGCCGGGCTGCTGCTCATGCTCCTGCTGCTCGGCGTCACGGGGCTGTTCTCCTCCGGCGTGGCGTACGGGCTGGCGTTCGGCTTGAAGGACGAGAACGCGATGGGGCAGATCATGCAGTTCTTCGCGCTGCCGCTGATGCTGCTGTCGGGCGCGCTGCTGCCGATGGCGCTGGGCCCCGACTGGCTGGAGCGGGTCGCCTGGTTCACGCCCTTCTACCATCCGGTCGAGGCCGGCCGGGCGCTGTTCGCCGGTGACCTGACGGACCTGTCGATCCCGCTGGCGTTCGCCGTGATGCTGGGCCTGGCGGCGCTGACCGTCACCTGGTCAGTGCGCTCGCTACGACGGATCGCCGGTTAGGAACGTGCCGGTCTCGTCCGTCATCCGCTCGTACTCCTCCAGCCGCGCCTGGGTGCGCAGCGGCGCGGCGTCGGCCATGGCCTCCACCAGGGCCATCGCCAGGGCGAGCGGGGCGGCGTGCGAGTCGAACACGAGCCGGTCGCCGACGGGCGCGTCGAGCACCACCTCGGCGGGGAAGTCGGCCCGGTCGCAGATCGCCGCCACCCGGTAGCCGAGCTTCCCGGCGTACTCCAGCGCCTGCATGACCTCGGCCGGATAGCGCGGCAGCACGACGGCCACCAGCCATTCGGCGCCGGCCCGGCGCGCCGCGTGCAGCCCGTCGGCCAGCTCGGACCCGCCGTGGGTGAGCAGCCGGACGTCGGGGTGGATGCGCCGGGTGTAGTAGGCGAACGTGGTGGCGAGCCCCGCCGAGACCCGCAGCCCGAGCACGGGCAGCGGCTCGGCGGCGGCCAGCGACGCGCCGAGCTCCTTGAGCGGCAGGCTGCCGAGCCGGTCACGGACCAGCGACAGGTTGCGGATCTCCCGGTCGATGGCCCCCTTGATCAGGCTCTCCTGCGGCCGTTCGGCGGGGGCGCCGAGCACCAGCGGGCGCAGCGCCTGCCGCAGCTCCGGGTAGCCGGCGAACCCCAGCACCATCGCGAACCTGGTCACCGACGGCTGGCTCACGCCCGACCGTTCGGCCAGCTCGACGCTGGACAGGAAGATCGCCTCTTCGAGGTGCTCCGACAGGTAGTGGGCGATCCTGCGCTGCACCGGTGACAGCCTCCGGCCGTCGAGCAGCCCGTCCAGCCCGCCGTGGTATGCGCCCGTCACGCCTCCTCCAACACCGCGGCCACGGCAATCTCATCCCGTAACGGGAAAACTCACTTTCCCGCTTCGGGACGCTCGCGCATGGGGATGCGGACGCCCCGCTCGTCGGCCACTGCGGCCGCCTCCTCGTAACCGGCGTCGACGTGACGCATGACGCCGGTGCCGGGGTCGTTGGTGAGGACGCGGTTGAGCTTCTCCCGCGCGAGCGCGGTGCCGTCGGCGACGGTGACCTGCCCGGCGTGGATGGAGCGGCCGATGCCGACGCCGCCGCCGTGGTGGATGGACACCCAGGAGGCTCCCGACGCGGTGTTGAGCATGGCGTTGAGCAGCGGCCAGTCGGCGATCGCGTCGGAGCCGTCGGCCATCGCCTCGGTCTCGCGGTACGGGGAGGCGACCGAGCCGCTGTCGAGGTGGTCGCGCCCGATCACGACGGGCGCGCTGAGCTCGCCGGAGGCGACCATGTCGTTGAACCGCTCGCCGGCCCGGTCGCGCTCGCCGTAGCCGAGCCAGCAGATGCGCGCCGGCAGCCCCTGGAAGTGGACCTTCTCCCCCGCCTTCCTGATCCACCGGGCCAGCGGCTCGTTCTCGGGGAACAGCTCCAGGATGGCGCGGTCGGTGGCGGCGATGTCGGCCGGGTCGCCGCTCAGCGCCGCCCACCGGAACGGCCCCTTGCCCTCGCAGAACAGCGGCCTGATGTACGCGGGCACGAACCCGGGGAAGTCGAAGGCCCGCTCGTAGCCGGCCAGCTTGGCCTCGCCCCTGATGGAGTTGCCGTAGTCGAACACCTCGGCCCCGGCGTCCTGGAAGCCGACCATGGCCTCGACGTGCCGGGCCATCGACTCGCGGGCCCGGCCGGTGAAGCCCGCCGGGTCCTTGTCGCGCTCGCCGGCCATGTCCTCGAAGGCCACGCCGGACGGCAGGTACATCAGCGGGTCGTGGGCGGAGGTCTGGTCGGTCACGATGTCGATCTCGGCGCCCCGGGCCAGCAGGTCGGGCAGGGCGTCGGCGGCGTTGGCGACCACGCCGATCGACAGCGGGCGGCGCGCGTCGCGGGCCTCGTACGCCAGCTCCAGCGCCTCGTCGAGGGAGCCGGCGCGGACGTCGAGGTAGCGGTGCTCGATGCGGCGCTCGACCGAGCGCGGGTCGCAGTCGACGCAGATGGCCACGCCGCCGTTCATGGTGACGGCCAGCGGCTGGGCGCCGCCCATGCCGCCGAGCCCGGCCGTCAGCGTGATCGTGCCGGCCAGCGAGCCGCCGAACCGCTTGGCCGCGACGGCCGCGAACGTCTCGTAGGTGCCCTGGAGGATGCCCTGGGTGCCGATGTAGATCCAGGAGCCGGCCGTCATCTGCCCGTACATGGTCAGCCCGGCCGCCTCCAGCCGCCGGAACTCCTCCCAGTTGGCCCAGTCGGGCACCAGGTTGGAGTTGGCGATGAGGACGCGGGGCGCCCACTCGTGGGTGCGGAAGACGCCGACCGGGCGGCCGGACTGCACGAGCAGCGTCTCGTCGCCCTCCAGCGTGGTGAGGGTCCTGACCAGCGCGTCGAACGAGGGCCAGTCACGCGCCGCCCGCCCCGAGCCGCCGTAGACGACCAGCTCCTCAGGATGCTCGGCGACCTCGGGGTCGAGGTTGTTCTGGAGCATGCGGAGGGCGGCCTCCTGCGGCCAGCCCTTGGCGGTGAGCGTGGCGCCTCGCGGCGCGCGGACGGTGCGGCCCATGGTGACCCTCCTGAATGAACACATTCACCTTTGTCACCCGAAGAGTACAACGGCTCAGGTCACGAGGAACTGGGTGGCCGCGAGCTCCCGGTAGAGGCCGTCCTGTCCGACCAGCTCGTCGTGGGTGCCGACCGCGCGGACGCTGCCGCCCTCCATGACCACGATCCGGTCGGCGTTCGTCACGGTGGACAGCCGGTGCGCGATGACGAGCACGGTCGTCTCGGTCGCCACCTCGGCGATGACCTCGCGCAGCCGCAGCTCGTTGACCGCGTCGAGCTGGGAGGTGGCCTCGTCGAGCAGCAGCAGCCGGGGCTTGCGCAGCAGCGCGCGGGCGATCGCGACCCGCTGCCGCTCGCCGCCGGACAGCAGCACGCCTCGGTGGCCGACGGCGGTGTCGAGCCCGTCGGGCAGCCGGGCCACCAGGTCGTCGAGCCGGGTGCGGGCGACGGCGCGGTGCAGCTCCTCCTCGGTCGCGTCGGTGGCGGCGAACATCAGGTTCTCGCGCAGCGTGCCGGCCAGCACGGGGGCGTCCTGCTCGACGTAGCCGAGCGCGGCCCGCAGCTCGGCCAGCGGCCAGTCGCGGATCTCCCGGCCGTCCAGCGTGATCGTCCCGCCCTGGTGCTCGTAGAAGCGTTCGAGCAGGGCGAACACGGTGGACTTGCCCGCGCCGGACGGGCCGACGAGCGCGGTGAGGCCGCCGGGCGGCACCTCGAACGTGACGCCGTCGTGCACGACCGGCCGGTCCTCGCCGTACGAGAAGACGACGTCGTCGAAGCGGACGCCGAGCGGGCGCGCGTCGCTCGCCGGGACGGCGCCGACGGGCTCGCCGGGCAGGTCCTCGATCTCGCGGATGCGCTTCATCGCGGCCAGGCCCTGCTGGAGCTGGACGGCGCCCTCGACGAGCTGGCCGATCGGCGCCACCAGGTAGAACAGGTAGAGCAGGAACGCGATCAGCGAGGAGACCTCCAGCGTGCCCGCGGCGACGCGGGCGCCGCCGACGGCGAGCACGGCCAGGAAGGCGATCTGCACGGCCATCCAGGTGGCG
Organism: Nonomuraea sp. ATR24; assembly: GCF_041950485.1. Taxonomy (NCBI): domain Bacteria; kingdom Bacillati; phylum Actinomycetota; class Actinomycetes; order Streptosporangiales; family Streptosporangiaceae; genus Nonomuraea; species Nonomuraea sp. ATR24. The sequence goes on from NZ_JBGNUU010000018.1 coordinate 31,401, forward strand.
ACCCCGGCGAGCGAGGTCCAGCCCGCGACCTGGAGACCGCGGTCGCGGGCGCGTTCGGCGGCCTCGGCGACGACGCCGATCTCCCGCTCCTCGGCGCCGCTGGCCTTGACCGTGCGGTAGGACTGCAGCGCCCGGTCGAGGACCGCGCCCATCTCGCCCACGGCCTCCTGCGCGTCCTTCTGGGCCCGCTGGATCTTCGGCATGACCAGCCCGGTCAGCCCGCCGATCACCACGATCACGAGCAGCGTGACGAGCAGCAGCACGCCGTCCATCGTGGCCATCATGACGATGGCGCCGACCAGCATGAACACCGAGCTGACCGAGTCGACCACGCCGTTGGTCAGCACCGCGCGCAGCAGCGTCGTGTCGCCGGTCACCCGCGACAGCAGGTCGCCGGGCTTGAGCCGGTCGACGTCGGCGACCCGCAGGCGCAGCATCCGGTCGACCAGCCTGCGCCGGGCGCCCAGCACGATGCCCTCGCCGGTGCGCTCCATCAGATAGCTGCCACCGGCCGACACGACGGCTCCGACCAGCACCGCGACGGTCAGCCCGATGAGCGGCCCGGCCATGGAGGCGTTCTCGCCGAACGCGTCGACCACGTACTTGGCCAGCAGCGGCATCGCGAGGCCCGCCGCCGAGCCGATCAGGCCCAGCACCCCGCCCACGACCAGGATGCCCCTGTGCGGTCGCAGGTAAGCGAGCAACTCCTTGATCACGCGATCTCCTCTCGCGACATATCCCGAAAAAACCCAACGAACGACGGAACGGAATCCGCACCGGTCAACCTAAATTGACGACCAAAGTATGTCAACTTTGATTGACGACTCCTCCCTGAGGAGGAGAACACCCCCCACGGGAACGCGCGCGACCGGGACCGAGGAGAGGCGGGGACGGGGGCAGGGCAGAGGGCGGGGCCGAGGAGAGGCGGGGGCGGGGGGCGGAGCCGAGGAGGGGCGGGGCGGTGATCTAGTCGATGGCGGGGGTGTCGGGCCAGTCGTGGTCGGCGTCCCCGTCGTCGGCGCGCCGCAGCTTGACGTCCTCCACCCAGGCCGCGGCGAACCGCCGGACCGCCGGCCCGTCGCCGTGCGGCGCGTACTCGTCGTCGGGGATGAACTCGGCGTACTCCAGCCGCATGATCAGCTCGTCCAGGCCGAACGAGGCGTCGTGCGCCCGCGCGTGCGCCTCGAACTCGCGGAAGCTCCAGCGCCCGGCGAGCGCGGCCACGGTGGCCAGGTCTTCGGCGAGCCCGCGGTCGTGCAGCGCCAGCACCAGGGCCCCCACGCCGCCGGGGGTCACGGGAGCCGGCGGGCGCGGCGGGTGGACGGGAGGTCGTGACGGCCCGAGAGGAACTCCTGGAAGGCGATCTTGGCCCGGATGACGGGACGCCGCCAGCGCTCCTCGCGCCGGATCGCCCTGGCGAGCTTGCGCGGCGAGCGCCCGGCGAAGAACCAGTGCGCCCACGGCGAGCCGGGCCGGGCCAGCCGGACGACGCCGACCGCGAGCAGGATGGGCACGAACATGCCCACCATCCCGGTCCAGATCTTGCCCTTGAGCAGGGTGATGACGACCATGGCCAGGTGGGCGGCGATCAGCGGGACGGGGCTGATCGGCAGCGCGTAGTCCCAGACGAGGGGCCGCAGGCCGGTCAAGAGCAGGCCGGTGATCCCGACGGCGATGAAGACCGCGTCGACCGAGGTGCGGCCCTCCTCCTCCCAGTAGACGTCGTGCAGGTGCAGGATCAGCGCGAACTCGTCGAGCACGAGCGCCGAGCCCATGCCGAAGACGGAGGCGGCCACGGCGTAGCCGGTCTGGGAGCCGCCGGAGACGATCAGCCCGGCGACGCCGCCCACCAGCATGAGGATGACGCCGAAGACCACGTGGTGGATGTGCATCTCGCCCACGTTGACGTTACGGAACCAGCCGATCTTGGCCCGGATGAGCCGGACGTTGATGCGGGTGGCGATGAACGTGACGATGAGCGCGACGAAGAAGCAGAACAGCGGAAGCCGTCCTGTCGCGATGATGCTGTGCTCGAACCAGTTCGCCATGACCTTGAAAGAGACTCTACGAGCTCTGCCCGAGTGGAGTGTCCGTCAGGAGAGGAACGCCCGGAGAAGCGCGGCGGTGCCCTCCAGGTGTTCGGCGACCGCCCGGCGGGCCGCGTCCGGGTCGCCGGCGACGACGGCGGCCACGATGGCGCGGTGCTGCGTGGCGGCGTGGTCGAGGTTGACCTGGAGCATCGGGATGGCGTTGAGCAGGTCGGAGACGCGCAGCCGGGCGTCGGCGCAGGCGGCGGCCAGCAGCGGGGAGCCGGTCAGCTCGGCGATCGACAGGTGGAAGGCGGTGTCGAGGCGCCGGTAGTCCTCCAGCGAGGCCGCGTTCAGGTCGGCCAGCCGGCGTTCCAGCACGGCACGGCGGTCGGCGGTGAGCGGGGTCCCGGCGAGCACCTGGGCGGCGCCGCACTCGACGGCCATGCGGAAGGTGAGCGCGTCGGTCAGGTCGGCGGTGCCCATGTCGGCGACGACGCGGCGCAGGTCGCCGTCGGCGGGCCGGGGCGGCACGTAGGTGACGAACGCCCCGCCGTAACGGCCGCGCCGCACGTCGAGGTAGCCGGCCTCCTGGAGGGCGCGGATGGCCTCGCGCAGCGTGACGCGGCTGATGCCGAGCCGGACCGCCAGCTCGCGCTCGGGCGGCAGTTTCTCGCCCGGGGCGACCACGCCGAGTTTGATCGCCTGCAGGAGCCGTTCCACGGTCTCCTCGAAGGCGTTGCCGGCCCGCACCGGGCGCAGCACCGTCATCAAACGCGCCGACTCGTCCAACATGTCCTCAGGTCTTGACAGATGATCCCGCTATACACATCAATGGTCTGAGACTAGCCCAATCAACGGGAAAGCGGGATGGGCGTGAACGAGCGGGCCGGGTTCCTCGCCGTTGGCGAGCTGCGGGACGAGGTGGCCGCGGGGCGGATCGACACGGTCCTGCTCGCCGTCGCCGACATGCAGGGCAGGCTCCAGGGCAAGCGGCTGTCGGCCCGCTACTTCCTGGACGAGGTGCTCCACCACGGCTCCGAGGGCTGCAACTACCTGCTCGCCGTGGACGTCGACATGAACACCGTCGCCGGCTACGCAATGTCGTCCTGGGAGCGCGGCTACGGCGACTTCGTGATGAGGCCCGACCTGTCGACGCTCAGGCGCGTCCCCTGGCAGGAGGGCACCGCCATGCTGATGGCGGACCTGGCCTGGGAGGGCGGCGCCGACGTGACGGCCTCGCCGCGCCAGATCCTGCGCGCGCAGCTCGCCCGCCTGGCCGAGCGCGGCCTGTGCGCCCAGGTGGGCACCGAGCTGGAGTTCGTCGTCTACGACGACACCTACGAGGACGCGTGGCGGCGCGCCTACCGCGATCTGACGCCCGCCAACCTCTACAACGTCGACTACTCCCTGCTCGGCACCGCCCGCGTGGAGCCGCTGCTGCGCCGCATCAGGCTCGGCATGGAGGGCGCCGGCCTGTACGTCGAGTCGGCCAAGGGCGAGTGCAACCTGGGCCAGCACGAGATCGCCTTCCGCTACGCCGAGGCGCTCGTCACCTGCGACAACCACGCCATCTACAAGAACGGCGCCAAGGAGATCGCCGCCCAGGAGGGCAAGGCGATCACGTTCATGGCCAAGCCGAACCAGCGCGAGGGCAACTCCTGCCACATCCACCTGTCGCTGCGCGGCCTCGACGGCGAGCTCGTCATGGCGGGCGAGGGCCCGCACGGGCTGTCGCCGCTCGGCCGCGCGTTCGTCGCCGGTCAGCTCGCCTGCCTGCGCGAGCTCACCCTCATGTACGCGCCCAACGTCAACTCCTACAAGCGCTTCGTGCCCGGCAGCTTCGCGCCCACGGCCGTCAAGTGGGGTGTGGACAACCGGACCTGCGCGCTGCGCCTGGTGGGCCACGGGCCGTCGCTGCGGATCGAGAACCGGGTGCCGGGCGGCGACGTGAACCCGTACCTGGCGGTGGCGGCGATGGTGGCGGCGGGGCTGCACGGGATCGACGGCGGGCTGGAGCTGGAGGAGGCGTTCGAGGGCAACGCCTACGCCTCCGGCGCGCAGACGGTGCCCGCCACGCTGCGGGACGCGCTGGCGCTGTTCGAGGGGTCCAAGCCGGCCAGGGAGGCGTTCGGCGAGGACGTGGTGGCGCACTACGCGAACAACGCCCGGGTGGAGCTGGCCGCCTTCGACGCGGCGGTGACCGATTGGGAGCTGTTCCGAGGTTTCGAGCGGATGTGAGCATGCGGATCATCAATCCGGCGACCGAAGAGGTCGTCGCCGAGGTCGAGTTCGCCGGGGCCGCCGAGGTGGACCTGGCCGTGGAGCGTGCCAGGAAGGCGCAGGCGGCCTGGCGCGAGGTCGCGCCGGGAGACCGGGCGCGGCTGCTGCGCGCGTTCGCGGACGTGGTGGACGCGCACGCCGAGGAGCTGGCGCTGCTGGAGGTGGCCAACTCCGGCCACCCGATCGGCAACGCCCGCTGGGAGGCAGGGGCCGTCCGCGACGTGCTGCACTTCTACGCCGCCGCGCCGGAGCGCAACCACGGCAAGCAGATCCCGGTGGCGGGCGGCGTGGACGTGACGTTCCAGGAGCCGCTGGGCGTGGTGGGCGTGATCGTGCCGTGGAACTTCCCGATGCTGATCATGAGCTGGGGCGTCGCCCCGGCGCTGGCGGCGGGCAACACGGTGATCGTCAAGCCGGCCGAGTGGACGCCGCTGACGGCGCTGCGGCTGGCCGAGCTGGCGCTGGCGGCGGGGCTGCCCGAGGGCGTGCTCCAGGTGCTGCCGGGGGCGGGCGAGGTCGCGGGCGCCCGGCTGGTCGAGCACCCGGACGTGGCCAAGATCGTGTTCACCGGCTCGACCGAGGTGGGCAAGGAGATCGCCGCCAAGGCGGCGCACCACGTCAAGCGCCTCACGCTGGAGCTGGGCGGCAAGTCCGCGAACATCATCTTCGCGGACGCCGACCTGGAGAAGGCCGCCGCCGCCGCGCCGTACGCCGTCTTCGACAACTCCGGCCAGGACTGCTGCGCCCGCTCCCGCGTCCTGGTCCAGGCCGAGGTGTACGACGAGTTCCTGGAGCGCCTGTCACGGGCCGTGCTGGCCGTGCGCGTGGGCGACCCGCTCGACCCGGCCACCGAGATGGGCCCGCTCATCAGCGCCGAGCACCTGGCCAGGGTCAGCGGCTTCGTCGAGGCCGAGCCGTACCTTCAGGGCTCCTGCCCGCAGGGCAAGGGCTTCTGGTTCCCGCCGACGGTGCTGACGCCGGCCGTGACGGACCGGGCGTTCACCGAGGAGATCTTCGGCCCGGTGGTGTCGGTCGTCCCGTTCGCCGACGAGGCCGAGGCGGTGCGCGTCGCCAACGACACCCGCTACGGCCTGAGCGGCTCCATCTGGACCCGCGACGTCGGCCGGGCGCTGCGCGTGGCCAGGGCCGTCGAGGCGGGCACACTGTCGGTGAACTCCAACTCGTCCGTACGCCACTGGACCCCGTTCGGCGGCTTCAAGCAGTCGGGGCTGGGCCGCGAGCTGGGCCCCGACGCCCTGGCGGCCTTCACCGAGACCAAGAACGTCTTCATATCCACGGAGTAGCGCATGCAGCGTTTGCAGGACCGCGTCGCCGTCATCACCGGGGCCGGCAGCGGCATCGGCCTGGCCACCGCGCGCCGGTTCGCCCAGGAGGGCGCCCGCGTGGTGTGCGCCGACATCGACGAGGAGGCGGGCGTCAAGGCCGCGGCCGAGGTCGGCGGCCTGTTCGTCAAGGCGGACGTGACCAGCGAGGAGGACGTCGAGCGGCTGTTCCGCACGGCGTTCGAGACCTACGGCAGCGTGGACGTCGCGTTCAACAACGCGGGCATCTCGCCGCCGGACGACGACTCCATCCTGGAGACCGGCCTCGACGCCTGGCGGCGGGTCCAGGAGGTCAACCTGACCAGCGTCTACCTGTGCTGCAAGCACGCCCTGGAGTACATGCGCCGCCAGGGCAAGGGCTCGATCATCAACACGGCCTCGTTCGTCGCGGTGATGGGCTCGGCCACCTCGCAGATCTCCTACACCGCCTCCAAGGGCGGGGTGCTGTCGATGTCGCGCGAGCTCGGCGTCCAGTTCGCCCGCGAGGGCATCCGGGTCAACGCGCTGTGCCCGGGGCCGGTCAACACGCCGCTGCTCCAGGAGCTGTTCGCCAAGGACCCGGAGCGCGCCCAGCGCCGCCTGGTGCACGTGCCGATCGGGCGCTTCGCCGAGGCGTCGGAGATCGCGGCCGCGGTGGCGTTCCTGGCCAGCGACGACGCCTCGTTCATCACCGCGTCGCAGTTCCTGGTCGACGGCGGCATCTCCGGCGCGTACGTGACGCCGCTGTGAGCCGTCCGGTCATCGGCGTCACCTGCTACGTCGAGCCCGCGCGCTACACGGTGTGGGAGACGACGGCGGCGCTGCTGCCGTACGCGTACGTGGAGCAGGTCGTGCGGGCGGGCGGCCAGCCGGTCGTGCTGCCGCCCGCCGGCGCGCCCGCCGGGCTGGTCGCGCGGCTGGACGGGCTGATCGTGGCGGGCGGCGGCGACATCGCCCCGGCACGCTACGGCGCGCCGCAGGACGAGCGGACGGGATACGTACGGGAGTTCCGCGACGAGGCGGAGTTCGCGCTGCTGGCGGCGGCGCTGGACGCCGGGCTGCCGTTCCTGGGCGTGTGCCGGGGGCTCCAGGTGCTGAACGTGGCGCTCGGCGGCACGCTCCACCAGCATCTGCCTGATGTCGTCGGGCACACCGGCCACTCCCCCGCGCCGGGCGCGTTCGGGTGGTCGCCGGTCCGGCCGGTGGCGGGCAGCCGGGTGGCGAAGGCGCTCGGCGACGGCCCGGTGGACGTGCCGCACTATCACCACCAGGCCGTGGACCGCCTGGCGGCCGGGCTGGCGGTGACGGCCACGGCGGACGACGGCACGGTCGAGGCCGTCGAGCTGGACTCCCGTCCGTTCGCCGTGGCGGTCCAGTGGCATCCGGAGGCGGCCACGGGATGCGAGCTGTTCGAGGCTCTGGTCGCGGCCTGTCCCTGATTGGGCCTTACTGGAAAGCTTCTTTACTTTTAAGCTCGAAGCGTGGAACTCGAGGTGCGCCACCTCCGGGTGCTGTGCGCGATCGCCGACACCGGCAGCATTTCCCGCGCCGCCGGCGCCCTGGGGATGTCCCAGCCCGCCCTGGCCGCCCAGCTCCAGCGGATCGAACGACGCCTCGGCGGCACGCTGTTCGAGCGCGGGCCGGACGGCGCGACGCCCACCCCGCTCGGCGCGTGGCTGCTGGTCAGGTCGCGGTCGCTGCTGCCCGCCTTCGAGGAACTGGAACGCGACACCCTGCGCCGCGCCGAGGCCGCCGGGCACGCCCGCATCCGGGTCGGCTGCGCGCCCACCCGGCTGGCGATCTACGTGGCCAAGAGCCTGCGCACGCTGCTCCCCGACGCCGACGTCAGCCTGCGCACCGAGCAGTCGCTGGACCCGCTGCCCGGCCTGCTGGCCGCCGAGCGGATCGAGCTGGCCACGCTGGACGACTACCCGGGGCACGAGCTGTCACCGCCGCAGGGCGCGGTCTACGCGGTGGTCGCCACCGAGCCGCTGTTCGTTGGCCTGGCGCACGACCACCCGCTGGCCGCGCAGGAGGAGGTGGAGCTGGCCGACCTGGCGGACGCCGACTGGGCGCTGCCGCCGCTGATCGAGGCGGGCCCGCGCGAGCACTTCTGGGCCGCCTGCGCCGAGCGCGGCTTCGAGCCCCGCATGTCCTACGGCGTCAACCTCGACGTGGCGCTCGACCTGATCTCCGAGGACCGGTGCGTCGGCCTCTTCCAGGCGACCGCGCCGCCCCGGGGCCGGGTCACGCTGCGCCCCCTGGCCGGGACCCCGCTGCGCTTCCGGCACCTGCTGGGCTGGTCGGCCCGCGGCCCGCTCGCCGCGACCGCGGCCGACCTGGTCCAGGCCGTGCGGAAGACGTACTGGGCGGAGTCGGTGCGGGCGCCCGCCTATCGGGCCTGGTTGAAGCGCCACGGGCCACTTGATCATGGCCATAGCGTGACGTTATAGGAAAATGTTGGGTACCAGTTTTCGTACTGGCGGTGGCATGGTTTGAGTGACCCCAGCCGGCCGGGGCTCTTCCACTCCACACCCCCGTAGGAGCCAGAGAGTGAACCCCAGACTCAGGTTGGGGGCTGCCGCCACGCTCGCGTTAGCCCTGATCACCAGCACGCTCGCGGGCGCCACCAGCGCCCAGGCGATGCAGGTGGCCGATCCCCCCGGTCCGGACGAACGCCGCAACGCGCTCACCACCGCGACCAGCCTCATGCTCGCCGAGCCGGCGGCGCTCAAGGCGGCGGCGCAGGACGAGTTCACGCTCTCGTCCGCCGTCACCGGCGTGCGCGGCCTGCAGTTCCTCACCTACTCCCGGACCCACCAGGGCCTGCCCGTCTACGGCGGCGACGTCGTCGTGGGCACCGACGAGTCCGGCGCGGTCGTCAACACGGTCACCACCGGCCAGCGCGCCACCATCGACGTGAGCGTCAAGGCGCGCGTCACCGCGGCCGCCGCGGCCGTCGCCGCCAGGAAGCACCTCGGCACCGAGGCGGCCAGCGTCGCCACGCCGAAGCTCGTCGTGCACGCCGCCACCGCGACGCCCAAGCTCACCTGGGAGGTCGTCGTCACCGCCGCCGACCGCCCGAGCATCCTGCACGTGTTCGTGGACGCGCGTACCGGCAAGGTCGTCGACTCCTGGGACGAGGTCAGGGCGGGCACCGGCAACGGCCACCACGTCGGCACCGTCTCCATCGACACCACGCCGTCCTACACGATGCGCGACCCGAACCGTCCCGGCGTGCAGTGCGGCGGGCAGAACGGCCAGCCGTTCACCAAGACCACCGACACCTGGGGCAACGGCAGCGGCACCAACATGGAGACCGCCTGCGTGGACGCCCTCTACGGCGCCCAGAAGCAGTGGGACATGATGCGCGAGTGGCTCGGCCGCAACGGCGTCAACGGCTCGGGCGGCGGCTACCCGGCGCGCGTGGGCCTGTCGGCGGTCAACGCCTACTGGTACGGCTCCTACGCCAACTTCGGCCGCAACCAGGCCGGCAGCTCCCAGCTCACCTCCATCGACGTGGTCGCCCACGAGTTCGGGCACGGCGTCTTCCAGTTCTCCGGCGGCGGCGGCGCCGGCAGCGGCAACGAGGCCGGCGGCCTGAACGAGTCGACAGGCGACATCTTCGGCGCCCTGACCGAGGCGTACGCGAACAACGCCAGCGACCCGGCCGACTACCTGGTCGGCGAGAAGGTCAACCTGGCCGGCAACGGCCCGATCCGCAACATGTACAACCCGCAGGCGCTCAACCACCCCAACTGCTACAGCGCCCAGATCCCGAACACCGAGGTGCACGCCGCGGCCGGGCCCCAGAACCACTGGTTCTACCTGGTCGCCGAGGGCACCAACCCGGCGGGCAAGCCCGCCAGCACCCGCTGTGACGGCGGCGGCGCGATCACCGGCATCGGCATCCGCAAGGCCGGCGAGATCTTCATGACCGGCCTCAACGCCAAGACGCAGCCGTGGACGCACGCCAAGGCCCGCGTCGCCACGCTGAACGCCGCCAGGACGCTCTACACCGGCTGCGCCGAGTACAACGTCGTCAAGGCCGCCTGGGACGGCATCAACGTCCGCCCGCAGGCCGGCGAGCAGCCCTGCAACCAGGGCAACGAGTTCTCGATGACGCTGAACCCCGCCTCCGGCAGCACGCAGCCGGGCGGCACGGCCACCACGACCGTCAGCACGACCGTGACCAGCGGCTCGGCGCAGTCGATCACGCTGCGGGCGAGCGGCCTGCCCTCGGGCGTCACCGCCTCCTTCAGCCCGGCCACCATCCAGGCCGGCCAGAGCTCCACGCTCACGCTGACCACCTCCGCCAACAGCCCGCAGGGCGCCCACGCGATCACCGTGACGGCCGACGGCGCCGACGTGGACCGGACCGCGACCTACAACCTGCAGCTCGGCGAGGTCGCCGACGACTTCTCTGTCACCGTGACCCCGTCCTCGGCGTCGGTGCAGCCGGGCAGCTCCGCCACGACCACGCTGGCCACCCAGATCACCTCGGGCGACGCGCAGAGCGTCGCGCTGACGGCGAGCGGCGCGCCCGCCGGCGTCACCGTGACCTTCAGCCCGCAGACGATCAACTCCGGCCAGTCGTCCACGGTCACGGTCGCCACCACGGCGAACGTCACGCCGGGCACGTACCCGATCACGCTGAACGCCGACGGCGCCAGCGTCGACCGCACGGCCACGTTCACCCTGACGGTGGGCAGTGACCAGGGCGGCGACGCCTGGGCTCCGTGGACCCCGTACGCGGCCGGGGACGTCGTCACCCACCAGGGTTCCAGCTACCGATGCCTCCAGGCGCACACCAGCCTCCCCGGCTGGGAGCCGAACCTGGTGCCTGCTCTCTGGCAGCGGATCTGACCCCTCAAGACCGGGCGGCCACGCCGGGGTGGCCGCCCCCCTTTTCTCAGACAGGCGGGACACCGTGAAACTCACCATGGGCGCAGTCGCGACGCTCGCGCTGACGCTGACCTTCTTACAGCCGCAGACGGCGAACGCCGTCGCGGAGACCGCCCCGGACATCCCGATCTCCAACGTGACGGCGCATCTGGCCCAGTTCCAGCAGATCGCCAACGCCAACGGAGGCAATCGGGCCTCGGGCCGGCCGGGCTTCACCGCCTCGCTGAATTACATCAGGGGCAAGCTCGACGCGGCCGGGTACACCACCCGGGTGCAGAGCTTCAGCGGCGGCAGCAATCTGATCGCCGATTGGCGAGGCGGTCCGGCCGGCCCGGTTCTCATGCTCGGCGCGCACCTCGACGGCGTCAGCGCCGGAGCGGCCATCAACGACAACGCCTCGGGCTCCGGGGCGCTGCTGGAGGTCGCGCTCACGCTGGCCGCCAGGAACCCGACGCTCACCAAGCACGTGCGTTTCGGCTGGTGGGGCGCGGAGGAGCAGGGCCTCGTCGGCTCCCGCTACTACGTGCAGAACGGCGGCGCCCAGGGCGTCGAGGCGTACCTGAACTTCGACATGATCTCCTCCAGGAACGCCGGCTACTTCGTCTACGACGACGACGCCACGCTGCGGCAGGCGTTCACCGAGTACTTCACCTCGATCGGCGTCCAGCCGGACCCCGACCGCGAGGGTGACGGGCGCAGCGACCACGCCTCGTTCAAGAACGCCGGGGTGCGGGTCGGCGGCCTGGCCACCGGAGCGGGCGCGATCAAGACGGCGGCCCAGGCGGCCAAGTGGGGCGGCACCGCGAACGCGCCGTTCGACAGCTGCTACCACCGGGCGTGCGACACCTACCCGGCCAACGTCAACACCACCGCGCTCGACCGCAACACCGACGCCATCGCGCACGCGCTGTGGAAGCTCGCGGTCGGCTCGGAGAACCCGCCCGCCGACGACTACACGATCTCGGTGAACCCGGCGTCGGCGTCGGTCGACCCGGGCGGCACGGCCACCACGACCGTGAGCACCCAGGTCAGCTCCGGGCAGGCGCAGAGCGTCACGCTCTCGGCGAGCGGCGCGCCCGCCGGCGTCAGCGTCACGTTCAGCCCGGCGACGATCACCGCGGGCCAGTCGTCCACGGTCACGATCGCCACCACCGCCGGCACCGCGCCGGGCACCTACCCGATCAGCGTCAACGGCGACGGGGCGAGCGCCGACCGGTCGGCCTCGTTCTCGCTCACCGTGGCCGGCGACACGGGCGGCGGCACCTGGGTGGCGTACACCTCGTACGCGGCCGGGGACGTCGTCACCTACCAGGGCGCCAGCTACAGGTGCCTGCAGGCGCACACCAGCCTGCCGGGCTGGGAGCCGTCCAACGTGCCCGCGCTGTGGGCGCGCGTCTGATCACTCCTGGACACCGCGTGCGGGCCGCCTCTGCCATGACCGGCCCGCACGCGGCCACCACCTAACCGACCGGCTTCAGGACGTCCTCCACCACGACGGCGTCCCCGTAGGCGGCCGCCAGGCGCTCGCGCTGCTCGGGGGTGGCCAGCCACATGGTCACCTCCACCCGGTTGCGCGTCTCGCTGGTGGCGGCCTCCAGCACGCCCTTCTCGTCCATGACCCGCTCCTGGATCCCGTAGAGCTCGGCCCGCGTCCGCTTCGCGCCGGTGACGCAGAGCGCGCCGCCCCACACCTCCCGGATCCACGCCTCCCGGCCTGACAGGTCGCCGGTGAAGGCCAGGTTCAGCACGACGTCGCGGGCGTGGTCCTCGCCCTCCTCCGGCGGGTCCGGGTCGAGCCGGTCGATCCACGCCCCGGCGAACTCCTTGGCCGATCCGGCCCTGGCGATGGCCTCGTTCATGGCGTCCGGCGTCGTCCTGGCCGGGTCGACCGGCTTCCAGCCGCCCTCGGGCGCGGGGCACGGCGTCCCGATGCGGTCCGGCCGGTCCGCTCCCCCTTCGGCAGGGCGCGGCGGCTCGGTGAGCGTGAGCCGCGCACCGTCCCAGGTGCCGGTGACCACGTACAGGCCCCAGCGGGTGCTCGCGGCCGACTCGTGGCGGACCTTGCTCCAGTCCCAGCCCACCACGTCGGGGCCGCCGCACTGGGGCGGCATCGACTCCAGCAGCGCGCGGCACATCTGCGGGCCGTGCGTCCCGTCCTCCAGCACGGTCACCGTCGCCGTGTAGCGCGGGGGCGGCCCGGTGGGCCCGGTGGCCCCGGTGGGCCCGGCGGGCGCGGCGCCGCCCTGGGCGCCGCAGGCCGCCAGGCCCACCGCCAGCGCGAGGAACGCGGTCATCCGTCTCATACCTCTACGACGGGTACGGCGTCCGCCCGGTTCAGGGCGCGACAACACCGCCGTCACCCCACTAGGCTTGCGGACATCACCGACGAAACCGTGCGGGAGAGCGCCCTGACAGCCGGTCAGGGCCCCTGAAGGAGCAAGCCCTCCCCGCGAACCTCTCAAGGCAAAGGACCGCACGGCCGAGGTGACCTCTGGAAAGCAGGCCGGTGGGCCTCGCCGAAGGTGAAAGTCCGGCAAAACCCGGGCGAAGCTCTCAGGCATCGATGACAGAGGGGGAGGATGCTGGCATCCGACTCTGCCCTGAGGTGCGACCCATGTCCCGACCGACACCGCTGCGAGACGTCCACGAGGCTCTCGGCGCCACGCTCACCGACTTCGCCGGCTGGCTGATGCCGCTGCGCTACGGCAGCGAGTCCGCCGAGCACAACGCGGTCCGCCAGGCAGCCGGGCTGTTCGACCTCTCCCACATGGGCGAGATCTTCGTGACCGGCCCCCAGGCCGCCAAGGCGCTGGACTACGCGCTCGTGGGCCACCTGTCGGCGCTGGCGACGGGCCGGGCCCGCTACACCATGATCGTGGACGAGCGCGGCGGCGTGCTCGACGACCTCATCGTCTACCGGCTCGGGGACGAGGAGTTCATGGTCGTGGCCAACGCCTCCAACTACCCGAAGGTCGACGCGGAGCTGAAGAACCGCGCCAAGTCGTACGACGCGGTGGTCGAGGACCGCTCCGAGCAGTACGCGCTGATCGCGGTGCAGGGCCCGCGCGCGCAGGAGATCCTCGCCACGCTCACCGACGCCGACCTGGCCGGGCTCAAGTACTACGCCGGCCTGCCCGGCGTCGTCGACGGGCGCCAGGCGCTCATCGCCCGCACCGGCTACACCGGCGAGGACGGCTTCGAGCTGTTCGTGGCCAACGAGGACGCCGTGCCGCTCTGGCACGCCCTGACGTCGGCCGGAGCGCCGTACGGGATCAAGCCCGCCGGTCTGTCCAGCCGCGACACGCTCCGCCTGGAGGCGGGCATGCCCCTGTACGGCAACGAGTTGAGCGCGGAGCTGACCCCGTTCGACGCGGGGCTGGGCAGGGTGGTGAAATTCGACAAGCCGGGCGACTTCGTCGGCAGGTCGGCGCTGGAGGCGGTCAAGGACACCGCTCCCGCGCGCCGGCTCGTCGGCCTGGTCGCGCGGGGCCGCCGGGTGCCCCGCCACGGGTACCCGGTCACCAAGGACGGTGCCGTCGTCGGCGAGGTCACCAGCGGGGCGCCTTCCCAGACCCTGGGCAAGCCCATCGCGCTGGCGTACGTCGACACCGGGGTCAGTGAAGGTCTGGCCGTGGACATCCGGGGCAGCCAAGAACCTGTGGACCTGGTTGAGCTGCCCTTCTACAGGAGGAACAAGTGAGCAACATCCCTGACGACCTGAGCTACACCAAGGAGCACGAGTGGGTTGCCGGGATCGACGACGGGATCACCGTCACGATCGGCATCACGGCGTTCGCCGCCGAGGCTCTGGGTGACGTCGTCTTCGTGCAGCTCCCCGACGCCGGGTCGGTCATCGAGGCGGGCGACTCGGTCGGCGAGGTCGAGTCGACCAAGTCCGTGAGCGAGATCTACAGCCCGGTCGGCGGCGAGGTCGTCGAGATCAACCAGGCCCTGGTGGACGACCCGTCGCTGGCCAACAGCGACCCCTACGGCGACGGCTGGATGTTCCGGGTGCGCGTGGACGGCGACCCGAAGGACCTGCTGACGCCCGAGGAATACACCGCCCTCACCTCGGGCGACTCCTGACAGCACCGCCGGGGCCCGGTAGCGGGCCCCGGCCCTCCCGAAAGGCGCGTCAATGGCGATCAGCGTCTTCGACCTCTTCAAGGTCGGCATCGGCCCGTCCAGCTCCCACACGGGCGGCCCGATGGCGGCCGCGCACAAGTTCGCGCGCGGCCTGAACGACGACGGCCTGCTGGAGCGCACCGCGCGCGTCGAGGCCATCCTGTACGGCTCGCTCGGCCTCACCGGCAAGGGCCACGGCAGCGACAAGGCCGTCCTGCTCGGCCTGTCGGGCGAGAAGCCCGAGCTGGTGGACGTCGACAGCATCGACGAGCGGCTGGCCGCCATGCGCGACTCCGGCACCGTCACGCTGTACGGGGTCCGCGAGATCCCCTTCGTCGTGGGCCAGGACCTCGTCTTCGAGCGGAAGATCTCGCTGCCCGAGCACCCGAACGGCATGCGCTTCACCGCGTTCGACGATTCGGGCGCCAAGCTGCGGGAGAAGGTCTACTTCTCCGTCGGCGGCGGCTTCGTCGTGGACGAGAAGGCCACCGGGGCCGACCGCATCAAGCCCGACGACACCGTGCTGCCCTACCCGTTCACCACGGCGGAGGAGCTGCTCAAGCACTGCTCCAACACCGGCCTGTCGATCTCCGCGCTCATGCTGGAGAACGAGAAGGCGTTCGGCCGCTCCGAGGCCGAGATCCGCGCCGGCATCCTGCACCTGTGGCAGGTCATGTCCGACTGCGTCCAGCGGGGCATCTCGCAGGAGGGCGTGCTGCCCGGCGGCCTGAAGGTCAAGCGCCGGGCCAACCGCCTGCACCGGCGGCTGCAGACCGAGTCGGCCGAGCGCGACCCGCTCCAGGCGATGGACTGGGTCTCCCTGTTCGCGCTGGCCGTCAACGAGGAGAACGCGGCCGGCGGCCGCATCGTCACCGCCCCGACCAACGGCGCGGCCGGCATCATCCCCGCCGTGCTGACCTACTACTCCCGCTTCACCCCCAACGCCGACGACGAGGGCGTGGTCCGCTTCCTCCTCACGGCCGCCGCGATCGGCGTGCTGTTCAAGGAGAACGCCTCCATCTCCGGGGCCGAGGTCGGCTGCCAGGGCGAGGTGGGCTCGGCCTGCTCGATGGCCTCCGCCGGCCTCACCGAGGTGCTGGGCGGCACCCCGGAGCAGGTGGAGAACGCGGCCGAGATCGGCATCGAGCACAACCTGGGCCTGACCTGCGACCCCATCGGCGGGCTGGTGCAGATCCCGTGCATCGAGCGCAACGCGGTGGCCTCCATCAAGGCCATCACCGCCGCCCGCATCGCGCTGCGCGGCGACGGACGCCACCACGTGTCGCTGGACAAGGCCATCAAGACCATGCGCGACACCGGGCGGGACATGCTCGACAAGTACAAGGAGACCTCGCGCGGCGGCCTCGCGGTCAACGTCATCGAGTGCTGAGCGCGTGATGACCGGCGCGGTCGTTCAGCGCCGGACGTGGATGCGGACGACGGCGCCGAGGTCGTCGTCGCGCACCTCGCGGCGGATGCGGCTGACGATCTCGCGGTCCAGCTTGGCCACGACCGCGCCGACGTCCGTGGCGGCCGGGCAGGTCAGGCCGATGCGCAGCCTGGCCCCCTCGCCGACGACCCGCACCCCCGCCCTGGCCAGGCCGTCGACGTCCTTGAGCCCCACGCAGAGCATCGCCGTCCCGGTGCCCGACCGGGAGCCGTAGCGCCCCCAGCCCAGGCTCAGCAGCAGCCAGCGCAGCGTGACCAGGGCGAGCACCAGCAGCACCAGCGCCACCACCCACAGCGCCCACGGCTGCTCGGCCAGCGCCCGCGCGGTGCGCTCCGGCAGCACCTTGGCCTTCGGCGGCAGCCCCGCCAGCTTGTCGTGGCCGCGCAGCCAGGCGTAGCCGCCCGCCACGAGCAGCACCGCGCCGACGACGGCCAGGCCGATCCGGTTGCCCGCGTACTGCCGCATCACAGCCCCCTCCTGCGCAGCCGCACCACGACCTCGCCCGCGGCCAGCGTGCCCACGCCCGCCAGGCGGTCGCCCACCGCGTTGCCGACCTGCCTGAGCATCGTGCCCGAGCTCTCCCCCTCGGTCACGACGGTGACCTCGATGCGCCGCCTGCGCAGCCGTACCTGGGCCCGGCGCACGCCGTCCACCTCCTGGGCGACGGCCCGCAGCGTACGGCGCAGGCCCGAGCGGGTGATGCCGATGACGATCAGCGGGTCGGTGGTCTCCACCGGGACCAGCCGGGAGCGGCCGGGCAGCAGCGCGAGCAGCAGCAGCACCGCACCCGTGCCCGCCAGCGCCACCGCGACGGCGTCCAGCTCGCTCCAGGAGGAGGCGGACGCCAGCTCGGCGGCCTCGTTGACCGGCACCCAGCCGAGCGGCCGGCCCATCAGCGACGCGACCACCTCGGCGCAGGTCAGCCCGAGCGCGGCCGTCAGCACCAGGGCCACGGCCACCGCGGCGGGCGTGCGCGCGGGTCTGAGCACCCGGTTGGACCTGCGGAGCGGGGTGTCCTGCGCGGCGACGGCCGCACCGGGCAGGATCTGCTGGAGCGTGGTCATCACAACGACCAGAGGTACACGGGTCCCCGACCGGCTCGACCGCGCCCCCGCCGCCCGTTTGCAGGATCATTACGGGCCCGGCGATCAATGGGCGGATATGCCGTGGTTGCCCGCCGGGGGCGCGCACCCCTGCCGTGCCCGTTTTACCTGGATTACGCTGCCGGTATGGATGACCGCCAGCGCTACGACCGGGCCACGGCCGCTGTTGAGCCGCCGTTCGCGATCCTCGACCTGGAGGCGCTGCGCGCCAACGCCCGCAGCCTGGTGCGGCGGGCCGCCGGCAAGCCGATCCGCGTCGCCACCAAGTCGGTGCGCTCGCGGGCGGTGCTGGAGCGGGTGCTGGCCCTGGACGGGTTCCGCGGGCTGATGGCCTTCACGCTGCCCGAGGCGCTGTGGCTGGCGGAGCAGGGGTTCGGCGACATCCTGGTGGCCTATCCGACGGCCGACCGGCGGGCGCTGGCCGCGCTGGCGGGCTCGGCGGAGGCCGCGGCGGCGATCACGCTGACGGTGGACTCGGCGGAGCATCTGGCGTTCATGGACCATGCGGTGGCGGGGGTCCACCCGCGCCACGAGATCCGGATATGTATGGACATCGACGCCGGATTTGTGGCCTTTGGTGGGAAATTTCGGGCGGGGGCGCTCCGCTCCCCCATCCGCGAGCCCGACCAGGCCGCCGACCTGGCCGCCGCCATCGCCAAACGTCCCGGCTACCGCCTGACCGGGCTGCTCGCGTACGAGGCCCAGATCGCCGGCGTCGGCGACGCCCCCCAGGCCCGCGCCGCGTACGCCCGGCTCGTCAAGGCCATGCAGACCCTGTCGGCCCGCGAGCTCGTCGTGCGCCGCGGCCGCATCGTCAACGCCGTGCGCCAGGTCGCCGACCTGGAGTTCGTCAACGGCGGCGGCACCGGCTCCATCGAGCGCACCGTACGCGAGAAGGCCGTCACAGAGGTCGCCGCCGGGTCCGGGCTCTTCCATCCCCGGCTGTTCGACTTCTACAGCCGCTTCAGCGGCCACCCGGCGGCCCTGTTCGCGCTCCCCGTCGTGCGGCGGCCCGCGCGCGACATCGTCACCGTGCTCGGCGGCGGCTATCTCGCCTCCGGCGCCCCCGGCCCCAGCCGCCTGCCGCAGCCCTACCTGCCCGCCGGCCTGCGCTACGCGCCCGACGAGGGCGCGGGCGAGGTGCAGACCCCGCTCATCGGCGCGCCCGCCGAGGACCTGCGCACCGGCGACCGCGTCTGGTTCCGGCACGCGAAGTCGGGCGAGCTGTGCGAACGCTTCGACGCCCTCCACCTCGTCGAGGGCGACACGCTCACCGAGACCGTCCCCACCTACAGAGGCGAGGGCCGCACCTTCCTCTAGAGGCCCCTAGAGACGGGTCACCGGCGGCGACGCCGCCACAGGACCACCGCCGCGCCGATCACCAGCGCCGCGCCCACGCCGATCAGCACCGGCGCCAGGCTCGGCGCCTCGTCGTCCCACAGCCGGTCGGGGTCGTCACCGAACTCCACCGGCCGAGGCGACATCCCCAGCGCGTCGCTGACCGAAGCCGCGAGGCTCCCCGCCCGGGACTTCACATCCGCCACCGTGCGCTCGGCCACACGCTTCGGGCTCACCCGGTCGGCGATCGCGTCGACCGTCTGCGCCAGCTCCGCCCGCGTCCGCGCGATGCGCCGCTCCAGCTCATCGGGATCGGTGTCAGCCATGACTCTCCTCTCGGCCGCGCTCCTGCCCGTGCCCTCACATGTCCTGATCAGTCTGTCAGGTCCGCACGCCGTACGGCACGGCGGGCGGCCAGGTAGGTTTTCCTGGAGAAACTCCTGGAGGACCCATGACCGAGACCAGGCTCGCCCCCGGCGACGCCGCCCCCGAGTTCGCGCTGCCCGCCGCCGGCGGCGACGAGATCTCCCTCGACGCCTACAGAGGCAAGCGGGTGATCCTCTATTTCTACCCCGCCGCGATGACTCCCGGGTGCACCAAGCAAGCGTGCGACTTCCGCGACAGCCTCGCCCAGCTCACCGCCGACGGCTTCGTCGTCCTCGGCGTGTCGAAGGACAAGCCGGAGAAGCTCGCCAAGTTCGCCGAACGCGACGCGCTCACCTTCCCGCTCCTGTCCGACCCGGGGCTGGAAATCCACAAGGCGTACGGCGCGTACGGCACCAAGAAGCTCTACGGCAAGGAAGTCGTGGGCGTCATCCGCTCCACGTTCGTCATCGACGCCGACGGCAAGATCGAGCAGGCCCTCTACAACGTGAAGGCCACCGGGCACGTGGCGAGCCTGAAGAAGAAGCTCGGCCTCTCCTGACCACTCCCCGCGGGCTCCGATCCGGGAGCCCGCCCGGGGTGAATTGACACGCACCGCGCCTTGTCCGTGCCGGTAGGTGACGTGGCACCGGTGCGTGGCCGGAGCGCTAAACTACTCACGGCCCGCCTTTGGCGGGATTGCGCGGGCGTGGCGAAATCAGGCATACGCGGCAGGTTTAGGTCCTGTTGGTGGAGACACTGTGGGGGTTCGAGTCCCCCCGCCCGCACATCAATGACACCGTCCGGCAATTGGCCGATATGTGTTCGCCCGGAATTGCGATGCGCCGAAACCCGGCCGGTTATTCGGCGCGGCGGCACCCCGAAATACGGACGCGAAGAATTGGCGTCAGCCGACCAGATTCGCGGGTTGCTCACCCCGGGCGAATTGGGCGAGCTGGTCGGCCGCGACCTGCCACGAGCGTTCGTCCGCCTGCGGGACCGTGCCCGCGACGTGCGGGGTGATGATGACGCCCGGCGTGTGCCACAGCGGGTGGTCGCCGGGCAGCGGCTCGGGGTCGGTGACGTCGAGGACGGCGCGCAGCCGCCCGGAGCGGGTTTCGCCGAGCAGCGCGTCGGTGTCGACGACGGGGCCGCGGGCGGCGTTGACGAGGACGGCGCCGTCGCGCATGCGGCCGAGGAACCGCTTGTCGGCCAGGTGGTGGGTGGCCGGGGTGTGCGGGAGCATGAGCGCCACCACGTCGTGGGCGGGCAGCAGGCCCGGCAGGTCGTCCAGGGCACGCACGCCGTCACGGGCGCGGCGGGCCACCATCGTGACGCGGGCGCCGAACGGCTCCAGCCGGACGCGGAGCTGCGTGCCGAGGTCACCGGCGCCGAGCACGAGCACGCGCTTGCCCGCCAGCGACTCGGCCATGCGGGGACGCCAGCGGGCGGCGGCCTGGTCGGCGGCGAAGCCCGGCAGGTCCCTGTAGAGGGACAGGAGGGCGGCGACGGCCCATTCGGCGACCGCCGCGCCGTGGGCGCCCCGGGCGCTGGACAGGGCGACGTGGGCGGGCAGGCGGCCCTGCCACTGGTCGGTGCCGGCGCTGAGCGTCTGGACGAGGCGCAGCTCGGGCAGCTCGCCGATCAGGGCCAGCACGCGGTCGACCGGGCGCGAGGGCACCACCATCGCGCGGGCCTCGGCGGCTCCCGGCGGCAACGGGGCCCCGACGTCGTACAGGAGGGGCCGCAGGCCGGTGACGGCGGACAGGGCCGCGCGGCCGCGCTCTTCGGGCACCAGGACGACGAGGTCCTGCGGACGGTTGTGGTGCGCTGACATGCGGGTCCCCGGTCTCGGATCTTTCGGCCGGGGGAGACTCTAGCCCAGCGGCCCGCAAGCGGATCGGGTCGCGCAGAGCTTCCTCGTCTCCGCGCGACCCGGCTTCGCGATCATGATCGCCATCACGATCTCTCCCTTTACTCACCCCAGAGGGTGCTCCCGACGACTACTTTGCCTGCCGGGCCGTAAGACCCGCGTAAGACCGGAGCCGTGTAAGACCAGGGTCGTAGGCGTACTTCACTCTCAAGGCTGAGCCGCCCCACTCCCGGGTTTACGTATCGTGATGGTTGTGTTCGGCAGGGTACGGGCGTGGTCGAGGCGCCATGTGAAGCTGATGGACGCCCTGCGGGTGGCTCCTCTCGCGCTGCTGTGCCTGCTGCCCGTCGTGCCCTACCTGACCTACGCGCCCGACGGGTCGCTGCCGCCGCTCAACGCGCCCGTCTACGCGGTGCTGACGCTGGCGCTGCTGCTGCCGTTGCTGTGGCGGCGGCGTCCGCTGGCGGTGTTCGCCGTGGTGTCGCTGGTCAGCTTCGCGCAGTGGGCGGCCCAGATCGAGGTGCTGCCGGCCAACATGGCGGTGCTGGTGGCGCTGTGGTCGGTGGTCTACCAGTGCGCGTTCCGGTGGGCGCTGGCGGCGCTGATGGTGGCCGAGCTGGGCGTGTTCCTGGCGCTGGTGCAGTGGGACACGCCGACGCTGGGCATGTTCACCACCAGCACGATCTTCGTGATGGCGCTCTGGCTGACCGGCCTGTACGCGAGCACGCGCCGCCGCTACCTGGAGGGCCTGGAGGAGCGCGCCGAACGCGCCGAGCGCGAGCGCGACCAGCAGGCCCGGATGGCGGCCGCCGCCGAGCGGGCCAGGATCGCCAGGGAGCTGCACGACGTGGTGGCGCACAACGTGAGCGTCATGGTCGTGCAGGCCGACGGCGCGGGCTACGCCATCGACAGCGACCCCGAGCAGGCGCGGCAGGCCGTGCGGACGATCTCCAGGACCGGCCGGGAGGCGCTGGCCGAGATGCGCCGGCTCGTCGGCGTGCTGCGGCAGGACGACGGCGGCACCGACTACACGCCGCAGCCCGGCCTGGCGCAGCTCGACGAGCTGGTCCGGGCGGCGGGCGTGCCCGCGCGGCTGCGGGTCACGGGCCGGCGCACCGAGCTGACCGAGGGCAAGCAGCTGGCGGTCTACCGGATCGTCCAGGAGGCCCTGACCAACGCGCTCAAGCACGGCGGGCCGGGCGTCCGCGCGCAGGTCGAGCTGCGCTACAGCGGCCCCGAGCTGGTCGTGCGGGTGACCGACGACGGGCGCGGCGCGGCCGCCCCGGCCACCGAGACGGGCGGCCACGGGCTGGTGGGTATGCGGGAGCGGGTCACGATGTACGGCGGCGCGGTCACGGCCGGGCCGCGCGCGGGTGGCGGGTTCGAAGTGCTGGCGCGGCTGCCTACGGCCGAGTCGAAAGCGGCTTAGGGGGAGCGTCGGATGATACGGGTCATGCTGGTCGACGACCAGCAGTTGCTGCGGGCCGGGTTCCGCATGGTGCTGGGCGCGCAGCCCGGCATCGAGGTGGTGGCCGAGGCGGGCGACGGCCAGCAGGCGATCGAGGTGCTGCGCACGGTCGAGGTGGACGTCGTCCTGATGGACGTGCGGATGCCGCGCATGGACGGCGTCGAGGCGATCAAGCACATCACCGGCCCGAAGGTGCTGGTGCTGACCACGTTCGACCTCGACGAGTACGCGTTCGCGGCGATCAGGGCGGGCGCGTCGGGGTTCCTGCTGAAGGACGTGCCGACGGCGGAGCTGGTGACGGCGATCCGGTCGGTGCACGCGGGCGAGGCCGTGATGGCGCCGACGACGCTGAAGCGGATGCTCGACCGGTTCGCCACGTTCCTGCCGGCGGAGGAGCCCGCGGCGGCGACGGAGCTGACGCCGCGCGAGCGCGAGGTGCTGCTCATGGTGGCGCGCGGCCGCTCCAACCTGGAGATCGCCGCCGAGCTGGAGGTGGCGGAGGCGACGGTCAAGACGCACCTGGGCCGGGTGCTGGCCAAGCTGGGGCTGCGCGACCGGGCGCAGGTGGTCGTCTACGCCTACGAGGCCGGGCTCGTGGTGCCCTCGCATCGGCCGAACGGCTGACCCGGGTCATCCAGGGTCCTACACGAAGTCCGTCCTCAAGGCCCAGGTCCGGCGGGTTTCGCGCCCCTAGCGTGAGTCGCGTTGTTTTCGCACGACGAGGAGTGAACGTGACTCTCACCGAGACCCCGCGCCAGGCGCCGCCGGCAGTGGTGGCCAAGGGGCTGTCCAAGGTGTACGGCCAGGGCGACGCCCGGGTGCACGCCCTGCGCGAGGTGGACGTGGCCTTCGCCACCGGCGCCTTCACCGCGATCATGGGCCCGTCCGGATCCGGCAAGTCCACGCTGATGCACTGCCTGGCCGGTCTCGACAGCGCGACCGCGGGCACCGTGCACATCGGTGACGTGGAGCTGACCGGGCTCGGCGACAAGCAGCTCACGCTGCTGCGCCGGGAGCGGATCGGCTTCATCTTCCAGGCGTTCAACCTGCTGCCGACGCTGACCGCCGAGGAGAACATCCGGCTGCCGCTGGAGATCGCCGACCGGCAGGCCGACCAGGTGCTGTTCGACCGGGTCATCGAGACCGTCGGGCTGAAGGACCGGCTGCGCCACCGGCCCAACGAGCTGTCCGGCGGCCAGCAGCAGCGCGTGGCCGTGGCCAGGGCGCTCATCAGCAAGCCGCAGGTGATCTTCGCCGACGAGCCGACCGGCAACCTCGACTCGCGCAGCGGCGCCGAGGTGCTGTCGTTCCTGCGCACGTCGGTGCGCGAGCTGGGCCAGACGATCGTCATGGTCACGCACGACCCGATGGCCGCCTCGTACGCCGACCGGGTGGTGTTCCTGCGGGACGGCTCGCTGGTCACCGAGATCACCTCGCCGACGCCGCAGTCGGTGCTCGACACGCTGATGAAGCTGGAGGCGTGAGGTGCTGAAGACCGCCAGGGCGGGGCTGCGCGCGCACAAGGTGCGGCTGCTGCTCACCTCGCTCGCGATCATGCTGGGGGTCGCGTTCATCACCGGCACCTTCGTGCTGAACGACACGGTCCAGGCCGGGTTCGAGGAGCGCGTCACGGCCGACGCCGGCAAGGTCGCGGTGGCCGTGCTGCCCGGCAAGCCGGACCAGGGCATCGCTCCGGAGACGCTGGAACGGGTGCGCGCCGTCCCCGGCGTCCAGGAGGCGCACGGGCTGGTCCGCGGCAGCGCGCCGCTGCTCGGCAAGGACGGCAAGGCCGTCGGCAGCCTGCCCACGACGGCGATCTCCGTCGTGCCGGGCGTGCTGGCCCGCACCTCCATCGTGAGCGGCACCGGCCCCGGCAGCGACGACCAGGCGGCCGTGCTCGACGAGAACACCGCCAAGGCCGAGGGCTTCCAGGTCGGCGACACGATCACGGTGCTCGACGCCAAGCAGCGCGAGCACACGTTCAAGCTCGTCGGGCTGTTCGACCCGGGCGTGGACCAGGAGCTGGCCTTCACCGGGGCGCTCGGGTTCACCACGGCGACGGCGCAGCGGATGACCGGCGAGCGGGAGTTCGCCGAGATCGACGTCGCGGGGGCCGACCCCGTCGCGCTGAAGCGGGCCGTCGCCTCGGCCGCCGGCGCCGGGCTCGTCGTCAAGACCGGCGACGAGCTGGCCTCCGACCTGGCCAAGTCCGCCGGGCTGCAGATCGAGATGCTCACCCTCGGGCTGCTGATGTTCGGGTTCGTGGCGATGCTGGTGGCGACGCTGGTCATCTACAACACCTTCAACATCCTCGTCGCGCAGCGGACCCGGGAGATGGCGCTGCTGCGGTGCATCGGGGCGACGCGCGGCCAGGTGTTCGGCTCGGTGCTCGTCGAGTCGGCGGTGGTCGGCCTGATCGCGTCGGTGCTCGGGCTGGCCGCCGGCTACGGCCTGAGCGCGATCACGCTGGCCGTGCTACGCGCAGTGGACGCGCCGCTGCCCACCGAGGCGGCGATGCGGCTGACCCCGGCCACGATCGGCATCGGCCTGGCCGTCGGCCTGGTGGTCACGGTCGGCGCCGCGGTGCTGCCCGCCCGTACCGCCACCCGGGTCGCGCCGATCGCGGCGCTGCGCACGCAGACCGAGGAGCAGACGTTCCGGGCTGGGATGCTGCGCGTGGCGTTCGCCGCGCTGTTCCTGCTGGGCGGCGTCGGGCTGGCCGCGGTCGGCGCGCTGGTGATGACGCCCGGCGAGCAGATCTCGCTGCTCGTCGTCATGGGCGGCGGCGTGCTGACCTTCCTGGGCGTGCTCATCATCGGGCCGCTGCTGGTCAGGCCGCTGAGCGCGCTGGTCGGCTGGCTCCCGGCCCGGCTGTTCGGGGTGCCCGGCAAGCTGGCCGTGGACAACTCCGGGCGCAACCCCAAGCGGGCGGCCACCACGACCGTGGCGCTGACCATCGGCGTGACGCTGATGACGCTCATCTCGGTGATCACCGCGTCGACCCGGGCCACCGTGACGGTCAAGCTCGACGACCAGTTCCCCGTCGACTACCAGCTCACCTCCCAGTCGCGCGAGTCCAGCATCCCGCGCTCCATCGCCGACGAGCTGCGGGCCGCGCCCGAGCTGTCGGGCGTGGTGCAGATCCGCGACACGATGAGCACGTCAGGCGACGTCAAGGTCCAGGTGGGCGCCTTCCAGGGGCCGCTCAAGCCTGAGGTGACGTCCGGCTCGATCGGCGCGCTCGGGCCCGGCACGGCCGCCATCGCCGACTACGCCGCCACCGACCTGGGCGTCAAGGTCGGCGACACCGTCCCCGTCAAGGCCAAGCGGTCCGGCACGGTCAACCTGCGGGTGGTCGCCGTCTTCCCGGGAAGCGACTCGCCGCTGCCCACGATCACGATGTCCGCGCCGCAGTTCGACGAGGTGTTCGGGGCGGTGCCCGACAGCACCGTCGTGCTCAACATCGCCGACGGCGTGACCGCGGAACGGGCCCGCGCCGTGGTCGACGCCGCGGCGGCCGGCCACCCGACCGTCCAGGTGATGAGCTCGACCGAGATCCGCGGCGAGTTCGACCAGACGCTCGACATGGTGCTCATGATCATCACGGGGCTGCTCGGGCTGGCGATCCTCATCTCGCTGCTCGGCATCGCCAACACGCTCTCCCTGTCGGTCCACGAGCGGACCAGGGAATCGGCGCTGCTGCGGGCGCTCGGGCTCACCAGGCCGCAGTTGCGGCGGATGCTCTCCGTGGAGGCGCTGGTGCTCGGGCTGATCGGGGCGCTGGTGGGCGTGGTGCTGGGCATGTCGTTCGGCTGGGCCGCGGTGCGGGCGATGCTGTCGGGGGCCGTCTTCTCGGCGTCGCCGTGGCAGATCGCGCTGTTCGTGGTCGTGTCGGGGCTGGCCGGGGTGCTGGCGGCGGTCGTGCCGGCTCGGCGCGCCGCCCGGGCGTCGATCGTCGGGTCGCTCGCCACCTGACGCCGGGGAATTGGATAAATGCGGATAGAGATGGATAAAAGCCGCTAAATCCGGATAGGGCACTTGTAGGTCGGGCGTCCATGGGGGCGGCGCCCGGCCTCACCCGTCCCGCGCCGCCCTGGGTCCTGGGCCGTCAGCCGAGGCCCTGGGCCGTCACCGGGGCCGATGCCCCGGCCACAGCTCCGCCACCGATTCCGGATCGAGCAGCGGCCGGGCCACCACCTCGCCCGTGGCCCGGTCGATCACCACACAGCCCCCGCCCACCGCGTCGGGCAGCCGCGCAGGATCGTCAGGCTCCAGATCCCGCACCCACGCCACGTACCCCTCGGCGAACGCGTGAATGCCCACCGACAGCGCCTCCCCCGCCGGGCGCACCCCGTTGAAGTACTCCTCCGCCAGCGCCCTGGCCTGGTCCATGTTCACCGCGGCTGCCCCTGCCTGTCGAGAATCACGCAGAACACCCCCGTCACCGTCAGGTACGGCGGCTCCACCGCCATGTGCCCCCGCTGCGCGTCGATCCAGATCACCTCACCGTGGGAGTTCACCGCGTTCCACGCGTGCGTCCCGCCGCCCGGCCAGCGCACCACGATCACCGCCGACGCGCCGTGCCCCGCCTCCAGCAGCCGCCGCGCCACCATCGGGTACGCGTGCCGCCCCTGCCCCGCATGCTGGAACCGCTGACCGACCCAGCGCTCCATCCGCGCCGTGCTCCCCGCCTCACCGGTCAGCAACGGCCGCCCCACCCGGTCGTACTCGGGCATCCTCGGCGCCGACGCCGCCGGCTCCCCATGCCACGTGGACAGCACGGCCAGCGCGCAGTCGGCGGCATTCGACACGCGGAACGGATCATCCGCCGGGCCGCCGCCGTTGATCAGCCGCACCCACGTGCCGCGCGGGTCCGGGAACCGCGTCCCCATCGTCACCGCCGCCGCCAGATCCCGCTCCACCTGCGGATCCGGCGGCACCAGCCCGCCCGGCACCCCGTACGGCCTGCTGTCCACGAGCTTCGGCGGCCGATGCGGCCAGTCGAACCAGTCGTACTCCGCCGTCCCCCGCCGCCCCTCCCCCGCGAGAACCGCAGCCCCCCTGCCCTCACCGGCGCTTCGCCCCGGCCCAGAGTGACGAGCACCCGCCTGCGTAACGGACTGCGCCGCCTCGCCCGGCCATACAGCGGCGCGCGCCTGCGCCTCACCCGGCCGCGCACCGGTACCCGCCGCCGCCTCCCCGGGCCGACGGGCCGGGGCGTCAAACCCCGGTCCTGGCCGTACGGCAGATCGCGCGGACGTATCGCCCAGCCACGTGGCAGGAGGAGCCGCCGCCGCTCCCCCAGCCCGGTGCGCCGCCCCCTCGGGCCGCTCGCCCGGTCGCGCGGGCGGGTCGCCCGGGCGGACGGCGGGTGGCTCGCCTGGCCACGTGGGCGAGGAGAACCTGTCCGGCCACCTGGCAGCGGACGCTTCTCCGGGCCAGGTCGTCGGGCGGGACTCCGGCGGCTCCTCGCGTCGAGCGGCCGGCCTCGTGGGCGGCTCGTTGGGGTGCGTGGCCGGTTCGGACGGCAGGTGGCCCGGCCAGGCGGGCAGTTGGCCGAGCTCCTGTGGGGAGCGGGGTCGCTTCGACGACGGCGCGGGGCCGTTCGGCGCGTCCCTCCCGGCCTGCGGAGAGGCGGCGCCGTTCGACGAGGCGCCGGTGCCGTTCGAGGACGGGACAGTGCCGTTCGGTGGGGCAGTGATCCCGTGTGGCGGGGTGGTGCCGTGTGGTGAGGCGGTGGTGCCGTTCGGTGGGGCGGGCGTGCCTGGCCATGCCGAGCAGCCCGGCATCGCGCCCGTCGCAGCGCCGTTCGCCGCACCGGGCATCCCTCCGCCTGCCGCCGTGCCGTTCGGTGTGCCGTTCGAGCGCCCGTGCGGTGAGCCCGGCATGACGGTGCCGAGCGACGGGCCGGGCCAGGTGTGCTGGGCGTGGTGGGCCCCGGACGGCGGGGCGTTTTGGGTTTCGGACGGCGGGCTCTGGCCGGCGCTCGGCGGCCGGCTCTGCGGGAAGGAGCCGTTCGGGTGGGAGGCCGGGGCCGACGACCCTGGGGTGCGCGACTCCCCGGTCAGCCACCGGCCGTCGTACGGGGTGCCGCCGGGCGCGGGGCCCGTGCCGTTGGGTGCGGGTGGCTTGCCACCGGGCGCGCGTTCCCCGCCCTCCGGTGAGGGTGAGCCTTTCCGCAGGTCGAAGGGCGCGCTCGGGCGCGGCTGGGCCGGGTCCGGCCGGGTGCCGCCCCCGGCTCCCGTGGAGGTGGCGTCGGACCAGATGGTGTCGGCCCACGCGACCTCCTGCCGAGGGGCCTCGGTACGGGCCCCGTCACCCGGAGCGACGTCACCCCGAGCGCGGTCACCTCCAGCGCGGCCGTCTCCGAGGTGGCCACCCCGGATGTCGCCGCCTTGGGCGCGGTTGTCCCGGGCTTCGCTGCCAAAGGGGCGCAACCCGCCCCAGGGATCGCCGCCCTGGGCATCGTCGCCTCGGGCGCGGTCACGCCGTGCTTCACCGCCCCATGTGCGGCCACCCCAGGCGGTGGCACCTCGCGCGCGCTCACCCGAAGCGTCGTCGTCCGGGGCGGGGCCGCCCCAGGTGCGGTCCCCCCGAACGTCGTCGCTCGGGACGGCGCTGCCTCGGGTGCGGTCGGGGTGGGCGTTGGCGTGGGTTGGGGGTGGTTGGGTGGGGTTGGGGGATGGGGAGTTGGGCTCTGGCTGGGTGGAGTCGGGCGGGCCTGGGTCGGCGGCGCGCTCGTATTCGAGCCATCGGACACCGTCAGCGACCACGGGGTTGTACTGCCCCTCGGGAAGGACCCACCGGACGCCGGACTTGCGGTCGCGGAACACGTCCTGCCTCCTGTCATGCTCGACGACCGATCGTAGGGGTGGTCGCCGCGGATGAGGGGCCAAAGTCAGGAAGATTGTCGGCCATGACTACCCATCTGACCTGCGCAAACGCGGACGTATCTGGACGGGTCGTCAGGTGGTGTGGACGGTGACGGTGTGCCGGCCGGTGGCGCCGTCGGGGGTGATGGGGCGGCGTTCGGCGGTCTGGGTGCGCCCGGCGGCGTCGGTGGCGCGTACCTCGATGGTGTGGTCGCCCGGGGTGGCGTCCCAGTCGAGGGCCCACTGCCGCCAGGTGTCGGGGCCGGGGACGGCGGCGAGCCGGGCCTGCTGCCAGGCGCCGCCGTCGACGCGGACCTCGACGGCGTCGACGCCGGTGTGCTGGGCCCAGGCGACGCCCGCGATCGTGGTGCGGCCGGCGGGCAGCGTGGCGCCCGGCTTGGGGAGGTCGATGCGCGATTGGGTCTTGATGGGCCCCTTGGCCGCCCAGCCGCGCGGTGTCCAGTACGCCTCGTCCGTGTCGAACCGGGTCACCTTGAGGTCGACCACCCATTTGGTCGCCGACACGTATCCGTACAGGCCGGGCACCACCTGGCGTACGGGGAAGCCGTGGTCGACGGGCAGCGGTTCGCCGTTCATGGCGACGGCGAACAGGGCGTCGCGGCCGTCCATGACGACGTCGAGCGGGGTGCCGCAGGTGAACCCGTCGGCGGAGGTGGACAGCAGCATGTCGGCGCCGGAGCGGAGGCCGGCTTCGCGCAGCAGGTCGGCCATGCGGGCGCCGAGCCAGCGGGCGTTGCCCGCGTAGGGGCCGCCGACCTCGTTGGAGACGCAGGTGAGGGTGATGTCGGCCTCGGTCAGCGGCCTTCTCAGCAGGTCCTCGTACGTGATCTCGATGGGCCGGTCGACGAGCCCGTGGACGCGCAGGGTCCAGGTGGCGGGGTCCACCTGGGGGACGATCAGCGCGGTGTCCACCCTGTAGAAGTCAGCATTTTTCGTGATGAAGGGGGTGAGGCCGTTGAGCTTGAAGTCGGTCCCCGGCGGCAGCGGCGGCGCGGGGGTCGCCGGAGCGGGCAGGGCGAGGGCGACCCGGGCGGCGTCCACGGCCCGGCGGCTGCCGAGCCCGTGCCCGAGCAGCGTCCCGGCCCCCGCGGCGACCACGCCCCCGGCGGCGCCGGTCAGCAGCCGCCGCCGGTCGAACGCGTACGGCTCCCCTCCGCCCGCCCGCATCACGGCGGGCAGCTCAGGCGCGACAGAGGACACTGCAGAGGGCGTGGCGCGGCCGATCAGCCAGGACAGCGTCCACATGCCCGCCACGACGCCCACCACGGTCGGCAGCGCGTCGACCGCGCCCGCCCCGGGCCGGGTGAGGACCGCAGCCAGCCCCACGGCGCCGAACGCCACCACCCCGGCCAGCCCGCGGCCGACGGCGCCCCGGGCGAGCACGCCGAGCCCGGCCGCGACCAGGGCGAGCACGACGAGCACCCCGCCGAGCAGGACGACCCTGTCGTACACGCCGAACGCGGCGACGGCGAACTCCTTGAGCGCCGCCGGCGACAGGTCCACGACGGCGTCGCCCACCGCGACCACCGGGGAGGCGTCGCCGCCGACGACCCCCGCCACGAGCTGGGCGGCGCCGAGCGCCACGCCCCCTGCCACGATGCCCGCCAGCGCGCCCGCCCAGGCCGGGATGACCGAATTCCTCTGCACATGAACGACGCTACGCCGCCCGGCGGCCGAGGGTTCTTACGCGGTGGTTACGCCGAGAGCAGTTCGCGGACGATCGGCGCGAGGGCGCGGAAGGCGCGGCCCCGGTGGCTGATGGCGTCCTTCTCCTCGGGTGACAGCTCGGCGGTGGTGCGCGTGTCGCCGTCGGGCACGAGGATCGGGTCGTAGCCGAACCCGTTGGTGCCCCGGGGCGTGGTGACGAGGCGGCCGGGCAGCGTGCCCTCGGCAACCCGCCACTCCCCCGACGGCAGCGCGAGCGCGGCCACGCAGGCGAAGTGCGCGGTCAGCTTGTCGGCGGGCACGTCGGACACCTGGGCGAGCAGCAGCCGCAGGTTGGCCTCGTCGTCGCCGTGGCGGCCGGCCCAGCGGGCGGACAGCACGCCGGGCATGCCGTTGAGCACGTCGACGCAGAGGCCGGAGTCGTCGGCGACGGCGGGCAGCCCGGCGGCCTGGGCCACGGCGTGCGCCTTGAGCAGGGCGTTCTCCTCGAACGTGACGCCGGTCTCGGCGACGTCGCCGATCGAGGGGAACTCCTCCAGCCCGACGATGTCGAAGCCGGCCAGGATGCGGCGCAGCTCGGCGATCTTCCCCGGGTTGCGCGTGGCGAGAACGATCTTCATGAGCTCAGCGCCTCCTGCTGGATCAGGGTCAGCTCCTCGCAGCCGGCCACGGCCAGGTCGAGGAGCTGGTCGAGCACGGCCCGGTCGAACGGCGCGCCCTCGGCGGTGCCCTGCACCTCGACGAAGCTGCCCTCGCCGGTCATGACGACGTTCATGTCGGTCTCGGCGGCGACGTCCTCGACGTAGCAGAGGTCGAGCATCGGCACCGAGCCGACCACGCCGACGGAGACGGCGGAGACGGAGCCGATCAGCGGGTCGCCGGGGCACATCTTGCGCTCGCGCATCCACGCGACGGCGTCGGCGAGCGCCACGTACGCGCCGGTGATGGCGGCGGTGCGGGTGCCGCCGTCGGCCTGGAGCACGTCGCAGTCGAGCACGATGGAGTTCTCGCCGAGCGCCTTGTAGTCGACGCAGGCGCGCAGCGAGCGGCCGATGAGCCGGGAGATCTCGTGGGTGCGCCCGCCGATCTTGCCGCGGACCGACTCGCGGTCGTTGCGGGTGTTGGTGGCGCGCGGCAGCATCGCGTACTCGGCGGTCACCCAGCCCTGCCCGCTGCCTCGCCGCCACCGGGGCACGCTGTCCTGGACGGAGGCGGCGCAGAGGACCCGCGTGCCGCCGAACTCCACCAGCACCGAACCCTCGGCGTGAGAAAGCCACCGTCTTGTGATGTTGATGGAACGGAGCTGGTCAGAATTGCGGCCATCCTGTCGAGACATGCAGATCACCCTATCTCCGCGCCACCACGCTCTTGACCGACGGTGTCCGACACAGGGATCCTGACGCAATGACAACGGGGGTGTTGCGTAGCCCTGACTTTCTCCGCTTCTTGAGCTCGCACGTCGCCAACGAAATGGGCGCCAATATCTCGCGTGTGGCGCTCCCTCTGGTCGCCGTGCTGACGTTGCACGCCTCCCCTCTCTCCTTGGGAGTCCTGTCGGCGTTACAGAGCGCGGCCTTCCTGCTGATCGGCCTGCCCGCGGGGGTGTGGGTCGACCGGATGCGGAAGCGCCGCGTGATGATGGCCGCCGACCTGGCCAGGTGCCTGCTGCTGGCGAGCATCCCGGCGGCGAGCGCGCTGGGCCTGCTGTCGATGGCGATGCTGTGCGTGGTGGCGCTGCTGGTGAGCGTGGCCGGGGTGTTCAACGACGTCTCCGACCTGAGCTACCTGCCGGAGCTGGTGACGAAGGACCGGCTGGCCGACGGCAACGCCAAGCTCGAAGTGGTCCGCTCCGGCGGCGCGCTGGCCGGTCCCGGCCTCGGCGGCGTGCTCGTGCAGCTGCTCGGCGCGCCGCTCACGCTGCTCGCCACGGCGGCGGCCTCGCTCTCCTCGGTGCTCTTCCTGGGCACGATCAGGACTCCCGACCACCCTCCGGCGAGCACCGCCGACCGGGGCATGCTGTCCGGCATCCGGGAGGGGTTCGCGTTCGCCTGGCGTGACCGGCTGCTGCGCACGTTCATGACGACCACCGCGCTGACGAACCTGTGCCTGAGCGCGGTGCTCGGCCTGTCGGTGCTGTTCCTGGCGGACGTGGTGCTGCTGCCGCCCGGCCTGGTCGGCGCGCTGCTCATGTCGGGCGCCGTGGGCGGGCTGATCGGCGGGCTGATCGGCGGGCCGCTGTTCAGGAGGTACGGGACGGCCCGGGTGTCGTGGCTGGCCCTGGCCGTCACCTCGCCGTTCGGCCTGCTGCTGCCGATGACGGAGGCCGACTGGCGGGCCTCGTTCTTCGCGATCACCTCGGTCGCGCTGTCGCTGGGCGCGATCCTCTACAACGTGGGCGAGCTGACCTACCGCCAGACCGTCGCACCGGAGCATCTGCTGGGCCGGGTCAACGCGACGGTCAGGTTCGTCGTGTGGGGCACGATGCCGCTCGGCGCGCTGCTGGGCGGCATCGTGGCGCAGCAGATCGGCGTGCGCGAGGCGTTGTGGGTGTTCATGGCGGGCAGGCTGGTGTCGTTCCTGCCGCTGGTGTTCTCCCCGCTGGTGCGGATGCGCGACTTCTCCGAGCCTCAGCTCAGGTCGTAGCAGGCTCCGCTGCGGGCCAGCTCGACGGGCCCGCCGAAGCCGCCGCGGGCGGCGTCGTCGAGCACGGTGGCCTCGTCGTTCCAGGGCACCAGGTGGGTGAGCACGAGCCGGCCGGCTCCGGCCCTGGCGGCGTGCTCGGCGGCCTGGCGGCCGGACATGTGCAGGCCCTCGGGCAGGTCGGGGGCGTCGAGCAGGGACGCCTCGCAGAGCATCAGGTCGGCGTCGGCGGCCAGCTTGACGACCTCGTCGCACTCGCCGGTGTCGCCGGAGTAGGCGACGCTGCCGCCGCCGCTCTCCACGCGGAACCCGTACGCCTCGACGGGGTGGGCGACGCGGGCGGCGGTCACCCGGAACGGGCCGACCTCGAAGCTGCCGGGCGCGAGCGGCGAGAAGTCGTAGCTGGACTCCAGGCCGGGCTCCTCGGGCATGCCGTAGGCGGCGGCCAGCCGGCGCGGCGCGTCGGCCGGCGCGTGGACGGGCACCCGGGGGTAGGGCGCGGCCGGGCCGTAGGTGCGCACGACGTGGTACGGGCACAGGTCGAGGCAGTGGTCGGCGTGCAGGTGCGTCAGGCAGATCGCGTCGACGTCGTACAGGCCGATGTGGCGCTGCAGCGCGCCCAGCGCCCCGCTGCCGAAGTCGAGCAGCAGCCTGAAGCCCTCGTCCTCGATGAGATAGCAGGACGCGGGGCTGTCAGGGCCGGGAAAGCTTCCCGAGCAGCCGACTATGGTCACCTTCATGTGGGCCTCCCTCGTAGGTGGTACCCCCCACTGGTGCGACTTCGACCGCGTCGATCTCCGGGCCCAGGAAGCGGCGCCCGAGCCGGGCGAAGAGCAGCGAGTCACCGGTCGCGCGGAAGCGGTGCCGGGGGGTGGCCTCGCTCCCGGCCGCCAGGCCGCGGTCGTGCAGGATGCGGTAGACGTCCTTGGCCGTCTCGTCGGCGCTGGACACGAGCGTGACGCCGTCGCCGGCGACGTAGGAGATCGCGCCGGTGAGGAGCGGGTAGTGGGTACAGCCGAGGATGAGCGTGTCGCACCCGGCGGCCTGGATCGGCTCCAGGTAGCCGCGGACCACGTCGATGAGCTCCTGGCTCATGGTCTCGCCGCGCTCGACGTACTCGACCAGGCGCGGGGCGGCCACGCCGGTGAGCAGCACGTCGGGCGCCGCGGTGAAGGCGTCGTGGTAGGCCATCGAGTCGATGGTGGCGCGGGTGGCGATGACCCCGACCCTGCCGGTGCGGGTGGCGCGGACGGCGCGGCGGGTGGCGGGCTGGATCACCTCGACGACGGGCACGTCGTAGCGTTCGCGGGCGTCGCGCAGGACCGCGGCGCTGGCGCTGTTGCAGGCGATGACGAGCATCTTGACGTCGTGCTCGACGAGGTGGTCCATCACCTCCAGTGCGTACGCGCGCACCTCGGCGAGCGGCTTGGGCCCGTAAGGCTGGCGGGCCGTGTCGGCCACGTAGGTGATGGACTCGTGAGGCAGCTGGTCGATGATCGCCCGGGCGACCGTCAGGCCGCCGACCCCGCTGTCGAAGATCCCAATACTCGCGTCCGGCACGCTTCGAGGGTAGGCGACCTGCGGCGTCTTCACCGCGTAAGAATGCTCACACCGGGTGTGTCATCCTCGGCCGACGCGGGCGAGCTGGCGTGACTGGGCGACCAGGCGGCCGGCCGAGTCCCACACCTCGACCTCCTCGTCGAACCAGCCGTCGGAGATGAGGCGGCCGCCGCCGATCAGCGTGAGCAGGCCGGGAGCGGGCAGCGCGCGCAGGTGCCAGGTGAGGTCCACGGTGGGGGCCCAGCCGCGCAGCCCGGCGCTGAACACCACGGGCGGCAGCGCGTCGACGGCCAGCGCGAGCACGAACGGGTCGGGGTCCTGCGGCTCGGCCATGCGGAAGTAGGCGCGCGACTCGGGCCTGCCGGTGGGGCCGCCGTTCAGCCAGGCGATGGTGGGCGGGTCGAAGCTCAGCTCCACCTGGGCGTTGAGCGTCATGTTGGACTCGGGCTTGGGATTGGGCAGCTTGACGCACTCCTCAAGCGGAGGCATGACGTGTCCGGGTTTGTCACTGTAGAGCGGGTCGGCGCCGGTGAGCGTGGCCGTGGTGACCAGGCTCTCGATCTGCGGCACGCCGTCCTGGACGAGCGTGGCCCGGGTGAACGCGGCGGTCCGGCCGGCCTTGAGCCGCTCGACGCGGACCTGCGCGGGCCCCGGCGCCGGGGACCGGTGGAACTGCGAGGTGGTGCTCACCGGGTGCTCGA
Source organism: Nonomuraea sp. ATR24 (assembly GCF_041950485.1). Classification (NCBI taxonomy): domain Bacteria; kingdom Bacillati; phylum Actinomycetota; class Actinomycetes; order Streptosporangiales; family Streptosporangiaceae; genus Nonomuraea; species Nonomuraea sp. ATR24. The sequence continues at coordinate 67,117 of NZ_JBGNUU010000018.1, forward strand.
ACGGCGAGTCGTCCACCACGGCGCGCAGCACCACGGCCATGAGGTAGCCGCCGTTGAGCGGCCCGCCGATGGAGTAACCCGGGTCGAGGCAGACGTCGTAGGTGGTCTCGTCGATGCGGATCGCCTGCGTGGCCTCGTCGAACTTGGTCATCAGCCCCTGCCCTCAAAATGGAACTATATTCTAGTAGGCCATACTCTACGGCATCCGTCCATCAGCGCGCCTACCTGCGAAAACGCGACAAGGCTGCGAAAGTTCGATCATGGCTAATGTCACCGAACTCATCGGTCAGTCCGTCTGGGACGCCAACGGGGTGTGGGTCGGTCACGTCGTGGACATCCGCGTGGTGCGCAACCGGGGAGAGTTGCAGCAGGCGAGCACGGTCTACGGGCTCATGGTCTCGGCCCGCCGGGGCCCGGTGCTGCTCCGGCTCACGCGCGACCGGCACGGCCGCGCCTCCTGGCTCTCGCGCGCGGTGGGCCGCGTGGTCTACGCCGGCTGCACGTTCGTGCCCTGGTCCCAGGTCGAGGAGTACGGCGACGGCGAGGTCCACATCAACGCGCTGCGCCGCCAACTGAACAGGGCATAACGGCCTACTTCAGCACATTGCAAGCGGCTGTATAGCAACATCAGCTAACTTCTACGTGGTCATAAGTCCACACTGTGAGTTGAGTGATGTCTGCGAATAATCCCCCACCTGGCCAGGATCCTGACCGGACCACGGCGTACCGCTGGAACGAGCAGCAGCCTGAGCCTCCTCAGGCACACGGCCAGCCATACCCGCCACAGCAGCCGTACCAGCAGCCGCAGTACGGCCAGCCGCAGGACCCGTACGCCCAGCAGGGCTACGGCCAGCAGGGGACTCACGGTCAGCAGCCCGGCTACGGGCAGCAGCAGCCCTACGGCCAGCAGCCCCAGTCCCAGGGCTACGGCCAGCAGCAGCAGGGCTATGGCCAGCAGCCGTCCTACGGCCAGCCGCAGGACCCGTACGCCCAGCAGGGCTACGGCGGCCAGCAGCCCGGTTACGGCCAGCAGGGCTACGAGCAGCAGGGTTACGGCCAGTACGGCCAGCAGCCCGGCCAGGGCGGTGGCGGCGGCTGGTCCGGCCAGGGCCCCGAGATGCTCGGCCAGACCCCCGCCGACCCGCCCGCCAAGGGCCGCAAGAACCTGTTCATCGCCATCGCGGCCGCGCTGGCCGTGATCCTGCTCGGCGGCGGCGCCGTGTGGGCCGTGGGCGCGATCGGCGGCGGCGGGACGCAGCCGCACGACGTGCTGCCCGCGGCCTCGATCGCCTACGTCCGCCTCGACCTGGACCCGGCGGCGAACCAGAAGCTTGCGCTGTTCGAGATCGGCAGGAAGTTCACCGTCACCAAGGACTCCTTCCAGGGCGAGGACCCGCGCCAGGCGCTGTTCGACGCGCTGAAGAAGGACAGCCCCGAGGGCCTGAAGGACGTCGACTGGGCCAAGGACGTCGACCCGTGGCTCGGCAGCCGCGTCGGCGTCGGCATCCTGCCCTCCGGCGGCGAGGACCCCGACTTCGCCGTGGCCGTCCAGGTCAAGGACGAGGAGGCGGCCAGGGCGGGCATCGCCAAGATGATGGGCAAGTCCGAGTACGGCATCGCCTTCCGCGAGGACTACGCGCTCCTGACGGCCAACCAGCAGCTCGCCGACAAGTACGGCGCCGAAGCAGGCAGCCTGGCCGACAACGCCGACTTCAGCGACGACCTGAACGCGATCGGCGAGCAGGGCGTGCTGTCCTTCTGGGGGCACCTGGGCAAGCTGGCCGAGCTGTCGAAGGACACGCTGACGCCCGACCAGAAGCTGCTGATGGAGCAGATCAAGACCGCCAGGTTCGCGGGCGCGCTGCGCTTCGACGGCTCCTACGTCGAGCTGGCGGGCGCGGTGCGCGGCGGCCAGAACCTCACCAACGGCGAGGACCTGACCGGCACCTCCCTGGCCGCGCTGCCCGACAGCACCGTGGGCGCGTTCTCCATGTCCGGCCTCGACAGCCTCATCACGAACAAGTGGGGCGAGATCGAGAAGTCGGCGGCCAAGACGTCCAGCGGCGCCCAGTTCCAGCAGTTCGTCCAGCAGGCCAAGTCCCAGTTCGGGCTCGACCTGCCCGGCGACCTGGCGACCGTGCTGGGCCAGAACCTCACCATCGCGCTCGACGGCGAGGGCCTGGAGTCGCAGCAGTACAAGGCCGGTGTCCGGGTCGCCACCGACGCCGCCAAGGCGCAGGCCATCCTGGACAAGGTCCAAGGGGCGCTCACCGCGCAGGGTCAGCAGGTGAAGATCGCCAAGGTCGCCGGTGACGGCGTCCTCACGGTGGCCACCGACGACGCCTACGCCAAGAAGCTCGCCGAGGACGGCGCGCTCGGCGACAGCGAGACCTTCCAGACCGCGATCCCGGAGGCGGACCAGGCCACGTTCGGCCTGTTCGTCGACCTGGACAAGGTCGAGAAGCTCTATCTGAACAACCTTCAGGGCGAGGAGAAGGCCAACCTGCAGGTGCTGCGCGCGGTGGGGCTCAGCGGCAAGCAGACCGACACCGACGTGTCGTTCTCGCTGCGGGTCCTGTTCAACTGACGTCACACGACAAAGAGGGAGGGGCGGCCCGGCCGGGCCGCCCCTCCCTCTTTGCGTCTCAGGCCCAGAGCTGGCCTTCGAGCCGCTGCTCGGCCTCGTCCAGCGTGCCTTCGTACGCGCCCGTGGACAGGTACTTCCAGCCGCCGTCGGCGACCACGAACACGATGTCGGCCCGCGCGCCCTCCTTGACGGCCTTGCGCGCCATGCCCAGCGCGGCGTGCAGGGCGGCCCCGGTGGACACGCCGGCGAAGATGCCCTCCGACGCCAACAGCTCGCGGGTGCGGCGCAGCGCGTCGGCCGACCCCACGGAGAAGCGCGTGGTCAGCACGGACTCGTCGTACAGCTCAGGGATGAAGCCCTCGTCCACGTTGCGCAGCCCGTAGACGAGCTCGCCGTAGCGCGGCTCGGCGGCCACGATCCGCACGTCCGGCACCCGCTCGCGCAGGAAGCGGCCGACACCCATGAGGGTGCCGGTCGTGCCGAGCCCGGCCACGAAGTGCGTGACGGACGGCAGGTCCGCCAGGATCTCCGGCCCGGTCGTCTCGTAGTGGGAGCGCCAGTTGGCCGGGTTGCCGTACTGGTAGAGCATCACCCAGTCGGGATGCTCCGCCGCCAGGCCCTTGGCCACCCGCACCGCCTCGTTGGAGCCGCCCGCCGCGGGCGAGGAGATGATCTCCGCACCCCACATGCGCAGGAGCTGGCGGCGCTCCTCGGAGGTGTTCTCCGGCATGACGCAGATCAGCTTGTAGCCCTTGAGCTTGGCGGCCATCGCCAGCGAGATGCCGGTGTTGCCGCTGGTGGGCTCCAGGATCGTGCAGCCGGGGGTGAGGAGGCCGTCCTTCTCCGCCTGCTGCACCATCCACAGCGCCGGCCGGTCCTTGATCGAACCGGTCGGGTTGCGGTCCTCCAGCTTGGCCCACACCCGCACGTCAGCGCTCGGCGACAGCCGGGGCAGGCCGACCAGCGGGGTGCGGCCCACCGAGTCGATCAGCGAGTCGAAGCGCATGTCACCCGCCGGCGACGGCCGGCAGCACGGTCACCGTGTCGCCGTCGGACAGCGGGGTGCCGAGACCGCCGAGGAAGCGCACGTCCTCGTCGTTGAGGTAGACGTTGACGAACCGGCGCAGGCCGGACTCGTCCACCAGCCGGTCCTTGATGCCCGGGTGGCGGGATTCCAGGTTGGTGATCAGGTCGTCGAGGGTGGCGCCCTCGGCGTCGACGGCCTTGGCGCCGTCGGTGTAGTTACGCAGGATGGTCGGAATGCGAACCTCGATGGCCATCGCTGTCAGTCTCCTCGGATCAGGGTCGTCCCATCGGCGGCAACGCCGAATGCTGGCTGGCGAATTCCGGCTCAGCGACAGTCGTAGACGACAACGGCAGGGGTGTGCGCGAAGAGGAAACTCTGCACCGGCCTGACCATCATGGGATGAACCTTACCTCTTCCTCGGAAATCTCTCCGTCGAGGATCCGGTACGAGCGGAACTCCACCTGGTCCTCGTCCCGCGTGGAGACCAGAACGTAGTGGGCGTTCGGCTCGGAGGCATAGGAGACGTCGGTGCGCGACGGGTAGGCCTCCGTCGCGGTGTGGGAGTGGTAGATGACGACGGGCTCCTCGTCGCGGTCGTCCATCTCCCGCCACACGCGGAACTGCTCCATCGAGTCGAACCGGTAGAAGGTCGGCGAACGCTCGGCGTTCTCCATCGGGATGAACCGCTCCGGCACCCCGTTGCGCCCCGCGATCACGCCGCACGCCTCGTCGGGGTGGTCGGCCCTGGCGTGGGCAACGATCTTGTCAACCAGTTCCTGCGAGATCGTCAGCATGCTGCGGAAGTTACCAGAGCGCGCGCACCAGGCTGTCCTGGAGGTAGGTCAGCCAGTCATAGGTGACGAACGCCGGATAGCGGGGATCGTCCTCGGACATCTTCTCGATCTCCTCGTGGATCTCCTCCGTCACGCCCAGCTTGGTGCCGAGCGTCAGCCGCACGTCGTTGAGCGCCCGCAGCCACGCCTGCGCCTGCTCGGGCGTCAGCTCGCCGCGCCCCGGCTCGGCCGTGTCGAGCAGCGTCTGCGCGTCGGCCCGCTTGCCGTCGCGCAACGTCGCCTCGGTGTAGCGGCGGAACTCCGACGCGTCCTGCGCGTCCTCGTACGCCGACGGGAACAGCCGCGCCAGCACCGGATCGGACGGCGCCACTCCCCCGCCGATGCCCAGCGCCCGCTCCAGCGGGTCGTCGCTCGTCTCGCCCGGCGCCACCAGGCCCAGCACCATCGACACCAGCGAGCGCAGCAGCGCCACCTCGCCCGCCTCGAACGTGGCGACCACCTTGCCGCCCCGGCCGGCGGAGAACCCGGAGCTCACGTGGCCGAGTCCGGCTGGACGGTGGCCCACAGGCCATAGGAGTGCAGGATCTGCACGTCGCGTTCCATCTCCTCGCGGGTGCCGCTGGACACCACGGCCTTGCCCTTCTGGTGGACGTCCATCATCAGCTTCTCGGCCTTGGCCTTGGGGTAACCGAACACGGTCTGGAAGACGTACGTCACGTACGACATCAGGTTGACCGGGTCGTTCCAGACGATCGTGACCCATGGCAGATCGGGCCGGACGTCCGTTGCCGGGCGCTCGACGGTGGTTGGAGAGGTGCTACCCACATCCAGCAGTCTGCCCTATGTGAGCCGTAGTCTTCGACTCGTGAGGATGAGCATGAGCACCGCGTTGCTGACGGATCACTATGAGCTGACGATGCTCCAGGCGGCCTTGCGGAGCGGCGCCGCGCACCGGCGGGCGGTCTTCGAGGTGTTCGCCCGCCACCTGCCCGGCGGGCGCCGCTACGGCGTCGTGGCCGGCACCGGACGCGTCCTCGACGAGCTCGAACGCTTCCGCTTCGGCGAGGAGGAGCTCGCCTTCCTGCGCGACAACCACGTGGTCGACCAGCCCACCCTCGACTTCCTGGCCGACTACCGCTTCTCCGGCGACGTCTACGGCTACCGCGAGGGCGACCTGTACTTCCCGGCCTCCCCCATCATGGTCGTCGAGGGCACGTTCGCCGAGGCCGTGCTGCTGGAGACCGTGATCCTGTCCGTTCTGAACCACGACTGCGCCATCGCCTCGGCCGCCTCCCGCATGAGCGTCGCCGCCGGCAAACGGCCGCTCATCGAGATGGGCTCGCGCCGCACCCACGAGCGCGCCGCCGTCGCCGCCGCCCGCGCCGCCTACCTGGCCGGCTTCGCCTCCACCTCCAACCTCATGGCCGGGCACGTGTACGGGGTGCCGACCGCGGGCACGGCCGCGCACGCCTTCACCCTGCTGCACGACTCCGAACGGCAGGCGTTCGAGACCCAGATCGCCTCACTCGGGCCCGAGACCACGCTGCTCGTCGACACCTACGACGTGGCCGAAGCCGTCCGCACCGCCGTCGAGCTGGCCGGGCCCAAGCTCGGCGCCGTCCGCATCGACTCCGGCGACCTGGCCGCCGCCGCCCAGGAGGTCCGCGAGCAGCTCGACGCGCTCGGCGCCTTCGACACCCGCATCCTGGTCACCTCCGACCTGGACGAGTACGCCATCGCCGCGCTGGCCGCCGCGCCCGTCGACGGCTACGGCGTCGGCACCTCCCTGGTCACCGGCTCCGGCGTGCCCACCGCCGCCCTGGTCTACAAGCTCGTGGCCCGCGAGACGGCCACCGGCAAGCTGGAGCCCGTGGCCAAACGCTCGGTCGGCAAGCCGTCACGCGGCGGGCGCAAGGAGGCCTACCGGCTGCTCGACGACACCGGCCACTACGAGACCGAGCTCGTCACCACCTCCGGCCTCGTCCCCGAGGGCGGCATCCCGCTGATGCACGAGCTGGTGCGCGACGGCCGGGTCGTCGGCCGCGAACCGCTCGACGAGGCCCGCGCCAGGCACGCCGACGCCGTCGCCCGCCTGCCGAAGGACGCCCTCCACCTGGGCAGGGGGTACGCGGCCATCCCCACCGAGTTCGCCTGACGTATCGTGAGCCGTATGGGAACCGCGCTGATCATCGTGGACGTGCAGAACGACTTCTGCGAGGGAGGCAGCCTGCCCGTCGCGGGCGGCTCCGAGGTGGCCGCCGCCATCACCCGCCACGTCGCCGAGCACGGCTACGACCACGTCGTGGCCACCCGCGACTACCACGTCGACCCGGGTGACCACTTCTCGGCCGCGCCCGACTTCGTCGCCTCCTGGCCCGCCCACTGCGTCGCCGGCACCCCCGGCGCCGACTTCCACCCCGCCTTCGACGTCGCGGCCGTCGAGGAGGTCTTCAGCAAGGGCGCCCACGCCGCCGCCTACAGCGGCTTCGAGGGCACCAGCGGCGACGGCGTCCCGCTCGCCGACTGGCTGGCCGAACACGGCGTCCACGACGTCGACGTGGTCGGCATCGCCACCGACCACTGCGTCCGCGCCACCGCCCTCGACGCCGTCAAGCACGGCCTCGCCGTGCGCGTCCTGCTCGACCTGACGGCCGGGGTCGCCCGCCAGACCACCCAGGCGGCGCTCGCCGAGCTCGACGCCGCCGGCGCCACGCTCCACGGCGCCCCGATCGTCCGCTGACACCCGGGGGACCGGCCTCCGGAGGGCGGCGCGGCCCTGGCGGCGAACCGCGCCGGCCCTAGTTCAGGTCGGCGGGCAACACGGTGAAGCAGTCACCCCACAGCGGCTTCATCGCCCGGAAATGCCGCTGATCCAACGTCAGCACCCGGGTCGTCCTGTGGCGGGCTCCCAGCACCGCGATGGAGGCGTCGGCCAGGCCGATCTCCATGTCGGCGTAGCGGCCGATGAGGTCGGCCGCCTCCATGACCTCGTGCCGCGTCATCGGCATGAGGTCGTAGACGCCGTCGGCCACCTCGCGCAGGTAGTCGAGCTCCGCGCGCGGGCCGATCCTGGTGAGGAGCATGTAGTCGAGCTCCCCCAGCACGAACGGCGAGAGCAGGATGGGCCCCCGCTCGGTCTGCAGGACGCTCCTGGCCGCCTCGTGCTCGGCGGCCGCGCGGTCGATGGCGGCGAACAGGCCGCTGGTGTCGACGATCAGCATCAGCCGATACCGTCCCGTCCGAAGCCCTCGGCCAGGACGTCGTCGACGCTGCGGGCCATCCCCGGGTCGTTGCTGTCGAAGAGCGGCAGGCGTGGCCGGGGACGCTCACCGACGATCTCGTCGCTGAGCACGCGCGCGATCGCGTCGCGCATGTAGTCCTCCTCGGACAGGCCGTGCGCCCGCGCCGCCTCGGCGACGCGGTGCTTCATGTCCTCGGGCAGGTACAAGCTCACCTCTGGCACCTTTCTACGTTAGCTCGGCACCCATGTGCCGTCACCGATCACGAAGAGTACGCATCCGGCAACGCTCTGGTCAGGCGAGTTTCCAGATACGCGAAAGGCGCTCCCGATACGGGAGGAGGATCGTTCTACCGGGGTGGCAGTTTCTCCAGCCAGGGATGGTTCCCCAACTCCTCGGTGAGGGCCGCGGCCAGCCAGGACCGCTGTTCGCCGGTGAGCAGGGGCGCCAGGTGGGCGAAGTCGGCGTCGTCCTTGGGGCGGCGGTGCTTGGCCTTGTAGAGGAGCTGGATCTCGGGCGCCAGCCGGGGCGGCCCGGCGTCGCGGACGACGACGGTGTCGAGGGGCCGCCGGATGCCGGGGGCGCGCCGGTAGACCCAGTCGTCGCCGTCGGACTCGTCCAGCATGAGCTGGAGCCGCCACGGCCCGCCGGTCGCCTCGCGTACCCAGATGTCGTGCACCCGGGCGGGCAGCGTCTCGTCCACGGGCCAGGGGCGCAGGGAGCCGGCGGGGTCGGCCGCCCAGCAGTCCCAGCCGGACAGGAGCCGCCGCACGGCGAGGTGGTCGCGCCGCAGCACGCCGACGTCCACGTCGCCGTGCTCGCGGAAGGCGCGTCCGACGGCGAGTTCGACGGCGTGGCCGCCGCCGATCCACCAGGGCGCGTCCAGGCCGGCGAAGAGCCGGGCGACCTCGGACACCGGGATCGGCTCCCACGGATGGTCGACAGGGGACATGCGGATCACCTCCAGCGAGGGTCCAGCCTAGCGACGGACCGGCGGCCCGCGCGGGGCCGCCGGTCCGGGGGGTCACTCGGTCACGCTGTTCAGGCTCGGACCGTCGTCCTCGCCTCCGGTGCCGGAGCGGACCCCCTGCTCGCCCGGCAGGGCCGGGGCGGTGGGCTCCGGCATGGCCACCGGCTCGCACGGCGCGACCTCACCGTCCACGACGGTCAGCGACATCGAGGTGGGCGGCTTGCCCGGGTCGTCCCGGTCGACGCCGGCCGCGAGCACGAGCGTCTGCCCGTCCTTGATCTGGCCGGCGGTGACCGAGAAGGAGATGCCGCCCCGCTCGCTGCCGATCTTCGTCTCCAGCCGGCCGCCCGGCGCGGGGTGCGCGCCCCTGGGCTCCTTGCAGGTCTGGCCGGCGGGCAGGTAGTCCACGACGGCCTTGACCCCGGCCGCGGCGAGCTCGGCCTCCAGGTCGCCGGGGTCGCGGAACTCGTTGATCCACACCTCGACGGTCCCGTCGGCCTGCTTGTCCACCGCGAACGCCGGTGTCGCCGTCGTCCCGTACAGGGTGACGGCCGCGACGGCGGCCGCCGCGGCCCCCGCCAGCGCGGCGCCCACCCTGCGCAGGCGGCGGCGCGGCGTGCGCCGGGCCAGCGTGGCGCGTGCCGAGCCGTCGGCGCCCGCCGCCAGCGGTTCGTACGGCTGCGCGGGAGCGCCATTCATTGCCGTGTCCATCACCGTGGCCCGCATGCGGGTCAGGCGGTCGGCGGCCGGCTCGGGGGCGTCGGCGCGCATCTCCTGGAGCATCCGCAGGTCATCCATGGTCTGCCTCCTCGGCGATCTGGGTCGGGTCCGTGCCGCCCAGCGCGGCACGGGTCTTCTTCCTGGCCCGGTGCAGCCGGGACCGCACGGTCCCCACCGGGATGCCGAGCGCCACGGCCACCTCCTCGTAGCCGAGGTCCGCCCAGGCGATCATGAGCAGCACGTCCCGCTCGTCCGGGGTGAGGGCGGCGAGCGCGCGGGCGAGGTCGCGGTGCGCGGCGGAGGCCGACACCCGTGACTCGACGCGCTCGGCGTAGCTCTCGGCCACCTCGTCGACGCCGGTCCTGGCGAGCGCCTGGTAGGCGCGGACCTCGGCGCGGCGGTGCTTGCCGACGAGGTTGGCGGCGATGCCGTACAGCCAGGGCCGCGCGTCGGCGTGGCTCAGGTCGTAGCGGTCGCGCCGCCGGAAGGCGGCCAGGAACGTGTCGGCGACGACGTCGTCGGCGAGCGAGTCGCCCAGACGCCGGGTGACGTAGCGGTGCAGGGCCGGAGCGTGCCGGTCGAACAGGGTGGAGAAGGCCGCCGGTTCCTGCCTGGAGCGTTGGATCACCTCGGCGTCGGTGGACACGCGTGCAGTGTCCGTGATCAAACTCGCCCCCTTTCGTCGGGTGTCGTCACCTGCTATCACCCGGACGAGGAAGACGGGTTCTCACGAGTTCGCGTGGCGCAGCGCCTCTTCGTAGGTGTCGAAGACCTCGAAGGCGTTGCGCAGCCCGGTGATGTAGAGGACGCGGGCCATGACGCCCTGCACGCCGCCGAGCAGCAGGCGGGTGCCGCGGGCCTCGCACCGGTGCATGATGTCGACGAGCTCGTTGAGGCCGATCGAGTCGCAGAAGCCGACCCCGGCCAGGTCGATGATGAGGTAGGGGGTGGGCGCGATCTCCCACACGCGCTCCAGGTGGTCGCGCAGGATGAGCACGGCGTCGCCGTCGACCTCGCCGTCGAGCCGGACGATGACGGCGTTGCGCGAGAGGCCGGAAGAGACGCTCAGCAGTGACTTTCCCGTGGCCTCAGACGACATCGGCAACGTCCTTCTCATCTCCCAAGGCGGCCAAGGTCAGTGTTGCCTCATCCGTACGTGCTCTAACGGAAGGTCACGACTCTGTCGCCAAACGAACAGAGTCGCGCAGCGTGACGGTCACCGGCCGGGGCCGGTGACCGTCAACTGACTTGGCGGGCGCTCAGCGGCGCTGGGTGGCCCACTGGCGGATCTTGTCGATGCGCTCCTGGATCTGCTCGGCCGTCGCCTGGGCGATGGCCGGGCCGCCGCAGGCGCGGCGCAGCTCGGAGTGGATGACGCCGTGGGGCTGGCCGGTGCGATGGTTCCAGGCGCCGACGAGGCCGTTGAGCTCGCGCCTGAGCTCGGCGATCTGCTCGTGCGGGGCCAGCGCGGGGGCCCGCTCGGCGGGCTGGGCGCGCTTGGCGGCCTGCTGCTCGGACTGGCGCTTGCGCAGCAGCGTGGCGACCTGGTCGGGCTCCAGCAGGCCGGGCAGGCCGATGAAGTCCTCCTCCTCGGCGGAGCCGATCTCCGCGCCGGTGCCGAACTCGCCGCCGTCGAACAGGACCCGGTCGAACGTCGCCGACGTCTCCATGGTCTCGAACGGCAGCTCGTCGCCCAGGACGTCGGGGTTGTCCTTCTTGCGGTTGGCGTCCTCCAGGAGGCTGTCGTCCAGGCCGTCCTCGGGCGGCCTGCGGTTGAGCACGTGGTCGCGCTCGACCTCCATCTCGTTGGCCAGGCCCATGAGCGTCGGCACCGACGGCAGGAACACCGAGGCCGTCTCGCCGCGCTTGCGGGCCCGCACGAACCGGCCGACGGCCTGGGCGAAGAACAGCGGGGTCGAGGTCGAGGTGGCGTAGACGCCCACGCACAGGCGGGGGATGTCGACGCCCTCGGACACCATGCGGACCGCGACCAGCCAGCGGTCGCCGGACGCGGCGAACTGCTTGATCTTCTTGGACGCGCCGGGGTCGTCGGAGAGCACGACCGTGGCGCCCTCGCCGCTGATCGAGCGCAGGTGGCGGGCGTAGGCGCGGGCCGTCTCGTGGTCGGTGGCGATGACCAGCCCGCCGGCGTCGGGCACGCCGCGCCGCACCTCGGTCAGGCGCCGGTCGGCGGCCTGCATGACCTGGCGGATCCAGTCGCCCTTGGGGTCGAGCGCGGCCCGCCACGCCTGGGAGAGCTGGTCCTTGGTGAGCGGGGTGCCGAGCGTGGCTGCCAGCTCGTCTCCGGCCCTGGTGCGCCACTTCATCTCGCCGGAGTAGGCCAGGAAGATGACCGGCCGCACGACGCCGTCGTCGAGCGCCGGGCCGTAGCCGTAGGAGTAGTCCGAGACGCTGCGCTTGGCGCCGTCGGCGTCCTCCTCGTAGGTGACGAACGGGATCGGGCTGTCGTCGGAGCGGAACGGGGTGCCGGTGAGCTGGAGCCTGCGGGTGGCGGGCTCGAACGCCTCGCGCACGCCGTCGCCCCACGACTTGGCGTCGCCCGCGTGGTGGATCTCGTCGAAGATGACGAGGGTCTTGCGGGCCTCGGTGCGCGCCCGGTGCAGCGCCGGGTGCATGGCGACCTGGGCGTAGGTGACGGCGACGCCCAGGTAGTCGCGGCTGGTGGCGCCCTGGCTGTTCTTGAACTCGGGGTCGATGCTGATGCCGACCTTGCCGGCGGCGTCGGCCCACTGGCGCTTGAGGTGCTCGGTGGGCGTGACGATGGTGATCGCCCGGATCACGCCGTTGGCGATCAGCTCGCTGGCGATGCGCAGGGCGTAGGTGGTCTTGCCCGCTCCGGGGGTGGCCACGGTGAGGAAGTCACGCGGCTCGCGCCTGAAATACAGGTCGAACGCCTGCTGCTGCCAGGCCCGGAGCTTGGGGGCGGTGCCCCACGCGGCCCGGTCCGGATAGGAAGGCGACAGGTGGGATGCGGCGAACGTGCTCACCGCATCACCTCTGGGGTTCGTGTGCTTCGCTCTCTCACAGTGACCCAAGAGTAATCGGGCTCACCGACAAGACGTGCCGTGCATCGTCGATCCTGGCCAAGCCGCCCCAGGAGTGGTATGGGCGGGTCGCGGCATATCGCACGCTGGCGAGCACGGTGTCCACGACCTGCCTGCCCGTCTCGTCCTCGGGCTGGAGCAGGCCGACGAGCAGCGCCGATCTGCCGTTCTCGGTGACGAGTGTCACGCGCAGGTAGGCGGGCCGGTTCACCACGTCGTCGTACTCGGCCCGCAGCGCCCTGGTGTGCCCGAGGGCGAGCGGCTCGTCGGCGACGACGGTCACCCGGTCGCCCTTCAGGAGCAGCTCGGAGTAGCGCTCGGCCGCCTCCTTGACCGCCCCGGCGGGGTCGGCCGGCGCGCCGGTGACCGGTCTGGCCATGACGAGCGCGCCCCCGCCGGGCGCCCTGGCGACCGAGGTGAACCCGGTGACGGGCGGCACCTTGCCCTCCTGCCATCCGGCGGGCAGCGCCAGCCGCACCCCGGCGATGGTGTCGGTGAGCGGCGCCCCCGCGCCGCCCGGCGCGGTGATCCGCAGCACGACGGCGGTCAGCCCGGCCACCGCCGCCACGGCCACGGCCGCGCCCAGCACGGCGCGGCCCCACCGTCCTCCCGCCAGGCCCCGCAGGAGGGCCCACACGCGGCGCAGGGCGCTGCGCCGGACCCGGGGGCCGCCTGGGGCGGCCGGAGCGCCGTAGAGGCGGGCGGAGGGCGGCAGGGAGTCCCACGCCTGGCCGACCGGCTCCTCGGGTTCGAGGCCGCGCGTGGCGGCGCGGGCGGCCGGGTCCCACAGCTCCTCCGGCTCGCCTCCGCGCCTGCCGCCGTGCCCGCCGCCGTAGGGCCGCCTGCGGTGATCACGCTCCATGGCACCTCCTCGTGCCGCAGTCGTATCACCGCAGGGCGCGGGGCTTCAGGCGTTCCGTGATCGCTGTGGCGGAAGGGGCAGAATCACCTTGCCGCGACCCGTGAGGACAGCAGCAGGGCGGCGACCGCGATGGCCGCCATGAGCCCGCAGATCACCGCGAACCCCCACACGAGCTCGGCCGGGCCGTGCCCGATGAGGTTCACCAGCGCGCCGCCGATGCCCAGCGTGAGCGCGGAGCCCAGCATGTCGGTGACCGAGAGGGCCGCGCTGTTGGCGCCCTGCTCGCTGACCGGCGACTGCTTGAGCGCGGTGACGTTGACCGTGGTCAGCCCGAGCCCCATGCCGAACCCGGCCACCACCCAGGCCGGCACCGCGATCCAGCCGGTGACGCCGGGCAGCACCGCCAGGACCGACAGCGCGATGCCCACGGTCACGCAGGCCGCGCCAAACCTGATCCGCCGGTGCGGCTCGGCGGTGCGCCTGCTCTGCAGGTACGAGCCTGCCGACCAGCCGAGTGCGCCGGTGGTGAGCGCGAGGCCGGCGGCGCCGGTCTCGAACCCCTTCACGTCGTGCAGGGCCAGCGGGATGAAGCCGTTCACCCCGAAGAACGCGGCGGAGAACAGGCCGCGCATCATCACCGTGGTCGGCAGCCCGCGACCGAACCGCAGCGCGCCCTGCGGCAGCAGCCTGACGAGCCCGTACAGCAGCAGGGCCAGCCCGCCGGCGCACGCGAGGCCGCCGATCAGGGCGGCCTTGTGCACCGTGTCGACGCCGTACAGGAGCACGCCGGCGCCCATGGCGGAGGCGGAGGCGGCGACGGTCATGGCCACGGGCCGCGAGCGCGGCCCCTCGCCGGGCGAGGTCTCCTCGTCGGAGGGACGCCTCTTGAGCGCCGGGACGAGCATGACCAGGGCGGGCAGCACGAGCGGGATGATGCCGTAGAACACCCAGCGCCAGCCCCAGGTGTCGCCCACGAAGCCGGCGACGGCGGGGCCGACCATGGCGGGCACGACCCAGGCGGCCGACAGCGCGGCGAACACGCGGGGCCGCATCACGGCGGGATAGACCCGGGCGATCATCACGTAGAGGGCCACGATCGACGCCCCGGCGCCCAGGCCCTGCACGGCCCGGGACACGAGGAACAGCATCTCGTTCACGGCGGCCCCGGCCATGCCCATGCCGACCACGAACAGCACCACGCCCGCGACGAACGGCAGCGCGTAGCCCCGCCGGTCCGACCACAGGCCGGCGACCACGTTGGCGAACAGGCTGGCGATGAGGAAGGCCGAGAAGCTGACCCCGTAGATCTCCTGCGCGTCGAGGTCGGCGGCGACCTGCGGCATGACCACACCGACCGACATGCCCTCGAAGGCGATCAGGGTGACGACGAGGAGGATGCCCACGGTCGCCACCCGGTACGGATGGCTGAAGATGCGGGGGATCTCGTGAGGGGCATCTAGTGCGTTTGGTGCTGTCACCCGGACATCGTAGGGCGCACCCGGTATGCCGCCCACATCTGGCGCATACGCAGGCCCTGGCCCGCGGTGAACTCGCGCATGCACCGGTCCTGCGCGTAGTCCATGAAGTTGTGCACGCCGTCGAGGCCCGGCGCCGCGCAGGTGTCCTGCTCCACCGGGCAGCCCTCGGTCGGCCCGGCCTGCGCGGGGGTGTCGGCCACGCCGTCGCCGGGCTCCTCGCAGCCGTTCTCGAAGGTGTGGAACAGGCCCAGCCAGTGGCCGATCTCGTGCACGCCGGTGTAGCCCTGGTCGTAGCCGTCGAGCGTGCCGCCGGGCAGGCCGCGCCAGTCGATCACCACGCCGTCGAGCCGGGGCTGGGACTCGTACCAGTAGGGGTAGGAGGAGAAGCCGAGCACCAGGTCGCCGGGCTGGGCGAGGTAGAGGTTGAGCGTCTCGGGCCCGCCCTTGCGCAGCGACGTCTTCATGGCGCGCTCGTGCGCGATCGGCGCGGTGAACCAGGCGGCGTCGCGGGTGACGGCGATGCCGTCGAGGCGGAAGCTGACGCCGGTGTCGGCCCCGCCGAGCCGGCCCGCGTAGGCGTCGTTGAGCGTCGCGATCTGCGCCTTGACCGCCTTGGTGGTGGCCTTGGCGGCGCCGTCGGTGATGACGTGCACCCAGGTCGGCACCGTGATCCGGGCGGGCGTCCTGACGCCGCGCAGCCGCTGGGCGAGCTCGGCGGTGACCGCCGCCACGTCACCCGGCTTGGGCGCGCGCGGCTCGGGCGAGCGCGGATGACCGGCCGCGCGCAGGCAGCTCGACGCCGCCGCCGGCGAGGCCGGCGGCGTGAACCCGGCCGCGAGCACGCAGACGATCAGGACGGCGGCGCGCCGGGTCATGTGATCTCCCGTTACGGTAGGGGGCGGTCCGGATACGAACCGTAGCCCTCCCGTGGGCGATCACCGGTCAGCAACACTCACTGCTTGTCGTCACCCTCGCCGCCACCGGACGGCAGGCCCTCGTAGATCTCCTTGCACTCCGGGCAGACCGGATATTTCTTGGGATCGCGGCTGGGCACCCAGATCTTGCCGCACAGCGCGCGGATCGGCGTGCCCGTCACCATGGATTCGGTGATCTTGTGCTTGTCGGCGTAGTGGGCGAACCGCTCGTGGTCGCCGTCGCCGTGCGAGGTCTGCGGACGGGTGTCCTGCTCTGGAAGGATCTTCGTGCTCACCCCATCGAGTCTATTCCCGCCGCCGACCGCTCCCGCTCGTGAACAGCGATACGGCTCCCGTCCCCGGAGGGAAGGGAGCCGTACGGGAGAGTGCGTCAGCCGACGTGGACCGGCGCGCCCTCGGTCTTGCGGCCGGCCTTGACGAACAGGGCCAGGACCGCGGTGAGCAGCGCGATGCCGGTGCTGACCAGGAAGGCCAGGTGCATCCCGTCCATGAACGCGCTGTTCACGGCCGGGCCCACGACCTGCACGAGCTGCTCGGGCGTGCCCGCCGGCAGGCCGCCGAACGCGGCCGCCTTCTCCAGCAACCCGAGTTGGTCCGGCGGGATGCTCGCGGCGGCCGGGCCGAGATAGCCGGGCAGCTTGTCGGAGATCTCACCGGCCATGACGGCGCCCAGGATCGCGGTGCCGAGCGCGCCGCCGACCTGCATGGCCGACTGCTGCAGGCCGCCCGCGACGCCGCTGAGCTCGACGGGCGCGTTGCCCACGATGACCTCGGTGGCGCCGACGAAGACCGGCGAGAGGCCGAAGGCCAGCACCACGAACGGGATCGCGCTCTCCAGGAACGAGGCGTCCATGCTGAGGCGGGACATCAGGAACATCGCGCCGGCGGTGACCACCAGGCCGGACGCCATCGTGATCTTCGGTCCGAGCTTGCCGATCATCATGCCGGCCAGCGGCGAGGCGACGATCATGCCGGCGCTCATCGGCAGCATGCGCAGGCCGGCGTCCAGCGGGCTCAGGCCGTGCACACCCTGGAAGAAGAAGCCCAGGAAGAACATCGCGCCGAACATCGCGAACGCGACCATCATCATCAGCACGGTGCCGATGGAGATCGAGGCGTTGGCGAACAGCGACAGCGGCACCAGCGGCTGCCGGGCCCGGCTCTGCCAGAAGATGAACGCGGCGATCAGCACCGCGAACGCGCCCATGAAGCCCAGCGTCGTGGAGTCGCCCCAGCCCCACTCGGGCGCCTTGATGATGGTCCACACGAGCGCGAACATCGCGCCCGACAGCAGCACCACGCCGCCCCAGTCGATGCGGTTGAGCACCTTGACCGGGCTCTCCTTGATCAGGAAGATGCCCATGACGAGGGCGATGACGCCCACCGGGGCGTTGATGAAGAAGACCGACTCCCAGCCCTGGTCCTGGACCAGCAGGCCGCCCACGATCGGGCCGGCGGCGCTGGACAGGCCGATGATCGCGCCCCACGCGCCCATCGCCTGGTTGAGCTTCTCGCCGGGGAAGGCGTTGCGCAGCAGCGCCAGCGCGGCGGGCTGCAGCAGCGCGCCGAACAGGCCCTGCAGCACGCGCAGCCCGATGAGCGCGCCGACCGGGGTGACGCCGGGCACGATGTCGGCGAGCTGCTGGCTGAGGCCGATGCCCACGGAGGTGATCGCGAAGCCGGCGACGCCGATGAGGAACACGCGCTTGTGGCCGAACAGGTCACCCAGCTTGCCCGCGGTGATCAGGAAGACCGCCAGCGCGAGCAGGTAGCCGCTCGTCACCCACTGCAGGTCGGCGAGCGAGGCGCCCAGATCGGACTGGATCACCGGGTTGGCGATGCCGACCACGGTGCCGTCGAGCATCACCATGATGACGCCGAGGCTGACCGCGAGCAGCACCAGCCAAGGGTTGGCGGCCTTCTCCCCCGGTGGTGGCGCCTCTACCACCTTCGTCTGTGCCATGAAGTCCCCCTAAACACATCCCGCCCCACACCGGGGCGTACGTCTCATAAGCCCGGGTAATCTACGTCAGAGTCTGCCAGATGACAAATGAGTTTTATTCGTCGCATCCTGACTTGTGTCATACTGTGACAGGAAGGTTTCGAGGGAGTGACGCCGGTGGGTCTGCGGGAACGCAAGAAGGAGAAGACGCGGCTCGCGCTGCTCGACGCCGCGCTGGACCTGTTCCTCGAACAAGGGTATGACTCGACCACCGTGGAGCAGATCGCGGGGGCGGTCGACGTCTCCTCCCGCACCTTCTTCCGCTACTTCACCAGCAAGGACCACCTGCTGCTCTGGTATCACGACCAGGGCGAGGAGACGATGCTGGAGACGCTGGCCGCCAGGCCGCCCGACGAGCCGCCGTTCGCCGCGATGACCCACGCCGTGCGCGCGGTGCTGCGCGAGATGGAGCAGTCGACGACCGCCGACACCGAGAGGTTCCTCAAACTGCGGCGCGTCCTCGACGACAACCCCAACCTCGTCGCCTTCACGATCGCCCGGGGCATGGAGAGCGAGCTCCGCCTGGCCGAGGCGGTCGCCGCCCGGATGGGCGTCACCCTCGACGCCGGCCCGGTCCCGGCGCTGGTCGTGGCGTTCGCGATGTCGCCCATGCGCGTCGACTACGGCTGCGCGTCGGACGTCCTCGACCTCAAGCTCATGGTGCGCCGCGTCGAGCAGACCCTCCAGGTCGTGGAACGCTCGCTGCGGCCCGGCTGGGACGCCTAGTTCATCGGCCTAGTTCATCGGTCTAGTTCATCGTCGGGTCGTCCGGGCACGTGGCGACGAAGGCCAGCTCGCCCGGCTGCCGCCGCAGCACGTGACGCCAGAGCGAGCCCGGGTCGGTGTGGAAGGTGTCGCCCGCCTCGGAGTCGACGACGTACCAGGCGCCCTCGGCGATCTCGCTCTCGAGCTGACCCGACGTCCAGCCCGCGTAACCGGCGAAGATCCGCATCTGGGCGATCTCGCCCTGGAGGATCTCCGGCGGCGCGTCCAGGTCGACCGTGCCCAGCCGTGACACCGCCGGCGTGCCCGCGTGGAGGCGGCGCCAGCCCAGCGGCTCCTCCCCGCTCGGCACCGCCGCGAGCGCCAGCGCGCTGTCGGTCTGCACCGGGCCGCCCTCGAACAGCACCGGCGGGCCGGTCACCAGCGGGTCCCACACGGGCAGGACCTGCGTCACCGAGATCTCGCTCGGCCTGTTGAGAACCACCCCGAGGGTGCCGCCGTCGAGGTCGTGTTCGAGGATCAGCACGACGCTACGCCGGAAGTTGGGGTCGTCGAGGAGCGGCGTCGCCACCAACAAACCGCCGACGTAGATCGCCTCCGCCATACCTCCATCATGAGGGGTGAACCGGCCTTCCCGCTCCCCCGGTCCGGCGATGTTACTTTTCGTAGTCATATGGGCACGGTAGGTACCAAAGTTCGCGAACTCGGGAGGGTCACATGCGCCGTCTCGCCCTGGCAGGTCTGGGACTGCTCCTGGGTCTCATGCTCTTCCCTCCTGCGGCGGCGCCCGCCTGGCCGAAGCCCGACACCGGCGACCCCTTCACAATGAGCGTCGACCGCATCGGCTGCCGGGCCGGCACCGTACGCGTGACGCTGCGCAACCAGACCCGCCAGCTCGCCCGGTTCGACCTGCGCGCCGACTCCGCGACCGTGGCGACGGGCTCCATCCCCGCGCGCAAGGCGATCACCCGGCACGTGCGGATCCGGCACGGCGGCAGCGTCGAGATCGAGGCGTACTCGGTCAGCGAGAGCCACCCCGACACCCTGATCGACTCCACGCGGGTGCGTAACGACTGCCCCGGCGGCCGGCGTCACCTGCCCTTCACGGGGCCTCCGGTGGACTTGATGGGCAAGCTCGCCACCGCCGGCGGCATGGTGCTCACCGGCGGGATCATCTGGTGGTACGGGTCGCTGTGGCCCCGGTCGCGGCGGGACCCGTACTGACGCCGGGAACGGCGGGCTCCACACCGAGGCCGGGCACGCCCGGATCCGCGCCGACGCCCGCTGCGGCGGGGCCGGTGACGAAGGCGCCGGCCCGGGCCGCGATCAGGGCGACGGTCACGGCGCGCACCGCGGCCTCGCGGTCGACCGGCTCGCGCGTCACCACCAGGCGGTAATAGAGCGGCGCGGAGACGGCCTTGATGAGCTCCTGGCCGTCGGTGCCGGGCGGCAGGTCGCCGCGCGCGATCGCCTGGTCGGCCACCGTCGCCCACTCCGCGATGCGGCGGCCGTAGAAGGCGCGCAGCGCCGCGGCGGCGCCCTCGTCACAGGTGGCGGCCGCGATCACGGCCTGGAAGGTCGCGCCGAGGCGCGGGTCGTTGACGGCCTCCATCACGCTGATCGCGTTGGCCTCCAGATCGCCCTGGATGCTGCCCGTGTCGGGCGGCGGCGAGGACTGGGCGGCCAGCTCGGTCATGAGCTCCGTGACCAGCCCGGCCGTGGTGCCCCAGCGGCGGTAGATAGTGGTCTTTCCGATGCCTGCCCTGGTGGCCACCTGCTCCATGTTGAGGCCGTGGAAGCCGCGTTCGACCAGCTCGTCCTGGGTTGCCTGCAACACTGCCGCGCGCACCTTCGCCGTACGGCCGCCAGGACGGACCGTTCCCGCCAAACGGGACCCTTGTTCCATTAATTCTCCTCATGTGTTAAGGTCACGCCATCCTAATGGAACAGATTACCCGTTAAGGGGGATGACGTGACTGTGCTCGATGAGCGGGTGACCGATCGGATGAGCTCCCGGCAGCGCTTGGTCCTCGTGCTGCTGCTGGGCTCCCAGTTCATGCTCGCTGTTGACTTCTCCATTCTGAACGTGGCGCTCCCGGTGATCGGCGCCGGACTCGGGTTCGGCCTCGCCGACCTGCAGTGGGTGGCCACCACGTTCGCGCTGGCCGCCGCCGGGTTCACGCTGCTGTTCGGGCGGATCGCCGACCTGTTCGGACGCCGCCGGCTCTTCCTGGCCGGGATGGCGCTGCTCGGCCTGTCGTCGCTGGCCGGCGGGCTCGCCACCTCGCCCGGCATGCTGCTCGCCGCCCGCGTCGCCCAGGGGCTCGCCACCGCCGTGGTCACGCCCGCCGGGCTGTCGCTGCTCACCACGTCCTTCCCCGAAGGGCCGCTGCGCGCCAGGGCGCTCGGGCTGAACGGCGCGCTGATGTCGGCCGGGTTCACCTCCGGCGCGATCCTCGGCGGCCTGCTGACCGAGCTGCTGAGCTGGCGCTGGGCGTTCTACGTCAACGTGCCCGTCGCGCTGGCCGTCCTGGTGGCCGCGCCCGTCGTGCTGGCCGAGAGCCGGCCCGACCGCCGCCCCCGCATGGACGTGCTCGGCGCCGTCACGGTGACCGGCGGCCTGCTCGCCCTCGTCTACGGCCTCACCCGCGCCGGCGAGCACGGCTTCACCGACCCGGTCGCGCTCGCCGGGCTGGCCGCCGGAGCGGTGCTGCTCGTCGCCTTCTGGTTCGCCGAGAAGCGCGCCGTCGCGCCCCTCGTGCCGGTCGCCGTCCTGGCCCGCCCCAGCATCAAATGGGGCAACCTGGCCGGCCTGCTCGCCTTCGCCACCGAGACCTCGCTCGTCTTCCTCATGACGCTCTACCTGCAGAAGGTGCTCGGCTACTCGGCGCTGGCCACCGGCCTGGCGTTCGGCGTGCTCGGGCTCGGCACCGTCGTCGGCGGCGTGCTCGCCCCGCGCGTGCTGGCCCGCGTCGGGCTCCGCAAGGCGCTGGCCACCGGCTTCGCCCTCCAGGCCGCGGCCACCGCGTCGCTCGCCCTGCTCGGCACCGCGCCCGGCTGGATCTGGCTGCTGCTGGCCGCCACCTTCGCCGGCGGGATCGGCAACATGGTGGCGATCGTGGCCTTCATGGTCACCGCCACCTCCGGACTGCCCGACTCCGAGCAGGGCCTGGCCACCGGCCTCGCCACCATGACCCAGCAGGTCGGCATCACCATGGGCATCCCGGTCATGAGCGCCGTGGTCACCGCCGCCATGGGCAGCGTGCTCCAAGGCGTGATCGTCGCCGTGCTGGTCAACGCCGCCCTCGCCCTGGCGGGCGCGTTCATCCGCGTGGCCCGCTGACATCCCCATCACGGGCTCTCCCCCGCTTCCGACGCGGCCCGCGAACCCCGCGACCGGCCCTCGTCACGACATCTCCCCGGTACGGGCCCCGTACCGGGGAGAACGCGTCGGCGGCGAGGGCCGCCGCTGCGGTCACGCCTCGGTGAAGCCCCGGGCACGGCCGCCGGCGGACTCGCGGACGGCGGCGGCCACGGCGCTCGCCACGTCCGGGTGGAAGACGCTCGGGATGATGTAGTTGGGGCCCAGCTCCTCGGGCGTGACCACGGCGGCCAGCGCTCCGGCGGCGGCCAGCAGCATCTCCGAGGTCACCTCGGTCGCCTGCGCGTCGAGCAACCCCCGGAAGACACCCGGGAAGGCCAGCACGTTGTTGATCTGGTTGGGGTAGTCGGAGCGCCCCGTGGCCACCACCGCGGCGTGCTCGCGGGCGTCGTCGGGAGAGACCTCCGGCTCCGGGTTGGCCAGCGCGAACACCACGGCGCCCGGCGCCATCGTGGCGATGTCGTCACCGGTCAGGATGCCCGGCGCCGACACCCCCACGAACACGTCGGCGCCCTTGACCGCCCCGCGCAGGTCGCCCGAGTAGCCCTCGGCGTTGGTGTGGTCGGCGATCCAGCGCAGCGAGTCGTCGAGGTCGTCGCGGCCCTGGTGGACGGCGCCGAGATAGTCGCAGACGATCACGTTGCGGGCGCCCGAGGCCAGCAGCAGCCGCAGCACGGCGTTGCCCGCCGCGCCCGCGCCCGCCATCGTGATGCGCACGTCCTCGATCCGCTTGTCGACCACGCGCAGCGCGTTGGTCAGCGCGGCGAGCACGCAGATCGCGGTGCCGTGCTGGTCGTCGTGGAAGACCGGGATGTCGAGCAGCTCGCGCAGCCGCCGCTCCACCTCGAAGCAGCGCGGCGCGCCGATGTCCTCGAGGTTGATGCCGCCGAAGCCCGGCGCGATGAGCTGCACCGCACGGACGATCTCGTCGACGTCCTGGGTGTCGAGGCAGATCGGCCAGGCGTCGATGCCCGCGAACCGCTTGAACAGCGCCGCCTTGCCCTCCATCACGGGCAGCGCGGCCTCCGGCCCGATGTTGCCCAGCCCCAGCACGGCCGAGCCGTCGGTGACGACGGCGACCGTGTTGCGCTTGATGGTCAGGCGGCGGGCGTCCTCCTTGTTGCGGGCGATCGCCATCGACACCCGGGCCACGCCCGGCGTGTAGGCCATGGAGAGCTCGTCGCGGTTGCGCAGCGGCACCTTCGACTTCATCTCGATCTTGCCGCCGAGGTGCATGAGGAACGTGCGGTCGGAGACCTTGTGGATGACGACGCCCTCGACCGCTTCGAGCTGGTCGACGATCGCCTGGGCGTGGTCGGTGTCGCGCGCCGCGCACGTGACGTCGATGCGGAGCTTCTCGTGGCCCGCGTTGGTGACGTCGAGGGCGGTGACCACCCCGCCGGCCGACTCTACGGCATGGGTGAGCTGGCTGACGGCCTTGCCGCCGGCCGGCACCTCGAGCCGCACGGTGATGGAGTACGACACACTCGGGACGGTCGCCACGTCAATCGCTCCTTCGCGCCTGACCAAGAAGTCCTCCCATGGTAGGGGGCAACTGGTCAAGCGAGCGCCGTCGCGGCTGTCACGATCAGGTCGACACAGGCCGCCACCGGGATCGCCGTGCTGTCGACGACCAGGTGGTAGAGCCGGGGGTCGGCTGGGTCGGCACGATAGAAGTGGCGCACGTAGGCGGTGCGGGCCCGGTCGTTGTCCTCGATGATCCTGCGCGCCTCGCGCTCGGTCAGCTCGCCGAGCGTGGCGGTCTGCCGGACGCGGCGCTCGATCGGGCCGTCGAGCCGCACGTGCAGCGCTCCCGGGTGCTCGGCCAGCACCACCGCCCCGGCCCGGCCCAGGAAGACGCCGCCCTGGTCGCGGGCGGTCTCGGTGAGCACCCGCTCGGTGTGGCGGACGAACTCCTCCGGCGCGTGCGGCAGCACCCCGGGCACGTACATGTCGACGCCGCCGAACGTGACCGTCGGCAGCCGCATCGCGCCCGACAGCAGCCTGCCCAGGCCGCGCTCGGCCCGGTCGTCATGGGCGAGCGCCTCCTCCAGCGTGCAGCCCAGCTCCTGGGCCACGGCGCCGGGGATCGCACGGTCGACGAAGGGCACGCCCAGCCGCTCGGCCACGGCCGGGCCGATGTGGCTGCCGGCCGTGCCGTAGGTCGCGGAGAGCGTGACTACACGCATACCCCCAGGTTAGAACAGAGCGCTCGACAAAGCTCTACGCGCCTTCGCCAAAGACGGATCCTCGGCCGGCAGCGCGTCGAACAGGCCCAGCAGATGCCGCCTGGCCTTGTCACGCTCGTCGCCGGACGTGCGCTTGACCACCGCGATGATCCGGTTGAACGCCTCGTCGACCGAGCCCGACAGCATCTCCAGGTCGGCCGCCAGGAGCTGGGCGTCGATGTCGGCCGGGTCGTCCAGCCTGCGCTGCACCTCGGCCGGGTCGGCGTCGGCCGTCCGCTTGATCAGGCTGACGCCCGCCAGGCCCATCCTGGCGTCCTCGTTACCGGGGGCGCGGGCCAGCAGCCGCTCGTAGGCCGCCGCGGCCGCGTCGAGGTCGCCCTGGTCGATGGCCTGCTCAGCGGCCACCAGGTCGGGGTCGGCCGGGGGCGCCTGCGGCGCCTCCTCACCCGGCTCCGCCGCCGGCGGCCGGGCGCCCGGGTTGGCCTGGTAGAACTGCTCGACCGCGCCCATCAGCTCGTCGAGCCAGCGCTGCACCTCCTGCTCGGGCAGCACCTGCTGGAAGCCGGTCACGGCCTGCCCCTGGAAGATCGCCAGCACCGTCGGCACCGCCTGCACGCGCAGCGCCTGCGCGATCTGCGGGCTGGCGTCGACGTTGACCCGGGCCAGGACCACCTTGCCGCCGGCGTCGCCGACCACCTTCTCCAGCACGGGGCTGAGCTGGGCGCTGCCGGGCGCCCGCGGCGACCACAGGTCGAGGACGACCGGCGTGGTCATCGAGCGGTCGATGACGTCGCTCGTGAACGTCTCCTCGGTCACGTCCACGACCGAGGCCGGCGAGGCCCCCTGGGGACCCGCCGCCTCCCGCCGGGCCTGCGATTCCAGGGCTTGCTTGCGCGCGCCCAGATCCACGGCTCCGTAGAGCGATCCGGGCCTAGAGAAGTCCGCCATGCTCCTCATCTTGCCGCATGTCCGGCCCGGAGAAGTCACCCGCCGCCACCCGCAGCGTGCGCAACTGCTCGAACATCTGCCGCAGTTCGGTCTCGCCGTACATGCCCAGGCCGAAGTCGGCGCCCATGAGCTCGGCGGTGGCGCGCCGCACGACGTCACGGCCCGCCTCGGTGATCTCGGCGAGCACACCACGGCCGTCCCGCGGATTGGGCATGCGGCGGACCAGGCCGGACCTTTCGAGCCTGTCAACCGTGTTCGTGACACTGGTCGGGTGGACCATGAGCCGCTCCCCGATTTTCCAAAGCGGCAGCGCCCCGGTCCGGCTGAAGGTCAAGAGAACCAGAGCCTCGTACCTGGCGAAGGTCAAGTCGTACGGCTTCAGGAGCGAGTCAAGTTGCGACAGCAGGATCTGATGCGCTCTCATGATCGACGTGACGGCGGCCATGGCGGAAGAGGGACCGAAGTGAGCGCGCCAGGACTCCGCGGCACGGTCGATGGGATCGAACGGCAGGTTGAGGGGCTTGGGCTGCGACACAGCGCTACGGTAGCGCGCTGCTCGTCCAGGTTCGTGCGCTTACGGAGCGCGATCGGATTCTTCGCTTGGCCAAGAATCCGGGCGGCAATCATCACGCTCAGTTATGGTTCTCGCATCGAATGGTGACGGGGAAGCCAAGTCCATCAGCCGTGGGGACGGCCGGGCCTGACCGCTTCGCCGCGCCTACGGGGCACGGGGGGTGCTTTGATGAACTTCAACGGGGACAAGGGTGCGTGAGCACGGGGGCGTTTCACGGGAGGAGCTGAGACAGAGCGCGGCCGTCACGGTGGCCGTGCTCCTCGCTCTCGGCCTGGTCGCGGCGTGGAGCGTCCTGATCCCTGGCGTCGACGCCTGGGAGAACATCGTGGCCGCGGTCATCGGATCGCTCCGGCTGACCGGGCCCGTCGCCGCCGCGTTCGCCGCCTGGGTGGCGCTGCGCAAGCGCCGGGCGTCACGCGGCCTGCAGCTGACGACCTGGCGAGCCCTGCGGGCGCCGCTGGCCATCCTGGTGGTGGTGCTGGGCTCGTTCGCCGCGACCGTGCTGGTGCTGGCCGTCAAGACGGTGCTGACCGAGCAGTCGGGGCGGCTGAGCCTGTCGGGCCTCGGCATGGGCATGGCGGGGCTGGCGCTCTACTCGGTGATCGGGTGGGTGGCCGGCTGGGTGCTGCCGTACGCGGTCACGCCGCCGATCGCCGGCCTGGCCTGCTACGGGCTGTTCACCTGGCTGGCCGACGGCGAGGGCTGGGCCGACCGGCTGGCGCCGGGCACGGGCGAGCCGTACGACCTGTTCCAGGGGCTCAGCGGGACGATCTTCCTCAACCAGATCATCTGGCTGCTGGGCGTCACCTGCGCGCTGCTGCTGGGCTGGGCGGCGCTGGTGACCCGGCAGGCGCTGGTGCTGGCGTTCGCGCTGCTCGCGGTGCTGCTCGCGGGCACCGGGGTCGCGCGGGTGCTGGCCGAGCCGAAGCCCGCCGCCGCCCAGGAGATCGCCTACAGCTGCCAGGAGTGGCCGATCACGGTCTGCGTCCATCCCGGCATGCGCGCCGGGCTCACCGAGCTGGGGGCGGCGTTCACCGAGATCGCCTCCCGCCTGGCCGAGACGCCGGCCGCGTTCACCCGCGTCGAGCAGCGTCCGCTGGACGACCCGCTCACGCCGTCGTCCGGGCTGGCGCCGATCCACCTGCCCGACCTGTCGGCCGGTTTCGCCGACGAGGCCGCGCGCGAATACCTCGACGCGCTGGCCGCCCGCTGCCACGGCCGACCCGCCGACGGCTACCGGGAGATCGTGATGGCGTGGCTGCGCGGCGAGCCGCTGCCCGGCGGCCCGCTGCTGGAGCACGAGTACGCCGCCGCCTGGTTCTCCGGGCTCAACGAGCACCAGCGCCGCGAGTGGCTGCGGATGTTCTTCAGCGACTTCCAGACCTGCAAGCTGTCGACCACCCACTTCGGCGGCGGCCCGGCCGGCACGTCCGTCCAGGTGGCCACCCCGGTCGCCACCGAGCCCGACACCGCGAGCAGCCCCCAGGTCTACCCGGTCTACCCCGACCCGAGCGCCTCTCCGGGCTGGGGACCGAAGATGTCACCCCACGGGTGGCACTGATGATCTCTCCTCGGGTAGTCAAGCAGCATGACGACATCCCGTACGGCGCCGCCCGCGCCAACCCCCCGGCGGCGCCGCAGGTGGCGATATCTGGCCGGGCTGCTGGTCCTGGCGGTTCTGCTCGTGGTGGCCGGCCGCGTGGCCTGGACCTGGCTCAACCCGCTCGGCGAGCGCGCGATCGACCGCTCCGGACCGGCCCTGCTCCAGTCCATCAAGGACATGAGCCGGTACGAGGCCGCGACCGGCTCCTTCCAGGTCGTGGTGGACCTGGAGAAGGACGCCAACTTCCTCCCGGACGCCGTCAAGGGCAGCCGCACGCTGTTCGTGGGGGCGGGCAGCGTCGACGCCTATGTGGACTTCTCCACCCTGGCCAAGGACGCCATCACCGTGTCGGAGGACCGCACCCGGGCTGACGTGCGCCTGCCGCGCGCCCAGTTGGAGAAGCCCAACCTGGACAACACCCGCTCCTACGTCTTCGCCCAGCAGCGCGGGCTGATCGACCGGGTCCAGGACTTCCTGTCGTCCTCCCCCGGCGACCAGCGGGAGCTGTACGTGCTCGCGGAGAAGAAGATCGCCGAGGCGGCCGTGGCCAGCGACCTGCGCAGCCGCGCCGACGCCAACACCCGCGCCATGCTGGAGGGCCTGCTCAGGTCACTGGGCTTCACCAAGGTCACCGTCAGCTACGCCGGGGAGCCTTAGGCCGTGCCCGCCGTGCCCGGCGCCGTCCTAAGTACCCTCTAGGCCCCCGGACCGGGGCAGATAAGGCATCCGCCCGATGTGTCGCCCGGGGCCTTAGGACCATTCTTGAGAGTGCAGGGAAACAACAACCAAGGAGCACTCTCCATGAACGCCGAGTTCGAATACGTAGTCATGCAGAACCACGCGCGTGAGCTGCGCGAGGCCGCCGCCGAGCACCGCAGGGTCCGGCAGGCCGTCAAGGAGCAGCGCGGCGAGGGCCGCCACCGCTCCGTCTTCGCCCGCCTGCTCTCGTCATGACCGCCCCAAGAACGCCCGGCCGCAACCTCCCTCGCGGCCGGGCGCATCAGCCGCCCTGAACCCGCGCCCCGCTCTCCTGGGTTGGAGAGCGGGGCGCCCCTTTTCTCACGACATATACGGATGCACCCTTATATGGGTGCGTCCTGCTGCTGGGACCCGGCCCCGCTACTCGGACACGTCCTGCGCGGGCACGTTGATGATCAGCGCGTCGCCCTGACCGCCGCCGCCGCACAGCCCGGCCGCACCGAGACCGCCGCCCCGGCGCCTCAGCTCGTGGGCCAGCGTCAGCACCAGGCGGGCCCCCGACGCCCCGATGGGGTGACCGAGCGCGATCGCGCCGCCGTTGACGTTGACGATCTCCCTCGGCACGCCGAGCTCCTTCGCCGACTGGATGACCACGCTGGCGAACGCCTCGTTGATCTCCACCAGCGACAGGTCGCCGGGCGTGAGACCCTGCTTGCCCAGGGCGTGCTTGATGGCGTTGGCCGGCTGCGACTGCAGGGAGGCGTCCGGCCCGGCGACGTTGCCGTGCCTGCCGATCTCCGCCAGCCAGGGCAGCCCCAGCTCCTCGGCCTTGGCCTTGGACATCACGACCACCGCGCACGCCCCGTCGGAGATCTGCGACGCCGACCCGGCGGTGATCGTCCCGTCGGCCGCGAACGCCGGCCGCAGCCGCGCGAGCGCCTCGACCGAGGTGTCGCCGCGCACGCCCTCGTCGTCCTTCACCACGATCGGCTCGCCCCGCCGCTGCGGGATCTCCACCGGCACGATCTCCGACTCGAACGCGCCGTTCTTGGCGGCCGCGGCGGCGAGCTGGTGCGAACGGGCCGACACCTCGTCCTGCTCCTCGCGGCCGATGCCGAGCCTGGCATTGTGCCGCTCGGTCGACTCGCCCATGGCGCACTGGTCGAAGGCGCAGAACAGCCCGTCGTGCGCCATCGAGTCGACGACCTGCGAACCCCCGTACTTGACGCCCTTGCGCAGGCCCGGCAGCAGGTGCGGCGCGTTGGTCATCGACTCCATGCCACCGGCCACGACCACGTCGAACTCACCGGCGCGGATCAGCTGGTCGGCCAGCGCGATGGCGTCCAGCCCCGACAGGCACACCTTGTTGATCGTGACGGACGGCACGGTCATCGGGATGCCCGCCTTGACCGCCGCCTGGCGTGACGGGATCTGCCCCGCCCCCGCCTGGAGCACCTGCCCCATGATCACGTACTCCACGTCCTCCGGCGACACCCCGGCCCGCTCCAGGGCCGCCTTGATGGCGATCCCCCCGAGCTCCACGGCCGACAGCCCGGACAGGGCGCCTAGCAGCTTGCCGATAGGGGTGCGAGCTCCGGCGACGATGACGGAACCAGACATGGCGGGCCTCCTGTGCGCACGGTGGATTCTTTGACACGATACCCACGCATCGCCGGGTGTCCGCTATGGAGGTTGGCCACACATGTTCATGCGTATCGACCACATCGGGATCGCCTGTCACGACCTCGAGGAGAAGATCCGGCTGTTCGCCGAGACGTTCGAGCTGACCGTCGTGGCGCGGGAGGTCAACGAGGAGCAGGGCGTCAAGGAGGCCATGCTGCACGTCGCCGACGGCGAGGGCGGAGGCTCCTACATCCAGCTGCTGGAGCCGCTCTCGCCCGATTCGCCGGTCGGGAAATTCCTGGCCAAGCGGGGCGAGGGAGTGCACCACGTGGCGTTCGGGGTTCCGGACGTCGCCGAGGCGATGGGTAAGATCGGTAACAGGGGCGTCCGGTTGCTCGACGAGCGTCCCAGGCACGGCTCGATGGGGTCGCAGATCGCGTTCCTGCACCCCAAGGATGTTGGAGGAATGCTCACGGAGTTGGTTCAGGCGACTAGGCCCTAGCTAACGCAAAAATCGTTCATTTGTAACTAGTCACGCAGAAACCTGGACGGGGCTTCGCACGCGGCAAGTGCGGAGTACGCTGGCTTTCCACCGGACGAGGAGCCTGCCGCGAGGCACAGGCTCCTGGCTCGGGTGCCCCGAACCCCCCGTCCGGCCCGTGTAGCCGTCTCGACAACCCAGGATCGAGCCTCCATGCAGTCCGACATCGACGCCCAGCTCAACAACTTCTTCGAGGATGCCCCAGCCCGCGAGTTCGACGTCGTGCTCCGCGGTTATGACCGGCACCAGGTGCACGATCATCTGAAGCAGCTCGACGCCGAGTTGCGGCAGGCCCGCGAGCAGGTCTCCGGCCTGCAGCGCGATCTGTCCGACTCCCAGCGCCAGCTCCAGGAGCAGGAGCGTCCCACCTACTCCGGTCTGGGCGCGCGCATCGAGCAGCTCTTGCGGCTGGCCGAGGAGCAGGCCACCGAGCTCGTGCAGGCGGCCAGGGCGGAGGCCAACGAGATCAAGGCCGCCGCCAAGGTGGAGGCCGCCGATCTGCGGGCCGCCGCCGAGGCCGAGGCGGCCGACAAGCGGGCGCAGGCCACTCGCGAGAGCGAGGAGATGCGCACCAGCGCCGAGCGGGATGCCGAGGAGATCCGTTCGACGGCCCGCCGGGAGGCCGACGAGCTGACCGCCACGACGGAGCGGGAGGTCGCCAAGCTGCGCGCGACCGCCGACCACGAGGTGGCGGAGAAGCGGGCCGACGCCGAGCGCGAGATCGCCAAGCTGCGCACGACCACGGAGCGGGAGGTCGCGCAGCTGCGCGCCTCGACCAAGCGTGAGCGTGACGAGGTGCTGACCACCGCCAAGCGTCAGGCCGACGAGATGCGCGCGCAGGCACAGCGCGTGCTGGAGGAGTCGGAGGCCAAGCGGGCGCAGGACGAGGCGGAGTTCGAGATCCAGCTGGCGTCGCGCCGCGAGGAGGCGGAGCGCCAGGAGGCCGAGCGCCACGCCACCACGCAGGCGGCGACGCAGAAGCTGGTCGCGGAGGCCGAGCAGCGCGCCGCGACGGCGGAGTCCCGGGCCACGAAGGCGACGCAGCAGGCTGACCAGACCCGCCGCGAGGCCGATCTGCACGCCAAGCAGCTGGTCGCCAACGCCCGTAAGAGCTCGGAGCAGATCGTCGCCGACGCCAAGAGCAGCGCCGAGACGATCGTCACCGAGGCCAAGAACGAGGCCGAGCGCACCCGCACGTCGATGCAGCGTCAGGTCGACGAGCTGACCCGGCAGCGTGACAGCATCACCAGCCACCTGGCCCAGCTCCGTCAGCTCCTGGGCGGCGCGGCCCTGCCGGGCCTGGAGCCGGAGCCCGCGGTCACCGCGGCCCCGCCGAAGCCGGCGATCGCCGCTCCGGCGCCCGACCCGGTCGAGGAGCGTCCGGCCCCGGCTCCAGTGACGGCCAAGGCGGAGACCAAGTCCGAGGACGACGCCGAGTGGTGGCAGGAGTAGCCACGACGAGCTGACATGGGCGACATGCACGGGGGCTGATCTGGCAGCCGGAGAGAGCCTGGCGACCGCGAAGGTCGCTAGGCTCTCTTTCTGTTCACGCCCCCGCCTCCGCAGGAGCCCGCCCGGTGACGACTGACGTCGAGTCCCCGAAGCCCGCCGCCGACGACAGTCCGCCGGCGCCGCCACCGCCGCCGTACGGGCTGCCGGGCAAGCCGCTGGCCCGGGGGCCGTTCCTGTTCGGGCTGGTGGGCGGGCTGGGGGTGCTGACGGCGATCGGGCTGGCGCAGATGGTCGTCAGCTCGCTGAGCACGATCATCCTGGTGATCGTGGCGATGTTCCTGGCGGTGGGGCTCAACCCGGCGGTGGAGGCGTTGCAGCGGCGCGGGATGGCCAGGCGGTGGGCGATCTCGATCGTGTTCGCGGCGGTGATCGTGGCGTTCACGCTGTTCGGGCTGGCGGTGGTGCCGCCGGTCAGCCAGCAGTTGTCCGATTTCGTCCAGGCGGTGCCGGGGTATGTCGCCGAGTTGCGGGCGCATCCGACGGTGCGGGCGCTGGAGGCCGACTATCAGATCCTGCAGCAGCTCGCCTCGTTCGTGACGGGCACGCTGGCGGCGTCGCTGGCGAGCGGGGTCGTGGGCGCGGGGCTGGTGGTGCTCGACGGGCTGTTCACGACGGTGACGCTGCTGGTGCTCATGCTCTACTTCCTGGGCTCGCTGCACACGATCAAGGCGTATCTGCTCAAGCTGGTGCCGGCGTCGCGGCGGGAGCGCACGAGCGCGATCAGCGAGCAGATTCTCGCGGGAATCGGCGGTTACGTGGCGGGCAACGTGCTCATCTCGGTGATCGCGGGCGTGATCACGTGGATCTTCCTGTCGATCGCCGGGGTCGAGTACGCGCTGGCGCTGTCGTTGATCGTGGCGCTGACCGACCTGATCCCGCTGGTGGGCGCCACGATCGGGGCCGTGGTGGTGACGAGCGTGGCGTTGCTCGGCTCGGTGCCCGCCGGCATCGCGTGCGCGATCTTCTTCCTGATCTACCAGCAGGTGGAGAACTATCTGATCTACCCGCGGATCATGAAGCAGTCGGTGAACGTGACGCCGGCGGTGACGGTGATCGCCGCGCTGTTCGGCGGGGCGCTGCTGGGGATCGTGGGCGCGTTGCTGGCGATCCCGGTGGCGGCGGCGATTGCGCTGATCATTCGCGAGGTCGTGATCCCGAGGCAAGCTCGGAGCTGAGGAAGCGCTCGACCGCCGCGTTGAACGCCTCGGGCTGCTCGACGGCGGTCAGGTGGCCGGCCTTGGGGATGACCTCGACGCGGCTGTCGGGCACGGCCCTGGCCATGGCCTCGCCTTCGGGCAGCGGCGCGAGCTCGTCCTCCTCGCCGACGAGCACGAGCGTCGGCACCTTGAGCGCGCCGAGCGTGTCGAAGGAGTCGGGCCGGGCGGCCATCGCCCGCTGGGCCCAGGCGACGGCCGGGGGCGGGGCCGACTGCACGAGGCCCTTGACGCGCCCGAACACCATCGCCCTGCGCTGGCGGGTGGTGGGCCCGATGAGGGTGGGCAGCACGTCGGTGACGAGCACGTCGTTGCCGTCGGCGAGGACGGCCTGGGCGATGCGCTCGCGGTTGTCGCGGACGGGCTCGGTGTCGGGCCCGGCCTTGGTGCTGGCCAGGATGACGCCGAGCAGCCGGTCGGGGTGGCGGCGGCAGAAGGCCATCGTGACGTAGCCGCCCATCGACAGTCCGCCGACCACGGCCCGGTCGATGCCTTCGGCGTCGAGCACGCGGGCGACGTCGTCGGCCATCACCTCGACCGACGGCTCGTCGTCGCCGAGGCGTGATCCGCCGAAGCCGCGCAGGTCGGGGGTGATGACGCGGCAGGAGCCGGCCAGCCCTTCCCGTTGCGCCAGCCACATGGCCGACGAGAGCGGGAACGCGTGGAGCAGGACGACCGGGAGCCCGGTCCCGGCTGATCTCGTGTAGAGCTGCACTCACACAAGGTAGCCTCGTTCCCCGCGACAATCACTCCGCCCGATAGACCGATATACCGGATTTACCTGACCGGTTTACGCGGCTGTCGCGCCACCGTCGACGAACAGCACCTGTCCGGTCACGTACGCGCTGGCCGGGGCGGCGAGGAAGACGGCGGGCTGGGCCATCTCCTCGGGGGTCCCCCAGCGCCGCATCGGCACGCCCGCCACCGTGGCCTGGTTGCTGGCCTCGTCCTCCCACAGGTTGCGGTTGAGGTCGGTGGCGGTCCAGCCGGGGCACAGCGCGTTGACCCGCACCCCGGCCTGCGCCCATTCGAGCGCGAGCGTCTTGGTGAGCGCGACCAGCCCGGCCTTCGCGGCGGCGTACGGGGCCAGGAAGGGGGCGCCGAGCGCGGCGACGGAGGCGACGTTGATGACGGACCCGCTGCCGCGCCCGAGCAGGTGGGGCGCGACGGCGTGGCAGACGGCCATGGCGGAGTCGAGGTTGAGCCGCATGATCTTGTCCCAGCCTGACAGCCGCAGGTCCTTGAACTCGACGAGGAAGTTGGAGCCGCCCGCGTTGTTGACCACGACGTCGAGGTGGCCGAGCCCGTCGACGGCCCGGGTGACGGCCTCGCCGGCCGCCTCCCTGCTGGTCAGGTCGGCGGGGATGACGACGGCCCGCCGGCCGTGCGCCTCGACCTCCTTGGCCACCTCGGCCAGCGACTCGGCGTTGCGTGAGACCAGCGCCACGTCCGCGCCCGCCTCGGCGTAGGCGAGCGCGATGGCCTTGCCGATCCCCTTGGACGCCCCGGTGACCAGGGCCTTCTTACCGTCGAGGGCAAACGCGCCCATCGTGCCTCCTCGCTCGGGACCGAACAAGATTCTAGCGCGGTCAGACCTCGGTCGGCAGGGGGTACGCCTCCGGCACGACGCGCCGGACGATCTCGTTCAGGACGACGCGCACGTACGGCTCGCCCACCCACAGGTGCTTGGCCCCGTCGACGCCGACGACCTCCGCCTGCGGCACCCGGGCGAAGCGCCGCCTGGCCTCCTCCGGACGCAGGTAGTCGTCGAACTCCGGCACCAGCGCCACCAGCGGCCGGCCGAACGCCGCCCAGGCGTCGAGGTCGTCGTCGGTGGCCCTGTGGAGCGGCGGGGAGAGCAGGATCGCGCCCTCCACCAGCGGGTCGTGCGCCCACTTGAGCGCCAGCTCGCTGCCGAACGACCAGCCGACCACCCACACGCGCGGCAGGTCGTGATACTCGGCGTACTCCAGCGCCGCGGCCACGTCGAACCGCTCGCCCTCGCCGCCGTCGAACGCGCCCTGGGAGGTGCCGCGCTCGGACGAGGTGCCGCGCGTGTTGAAGCGCAGCACCGCCATCCCGGCCAGGGCGGGCAGCCGGTTGGCGGCCTTCTTGTACACGTGGCTGTCCATGAACCCGCCGTGCGTGGGCAGCGGATGCAACGTCACCAGCGTCGCCACGGGGGGGCGGTCCTCGGGCTGGGCCAGCTCGCCGACCAGGGTCAGGCCGTCGCCGGTGTGCAGCTCGATCGGCTCCCGCCGGGCGGGCAGCACGCTCGCCGCGCGAATCTCCACGTCGTTCCTCTCAGTAGCGGCTGCGGCCGGGGCCGCGGTCACGTCTCTTACGCCAGCACACCGTGTGCCAGTGGCGGCGCTCCTCGTCGCCGCCCGTCCAGTTGGGCCAGGTCACCAGGTGCGGCTGGCCGGTGCGGATCTCCTGGTCGCAGCCGGGACAGCGGTAGTTCTTGGCCGAGGAGGCGCCGCTGAGCGCGCGCACCTTCCACTCCCCGTCGGGCCACTCCTCCACCCGGTCGGTGGCGCTGGGGAAGGCGATCGGCCGGGTGGACTCCTTGCGGCGGGCGCGGCGCGGGCTCATGGCCGGGGAAAAGCGCGCACGCCGGCGGTGACGAGCTGGTCGAGCAGCGGCGCGGGGGCGTAGGCGGGCTCGCGGTACTCGGCGTAGAGGGCGCGCAGCCCGTCGCGCACCACGGCCAGGCCGATCGTCTCCAGCGTCTCGAACGGCCCCGCCGGGTAGCCGCAGCCCAGCTTCATGGCGGTGTCGATGTCGCCGATGGAGGCGTAGCCCGACTCGTACATGCGCACGGCGTCGTTGAGGTAGGGGTAGAGCAGCGCGTCGGTGACGAAGCCGGCCCGGTCGCGGCAGGCGACGGGCGTCAGCCCGATCACCTTCATCAGGTCGCGGGCGCAGCGCGCGGCCTCCGGCGAGGTGAGGATGGTGGCGGCGAGCTCGGCGACGCGGTCGCCGACGACGCGCACGCCGACAAGCTTGGCCGGGTCGCGCAGCTGGACGGCGTGCTCGATCACCGGCCGGTCGGCGGCCCGCAGGATCACCTCGGGCTCGTCGGAGGACTTGAAGCCCGCCGCGCGCAGCCGCTCGCCGATCCCGGCGGGGTCGGGCCCGTCGACGCCGAAGGTGATCACCGACGACTTCTCGGGCTCGCGGCGCATCGGCTCGTCGCCGTGGAAGCCGCGCCCGGTCTTGCGGCCGAGCAGCCGGGCGGCGACGAGCTCGCGCAGCAGCGGCGCGGGGGCGTGCCGCCGGTCGCGGGTCTCGTCGAACAGCACCCCCATCACCTCGTACGCGGTGTCGAGGCCGATGAGGTCGAGCAGCTGGAAGGGGCCCATCGGCAGCCCGGCGCCGCGGGTCATGGCGGCGTCGATGTCGTCGCGCCCCGCCACGCACTGCTCCAGCAGCACGGCGGCGTGGTTGAGGTAGGGCAGCAGGAGCCGGTTGACCACGAACCCGGCGCGGTCGCCGACGGACACCGGGGTCTTGCCCAGCCGGGCGGCCAGCTCGGCGATCTCGGCGGGCAGCCCGTCGTCGGTCACGACGGTGCCGACGACCTCGACGAGCTTCATGACCGGTGCCGGGTTGAAGAAGTGCAGGCCCACGACCCGGCCCGGCCTGCCGGTGGCGGCGGCCAGCGCGGTGACCGGGAGCGAGGAGGTGTTGGTGGCCAGCACCGTTTGCGGCTTGCAGATCCGGTCGAGGTCGCGGAACAGGCCGATCTTGTGGTCGAGGATCTCCGGGATCGCCTCGACGACCAGGTCGGCGTCACGCAGGTCCTCGCGTGAGGTGGTCAGCGTGATCAGGCCGAGGATCCGGTCCCGGCCGGGGCCGTCGAGCCTGCCTCTGTCGACCGCCCGTTGCGTCGATCTCTCCAGGTGGCCGCGCCCCCTGGCCAGGGCGTCGGCGTCGGCCTCGACGCCGATCACCCGCAGCCCGGCCCGTGCGAACACCTCCGCGATCCCGGCCCCCATCGTGCCGAGCCCGACCACTCCCACCATTTCGAACGCCATACCTGTAGTTTTCCAGAGCCGATAGGGTTGCCAGTCATGCGGCTGGTCATCGCGCGATGCAGCGTGGATTACATCGGACGGCTCACGGCACACCTGCCGATGGCGCCGAGGCTCGTTCTCATCAAGGCTGACGGCAGCGTGTCCATTCACGCCGACGACCGCGCCTTCAAGCCGCTCAACTGGATGAATCCGCCGTGCAAGCTCAAGGAGGACGACGGCACCTGGACCGTCACCCACGGCAAGACCGGCGAGAAGCTGGTCCTGACGATGGCGGAGATCCTGCACGACTCCAGCCACGAGCTGGGCGTCGACCCTGGCCTGATCAAGGACGGCGTCGAGGCGCACCTCCAGGAGCTGCTGGCCGAGCACATCACCACGCTGGGCGAGGGCTATTCGCTGATCCGGCGCGAGTACATGACGGCCATCGGCCCGGTCGACATCCTGTGCCGTGACGGCGGCGGCGCCACGGTGGCGGTGGAGATCAAGCGCCGCGGTGAGATCGACGGCGTCGAGCAGCTCACCCGCTATCTGGAGCTGCTCAACCGCGATCCGCTGCTGTCGCCGGTGCGGGGCGTGTTCGCCGCGCAGGAGATCAAGCCGCAGGCGCGGGTGCTGGCGGCCGACCGCGGCATCGACTGCGTGACGCTCGACTACGACGCCCTGCGCGGCATCGAGCCGGAGAACCCCACGCTCTTCTAGTAAGTACTGATTTACCGGTCTATCGTGACGCCATGACGACGCTCACGTTCGACTCGCTCAACCCGGCCACCGGCGCGGTCGTCGGCAGCCATCCCAACCAGGACGCCGAGGCGGTCGGCGCGGCCGTGGCGCGGGCGGAGACGGCCGCCGCCTGGTGGGGCGGGCTGGGTCACGCCGGGCGCCGGCGGCGGCTGCTCGACGCCAAGGCGGTCGTCACCCGCCACCTGCGGGAGCTGGCCGCCCTGGTGCACGAGGAGACGGGCAAGCCGGTCGGCGACGCCACGCTGGAGATCGTGCTGGCCATCACGCACCTCGACTGGGCGGCCAGGCACGCCGAGAAGGTGCTGCGCAGGCGGCGCGTCGCGACCGGCATGATCGGCGTCAACCTGGCGGCCAGCCTCGAGTACCTGCCGCTGGGCGTCGTCGGCGTGATCGGGCCGTGGAACTATCCGGTCTTCACGCCGATGGGCTCGATCGCCTACGCGCTGGCGGCGGGCAACGCGGTCGTGTTCAAGCCGAGCGAGCTCACGCCGGGCGTCGGCGTGCGGATGGCGGAGCTGGTCGCCGAGGCGGTGCCGGAGCACCCGATCTTCCAGACGGTGACCGGCCTGGGCGAGACCGGCGCGGCGCTGGCCCGCGACCCGCGGGTCAAGAAGGTCGCGTTCACCGGCTCGACGGCGACGGCCAAGCGCGTCATGGCGGCCTGCGCCGAGAACCTGACGCCGGTGGTGATCGAGTGCGGGGGCAAGGACGCGTTCATCGTCGACGCCGACGCCGACCTGGAGGCCGCCGCCGACGCGTGCCTGTGGGGCGCGCTGTCCAACGCCGGGCAGACGTGCGTGGGCGTCGAGCGGGTGTACGTGGTCGACGCGGTCTACGAGCCGTTCATGCGCGAGCTGTCGCAGCGGGCCGCCTCGGTCCGGGCGGGCGAGCACTACGGGCCGATCACCATGCCGGGCCAGCTCGACGTCATCAGGCGGCACATCGACGAGGCCGCCAAGTCGGGCACGGTGGTCACCGGCGGGCCGGACTCGGTGCGGGCGCCGTTCGTCGACCCGGTGATCGTGGCGGACGTGCCGGAGGACTCCCCCGCCGTCCGCGAGGAGACGTTCGGGCCGACGATCACCGTACGGCGCACCCGTGACGTGCACGAGGCGCTGGAGCTGGCCAACGCCTCGGCGTACGGGCTGGCGGGCACGGTGTTCTCGCGCAACAGGCGCCGGGCGATGGAGCTGGCCCGCGCGATGCGGACCGGGATGACGGCCGTCAACTCGGTCATCTCGTTCGCCGGAGTGCCCGCGCTGCCGTTCGGCGGGGTGGGAGACTCGGGGTTCGGGCGCATCCACGGCGCCGACGGGCTGCGCGAGTTCGCCCGGCCCAAGGCGGTCTCCCGTCAGCGGTTCGCGCTGCCGGGGATGAACCTGACCTCGTTCACCAGAGGCGAGCAAGAGCTTGAGCGGCTGATCAGACTTGTCACGTTCTTGCACGGCCGACGTAAGAGATAATCTTCATACTCTTTCCCTAATGCGATCATCCATCCATAATTGTGTGCTCGGGGGCCACGATCATGCGGACGGGTGGAATGTGAACCGGTCTTACCGGGGAATGTCGGCTGAGCAAAGGCTGGCGGACAGACGCGAGCGGCTGATGACAGCCGCCTACACGCTATACGCGAAACCAGGTTTCACGGTCACGACGATCGAAAGGCTGTGCTCGGAGGCGCGGATCTCCAACCGCGCCTTCTATGAATGTTTCAGCAGCCAGGAGGAACTCCTTCAGGTCCTCCACGAGCGGTGCGTGGAGGAAAGCCTGGCCGTCGTGGCCAAAGCGTTACAAGATGCGCCTAACACACTCGACGGGCGGATCAAAGCGGGGATACGGGCATATATCGAGTTCGCTACTGCTGACTGGCGCCGGGCCCGCATCATGCACGTCGAGGTGCGCCGGAGCGGCGACATCCTCTCGGCGTCCCGGCAGCGCGCCATCGACTCCTTCGCCCGCCTCGTGGAGGACGCCTCGGCCGAATTCCCGGCGGCCATCGTGGCGAATCGGCGCCTGGTGGCGCTCGGCGTAATTGGGGCGCTTCAGGAGCTACTCATCGAATGGCTCCTGGCAGAGGATCCGCCCGAGATCGACGAACTGGTGGCCGTGGCCGTGCACATCTTCGGCCGGTCGCTCGGAGCGTCGTGATGATTTGATTACGCACCGTGGTTTCATGGCCGAGTGATACGCGGGATTATCGGCATTTTCCTTATAGCGACGACCACCTCCTGCGCCGGACAAGTCCGGCAAATCAGCACACCTAGCGAGCCGCCCGGGGAAAAGGCCGTCCAGGAGACGGCCACCCGGCGCGATTGGTGCGAAAGCGTGCGCTGCAGTCTCGCCGACGGCGAACGGCCACCCCAGTTCGTGGTCATCTCCTTCGACGGTGCCGGGGTGGGCAACGGCTGGTTCCGCGCCTTCCGCGAGTCCGCGGCCCGCAACCGGGCCACCCTGACGTTCTTCCTGTCCGGCGTCTACCTCCTGCCCTCCGACCACCGCCGCCTCTACCGTCCCCCCGGCCACCGGCGCGGCAGCTCCGACATCGGCTTCCAGCGGCCCGCCCGGATGCGGCTGCAGGCCCGCGAGCTGACCGCCGCCTGGAACGCCGGCCACGAGATCGGCACCCACTTCAACGGCCACTTCTGCGGCAGCCGCGGCGTCAACTCCTGGTCGGCCGCCGACTGGCGCAGCGAGATCCGCCAGTTCCACCGCTTCGTCACCGACTGGCGGCGCAACTCCGGCCTGACGCACCTGCCCGACCTGCCGTTCCGGGTCCGCGAGGCCGTCCGCGGCGGCCGTACCCCCTGCCTGCAAGGTGACCGGCAGGCGATGTTCCGGGCCTTCCGCTCGTACGGGTGGCGCTACGACGCGTCGGGCACCGGCGTGGCGGCCTGGCCGCGCAAGCGGGCGGGCCTGTGGCAGTTCCCGCTGCCGGGCATCGACGTGGGCGGCCGGCAGGTGCTCGCCATGGACTACAACCTCTACGCGGTGCAGAGCGGCGCCAGGCCCGGCCCGCGGCGGCTACGGGACCGCTGGGAGCGGCAGGCGGGCCGCGCCTACGAGCGCGCCGTGGAGCGCTCGCTGCGCACCGACCGGGCCCCGGTGTTCATCGGCCACCACTTCGCGAGCTGGAACGGCGGCATCTACCAGCGGGCGCTGCTCGGGCTGATGGACCGGGTCTGCACCCGGCAGGAGGTGCGCTGCGTGTCGTTCGAGCAGCTCGCCGACTGGCTGGACGCCCAGACGCCGGCCACGCTGGCCAGGCTGCGGGGCAGGACCTGAAGGGAGCGGGCGGCGGCTGATCGCCACCCGGTCCGATATGTGTCGCTCAGGCCACCGCGGCGTGCGTCACCTCGACGTGGAGCACCCGATTCAGCCGGGTCACCGCAAGTATCCGCATGATCCGCGGGGGCACCCCCCGAAGGACGAGGCGGCGTTGCGCGCTCAGCGCGAGCCGATGCGTGCCCACGAGCACTCCGAGACCGGTGGCGTCGATCATCTCCAGCTTGGAGAGGTCGAGGATCAGGTCGCCCTCGCCGGAGTCGACGGCCTCGTGCAGCATCGTCCGCACGCCCGCCGACGTCCCCGCGTCGAGCCGCTGACCGGTCCGCACCACCTGTGCCTTCGGATTGCCCCGGACGCGCATGCCACCTCCTCAGAACAACGTGCGCCGGGGCGAACCCCGACATCTTCCCACTACCCAGCAATCGGCAACGACACGACCGCTCGCAGCAGAAAGTGCCCGTCGTCGACCGGACCGGCCGTCAGCGTGCCCCGCACGGCGCCCACCCGCTCGGCCAGCCCCGAAAGGCCGCTGCCCAGCTCGTCGCCGCTGCGGCCGGTCGCCCCGTCGTTGCGGACCCGCACCTCCGCCTCCTCATCGGTGAACCGGATGAGGATGTCGCAGAAGGTGGCCGTGCTGTGCTTGAGCACGTTGGTCACCGCCTCGCGGACGACGTAGGCGAACACCGGCGCCACGCCTTCGGGCAGCTCGCGGTGGGGCAGGCGCGTCTCGCAGCGCACCCCCGCCGCTTCCAGGACCCCTTTCACGCTATTCAGCTCCGCGCCCAAGTCAAGCTCGCGGTAGCCGCGCACGGCCTGCCGCAGCTCCTTCAGCGCCTTCCTGGTGAGCGCGTGGACCTCGGTCATCTCCGCCTTGGCCGCCCCGGTGTCGGCGTCGGCCAGGCGCACCGCCAGCTCGGTCTTGACCGCGATGGCCGAGAGCTGGTGGCCGACCAGGTCGTGCAGGTCGCGGGAGAAGCGCAGCCGCTCCTCGGCGAGCGCGAGCCGTGTGTGCGCCTCCTTGCCCTCGCTGGCCTGGACGGCGAGCTGCCAGATCCACATCCACACCCGGTTCGTCCACGGGAACGCCACGCAGAACAGCCCGTAGATGAAGACCAGGTACGCCACGACGGGGCCGGCGGTCACGTCACGCAGGAGCAGGACGTCCGGGTCCAGCAGGTAGTTGCCCAGGCCCAGCAGCACCCCGGCGGCCATCGTGCCCACCGCCATGACCGTGGCGGTGCGGACCCGTACGCCGATCGCCGCCACCGACAGCCAGGCCGCCAGCGTGAACCCCCAGCTCATCGGGTCGGCCCCGCCGGCGCTCGCGGTCACCAGCGCGAGCACCCCGGCGATCGTGACCTCCCGCCGGGCGTAGCGGTCGCGCAGCACGGCCGAGACGGCCCGGTGGTAGTACCAGGTGAACGCCGTCACCGCGATCAGCCCGGGCACGACGCGCTGCCAGTGGACGTCCTCGGCGTGCAGGAACAGCCGCCCGATGATGAACAGCCACAGCATCACCACGATGGAGGCCATCATGTGCAGCGTGTGGCGCCGGGCCCGATCGATCGGATTCATCACTTGGCGCGCAGCACTTCACCCAGCTTGACCCGGGCGCCGGTCCGCAGCACGGCCCGCTCATACACCTTGGCCCCGAAGGACAGCGTGGCGAGCACGGCGACGATCATCAGCGCGGCCGAGGCCCCGACCTCCCACAGCGGCACCTCGGTGGCGGCCATCCGCACCGGCATCACCATGGAGGAGAACGGCGGGACGAACGACACGATCGTGGCCAGCGTGCCGGTCGGGTCGCTGGTGGCGTAGAAGGCCACGAAGTAGGCGGCCATGATGAGCATGGTCAGCGGCGACATCACGTTGCCGACCTCCTCCTGGCGGGAGACCAGCGAGGCCAGGGCGGCGGCGAGCGTGGCGAAGAAGGCGTAGCCGAGCACGAACCAGACCAGCACGCCCGCCACGATGCCCGCCATGCCCGGCGGGAAGTCGGCGGCGAAGCCGGAGGCGAACGAGGCGGCGAGGCCGACCACGAGGATCGTGCCCAGGTTGATCAGGCCGAGCACGCCCAGCCCGATGATCTTGCCGCCGAGGAGCTGCCACGGCCGGATCGAGCTGAGCAGGATCTCCACGATCCGGCTGCCCTTCTCCTCGACCACGCCCATGGCGACCATCATGGTCTGTCCGATGATCAACATGAAGAGCACCAGCACGAGCACCACGGCGATTCCGGTGCGGGCGGCCTCGTAGCGGGTGTCGGCGCCGACCGACTGCATCTGCAGCGGCGGGATCGACACCCCGGCCGCGCCCAGCTTGACCTCGCGGTTCGTGCTCTGCATGAGCACGCCGAGCTCGGTCTCGATCTCGCCGTCGGTGATGACCTTGACGCCGTCGATGAGCGCGGCGTCCACGTCTCCGGCGAGCACCGCCTCCTTGGCGGCCTCCTCGTCCGGGAACGCACGCCACTCGAACGTGGCGTCCGGCGCCGCCTGCGCCAGCGGGAGCTGCTGGGAGTTGACCGTGCCCACGGTGTAGGAGTCGGGGCGGTCGAGCAGCTTGGGGGCGAAGGCCAGCGCGCCGACCAGCACCGCGGTGATCAGCAGGCTGATCTTGAAGGCCCGCGTCCTGACCTGGGTGCCGATCTCGCGCCTGGCCACCAGCATCATGCCGTTCACGCCACGGCCTCCTTGAAGATCTCGGTGAGGGTCGGCTGCTCGACGCCGAAGTGCTCCACGTGCCCGGCCTTGAGTGCGCGGCGCAGGATCTCCTGGTCGTCGCCGCCGGCGACGAGCAGGGTGTGGCGGTCGCCGGTCACGCTGAGCTCGCCCGGCAGGCCGTCGGCCCAGCCCGGCGTCGCGCTGCGCACCACGACCCGCAGCGTGCCGCCCTCGGCGGCGCGCAGGTCGCCGACCGTGCCGCTGGCCACCATCCGGCCGGCCGACACGATGCCGACCGAGTCGCACAGCCGCTCGACCAGTTCGAGCTGGTGACTGGAGAAGATGACGGGGACGCCGCCGCGGCAGCGCTCCTGAAGGGCCGTGGCCAGCGTCTCGACCGCGATCGGGTCGAGCCCGGAGAACGGCTCGTCGAGGATCAGCACCTCGGGGTCGTGCACCAGCGCGACGGCGAGCTGCACGCGCTGCTGGTTGCCCAGCGACAGCGACTCCACCGAGTCGTTCCTGCGCTCGGTCAGGCCCAGCCGCTCCAGCAGGTCGTCGGTGGCCTTCTTGGCCGCCGGCGCGCTCAGGCCGTGGAGCTGGCCGAAGTACTCGATCTGCTCGCCGGCGCGCATCTTCTGGTAGAGGCCGCGCTCCTCCGGCATGTAGCCGAACCGCTGCCGCTCGCCGTAGCCCAGCGGCTTGCCCTGCCAGCTCACCGAACCGGAGTCGGCCTTCAGGACCCCCATGACGATCCGCATCGTCGTCGTCTTGCCGGCGCCGTTCGCGCCGACGAACCCGAACATCTCCCCCGGCCGGACCGTGAAGCCGATCCCGTCCAAGGCGAGCTTGCCCTCGGTCGCCCCGGGGGCCGCGGCGAAGCGCTTGCGCAGTTCGCTGATCTCGAGCATCAGGTTCTCTCCTTCGTCATGCACCAATCGTCCCGTAACAGGCGTTAGCCCTGGTAGGTGCTGAAATCAGGAGCCTGGCATGCGCTACGCGTCCGTTCCGGATGACATTTGTCATTACGCTGGGCTCATGACGCGCGCAGACAAGGACAAGCCGGTCGTCCTCTCCCGCATCTACACCCGCACCGGAGACGACGGCACGACATCGCTCAGCGACATGAGCCGCACGTCCAAGACCGATCCGCGACTGGCCGCCTACGCGGACGTGGAAGAGGCCAACGCCCACCTCGGGCTGGCCCTCGCGCACGGCACCCTGCCCGCCGACCTCGTGGAAGTGCTGGTACGGGTCCAGAACGAGCTGTTCGACCTCGGCGCCGACCTCGCCACCCCGGTCACGGCCGACCCCGAGTTCCCGCCGCTGCGCGTCGAGCAGTCCTACATCGACCGGCTCGAAGAGCAGTGCGACCACTTCAACGCCCGGCTCAAGCCGCTGCGCAGCTTCATCCTGCCCGGCGGCGACCCCGCCACCGCGAGCCTGCACGTCGCCCGCGTCACCGTACGCCGGGCCGAACGCACCACGTGGGCGGCCCTGCACACCCACGACGACATGAACCCGCTGACCGCGACTTACCTCAACCGGCTGTCGGACCTGCTGTTCAT
The DNA here is from genome assembly GCF_041950485.1 of Nonomuraea sp. ATR24. NCBI lineage: Bacteria > Bacillati > Actinomycetota > Actinomycetes > Streptosporangiales > Streptosporangiaceae > Nonomuraea > Nonomuraea sp. ATR24. The sequence continues at coordinate 112,104 of NZ_JBGNUU010000018.1, forward strand.
CCTGTGCCGGATCGCCCACGCGGGCGACGAGATCCTCTGGAAGCCCGGCGGCACCCGCTGATCAAGCCCGCTGATCAGGCGACGTCCAGGTAAGCGCTCGGCGGCGCCGACTCCAGCCAGGCCAGGAAACCGGTCAGCGCGTCGGCGCTCATCGCCAGCGACAGGTCACGGGTGGAGCCGGAGCAGTCGACCGCGTACAGGCCGCCGTCGATCTCCCTGCGCTGGGAAACGACGAGGCCGCGCCTCGCGATCGCGTGGCGCGGCCTCAGTCGCACACCCATGAGCGGAATCCAGTGGAGCTCTCCGTCGGCGTAGCGCGCTACGCCGCTCTGCCAGGCTCCCTGCCCGACACGCAGCCGGCAGGGTACGCTCCCCCGGCGCGCGAGCATGAAGTAACGCACGACCGCCAGAGCGGCGGCAAGCAGCGCACAGATCACCAAAGTCTCGACCATGCCTGCCGCCCCCTAGCGCTCGTAATATCAGACCTCTTCGCCCGCCGCGCGCAGCCGGGCCCTGGCCCGCTTCGCCTCGATGGCCGCGTCAGCGTCCTCCTGGTTGGCCTCGATCGAGGCCTGGGCCCGGTCGAGAGCGTCACGGGCAGCCGCGACGTCGACCTCGGAACCGAGCTCGGCCACCTCGGCGAGCACGGAGACCTCGTCGTCGGCCACGGAGATGAAACCGCCGTGGACCGCGGCGACCAGGTCGTCCTGGCCCTCCCGCTTCACCTTCAGCACGCCGCCCTCGACGAGGACGCCGAGCACGGGTGCGTGTTGCGGCATAATACCGATCTCGCCGTCCACGGTCTTGGCAATCACCATGTCGGCCTCGCCCGACCAGATCTCACGCTCGGGTGAGACAACCCCTACGCGTAGCTTCGCCACTTGTGTAGGTTCCTTTCCGATCAGGTGGTGGCCCGGCCGCAACCGCGCCACCACCGGTAGGGCGACTTAGCGACGCTCGAGTTCCTTGGCCTTGGCCACGGCCTGCTCGATGCCGCCGACCATGAAGAACGCCTGCTCGGGCAGGTGGTCGTACTCACCCGCGCAGAGGCCCTTGAAGGAGGCGATGGTCTCGTCCAGCGGCACGGTCTCGCCCGGCTGGCCGGTGAAGGCCTCGGCCGCGTACATCGGGTGCGACAGGAAGCGCTCGATGCGGCGGGCCCGCTGGACGGTGACCTTGTCCTCCTCGGAGAGCTCGTCGATACCGAGGATGGCGATGATGTCCTGGAGCTCGCGGTACTTCTGCAGGATCCGCTTGGTCTCCTGGGCCACCCGGTAGTGCTCCTCGCCGACGATCTGCGGGTCGAGGATCCGGGAGGAGGAGTCGAGCGGGTCCACCGCGGGGTAGATGCCCTTCTCCGAGATCGGCCGCGAAAGCACGGTCTGCGCGTCGAGGTGCGCGAACGCGTTGTGCGGGGCCGGGTCGGTGATGTCGTCGGCGGGCACGTAGATCGCCTGCATGGAGGTGATCGAGTGACCGCGCGTCGAGGTGATGCGCTCCTGGAGCACACCCATCTCGTCGGCCAGCGTCGGCTGGTAGCCCACCGCGGACGGCATACGGCCGAGCAGCGTGGACACCTCGGAACCGGCCTGCGTGAAGCGGAAGATGTTGTCGATGAACAGGAGCACGTCCTGTCCCTGAACATCGCGGAAGTACTCCGCCATGGTCAGCGCCGACAGCGCCACCCGCAGACGGGTGCCCGGCGGCTCGTCCATCTGACCGAAGACGAGCGCGGTGTCCTTGAGGACGTCCGCCTCCTCCATCTCCAGCCAGAGGTCGTTGCCCTCACGGGTGCGCTCACCCACGCCGGCGAAGCACGAGGTGCCACCGAAGTTACGGGCGACGCGGCGGATCATCTCCTGGATCAGAACGGTCTTGCCGACGCCCGCGCCGCCGAACAGACCGATCTTGCCACCCTGCACGTACGGGGTGAGCAGGTCGATGACCTTGATGCCGGTGACCAGCAGCTCCGTGCGGGACTCGAGCTGGTCGAAGGCCGGCGACGGACGGTGGATGCCCCACCGCTCCTCGATCTTGAGCGAGGAGGTCGGCACGTCCAGCGTCTCGCCCAGCGCGTTCCACACGTGGCCCTTGACGACGTCGCCGACGGGCACCGAGATCGGCGCGCCGGTGTCGAGCACCGCCTGGCCGCGGACCATGCCGTCGGTCGGCTGCATCGAGATGGCCCGGACGAGGTTGTCACCCAGGTGCTGGGCGACCTCGAGGGTCAGGGTCTTGGTCTCGCCGCCGAGGGTCACCTCGACCTTGAGCGCGTTGTAGATCTCGGGCATCCCCTCGACGGGGAACTCCACGTCAACGACGGCGCCGGTGACGCGGGCCACGCGGCCAGTGCCGGCCGCGGGGGTTTCTACAGTTTCAACAGCCTCTGCAGTCATTTCACTCTTTCCCCGCTGCGGCGTCAGCGAGCGCGTTGGCGCCACCGACGATCTCGCTGATTTCCTGGGTGATCTCGGCCTGACGAGCCTGGTTCATCTGCTGGGTCAGCATCCGCATCAGCTCGTTGGCGTTGTCGGTGGCCGACTTCATCGCGCGCCGCCGCGCGGCCTCCTCGGAGGCCGCCGACTGCAGCAGCGCGGTGAAGATGCGCGACTCCACGTAACGCGGCAGCAGCGTCTCCAGCACGTCGCCCGCCGTGGGCTCGAACTCGAAGTACGGCGGGATCGTGGTGGACTCCGTCGCCTCGGTCTCCTCGACCTCCAGCGGCAGGATCCGCCTGACCACGACGTTCTGCGTCAGCATCGAGACGAACTCGGTCGAGACGATGTGGATCTCGTCGATCCCGTTGTCGTCCTTGAAGGAGTCGATCAGCGTGTTGGCGATCTCCTTGGCGTCGGCGTAAGCCGGGTTCCTGGAGAAACCGACCCACTGCCCGCCCATCTCCCGCTGGCGGAAGGAGTGCCAGGTGACACCCTTGCGCCCGGTGACGAACGGGACGACGCTGAGGCCGCGGCCCTCCAGCAGCCCGCGCAGGGCCTCGGCCTCGCGCAGGACGTTGGCGTTGAAGCCGCCACAGAACCCGCTGTCGCTGGTGACGATGAGGACGCCCGCCTTGGCGGGGTTCTCCTTCGCCACGGTCAGCGGATGGTCGACGCTGGCCGCGTTGCTGACGACGCCGGTGACGGCGCGAGTGATCTCACGCTCGTACGGCAGCGCCGCCTGCATCCGCATCTGCGCCTTCACGATCCGCGAAGAGGCGATGAGCTCCTGGGCGCGCGTGATCTTCGCGGTCGACTTGACCGAGCTGATCCGCCGCCGCAGCAGCCTTAGCTGGGCACCCATGTCCTACTTCTCCGCCGCCGGACGGACGACCTTCTTGATCTTCTCCTGGCCGACCTCGTCGGCACCGAGCGGCGCCACCGGCTCGTCCTTGACCAGCAGCTCACCCGAGGAGGTGGTGAAGCCCTTCTTGAACTCCACGATCGCGTCCTTGAGCACGGTCACCGCGTCGTCGGACAGCTCGTTGGTCTCCCGGATGCCGTCGAAGACACCCTTGTGGGAGGAGCCGAGGTAGTCGAGGAACTCACCCTCGAAGCGGCGCACGTCCTCGACCGGCACCTCGTCGAGCTCACCGGTGGTGCCGGCCCACACCGACACGACCTGCTTCTCGACCGGGAACGGCGAGTACTGCGGCTGCTTGAGCAGCTCGACCAGGCGCTGACCGCGGTCGAGCTGGGCCCGGGACGCGGCGTCCAGGTCGGAGGCAAAGGCCGCGAACGCCTCCAGGTCGCGGTACTGCGACAGGGAGAGCTTGAGCGTGCCGGCCACCTTGCGCATGGCCTTGACCTGCGCCGAACCACCGACTCGCGAGACAGAGATACCGACGTTGATCGCGGGACGGACACCCGCGTTGAACAGGTCGGTCTCCAGGAAGCACTGGCCGTCGGTGATGGAGATGACGTTGGTCGGGATGAACGCCGAGACGTCGTTGCCCTTCGTCTCGATGATCGGCAGACCGGTCATCGAGCCGCCGCCCATGTCGTTGGAGAGCTTCGCGCAGCGCTCCAGCAGGCGGGAGTGGAGGTAGAACACGTCGCCGGGGAAGGCCTCACGGCCCGGCGGGCGACGCAGCAGCAGGGACACGGCGCGGTAGGCGTCGGCCTGCTTGGTCAGGTCGTCGAAGACGATGAGAACGTGCTTGCCCTGGTACATCCAGTGCTGGCCGATGGCCGAGCCGGTGTAGGGGGCGAGGTACTTGTAGCCGGCCGGGTCGGAGGCGGGGGCGGCGACGATGGTCGTGTACTCGAGCGCGCCGGCCTCCTCCAGCCGCGCCTTGACCTGCGCGATGGTCGAGCCCTTCTGGCCGACGGCGACGTAGACGCAGCGGACCTGCTTCTCCGGGTCGCCCGACAGCCAGCCCTCGCGCTGGTTGAGGATGGTGTCGACCGCGATCGCGGTCTTGCCGGTGCCACGGTCGCCGATGATCAGCTGACGCTGGCCGCGGCCGATCGGCGTCATGGCGTCGATGGCCTTGATGCCGGTCTGCAGCGGCTGCTTCACCGGCTGCCGCTGGACGACCGACGGGGCCTGGAGCTCAAGGGCGCGCAGGCCCTCGGACTCGATGGCGCCCTTGCCGTCCAGGGGGTTGCCCAGGGGGTCGACCACGCGGCCGAGGAAGGCGTCACCGACGGGCACGGACAGGACCTCGCCCGTCCGGCGGACCGTCTGGCCCTCCTCGATGCCGCTGAACTCGCCCAGGACCACGGCACCGATCTCACGGGTGTCGAGGTTCAGTGCCAGGCCGCGCGTGCCGTTCTCGAACTCGAGCAGCTCGTTCGCCATCGCCGAGGGAAGGCCGGAGACATGGGCGATGCCGTCGCCGGCGTCGACGACGGTCCCGATCTCCTCGCGCGCGGCGCCTTCCGGTTCGTACGCCTGGACGAAGCGCTCAAGCGCGTCCCGGATCTCGTCCGGCCGGATCGTAAGCTCCGCCATCTCTACTCTGTCTCCCTCTTCGCCTAGCCGGCCAACCGGCGGCGGACTTCTTCGATTCGTCCCACGATTGTGGTGTCGATGATCTCGTCGCCGATGCGGACCGAGAACCCACCGAGCACTCGCTTGTCCACCTCGACATTCAGGTGCACGTCTCGGCCGTAGGAGGAGCGCAGCCAGGCGGCGAGCCGCTGCTTCTGCGTCTCCGTCAGCTCGACGGCACTGCGCACGACCGCCACGAGACGCTGGCGCTGCTCGGCCACAAGGCGGCCGAACTCCTCCAGCCCCGTCTCCAGGCTACGTCCTCGCGGATGCACTGCCACCTGCGCGATGAGCCGCTGGGTGGTCGGTGCTGCCTTGCCGCCGAGCAGACCCGCGAGCAGCTCGCGCTTGCCCGCCTCGGGGGCGGCGGCGTCGGCGAGCGCCCGGCGCAGGTCCGGGTTGGCGGCGACGATGCGGCCGAAGCGGAAGAGCTCGTCCTCCACCTCGTCCAGCTTGCGCTGACCCTCCGCCTCGGCGGCGGCGGCGACCACGCCCAGGCGCTCCAGCACGTCGGCCAGGTCGCCGGCACGCGACCACCTGGCCGAGACGGCGGCCTCGGTCGTGGCGACCGTGGCCTCGCTGACCTTGCCCTGGAGCAGCGCGCGGGCCGTGGCGGCCTTCTGCTCGCCGGCCCGGGACTGGTCGGACAGGGCGCGACGCAGGCCGTGCTCGCGGTCGAGCAGATCCGCGACAGCGAACAGCTCGTCGGAGAGCGCGCCGAGGTCGGCACTACCGGCGACCGCGTTGAAGCGCTCCTCGACCTCTGCCAGCGAAGTCCTGCTCAAGCCCCTCATTAACGCACCGCCTGCGCGTTGGAGCTCTCCAGCTCGTCGAGGAACCGGTCGACGATGCGGCTCTGCCGCGACTCGTCCTCCAGGGACTCGCCGACGATGCGGCCGGCGAGCTCGGTCGACAGGCGACCGACCTCGTTGCGGAGCTGGGCGAACGCCGCCTGCCGGTCGGCCTCGATCTGGGCGTGCGCCGCCTCGACGAGACGGCGGGCCTCGGCCTGCGCCTCCTCGCGGAGCTCAGCCTTGATCTGCGCCGCCTGCTCGCGAGCCTCCTCGCGCAGCCGGGCCGCGTCACGCCTGGCCTCTTCGAGCTGCTCGGCGTACTGCTGCTGCAGGACCTGGGCCTGGGCCTGGGCCTCTTCCGCCCTCTTGATGCCGCCTTCGATGGCGTCGGTGCGCTCGGCCAGCGTCTTCTGCACACGCGGGACGAGGATCTTTCCGACGACCAGGACGACGACGAAGAACGCGAAGACGCCGACGACGAGCTCGTAAGTGTGCGGCATGAGAGGGTTGGCGCCCTCCTCCGCAACGATGAGCTTAGCTGCCGTGATCATGGTTGCAGCCTTTCGTCAGAGGGGATGATCAGGCGATGCCCTGGAAAATGAACGGGGCGACCAGACCGATCAGGGCGAGGGCCTCGGTGAGGACGAAGCCGAGGAGCATGTTCTGGCGGATCAGGCCGTAGGCCTCGGGCTGACGCGCGATGGCCTGCACGCCCTGACCGAAGATGATGCCGACGCCGATGCCGGGGCCGATGGCGGCGAGACCGTAACCGATGGCGGTGACGTTGCCGGAGACCTCAGCGAGAACGCTCATTGCTGTTTTCCTTTACTGGACGGCCGGTGATTCGGAATTTCACCGGTCTGGACTAATCCGGTCTGTGGTTCTCAGTGATCCGCGTGCAGCGAGCTGCCGATGTACATCGCGGCCAGCATCGCGAACAGGAACGCCTGCAGGTACATGATGAACATCTCCAGGCCCGTGAGCAGGATGGTCATCACCACCCCGATGACGCCGATGGGGGCGCCGAGCGGGGTCAGCTTCTCGAAGAGGAACCAGAAGCCCACCATGCTGAAGAAGGCCAGCAGCATGTGGCCCGCGAACATGTTGGCGAACAGTCGCACCGCGTGCGTGAAGGGCGCGATGATCATGTTCGACAGGAACTCGATCGGGGCCAGCAGGAAGTAGATCGGCTTCGGCAGTCCCGGCGGGAACATCATGTTCTTGAAGTAGCCGATGCCGCCCTGGTGCTTGATGCCCAGGTAGATCTTGAGGATGTAGATGGTTGCCGCGAGCACGATCGGGAAGGCGATGTGCGAGGCGACCGGGAACTGGAGGACCGGGACGACGCCCAGGAGGTTCCAGACCAGCACCAGGAAGAAGATCGAGACCAGCAGGCCCATCCACCGGTCGGCGTCCTTGCCCAGGAAGGGCCGGGCGACCTGGTCGCGGACGAACATGTAGCCGAGCTCGACGACGTTCTGCATGCCCCGGGGCACCAGCTTCGGGCTGGCGAAGGCCGCCCAGCAGATGCCGATCACCAGGACCGAGCTGAAAAGGGCGAGGAGCACCGGCTTGGTGAACCATTCGACCCCGGGAATGATCGGGGGCAGAGTGAACAGCTCGTCAGGCGTAGGCGCCCCGAACTCTCCCGGAGGTGCTAGGACCGTCAGCGCACTCACGCGGCGTTCCCTTCAACGTCGTAGTGGATCACAGAAGTTTCCTCGGAGATGCGGTCGCGCCGTACGGCTAGCGACCGTGTCTCCGGTAGACCGCGTAGCCGGCGAGCGAGACCCCCAGGACGATGCCTATGGGGAAGAACGCGGACATGTCGAGCCAGCGGTCCAACAGCCACCCGAGTCCGCCGTAGACTGCCATCCCGGCGAGGAGGTAGCTGGGGACCGACCACATGGCGTCGGAGAAGTCCCGACCGTCGGTTTCCGGTCGGCGTTCCTGTTGGCTCATCGCGGCCCTGACGATAGCAGGCGAGCAGAGGACTAGTCATATCGGACCCCGCGTTTTACCAGGCTCATCAGTCGCCCTGCCCGGGGACCTTGGCGTCGGGGTCGACATAGAGCATCTTCGTCTTCATGAAGGCGCGGACTTCGAAGGCGGTCCAGACGACGGTGCCGGCCACGACGGTCCAGGCGAACGCCTGCGTGTTCCACAGCGTGGTGTCACGGAAAGTGACCAGCATCACCATGATGACGATGACTTTGACGAGGTAGCTGACCATCGCGGCGATGGCCATCATCTGCGGAGAGACGCGCGCCGCGTAGGCGACGGCCACCACGCTGATGCTGAAGAAGACGCCGACGAGCAGAACGCCGAGCAGTGCGCCGAGGGCGCCGCCGCCGCCCGCCACCAGAAGGCTCACGACCACGGCCACCGCCCCTACCCCGAGGGTGGGAATCGCGGCGCTTTTGAGTACGCGCACGTCGTTGGCCTGCATCGGAGCTCCATCAACGAGTTATCAAGCGAGCGTTTGCTACCCCCAGAACATTCGCGTTTGGGGGCCCCTGCTCGTGAAAGATATCACAAGCTCACGGAAGACCGCTTTTACCTGTGGTTTCTAGTTCACGATCATGAACGGCCCGGGTAGACCGGAATGACCGGGTTACGCTCCGCGCTCGCCCGGTCCTGCTGCGACGGGCCCGCCTCCGGCGGCATCCGCCGCCTGACCTCGGACTCCGGCACGATCGGCGGCATCGGGCCGGTGGGCGGGCCGTCGTCGTCATGGTCTCCGCCGGCCCTGCGCGCGCCGCCCCTGCCCCGCCACCGGGGCGCGGCCATCAGCAGCACCAGCACCGCCAGCGCCACCACGATCACGATCGGGAACAGCAGCACCGGCACACCCCACGTCGCCATCGCCACGATGCCGAACGCGAACACGAACGCCCACGCGTACATGATCAGCACCGAACGGCGGTGCGAGTGGCCGATGTCCATCAGCCGGTGGTGCAGGTGACCGCGGTCGGGCGCGAACGGCGACATGCCGTGAGAGGTGCGCCGCACGACGGCGGTGATCAGGTCGATCAGCGGCAGGACCAGCACGCCCGCCGGGACCAGCAGCGGCAGCAGCACGCCGAAGCGGTTGATGCCCTCGATGACCGACGGGTCGACCGGCGTCACGGTGACGATCGACGACGCCAGCACCAGGCCGATCAGCATCGCCCCGGTGTCGCCCATGAAGATCTTGGCCGGATGGAAGTTGTGCGGCAGGAAGCCCAGGCAGGTGCCGATGAGGACGGCGGCGATCGCCGCGGTCGTCGTGATGCGGTCACCCGAGATGCTCTGCGCGAGAAAGATCGAATAGGCCCAGGTCGCCATGCCCGCGATGCACACGATCCCGGCCGCCAGCCCGTCGAGCCCGTCGACGAAGTTGACCGCGTTGATCGCCACCACCACGACGAGGATCGTGATGATCGTGCTCAGCGTGTAGTCGAGGCTGGTGGAGCCGCCCCAGTCCTTCGGCAGCGGGATGTAGGTCAGCCGCAGGCCGAAGGCGACCAGCACCCCGGCCGCCGCGATCTGGCCAGCCAGCTTGATGAAGGGGTCCATGCCCCACCAGTCGTCCAGGAAGCCCGTCACCGTGATCAAACCGCCGGCCACGATGAGCGCCAGCACCGGCTGGCCCTCCGCGACGCCCAGCGCCCGGCCCGTGTTGGCCAGCTCGCTCGCGATCAGCAGGCCCGCGACCAGCCCGCCGTACATCGCCAGCCCGCCCAGCCTGGGCGTCGGCGTGGTGTGCACGTCACGTTCGCGAATCTCCGGCGCCGCCCCGATGCGGATGGCGAAGCGGCGCACCAGCGGGACGAGCAGATACGTCACCGCGGCCGCGACGAGTGCCATGAACAGATATTCGCGCACGGACCTAGTTTCCCGGATGCTCCGGCCGGCTGTGACCGGAAAACGACACAGACCAGCTTAATATTCGCTGAGATATGGCCGATGTATGGCGACGAGAGCGGCCACCCTTTCCCGGACCTCCGCCGCCGCACCAGGCTCTCGCACCACCCGCGCGACCAGCGACCCGATCTCCTTCAATTCCTGGAGCCCCATCCCCTGCGTCGTCACGCACGGCGTGCCCACCCTGATCCCCGACGTCACGGCGGGCGGCTCCGGGTCGTACGGGATCGCGTTGCGGTTGAGCGTGATGCCGGCCGCCGCGCACCTGCGCTCCGCCTCCGCGCCGGAAACCCCCAGCTCACGCAGGTCGATCAGGGCCAGATGCGTGTCGGTGCCGCCCGACACCGGGCGCATCCCCTCCGCCGCCAGCGTGTCGCACAGCGCCCGCGCGTTGGCCACCACCTGCCGCGCGTAGCCGGCGAACTCCGGCCGCAACGCCTCCCCGAACGCCACCGCCTTCGCCGCCACCGCGTGCATCAGCGGCCCGCCCTGGATGAACGGGAACACCGCCCGGTCGATCCGCGCCGCCAGCTCCTCCGTGCACAGGATCCCGCCGCCGCGCGGCCCGCGCAGCGCCTTGTGCGTGGTGAACGTGACCACGTCCGCGTACGGCACCGCCGACGGGATCGCCCCGCCCGCCATCAGCCCGATCGGGTGCGCCATGTCCGCCAGCAGCCACGCGCCCACCTCGTCCGCGATGCCGCGGAACACGCCGTAGTCGATCAGCCTCGGGTACGCCGTCGCCCCGCACACGATCAGCTTCGGCCGATGCCGCAACGCCAGGTCACGCACCTCGTCGTAGTCGATGAGCTCGGTGTCACGGCGCACCCCGTAGGAGGCCACGTCGAACCAGCGGCCCGAGAAGTTCACCCGCGAGCCGTGCGTCAGATGGCCGCCGTGCGGCAGCGCCATCGCCAGCATCGTGTCGCCCGGCTGCAACAGCGCCGCGTACGCGGCCAGGTTCGCCGACGCGCCCGAATGCGGCTGCACGTTCGCGTGCTCCGCGCCGAACAGCTCACGCGCCCGGTCGATCGCCAGCCGCTCCGCCCGGTCCACCACCTCGCAGCCGCCGTAGTAGCGCCGCCCCGGGTAGCCCTCCGCGTACTTGTTGCTCAACGTCGAGCCCAGCGCCGCCAGCACCGCGGGCGAGGTGAAGTTCTCGCTCGCGATCAGCTGCAGGCCGCCGCGCACCCGCGCCATCTCGTCGAGCAGCACCTGCGCGACCTCGGGATCTTGCTCCCGCAGCCGCCCGAAGTCGGGCCCGTAGTCGGGTGTCGCACCCATGATCCCACTGTACGACCGAGTGTCCGGATTTCCCACTTCCCCGGCTCAGGAGAACGCGTGCGGCGCGCCGATCGGGCTCGGGATCCAGCGCGGCGTGTCGGCCGCCTCGTCGCTGATCGACGTCAGCACCGCCTGCCGGTAGAGCGCCAGCCTCGACCGCCACTCGCCGATGTCCTCCACATACCGGCCGCCCACCGGCGCGTCCCACGTCTGCGGGCTCCTGGCCAGCTGGTAAGCCTTGTCCAGCGCCGCCGACATGCTCTCCAGCAGCGGCATCACGTTCTGCCACGCCGTCACCAGGCGCTGGTAGTCGGGGTTGAACTCCCACGCCCTCGGCTGGCCGTCCAGCGGGCCGCCGCCCCCGGCCTTGGGCGGCATCTCCCCCGGCTGCCTCGGCCTCGGCGCGGGCGGATCGACGTACATCACACGCTCCTCTCCTGCGTCCGCGGATCGACCGGCCCGTCAGGCCCGTTGTCCTCAGGCGCCTCGACCGACGGCATGTCCATCGGGCGCACCTCTGTCACGCTCTCGACCAGGGCCCGGATCGCCTCCTGGCTCGGCGGCCTCACCTCGACCGACACCACCCCGCCGTCACCCTGCCTCTCCCGGTACGCCCCCTCGCCCCGCCGGGGCTCCTGCTCCGTGGAGCCGCCGGGCTGCGGGTCCGGGTTGCCGGAACCGCCGGGGTACGGGTTACGGGGCTGCTGGTCCTGACCGGAGGGGCTGCCGGGCTGCGGGTCCGGGTTTGCGGAGCCACCGGGGTACGGGTTACGGGGTTGCTGGTCCTGACCGGAGGAGCCGCCGGGCTGTCGGTCTTGGCTTGTGGAGCCGGCGGGCTGTTGATCCTGGCCGGTGGAGCCGCCGGGCTGTTGGTCCTGGCCCGGGGAACCGCCGGGCTGTGGCTTCTGGTCGATGGGGGCGTCGGGTTGACGGTCTCGGTCGGGGGCGGGTTGGGAGGGTTCCGGGCAGTCCCGGGGGGCTTGTGCACTGTCGGGTTGGCGGGGGTCGGCGGCGTCCTGCGTGCCGTTCCGGCCGCCGTCGACGGGGGTGTCGGGTGCGCCGCCGACTGCCGGCGGTGTGCTGGTCCCGCCCTGCGCTTCAGGGCCGCCGTATCCGCCCACTGCGCTGCCCGCTTCGCCGCCCGTGACGCCGCCTTGGGCACCGCCCGCTATGCCGCCCGTGACGCCGCCTGCCGCTCCGCCGTGCACGCCGTCGCCCAGGCCGCCGTACGCTCCTGGGGCTCCGCCTGAGACGCCCCCAGGTGCGCCTCCTACGGCGCCATCCGGGACGCCCGCCGTGCCCAGGGGGGCGGCGCCTCCCTGGGCTGGTGGGCCGCCGTAGCCGCCTTCTGCGGCGGGCAGGGGGTGGGGCTGGTACTCGCGGGCGTTCTCCGTCACCGTGCCGAGGGCTTCGGGGTCGAGAGGGTGGCCTCCGATCGAGATCACGTTGGCACCGTCGCCACCCGCACCCGTGCCTGCGACGCTCTGGGCGGTGGATCCGGCGCCTCCGGTGGCTGAGTCCGGTGGCGGGGTCGGTGGTACGACGAAGCCTTGCCCGTCGTTACGTGGCGCCTCAGGGGTGCCGTTCTGCGCGCCGTTCTGGGCGCCGTTGTGGCCGCCGTTCTGGGCGGCGTCACGTACGGGCGCGTCGTCGGGCCGGCCGTTGCCGGGCTGTTTGTCGCAGTCGTCCGTGGTGGTCGGGGGCTGCGTACCAGTGGAGTCGTCGGGCGTCGACGGCATGTCGGCGGGCTGGGCGCGGTCGAGGTTGTCGAGGATGCCTTCAAGCTCTCTGGCCGTGGGCGGGTCCAGGGGGATCTGGAGCACCTTGGTGCCGTCGACCTCGACGACCTGCGGCCTGCTGGGGTCGGGGTCGTCGGGGTGGTCCTTGCCTGGGGTGTCGGCTATGTCCTGGTCGCGGTTGCAGTCCTGGTCCTGTTCGCCGCTGCGGTCCGGCTCGGCGCCGTGGTCTCGCCTGCTGCCCCGGTCCTCGTCCTTCGGCTCGTCCTTCGCCTCAGGCTTTCCGTCGGCGTCGGGCTTGCCGTCAGGCTTGGCGTCTGCCTCAGGCTTTCCGTCCGGCTTGGTGTCCGCCTCGGGCTTGCCGTCCGGCTTGGTGTCCGCATCTGGTTTGTCCGGCTTGCCTTCGGGCTTGGCGTCCGGCTTGTCGCCCGCGTCCGGCTTGTCGCCCGCGTCCGGCTTTCCGTCCGCTTCGGGCTTGCCCTCCGGTTTGGCGTCCGGCTTGGGGTCGGGCTTGGTGTCCGCTTCGGGCTTGCCTTCGGGCTTGGTCTCGCCCTCCGGCTTTCCGTCCGGCTTGCCGTTCGCGTCCGGTTTGGGGTCCGGCTTCGGGTCCGGCTTGGCCGTGGGGGTGTCGTCCGTGGTGGGGAGGGAGGGCTTGGGCGGGTCGGCCCGCTTCTCCAGCACCGCGAGCCGGGCCTTGACGTCCTTGACCATGCGGTCGGCGGCGTCCGCGATCTGGACCGGGCGGTGGGTGGTCTGGGTCGAGAGCCCGGCGGTGGACATGATCTGCGTGACCCGGGCCTCGACGCGGCGCAGCTCGGCCGTGGCCCGCTCCGTCTCGGCCAGCAGCTCACGGACCAGCTTGGGATCCATGCCGTCGAACTTGCCCATGGGTCACTCCCGGACGTCGCAGCTCCGGGCTCAACCGTAGGCACGTGGCACCGCCCGGCGCAGCCGGGATAGCCAGACGGTATATCTCAGTCCTCGGTGGCGACGTACCCGATGATGCCCCGCAGCTTCTCGACGGGGATGCTGCCGCGGCGCAGCAGGCGGGGCACGGCGGTGGTGAGGTCGAGGATGGTCGAGGGCGTGTTGTCGCTGGTCCTGCCGCCGTCGAGGTAGACCGAGACGGACTCGCCGAGCTGCTCCTCGGCCTCGGCGGCCGTGACGGCGGCCGGGGCGCCGGAGCGGTTGGCGGAGGAGACGGCCATCGGGCCGGTCTCCTTGAGCAGGTCGAGCGCGACGGGGTGGAGCGGCATGCGCACGGCCACGGTGCCCTTGGTGTCGCCGAGGTCCCACGACAGGGCGCGGTTGGCCTTGCAGACAAGGGTCAGCGGCCCGGGCCAGAACGCGTCGATGAGGTCCTGGCCGTAGGGGCCGAGGTCCTCGACGAGCGCGTTGGCGGCGCGTACGGTGCCGACGAGGACGGGCGGCGGCATGTCGCGGCCACGGCCCTTGGCCTCGAGCAGCGAGGTGACGGCCGCGGCCGTGAAGGCGTCGCAGCCGATGCCGTAGACCGTGTCGGTCGGCAGCACCACGAGCTCGCCCCGGCCGACGGCGGTGGTCGCCTCGCGCAGGCCCTCGGCCCGCTGGTCGGCGTCGGTGCAGTCAAAGCGTCTTCCCACGGCGTGCATCCTAGTCCTGGCCGAGTCGGGCGGTGACGAAGCGGTCCCTGCGGGTGAGGTCCTGGCGCAGCCGTACGTCGCGCCAGCCGTTGTCCTCGGGGAAGGTGAGGTAGACCGACCGGCCCTGCTCGTCGGCGTGCTCGACGGCGACCCAGCCGCCGGGGCGCAGCAGCCGCCGGGCGGTGCGCTCGACGGCCCGGACCTCGCCGAGGCCGTCGTCGCCGGTGCCGTAGAGGGCGCGCGCCGGGTCGTAGTCGCGCACCTCGGGGTCACGCGGGATCGCGCCGGGCGGGATGTAGGGCGGGTTGGAGATGACCAGGTCGACCTTGCCGTTGAGCTCGGGCAGCGCTTCGGCGAGGTCGTCGGGGTGCAGGTGGGTGCGGCCCTGGCCGTGCTCGGTGATGTTGCGCTTGGCCCAGCTGTAGGCCCGGGGGTCGACCTCGACGGCGTGCACCTCGGCCAGGGCCACTTCCTGGGCGATGGACAGCGCGATCGCGCCGGAGCCGGTGCCGAGGTCGACGACGAGCGGCGCGGTGACGTCCATGGCGCGCAGCGTCTCGATGGCCCATCCGGCCATGACCTCGGTCTCGGGCCGTGGCACGAACACGCCGGGGCCGACGTCGAGCTCCAGGTAGCGGAAGTAGGCGTGGCCGGTGATGTGCTGGAGTGGCTCGCGGGCTTCACGCCGGGCGACGCCCTCCCAGAACAGCGCGTCGAAGTCGGCGTCCTTGACGGTGTGCAGCTCGCTCCGGCGCACGCCGTGGACGAACGCCGCGATCTCCTCGGCGTCGGTGCGCGGGGACGGCACACCCGCCTCTGCCAGCCGCGCGGTGGCGAGGGCGATCTCGTCCAGCAGGAATGTCATGAGTGTTGTGCGAGCTTCTCCGCCATTTCGGCGTCGATGAGGGCCTGGGTGACGGCGTTCAGCTCGCCGTCGAGAACCTGGTCGAGGTTATACGCCTTGAAGCCGACGCGGTGGTCGGAGATGCGGTTTTCCGGGAAGTTGTAGGTGCGGACGCGCTCGGAGCGGTCGACGGTGCGCACCTGCGACTTGCGTTCGGCCTGCGCGGCGGCGTCGGCCTCCTCCTGGGCGATGGCCAGCAGCCGGGCGCGCAGGATGCGCATCGCCGACTCCTTGTTCTGCAGCTGGCTCTTCTCGTTCTGGCAGGAGACGACGACGCCGGTGGGCAGGTGGGTGATGCGCACGGCGGAGTCGGTGGTGTTGACGCTCTGGCCGCCGGGGCCGCTGGAGCGGTAGACGTCGATGCGCAGGTCGTTGGGGTCGACCTGGACCTCGACGTCCTCGGCCTCGGGGTAGACCAGCACGCCGGCGGCGCTGGTGTGGATGCGGCCCTGCGACTCGGTGACGGGCACCCGCTGCACGCGGTGCACGCCGCCCTCGTACTTGAGCCTGGACCACACGCCGTCGTCGCCCTTGGCCTTGATCGCGACCGTGACGTCCTTGTAGCCGCCGAGGTCGGACGGCTGGCTGTCGATGATCTCGGTCTTCCAGCCGATGCGCTCGGCGTAGCGCAGGTACATGCGCAGCAGGTCGCCGGCGAACAGCGCGGACTCCTCACCGCCCTCGCCCGCCTTGATCTCCATGATGATGTCCTTGTCATCGTTGGGATCACGCGGGATGAGCAGGTGTTTGAGCCGTTCCTCCAGCTGGGGGATGCGCGTCTCGATCTCGGCGGCCTCTTCGGCGAACGCCTCGTCCTCGCGGGCCAGCTCCTTGGCGGCCGTCAGGTCCTCGCGGGCCGTCTCCAGCTCGCGGTAGGTGCCGACGATCGGGGTGAGCTGCGCGTAACGCTTGCCGAGCGTGCGGGCCCTGCCCTGGTCGGCGTGCACGGCGGGATCGGCGAGCTGCATCTCCAGCTCGGAATACTCCTTGAGCAACTCGTCGAGGTTCACCGTGGGTCCTTCGTCGTGCGGGTGGGCGGGCCGTGCACCAAGAAACGCCGGCCCGGCGCACGCGGGTGCGTCGGAGCCGGCGTCGCTGAAGCTACTTGCCCGAGGCCTTCTTGCCGAAGCGCTTCTCGAAGCGCGCCACCCGGCCGCCGGTGTCGAGGATCTTCTGCTTGCCCGTGTAGAACGGGTGGCAGGCGGAGCACACGTCGGCGTGGATGACGCCGTTCTTGGCGGTGCTGCGGGTGGTGAACGTGTTGCCGCAGGTGCAGGTGACCTGGGTCACGTGGTAGTCGGGGTGGATGTCGGGCTTCATGGTTTTCCTTTCGGGGTGCGGTCGCCGGGTCGCCTCTGAGCTCATGGCGGGAACCGGTACCGCAGCAAGCGGTCGGCTACCAGTGTGCCAGATGGTTCAACCAGCCCGGGCCACCGGCCATTCCCCGATCTTCCCCCGGTCTTCACTGCGGCGTCACGCTAGGCTCCCCCGCACATACCATCACTTTCACCACCGAAGGGTCACTCATCGGATGAGAAGAACGGTGCGGTCGCTGATAGCGGCCGCCACGGGGGTCGCTGTTCTGTTCGGGGGTCCTGCCGCAGCCGCCCAGGAGGCCAAGCAGCCGGACTTCACCAGTGCCGGCTGGTCCGGCGCGTACGTCCCGCTCCAGGGGGAGACGGGAGCGACGGCCACGCTGAAGCTCAGGGACCCGGAGACGGTCAAGGGCGTGAAGGGCGCCATCGAAGCCCCGGGCAAGGCCGAACGGCCCGTCACGTTCGACGTGAAGCCCGGCGAGGCCGTGGTGACCGGCCGCTGGGCCATCGGCGCGAACGACTCGCCCGGCGACTGGAAGCTCACCGTCACCGTCACGCGCGACGCCCCGCGTGACAACACCTTCAGCGTCAAGGTCGCCGGCAAGCAGAGCATCACCGACGCCTCCGTCACCCCCGACCCCGTCAGGCTCGTCAAGGGCAAGGACGTGGAGGTCAAGGTCGAGGCCGCGGTCAAGGGCGCCCGGACGGTGACGGCCAAGCTGCGCAGCGACACGACGAGGAAGTTCTACGACCTCGGCGTCATGGCGCTGGAGCCCGACGGCCACCACAGAGGCTCCACGTACTTCAGCGACGACACCGCGCCCGGCGCGTGGACGCTGGAGGTGTACGCGACCCGCGGCGGCGAGGCGCTCAAGGGCGTCGTCCCGTTCACCGTCGAGGCCCCGGCCGCCGGCGTCAGCCGCAAGGCCACCGCCAGGGTCACCATCAGCGCCGCCAAGAAGGTCAAGCAGGGCAGGAGCTTCAAGGTGTACGGCAAGGCGTACCGGGGGGCCAAGCCGTACAAGGGCACGAAGCTGCGCATCTACTTCAAGGCCAAGGGCACCAAGACGTACAAGCTCGTCGCGTACGCGAAGACGAACGCCTCCGGCAGGTACACCCGCACGTTCAAGGCCGTGAAGGACGGCTACTACCGCGTCAGGTCGCTCGCCACGAGCAAGACGCGCGGCGCGCTGTCGCCGCAGCGGCTCGTGGACGTCCGCTAGAACGCAGCCCTGACACACGCGGAAGCGGCGGGGGGGGATCCTCCCGCCGCTTCCGTTTCGTACGCGCTAGTCGCGGTCGTTGCTCACCGTGGTCTTCTGGACCTGGAGCAGGAACTCCGCGTTGGACTTGGTCTCCTTCATCTTCTCCAGGAGCAGCTCCAGCGCCTGCTGCATGTCGAGCGCGTGCAGCACCCGGCGCAGCTTCCAGACGATCTGGAGCTCTTCCTTGGCCATGAGGATCTCTTCCTTACGGGTGCCGGACGCGTCGACGTCCACCGCGGGGAAGATGCGCTTGTCGGCCAGGGAGCGGTTGAGCTTGAGCTCCATGTTGCCGGTGCCCTTGAACTCCTCGAAGATGACCTCGTCCATCTTGGACCCGGTCTCGACCAGGGCCGTGGCGAGGATCGTCAGCGAGCCGCCGTTCTCGATGTTGCGGGCGGCGCCGAAGAAGCGCTTGGGCGGGTAGAGGGCCGTGGAGTCGACACCACCCGACAGGATGCGCCCGGACGCCGGGGCCGCCAGGTTGTAGGCGCGGCCGAGCCGGGTGATCGAGTCGAGCAGGACGACCACGTCGTGGCCCAGCTCCACCAGGCGCTTGGCGCGCTCGATGGCGAGCTCGGCGACCGTGGTGTGGTCCTCGGCCGGACGGTCGAAGGTCGAGTGGATGACCTCGCCCTTGACCGACCGCTGCATGTCGGTGACCTCTTCGGGCCGCTCGTCCACGAGCACGACCATCAGGTGGCACTCGGGGTTGTTGCGGGTGATCGCGTTGGCGATCGACTGCAGCACCATCGTCTTGCCGGCCTTGGGCGGCGAGACGATGAGACCGCGCTGGCCCTTGCCGATCGGCGACACGAGGTCGATGATCCGCGTGGTCAGGATGTTGTGCTCGGTCTCCAGGCGCAGGCGCTCCTGCGGGTAGAGAGGCGTGAGCTTGTTGAAGTCGGGCCGGTTGCGGGCCTGCTCCGGGTCCATGCCGTTGACGGTGTCGAGGCGGACCAGGGCGTTGAACTTCTCGCGGCGCTCGCCCTCGCGCGGCTGGCGGACGGCGCCGGTGATGACGTCGCCCTTGCGCAGGCCGTTGCGGCGGATCTGGGCCAGCGAGACGTACACGTCGTTGCTGCCCGGCAGGTAGCCGCTCGTCCTGACGAACGCGTAGTTGTCGAGGATGTCGAGGATGCCGGCGATCGGGATGAGGACGTCGTCGTCGCCGATCACGGGCTCGCTGCTGTCGAAGCGGTCACGGCCACGGCCGCGGTTGCGCTCCCTGAACCGGCCGCGCCGGCCACGGCCGCCGCGCTCGTCGTCGTCGCCGCCCCGCTGGTCACCGCGCTGGTCGCCACGCTGGTCGCCGCGCTGGTCACGCTGGTCGCCGCGGCTGCCGGAGTCGGCGGTCCGCTGGTCGGCGCGACCGTCACGACCGTCGCGACCGTCACGACCGCCGTCGCGGCTGTCACGGGTGTCGCGGGCGCCGTCACGGCTGTCGCGGGTGTCGCGGGCGGCATCGCGGCCGCCCTCGCCGCGGTCGTTGCCGGAGCGGTCACCGCGGTCACGGCGCTCGCCGCGGCTGCGGCGCTCACGACGGCTCTCGCCGCGCTCGCCACGCGAGTCGCCCTGCGGCGCCTCCGCAGGCTGCACGGGCTGTACGGGCTGCTCGACGACCGACTCGGCCGGAGCCGCCACGGGCTCGGCGACCGGGGCCGCGGCCACCGGCTCGGGGGCCTGCACCGCGGGTTCGTCAGCGGTCTTCACACGGGAACGTTCCCGGCGCGTCCTGGTGGGCCGCTCGGCGGCCGGGGCCGCGTCGACCGCGGCAGGCGCCTCGGCCGCCGCAGCGGGGGCGCCGTCTCCCGTGCCACCCTGCTTCTCCTGGATGGCCGCGATGAGCTGGCTCTTCCGCATGCGCCCGGTCCCGCTGATGCCCAGTTCGGCGGCCATCTTCTGCAGCTCGGGCAGCACCTTGGCGGACAGGCCGGTGCCGGAGCGACGCGCACGAGGCTTGGCCGCGGCGCGGGTGGGGGTGTCGCCGGACGCCGCAGATGTGCCTGGTGCGTCGGAGAGGAGTTCGGTGGTGTCGCTCAACTAAAAGGTCCTTCCCAGGGGTCGGGCGCCGGTTTCGTTCAGCCGGGCGTCCCGGAGGTGCTTGCGATCCGGCGGGACAGACCGGGTCGGGGTGCACTTTGCGATCTTCGGCCGCCGCTGGGGACGGTCGCGACTCTTGGCCAGGGGTTCTTCCGCGCAGTCACAGAGCCGTGACGCTTGGCTGACACCCCCGAGATTGCTGCCGCCAGCCAGATGTCGAGGTGATTCGAACGCGCAGCTCCCCGTCGTCGCCACCTCACGTCGGGCCAACCGGGTGTGGGCCAACCGGAGGCAACGGATTCCGGGGAGACAGCCGCGCTGCTCACGCCTCGCGACGTGAAGCATGATGCAGCGATGTACGGCTGACAAGCACGCACCCAACAAGGGGGCATCTGGTGCGGCTATCAGCCTAACATCACCAGCGCACACGGCTATTCCCTGAAGGTCTAAAGAGGCATCAGCGTGTCTCGGGGAACTGAACGGTCGCACCACCAGGGTCGACGTCCATTAGCTGGATGTGCCAGTCATTACCCACTTCTGGCGCGATCAAATCCTGCGAATCCGAGGTCGAAAACGCAAGGACCGTGGGACCCGCTCCCGAAACGACCGCGGGCACGCCCACTGCACGCAGACGTTCTACCAGATCCACGCTCTCAGGCATCGCAGGCGCGCGGTAGTGCTGGTGGAGCCTGTCTTCGGTGGCGGCGAGCAGCAGCGCCCGATCCGGGCTCCGGGTCAGCGCCGCGATCAGCAACGCGGCCCGGCCGGCGTTGAAGGAGGCGTCCTTGTGGGGCACGTCCTTCGGCAGCAGCCCCCGGGCGGTCTCCGTCGACAGCCGCGTCGCCGGAACGAGCACGACAGGACGGACGCCCGCGTCGGGAACCAGCTTCACCCTACGCGGTGCGCCGTCATGCTCGGTCCAGGCGATCGTCAGGCCCCCGGCCAGGCACGGGGCGACGTTGTCGGGGTGCCCTTCCATCTCGGTCGCCAGCGCCAGCACGTCGTCGTCGCTCAGCACCGCGTCGCCGTGCGTCGCGGCGGCCAGGCTCCGGGCCGCGAGGATGCCCGCGCAGACGGCCGCCGACGAGCTGCCCAGGCCGCGCGCGTGCGGGATGCTGTTACGGCAGTGCATGCGGATCCCGGCGGGCTGGGGCAGACCCATCCGGTCGTACGTCTTCCGCATCGCCCTGACGACGAGATGGCCCTCACCGGTGTCCACCTCACCGGCGCCCTCGCCCTCGACGGTCACCCGCGCCCCGTCGCCGTCGAGCGTCACCCGTACGTGGTCGTACAGGCTCAGCGCCAGGCCCAGGGAGTCGAACCCGGGGCCCAGGTTCGCCGACGTGGCCGGCACGCGGATGTCAACGGTGGTCATTCATCGGCCCTTTCTTCGTGGGGCGTGCCGGTTCTCGCACGCCCCCTCCGCACACACCTGCCTCCGACGCACACCCCGAGCCCGGGACGTACGCCGTGAGGCCGTGCCGTTCGTGAGGCCCTCGCCTCCACCCTGGGCGCCGTACCGGGGCGCCGAGCTCCACCGCACCCCAAACCGCCGTACCGGCGCCGGG
This sequence comes from Nonomuraea sp. ATR24, assembly GCF_041950485.1. NCBI lineage: Bacteria > Bacillati > Actinomycetota > Actinomycetes > Streptosporangiales > Streptosporangiaceae > Nonomuraea > Nonomuraea sp. ATR24. Next base: position 133,531 of record NZ_JBGNUU010000018.1, read on the forward strand.
AGGGCGTTCGGCTCCCCCGCCCTGGGCTCCGTTCCAGGGCGCCGGGCTCCGGCGTACACCGACTCGCCGTACCGGCGCTGGGAGGGGGGACGGCGGGTGGGTTCTCGGGCGTGTTCTCGTCTCCCTCCCCGTCCCCCAGGGCGGTGGGGAGGGGGTGCCGCCCTGGGGCGGGCATGGTCAGGCGAGGCCGAGAGCTGCGGCGGCCGCGTGGACGTCGATGGGGATGGTGACCGGCGAGGGGGCGCCGGAGATGGCCCAGTCGGGGTCCTTGAGGCCGTTGCCGGTGACCGTGCAGACGATCCGCTGCCCCGGCTCGACGAGGCCCTGGGCGTGGGCCTGGAGGAGGCCGGCGACGCTGGCCGCCGAGGCGAGCTCGACGAAGACGCCCTCTTCCTGGGCGAGGAGCTTGTAGGCGGCGGCGATCTGCCGGTCGGTGACCGACTGGATGGCGCCGCCGGACTCGTCGCGGGCCGCGGTGGCGAGCTGCCAGGAGGCGGGGTTGCCGATGCGGATGGCCGTGGCAATGGTGTGGGGGTGGGTGACGGGGGCGCCGTCGACGATGGGCGCCGCGCCGCTGGCCTGGAAGCCGAACATGCGCGGCCGCTTGGTGGCGATGCCGTCGTCGGCGTATTCCTGGTAGCCCATCCAGTAGGCGGAGATGTTGCCGGCGTTGCCGACGGGGATGCAGTGGATGTCGGGGGCGTCGCCGAGCGTGTCGACGATCTCGAACGCCGCGGTCTTCTGCCCCTGGAGTCGGAACGGGTTGACCGAGTTGACCAGGGCGATCGGGTAGTTGGACGACAGCTTGCGCGTCATCTCCAGGCAGTCGTCGAACGAGCCCTCGACCTGGAGCAGCGTGGCGCCGTGGACGAGCGCCTGGGCGAGCTTGCCCATCGCGATCTTGCCTCGGGGCACCAGGACGGCGCAGGTGAGGCCGGCGCGGACCGCGTAGGCGGCGGCCGAGGCGGAGGTGTTGCCGGTGGAGGCGCAGATGACCGCCTTGGCCCCTTCCTCCACGGCCTTGCTGATGGCCATGGTCATGCCACGGTCCTTGAAGCTGCCCGTCGGGTTGGCGCCTTCGACCTTGAGGTAGACGTCGCAACCGGTGAGGGCGGAGACGCGGTGCGCGGGCACCAGCGGCGTCCCGCCTTCGAGGAGCGTAATGACGGGCGTCTTCGTGGTGACCGGGAGCCGCTCTCGGTACTCCTCGATGAGGCCACGCCACGACCTGCTCATTGGTCTCTCCCTACCTGCGCTGTTGGGCACCGAGTGTACGGGGTCCGCAGGGGGGAGGCGGATGGGCGTCCAGCGTGTGGACACGGGCCCTGACATCCCCATTATTCAGGAAATTCTCAGCATCCCCCGCTAGGGTCGGAGCAGGGGGTTCACAACCATGAACGCGCGTCCTGCTTTGCCGCAGAACGACTATTCAGCCTTGACGCCACCGGAGCTCGGCTCCTGGTCGCCTGCCCTGTCCGTGAGCGTGGTGATCCCCGCGCACGGCGGGCCGCATCTGGATCTGACGCTGGCGGCGCTGGCGGCGCAGACGTATCCCGGCCACCTCATGGAGGTCCTGGTCGTGGACGACGGCAGCGAGCCGCCGATCCGCCTGCCGGAGATCCGCCCGGACAACACGCGGCTCGTCCGCCCGAGCACGGGCTGGGGCATCTCCAACGCCGTCAACGCGGGCGCCAACGCCGCCGACGGCGAGATCATCCAGCGGCTCGACGCCGACATGGTGACCTGCCGCGAGCACATCGAGGCGCTGGCCCGCTGGCACCACGTGACGGACTACCTGGTCACGATCGGCATGAAGCAGTTCGTGGAGGCGCCGCCGCTGACCGCCCGCCAGGTGGCCGGGGCCGCGCATCTGGGCGAGCTGTTCGACCTGGACGCGGCGGTGCCCAGCTCGACCGAGGCGACGATCGCCAAGACCGACGGCCTGCGCAAGAGCCGCAACCCGTACCACGTCTGCACCGGCCCGACGTTCGCGCTGCCCAGGGACGTCTTCCACGCGACCGGCGGCCTCGACCCGAACGTGCTGCGCGGCGAGGACACCGAGTTCGCCTACCGGCTGGCCATGCAGGGCGTGGTGTTCGTGCCGGACCCGGAGGCGCGGGCGGTCCACCTGGGGCTGCCCGCCCAGCACCGCGACCGCGAGCGCGCCGTGCGGGCCGTCGAGCCCTACCTGGCGCACCGCATCCCGCTCCGGCGCGACCTGCGCAAGGACCGGGGCCGCCGGTGGCTGGTCCCGTACGTGGAGGTCGTCCTGGACGTGACGGACACCTCCGAGTCGGTGGTGCGGCAGGCGGTGTCGGCGGCGCTGGACGGCAAGCTGCAGGACGTGGCCGTCACGCTGGTCGGGCCGTGGTCGCGGCTGCACGACGGGCGGCGTTCGGTGCTCGGCGACCCGTGCTTCGAGCTGCGGCTGATGCGTGACCTGTTCGCGCACGACGAGCGGGTCAGGCTCATCGACGAGGCGGCGCCGACGCCCGCGCCCGCGCCGTTCCGCTACCGGGGTCCGGTGGACGTGCCGCTGCACCGGGTGACGCTGGACCGCATGATCGAGACGGTGCAGAAGGACCTGACGGGCGTGCTGGTCGTGGACCTGCCCGACGGCCGCGCCGCCCGCCTGGAGCGCACGTCGGCGCTGGCCCGGGCGTTGCTGCTCACCGGGCCCGGTGACGACCTGGACGAGGTCATCCGTGAGACCCACGGGGTGCGGCATGTGTCGCCGGAGCGTTACTGGCCGCAGCCGCCGGAGCGGCAGCCCGCGCCGGTGACGATCCCCGCGGCGCCCGGCGTCACCGCCGACGCCGAGGCCGAGCAGTCCTCGCTGTTCGGCCGCCTGAAAGCTGCCCTCCGCCCCAACTGAGGGCCCGCGTACGGCCGCGCCCGGTCCCAAGGGGGCCGGCTAGGGGCGTTGGGTTTTGCCGAGGGCGCGTTTGAGCGTGGTCGCCACCAGGGCGCGCAGGCTTTCCTGGGCGCGGGTGGCGGCGGCGAGCCTGCGGCGCAGGTCGGCGCTCTCGCGGCGGAGCGTGCCGACCTCGCGGCGCAGCTCGACGGCGCTCTTGCGCCAGCGGCCCGCCTCCTCGCGCCACCGGGTGACCTGGGCGCGCAGGCGTTCGGTCTCGGCGGCCAGCCGGGCGTTCTCGGCCTCGGCGGCCAGCCGCGCGTTGTAGGCGGCGCGCCGCCCGGTGGGCTTGCGCGGCTCTCTGGTGAAGCCGTACGCCTCGCCCTCGACCCAGGCGACGCCCGACACCTCGTCCACGACGTCGTCGAGCCGTTCGCCGGGCCTGGCGAGCAGGCGGGCCCGGGAGAAGTAGGCGACGCGCTCCAGCCGGGCGGTCTCGATGCCCGTGGCCGATTCGGCGAGCAGCACGTTGACCAGCCCGAACACCTCGCCACGGGCCAGGTCCAGGAGCCTGGCCAGGGAGTCCTCGCCGGGCGCCCAGCCGGGCGGCAGGCGCAGCAGGAACGGCACGCGCGGATCGACCTCGTCGGTGGTGACCAGGCCGACCCGGCCCTCGTGCTGGTAGTGGCCGTGCACGAGCACCTGGTCGAGGCGCGGGTCCTTCAGCGGGGCGCGGCGGTCGCGGTCGAGCTCGTCCCAGGGGCCGACGAGGTGCACGCGCACGTCGTTGACGGTGCCGGCGAGCAGCGCGTCGACGGTGGCGCGCACGTCCTCGTACGGCGCGGTGCCGTCGACCAGGGCGACGACGCTCGGGACGAGCCACTGGCGGGCCGGGTGGGAGCGCAGCCAGCGGTAGGCGGGGATGCGGTCGGCCACGAAGGCGTGGCTGACGCGGTCGATGCGCGGCTTGTCGCGCATCCGCATGGTGGGGCCGAGGTGGTAGGCGCGGGCGTCGGGCTCCGGCACGAACACGGCGCCGGCCTGCGCGAGGCGGTAGCCCATCTCGGTGTCCTGGCCGAGGATCAGGTCGTCGTCCATCGGCCCCGCGGCCTCGACGAGCCGGGCGCTGACGGAGGTGTTGCCGCCGACGTGCACGCTGAACGGGCGCGGCGAGTTGGCGGTGAGCCCGTCGGTGCGTTCGACCAGGTCGACGATCCAGGCGTGGGGTTCGGCGGGCTCGAAGTACGCCTCGAGGTCGGCGGGCAGCTCGGCGGGCAGCTCGGCCTCGCTGAAGCGCAGGTGGCCGTAGACGACGAGGTAGGGGGCGGCGTGGTGCCAGCGCATGTGGGCGGTGAGCGCGCCGGGGGTGAGGACCACGTCGGAGTCGAGCCAGTGGATGACGTCGCCGGTCGCCTCGGCGAGGCCGGCGTTGCGGGCGCTGGCGCGGCCGGGCCTCTCGCAGCGGATCAGGCGGGTGCCTGCGGGGCGTTCGGCGGGCAGGCGCAGCGGCGGCGTGGTGCCGTTGTCGACGACGACGACCTCGGTCAGCCCGGCCGGGTAGGTCTGCCTGGCGAGCCCGGCGAGCGCGAGGTCGAGCTTGTCCTGGCCACCGTAGGCGGGCACGATCACGCTGACGCGCAGCTCCGGGGTGTAGCCGGCGGGCGGTCGCAGCGGACGGTAGTCGTTGCCGCGCAGCCTCATGCGGCTTCCATGAGCAGGCTGGGGCGGAAGCCGTGCCACTGGTTGGCGGCGACCTTGAGGAAGTGGCCGAGGGGAAGCTGCCAGGTGTGCCCGCCACCGAGGCCGCGCCGCAGCATGTAGCCGAGGCCGTGGGTGCGGTAGATGCGGGCGCCCGACTCGTGGGCGGCCTTCAGGAACTCGCGGTCGACGGACCGGGGCAGCGCCGGAAAGCCCCCCAGGTCATGAAATGTCGCCCGGGAGACGGTGATCGTGCCGCCCGCCACGTGGTCGGACCACACCTCGCTCGGGTACGAGGCCCCGCTGGCGAACGTGACGCGCCTGACCGTGACGTGGAGCGGCTCCAGGTAGAAGAACTCGCCGGTGGTGCCCACGACGTCGGCGCCGGAGTAGGCGGCCGCCATGACGAGGTCGGCCAGGTGGTCGGGGCCGTACCAGTCGTCGTCGTCCCACTTGGCCAGGTGGTCGCCGGTGGCCTGCGCCGCCGCCCGGTTGAGCACCTCGCCGAACGGCACCGCGCGCTCGGCCTCCACCCAGGACACCGGCAGCGGGCAGGACTCGACCGCCGGGCGCACCTCGTCGTAGGTGAACCCGTGCAGCCCGAGCACGACCTCGGCCTCGACGCCGCGCTGGCGTGCCATCTGCGCCAGGGCCTCGCCCACCAGGCCCGGCCGCATCGTGGCCATGACGATGCTGACCTTGGGCGTCGCGGCGGGCCCGGCCAGGCGGCGCAGGCGTACGCTGTGCTCCTCGCGCCGCAGGTCGGCCAGGCAGCGCAGGCCGCCCCCGGGCTCGTGGGCGAGCCAGTCGCGGTCGGTGAGCAGCGCGGCCAGGCCGGCGGGGACCCAGGCGGGCGCGTGGGCGGCGGTCAGCGGCACCCCGGCGGCGGCGAGCTCCATGACGTCGTCGAGCGGCACCTCACCGGCGGGCCAGTCGATCTCCAGGCCGCGCAGGCGGCGCAGCTCCGCGGCGGGGGGCCGCACCCAGCCGCCGTCGTGCCAGTGGAGGCGCGCGAGCCCCTGGTCAGCCGTGCGGGCGAAGCCGGCCGGGGTGAGGGACATGCGCTGCTGCTCCTAGCGGGTCGAACTTGATCGGCGCCTACCTTACGCCGCTTTTTACTGACACGTACCCGCAGGGTTCCCATCCGGTATGGCCGGTCACGGCAGATTCACAGTGTGTACACAGGAAACTCTGGCACGGTGGTGACTGTTGTTGAATAAGGTGTCATTAATGCCCTAACGCCCGGATAAGTCATAACGAAAGGTTTGAGCGGATGCTTGCGCCACGCCGGCCGGCAGCCATCGCCGCCGCTCTGGGAGCACTGGCCCTGGCCGTGCTCGTGCTGCTGGTGCTCGCCGGCCTGTTCTCCCTCGCGGAGGCCGCGACGGCCGGCGGGTTCGTGATCTCGCTCGCCGCGCTCGCCTTCCTGGTCCTCGCCGTGCGCCGCATCGACGGCAAGGCGCACCGCATCGACCTGCGCGTCAAGAAGTACGAGGCCGAGCTGGCCAGGACCACCACCGCGCTGCGGCAGATCGACGCGCGCCTGGACAAGCTCACCCGCGCCGTCGAGGAGTCGGGCGCCCGGCGCGGCGACGACATCGGCGCCATCCTGGCCTCGCTCGGCGAGGACCGCGTCAACGCCATGGCCAGAGCCCGAGAGGTGGAGGAGCTGCGCGAGGAGGTCCGCGCGCTCTCCAAGGACCGGGTATGACCCGCGTCCGGCACAACGACTACGGGGTGCTGAGCCCGCCCGCGCTCGGCTCGTGGCGGCCCGAGCTCAGCGTGTCCGTGGTCATCCCGGCCTACGACTGCCAGGAGGCGCTGGAGCGCACGGTGGCCTCGCTGGCCGCCCAGACCTACCCCGCGCACCTGGTCGAGGTGGTCGTCGCCGACGACGGCAGCGACCCGCCCGTCCACCTGCCGGGCGCCCGCGTCGTGCGGGTGGAGCAGGGCTGGGGCCGGGGCGCCGCCCGCCAGGCCGGGCAGCTCGCGGCCACCGGCGACGTCGTCCACTGGCTCGACTCCGACATGGTGCTGAACCCGGGCCACCTGGAGGCGCACCTGCGCTGGCACCACCTCATCGACCACGCCGTGGTGATCGGCGAGACGAGGTTCGTGGACACGCCGGGCGACGAGGGCGCGCCGACCCCGTACACGCTCAAGACCCTGGCGTCCACCAGGTGGCTGCGTGACGCCGGCGCGAGCGCGTACCTGCTGCACACCGGCGCGTCCAGCTCGGTCCGCAGAGAGCTGCTGCGCGCGGCGGGCGGCGTCGACCCCGGTCTGAACATGGCGGAGGACACCGAGCTCGGCTACCGGCTGGCGCAGGCGGGCGCGGTGTTCATCCCCGACCCGGAGGCCGTCGGCAAGCACGTCGGGCCGTCCACGGTCATGCTGCGGGAGAAGGAGGTGCACCGGCACAACTGGTCCTACCTGGGCGACTACATTCCCGACCTGCGCTGGCTGCGCCGCCATCCGCGCCGTACCTGGCTGGTCCCGTACGTGCGCGTGGTCGTGACGGCCACCACGTACGAGGAGACGCGCGCCACCGTCGACTCCGCGCTGGCCGGGACTCTCGTGGACGCGGCGGTCACCATCGTCGGCCCGTGGGGCGAGCTGACCGGCGGGCGCCGCGCCAGCCTCGACGAGCCGCTGCTGGACCTGCGCCTGCTGGGCAACCTGTACGCGCACGAGCCGCGCGTGGCGTTCGCCGAGAGCGCGCCCGCGTCCGCCGCGCCCGCGCCCTTCTCGCTGCGCGTCCCCGCCGGCTGGGCGCTCGGCGCCGGCACCCTGTCCTCCCTCGTACGCCTCGCCGAACAGGACACGCTCGGCCTGGTCAGCGCCGTGCTGGCGGAGACCGCGACCGGGGTCGTGGCCGCCAGGCTGGAGCGCACGGCGGCGTTCGCGCGCGCGGCGCGCTTCCCCGGGGTGGCGGACGACCTGGTGGACGAGCTGTTCGGCTCGCTGTGGGTGGGCGGGGACGAGCACGGGTTCGTCCCCGCCGACGAGGCCGAGCCGCCGGGCGGCGACGCGGCCAGGTGGCGGGCCGTCGCCGCCGAACGGGCCGCTGAGCTGAAGGCGGCCAAGGCCGAGATCGACCGGCTGACCGCCGAGGTCGAACGCCTGTCAGCGCCCGCCGCCGACGGCGACGGGACCAAGGGGCCGCTGTCGTCCCTGATGAGACACCTGCGGAGCGCCGGATGATCGACCGGTTGCTGGCCGAGCTGCCCAAGGCCAGGGTGTTCCTCGCGGGCATCGACGACGCGGCCGTGCCGGGCGTCGACCTGGACCGCGACCTGCTGGAGCCGGGCGGCGACGCCGAGCAGGCGGCGGAGGTGCTGGTGATCGCCCGCACCCCGGCCGACCTGCGGCGCGCCGCGACGCTGCACAAACTGCTGCCGGAGGCCCGCCGGGTGGTCGTGGCCGTGCTCGACACCCCGGCCGCCCACCCCGCGCCGGTGCCGACGCCGACGCCCGCGCACCGCTGGCGCTCCCTGTCGGACCTGCGCGTCTACCGGCCCAAGGACCGGGTGTGGGTGGTGGACGCCCGCTTCTCCGCGCCCGCCCCGGCAGGCCGTACCGTGACGGCGACGGCCCGCGCGTTCGCCGGGCACCGGCTCGACGTGATCGCCGCGCCCGCCGCCGCGATCGCCGGCGTCGGCGCCGCCGACTGGCGGCCGGGCGACCCCAACGCCACCCCCGCCGACGTCGCCGGGCCCGTCCCGGAACGCGTCGGCGCGCCCGGCAGCGACCTGGTGCTGCGCACACTGGACGCCGAGACCGCGCCCCCGTCGGCCGCCGGCGCCGCCCGCTCCTGGGACGGCGCCGAGACCCCCGTCGAACGGCCGACGCTCCGGGCGGCGAGCTGGGAGCGGCTGGGCCGGCCCGGCGGGTCGGAGCTGCCGCTGGCCGACCCCGACGTGCTCGCCGAGCCGTCCATGATCCCGCCGGTGGACGAGCGCCTGGTGAACCCGCAGGGCTTCGTCACCACCCCGACCCGGGGCGTGGCCGCGCTGGCCGAACGCGACGGCCGCTGGACGGTGCTGCTGGACGGCAAGCCGGTGACGACGTTCGCCGAGTCGGGCGGCGTCACCGACGCCGACGTGTCCCGCCTGCGGCAGATCCGCGCCGTCGAGATCGACTGGCACCACGCGCACAGCGGCCCGCTCGCCGCCGTGCGCGTGCTGGCCGGGCTGGCCGCCGCCGGCGTGCCGCTGTTCTCCGGGCCGGTGCCCCGCTGGGCGGGGGCGCTCGGCGAAGAGCTCGTCGCGCTCGTCCAGTCGCCGCCCGACCTGGCCGACGACCTGCGGCGCGAGGAGCACAGCATCCGGCTGCGCCGCACCGCGCTGCGCACCCACGGCGTGGCCGCCCGCTGGGAGCAGCTCGGCGCGCCGCCGCCCGCTCCCCCGCTCACCTCGGTCCTGCTGGCCACCCGCCGCACCGACATGGTCGGCTTCGCGCTCGACCAGATCGCCCGCCAGCGCGACGTCCGGCTGGAGGTCGTCCTGGCGCTGCACGGCGTCCCGCCGGGACATCCCGACGTGGCCGCCGCGGTCGCCGCGTACGACGGGCCGCTGACCGTGTTCGAGGCGGGCGCGCAGGCGGTGTTCGGCGAGGTGCTGAACGAGGCCGCGGCCAAGGCGTCCGGCTCGTTCCTGCTGAAGATGGACGACGACGACTGGTACGGCCCGGACTTCCTGTCGGACCTGCTGCTCGCGCACTCCTACTCGGGGGCGCAGGTGGTGGGGACCGTGCCGGAGTTCGTCTACCTGTCGTCGATCGACGTCACCGTGCACCGCAAGCAGTTCACCGAGCAGATCACCAGCTTCGTGGCGGGCGGCACCATCCTCGTGGAGCGCTCGGCGTTCCAGGCGGTGGGCGGCTTCCGGCCGCTGCACCGCTCGGTCGACACCCAGTTCCAGGAGGCGCTGCAGGCCGCCGGAGGCCAGATCTACCGCACCCACGGCCTCGGCTACATCCTGCGCCGCGGCCCCGCCGCCAACCACACCTGGCGGGAGCCGATCGGCACGTTCCTGCAGCGCAACCGGCAGCAGTGGCGCGGCTTCCGGCCGAACGCCCTCATGGAGCTCGACGGGAGCCCGCGTCCATGACTCCCCGCATCCGCCGCAACGACTACGGCGTCCTCACCCCGCCCCGCCTGGGCGCGTGGGAGCCCGCGCTCACCGTCACCGTCGTCATCCCGGCGCACGACCGCCAGGCGACGCTGGACCTCACGCTGGCGGCGCTCGCCGCCCAGTCCTACCCGGCCGAGCTGATGGACGTCATCGTGGTGGACGACGGCAGCGCCGTCCCGCTGCGCCTGCCGCCGCTCGCGCCCGGCCGCACCAAGCTCATCAGCAGCCCGCCCGGCGGCTGGGGGCGCGCCTGGGCGGTGCAGGCGGGCATCGACGCCGCCGCCGGCGACGTCGTCTTCGTGCTGGACGCCGACATGATCCCGCACCGCCACCACGTGGAGGCCCAGCTCCGCTGGCACCACCTGGCCCCGTACGTGGTCGCGCTCGGCTGGATCGACTTCACCTCGGCCACCGGCGAGCTGCCCGCCCCCGAGACCGTGCGCACGTCCGTGGAGAACGGCCGCGCGGACGAGCTGTTCCCCCTGTCGGCCCTGCGCCACGACTGGGCCGAGAAGATCATCCACGACCACGACGGCCTGCGCACCGCGCCGAACTCCCTTGCCACCCGCATCCACGTGGGCGCCACCGTCTCCTACCCGGCCGCGCTGCTGCGCTCGATCGGCGGCATGGACACCTCGCTCGTCCTGGCCGAGGACACCGAGCTGGGCTACCGCCTCACCCAGGCCGGCGCGGTCTACGTACCGGACCCGGAGTCGCGCGCCTGGCACCTCGGCCTGCCGACCGCCATGCGCGACTTCGCCGCGCTCAAGCGCTACAACGACCCGTACGTGGCCGACCGCGTCCCCTACCGCCGCTACCTGCGCACCGACCGGGGCCGCCAGTGGCTGGTCCCGTACGTGGACGCGACCGTCCCGGCGGGCGGCTACGAGGACGTACGGGCCACCGTCGACGCCCTGCTCGGCGGCTCGCTCCCGGACGTGCGCGTCACGATTCCCGGCCCGTGGGAGTCGCTGACCGACGGCCGCCGCTCGCCGCTCGGCGACCCGGACCTCGACCTGCGGCTGATTCGCGCCACGTTCGAGCACGACCCGCGCGTCCACCTGGCGGACGCGCCCGGCGGGACGTCGCCCGCGCCGTTCAGGCTGATGGTCCCGCCCGGCTGGGTGCCCGGCGAGGACACCGTGGAGCGGCTGGTCGCCCACCTGGAGGAGCACGACGGCGGCTCGCTGTGCGTGGCGCTGGACGAGACCGCCGACGGCGTCGTCGTCGCCCGCCTCGACCGCACCGCCGCCCTGTCCCGCGCCGCCCTGGTCGCCGAACCCGGCGAGCATCAGGACGACGTGCTGGACGAAATCTTCGGGCTGGAGTGGACGGACGGCGAATCGTGGGGGTTCGCGCCCCGCCCGGAGGTGTACCCGCCGCGCCGCCGGCCGCCCTCCGAGGCCGAACGGCTCGCCGCCCAGCGGGAGAAGGAGCTCGCCCTCTACCGCAAGCGCACCGCCGCGCTGCGCGCCGAGCTGTCGCAGTTGCGGCGCGAGGCGGGCAAGAACGGGCGGGACGCCGCCCGGTGGCGCGAGAAGGCCGAGGAGTGGCGGCGCGAGGCGGTCCGCCTGGCGCGCGCCCGCGAGCGCGAGCGTGACCGCACGGTCATCAAGCGCGCGGTGCGGCGCGTCCGCAAGCTCGCCTTCCCCGACGGGCCGTAGCCCCGGCCGCCCTCCTGGTCCTCAGGACCGCAGGAACGTCACCTGCGTGGAGCCCTCGATCACGCCGGCCCGCTCATGCGCCCCTCTGAGCGCGTCTGACTGGAAGTGCGCCCGGGTGGCCTCGACGTCGGCACAGGCGAACAGCACCACGGCCTCGTCCGGGCTGTCCACGTTCGTGGACACCAGCACGGTGCGCATGCCGGCCGCGGCCCGGCGCTCGTCCAGGCTGTCGAAGGCGGTCCGCCAGGTGTCGTGGTCGGCGAACCTCTGACGTACCAGCAGGTGGAACTCGGCCATGCGGATTGTGCCCCTTTACCGGTCCGAAACTTGACTGGGTCACCTGACGGTAGCAGCGACATGATCATTCATTGAGTGATTTATGCACATAATCGGCTCACAAAGATCTTCTACGCCAGAGGAAGATTCATATCCCACCGGTGCGCTGGGACCACTCCACGGCTATTGACCATCCGAGACGGATCGAATGCGGACAGTAATCTCCCGCTCATGGTTACCCCCTGCACGAGGGTCTCATCAGCATCACGACCCTCGACACCACCCGGACCGGGCACATGCTCCGGTCCCTCTTCGACCTCCCGCTCCCCCGGGACTCGGAGGCCCGCCTCGTGTCCCCGGACCTGTCGGAGTGCGTCCCCGCCAGCTTCCACGCCGACGCCGCCCTGCTGTACGGCGAGAAGGAGGAGAAACTCGGCGTCATCGCGGAGGTCCAGCTCAAACGGGACCCGATCAAACGCTGGACCTGGCCCGTCTACCTGGCCACGATGCGCGCCCGCGACCGCTGCAAGTCCACCCTCGTGGTCATCTGCCCCGACCACTCCACCGCCCGCTGGGCGGCCGAGCCCATCGACACGGGGCATCCCGGGTACGTCCTGCACCCGCTCGTGATCGGGCCCCACAACACCCCGGTCATCACCGACGTCGCCGAAGCGGTCGGCGACATCGGCCTGGCCGCCATCTCGGCCATCACCCACAGCGACCACCCCGAGATCCACGCCATCCTCGCCACCTTGGCCGAGGCCCTGGACAACATCGATTCCAAGCTGGCGCGTCGGTACGCTGAATATGTCACCGTGGCGTTGACCGGCAGTGCACAGAAAGAGATGGAGCGCCTGATGGCCACCGAAACCTACCTCTACCAGGGCGAATACGCCCAGAGCCTCTTGGCGAAAGGAGAGGCGCGAGCGGTGCTGCTGTCCCTGAAAGCCAGGGCGATCCCGGTCCCGGACGAGGTCCGTGAACGCATCTCCGCGTGCACCGACATCCCCACACTGGAGACGTGGATCGAGCGAGCGGCCGTCATCGACACCATCGACGAACTCTTCGCCTGAGCCCAGCTCGGACTGACCCACCGCATCCTTCAGATCACCTCACCGGGCGGGCTCCCCCTCAACGCTGAATCCAGCACGCCCGCAACCGTGGGCACATCACCGCGCCGTCCCACCGATGGCGCGCAGAAGGAACGGAGCACCCGATGGCCTCTGGGACCCATCTCTACCAGGGCGAATACGCCCCGAGTCTCCTCGCCGAGCTCCGGGCGGAGGGCAAGGCGATCGCCCAGGCGAAGGGCCTGCCGGAATGGTCCGCAGAACACTTCGCCCAGGGCTACGTGCAGGGCTGCACGAAGGGGCTGACAACGGTCCTGCTGTTGTGCCTGGACAACCGTGGCCTCGCATCCCCCGACCAGGCAAGCGAGCATGTCAGAACCTGTGCCGACATCTCCACCCTGGCAACCTGGATCGGGCGAGCAGCGGTCAGCGACACCCTCGACGAGGTGTTCGCCTGACCCTCCACCCCGGCCCGACTCAGGGCGCCTGCCAAGGGAGACCCCGGTGGCGCCTGCGAAGATTGCGCCATGCTGCAGGTTTGTCTCAACGGTGCTCGAAGCCGGGCCGAATGTCCCCATCTGCCGGTGACCCCCGACGAGCTGGCGGCGGCGGCCCGTGATGCTGTCGCCGCCGGCGCCGAGGACGTCCACCTGCACCCCAAGGACCACGACGGCCAGGACACGCTGGAAACCACCGCCGTCGCCGCCGCCGTGAGCGCGGTGCGGGCTGCCGTCCCAGGCATCCCGGTCGGCGTCACCACCGGCGCATGGGCCACAGCGGACCCTCATGCCCGTGCCGCCCAGGTCCGGGCCTGGACCGTGCTGCCTGACCACGCTTCCGTGAACTGGCACGAGGACGGCGCCACCGAGGTCGCCGCAGCCCTGCTCGACAGGGGGATCGGCATCGAAGCGGGCATCTACTCCGGCACTCCCGCAGCACGACGGTTCCTGAGCCGGCCCGGATCCCGCCGAGTCCTGCGTGTCCTGGCCGAGATCACCGAAGCCACCCCGCAGGACGCGCTCCACGCCGCAGCCGGCCTGCTGGACGAACTCGAACCGGCTGCCGCACCGATTCTCCTGCACGGCGAGGACGCCACCGCGTGGCCCATCCTGCGGCTTGCCGCCTCCCGCCGCCTGCATGCCCGCATCGGCCTGGAAGACGTGCTCCACCTCCCCGACGGCACCCCTGCCCCGGACAACGCCGCCCTCATCCGCGCAGCCCGCGAGATCATCCAGCACACACCACCGGGCACGCCTTAGCGAGTCGCTATCACGCACCGTGCGGGAGGTTCGCGGCCGCAGACCCCGGAAGGTCGAGGCCACACACCAGGGCGTCGGGGAGCGAGCTGCGCGAGGAGCCTACATCGGTGAAGTCGCAGGCCGCTGAGGCGTGGGAGGAGTCGGCGCACGCGGCTGGCGCCGTGGCGGTGGCCATGCACGCCGGGACAGTCACCAGGCCGGACGGCTTCAGCTACGTCTTAACGGAGGCCACCGCCGCATAGGGCCGCGCTCACGTGAAGAGCGCGACCCGGCCTTAGCTGCTCACAGGATCGTCCGGCCCTGCCGTGGGCTCCGTCAAAGATGTGAGCGAGAAGTTCGCGCGATACTGCCCAAGATCATCGAAGCTGCGCGAGTACAGGGTGATGTCATCGTCCAGAGTGTCGTAGAGGGCAGCGCGTACGTCCGCGACGCCTATGAAGGACCAGGTGACGGTCTCGTCGTAGACGTTCTTATAGGAACTCGTCTCCTCATGACCCATCGCTTCGGCCGCAGCGCGCGCTTCCTCAATAGAGGAGGCGTGGATCAACACGATGTCCTCGCTGTAACGAGGGCGCGCGTAGCCTCCTTCGACCGTCGTTGCATAAACCAAAATCGCGATGTGCGGACTTTTCGGATGGTCGTTCACGCTGGCCCCCTCCTGCATGGCGCACGCCGACCCATTCGCATGGGGGTCGGCGCGCATTGGGAACATTCAGTGTCCCGTTCCATGCTGGCTTTGCGAACCGGTTATTGGTGAGCAGCTTCCATGCTTCCGGCCCTGCGTTTTGATGGCGCAGCCGGGTGTGATGAAGCTGGCGCCGGCGACCGAGCTCAGTGCCGATGATGCAGGCGGCGCAGGGGGTCGGACTATCGCCTTCATGGTTGCGACCCTCCTCACTTGTTCATGTCGGTCTTCCATCGGGTTCAACTGTCAGCGGCGGGTCTCCTCTGTTCGCAGACCTTCATCCGGACGATGACCGTGCCGGAACCCGAGGTGGCGCAGGGTCCCTCGCGTCGGGGCCGGAGGTTACTTCCTTGCCGTCGAAAGACTTGACCGCGACGTTCCGCCTGGAAATGTCGGCGTGCGCGGGCATGGCCATGGCTGATTGGATTTACTTCAAAGACTTGACAGCTACGTTGATCGCTCAAGGCTACGAGTCCATCGTAGTTATCGGAGGGTTAGCTACGGTTCCCGGGCGAGAATGGCCACTTCGGATGGCACACAGCAGCCCGGACCGTGCCGTCCAGCATGGGCCCAGCGCGACGGCCCGGCTGGGGTCCGGTGCTCAGGTCGGGTGGATGCGCAGTGCCTGGAGGTTGGCCAGTTCGTGGACGCCCCACCTGCCGAGTTCGCGCCCGTAGCCGCTGGCCTTGATGCCGCCGGTCGGGAGGCGCGGGTCGGTGGCGGAGATCGTGTTGACGAAGACGGACCCCGCGTGGATGCGCTCGCTCACGGACGCGGCGTGTTCGCTGTCGGTGCTCCACAGGCTGCTGCTGAGCCCGTAGCGTGAGGAGTTCGCGAGGGCGATGAGCTCGTCGTCGTCAGCGCCGGTCGTCAGCGCGCCGAGCGGGCCGAACGTCTCCTCGGTCAGGAGGGCGGAGTCGTGCCCGTCCACTTCGACGATCGACGGCGGGAACCAGGCGCCTGCGGCGGGGTCGGGTGCGGCCGCCTGTGCGATCACCTTGGCTCCCGCCGCCAGGGCTCGGGCGCGTTGGTCACGGAGCGTGTCGCGCAGGTCGTGGCGGGCGAGCGGGCCGACGTCGACGGTCTCGTCCGTCGGGTCGCCGACTCTCAGCGCCTGGACGTGGGGGGTCAGTGCCTGCGCGAACGCGTCACGTACGTCGCGGTGGACGAGGATGCGCTTGGCGGCGATGCAGCTCTGCCCGCTGTTGAGGAACCGGGATCGCACGGCGGCGGCGGCCGCGGCCGGGAGGTCGGCGTCGGCCAGGACGATGAACGGGTCTGACCCGCCGAGTTCCAGCACGCACTTCTTGATCTCGGCGCCGGCGCGCGCGGCGACGAGGGCGCCGACCCGGTCGCTGCCGGTGAAGGTGACGGCGGCGATCCGGCGGTCGCCGATGAGGTTCGACGCCGTGGCCGCGTCGGCCACGACGGTCTGCAGCACCCCCGTCCCGAACGCCTCCTGGAACGCCTCCTCGATCGCCAGGGCGTTGCCCGTGACGGAGTCGGCGTGCTTGAGCACGACGGTGTCGCCGGCCGCGATCGCGGGCAGCATCGCCCGGATCACCTGCCACCAGGGGTAGTTCCACGGGAGGATGGCGAGCACGACGCCGATCGGCACGATCCGGACGATCGCGGTGTCGCCGTCCAGATCGAACGTCTCCGGCCGCAGGATCTCGGGAAGCCGGTCGGCGTAGTAGCGGCAGGCGGTGACGCATTTGTCGATCTCGGCCCGTGCCTGCGTGATCGGCTTGCCCATCTCGAGTGTGATGAGTGCGGCGAACGTCTCTCGCCGCTCCGCCAGGACGGCGCCGAGCCGGCTGATCGCCGCGACGCGTTCGTCCGTACGTGACCGTCCCCAGGTCGAGGTCGCGGCGGTGTCGAGCACCCGATCGAGTCCCTCGGGAGTGGTGTACGGGTGGAAGCCCAGTTCGTCGCCGGAGGCGGGGTTGACGGTGACGATGCCGCCGATGCCGCCGATGTCGCGGGTCACGCCGCGGCCTCGGCGACGGCATGCACCTCGCGGAGCCAGCGGGTGAAGCGTCCCGTGAGCGAGACGGGGTCGACCAGCAGCTTCTCGATGTCTGGAGCGTTCCCTTCCTCGATCGTGGCGTACAGGAACGCCGGCCCCTCCACCGTGAGCAGTTCGGCGAAGGCGGTGCTCAGCCCGTCGGCGGTTTGCGCCGCGCGCGTGGTCCAGCCGGCCGCGTCGGCCAGGCGCCGCAGGTCGACCTTCGGTGAGTAGGTCGGCAGCGCCCCGGTGGACCCGTACACCCCGTTGTCGAGGAGGACGAGGAGCAGGTTGGGCGGCGCGAGGTAGCCTCCGGTCGGCAGCACGTTCGGGTTCATGAGCAGCGAACCGTCCCCTTCGATGGCGACGACCTTGGGCGTCGACGGTCTCACGCTGAGCGCCAGCCCGGTCGCCACCGATCCCGCCAGGCCCATCGCGTCGAGGAGGTAGAGGTGGTTGTCGCTGTCCTTCACCGAGGCCAGCTCTCTGCTCGTCGCCGCGCAGGTCGCGATGACGGGATGGGAGCTCGTCAGGTCCGCCAGCACGCCGAGTGCTTCGATCCGCTTCATCAGGCGACCTTTCCGTCGGTGTTCCAGAAGGACCCGAGGACGACCACGGGCCGGTACGTCATGACCGCGTGCCTGCCGGCCTCCTGTACGGTGTCGTGCCAGTCTCCGGGGCCGCTTGTCCTGTCCAGTTCGATGACGGGCAGCCCGGCGGCGCGCAGGAGAGCCGGCACGGGCTGGCTGATGGAGTGGATCATCGAGTTGTACTCGCCGAGCCCTCCCCGGGTGTTGGCGAACACCAGCAGCGGCAGGTGGTAGGAGAGCGTGAACGTCGTCAGCGCCGTGAGCGCGTTCCCGAAGCCGTTGTCCTGCATGACCACGGTGCCGAGCCCGCCGGTGAACGCCACCGCCCCCATGACGCCGACCGCTTCCTCCTCCCGCGACAGCGGGGTGACGCGCGGTGAGACCCCGTTCGTGCCGCCGTCGTACGCGACCAGCGCGTTGATGACCGGCGCCACGGTCACGGACGGGATGTAGCCGACCCGGGTGGCTCCGGCCGCCCAGATGCCGTCGGCGACGGCTTGTGCGTATGTCATGGGTGTGCTTCCTCGGGTGTCGTGGATGCGGTTCCTCCGGGTGAGGAGGTGAGCGCGCGGGCGAGGACGGCCGGGTCGATGTTGCCACCGGACAGGACGGCGACCGCCCGCCCGTACCTGCGGGGATCGGCGAGCTGGGCGGCGACGCCGAGCGCTCCGCTGGGTTCCGCGACGAGACGGGCGTGACGGGCCAGGCTCGCCACCGCGGCGAGGATCTCGTCCTCGCTCACCGTGACGATCTCCTCGACGGTCGCCTGGATGATCGGGAAGGTGAGTTCGCCGAGGATCGGCGTCCGCGTTCCGTCGGCGATCGTGCGGTGCGTGGCGCGGGCGTCCCAGGCGACCCGTCGTCCGCTCGCGAGCGAGTCGCGCGCGTCCGCGGCCAGTTCAGGCTCGACGCCGACCACGCGCGTGCGCGGGGACGAGGCCGCGATCGCGACGCCCACTCCCGAGATCAGCCCACCGCCGCCGACCGGTACGAGCACGGTGTCGATGTCGTCCAGGTCTTCGAGCACTTCGAGGGCGAGCGTGCCCTGCCCGGCGATGACGTCGGCGTGGTCGAAGGGCGGGATCGTCGTCATCCCGCGCTCCGCCCGTACGGCGTCGGCGACGAGCTCTCTCCGGTCACTGGGGACGAGGACGACTTCGGCTCCCAGCGCCCTGGTCGCCGCCACCTTGACCGCCGTCGCCGAGTCCGGCATGACGACCACGGCCGGGATGCCCGCCGCGCGTGCGGCCCAGGCGACCGCCTGCCCGTGGTTGCCGCTCGAATGCGTGACCACGCCGTGCGCTCGGGTGTCGGGGCGGAGCCGGGCGATCGCGTTCACGGCCCCGCGGAGTTTGAAGGCCCCGATCGGCTGGAGGCTCTCGGCCTTCAGCCACAGCTCTCCTGGCGCCCAGGGGGCCGGGAGCAAGGGCGTCCGTACGACGTGGCCGGTGATCCTGTCCCGTGCCTCGACGACGTCGCCGATCGTCACGGGGAGCGCGGGCCTCGGCCCGGTCACGTCCTGAGGAGCGGCCCGCATTCAGGCTCCGCCCCGCGCGGCGATGGCGTCCAGCTCGATCCGGGCGCGATAGGGCAGCTCCGCGACCGCGACGCAGGTACGGGCCGGCCGCGGTTCGGGCAGGATCTGCTCGTAGATGGCGTCCACGGTGGTGCGGTCGCCCATCGACGCCAGGTAGACCGTGATCTTCACGACGTGCCGGAAGTCCAGCCCGGCCGAGGCCAGCCTGGCGCGCAGGTTCGCCAGGGCTTGGCGGGTCTCGTTCGCGACACCACCCGCCACCAGTTCGCCGTCGGCGATGCCGAGCTGTCCTGAGAGGAAGACGAGTCCGGTGTCGGTCTCGCGCACAGGGCTGTAGGGGTGCCGCGCCTGTGAGGGGCTCGCCGGTGCGAGGTTGGTCATACTCGATCTCCTAGGGGTGGTTCACGGGCACGCCCGTGACGAGGTGGCCGCGCATCCTGCGCACCAGGAAGGTCCCGGGGATGGCCGCGAGGACGAAGACGCAGCCCGCGACCGCGATGTAGGAGTGCACGCCGAGCGAGGAGTTCACGGTCTGCCCGTCGACCACGAGGTCCGTCGCGCCGAGGATCGCCGATCCGATGAAGCTCATCGTCACGGAGCCGACGGCGACCATGACCATGACCATGCTGGAGACGGTGCCCTGCCGCTCGCGCGGCGCCAGGATGGAGGCCAGGTTGAAGCCCGAGGTGACCAGCGAGCCCGCCGTGAGGCTCAGCAGGAACGAGCAGACCACGGCGATCGGCAGATTTCCCGCGCCGACGAGGAACATCCCGAGGGAGGCGATCGTCCCCAGCGCCACGCCGACGGCCAGCGGCCAGGCGGGGCCCACGCGGGTGGCGATCGCGCCCGCCACGATGCCGCCGAGCATGATCCCGATCGACGGGATGCCGAACATCAGGCCGAGCGCCGCCGGTCCCGCGATCCCGTAGCCGAGGCCCTCGTCCGGGGAGACGTCGATGAGCAGGCTGAACAGCGCGAGCAGGCTGCGATAGGCGCCCGTTCCCATGACGACCACGAGGAGTCCGAGCCCGAGGGCCAGCGGGATGCCGCGGATGTCGATCACGGGCTCCGGGACGCGGCTCAGCACGACGAACCAGACGAGCAGCGCCACGACCCCCGCGACGAGGACGACCAGCGGCACGAGTGCCAGCCAGCCGAGCTCCTGCCCCAGACTGATGTACACCAGCACCCCCGCGAGCCCGCCGCCGAGCAGCAGCCCGCCCGCGACGTCGACCTTGCCCTTTGTCCTGAGCCGCGTTCGCGGGATCACGGCGCGGACGAAGAGCGCGCCCACGACCGCGAACGTCGCGGAGACCACGAACACGAACTGCCAGCCGAAGGCCTCCGTGGCGACCTGCAGGATGAAGGGTGAGACGATGCCGAAGACCGCCGAGCCCGAGGTGACGACACCGGTCACGATCATGGAGAACGTGGGGGCGCAGAGGTCGCGGATGATCGCGACAGTGAGGAACAACGCCGCGACGGCGGCGCCCTGGAGGACCCGCCCTAGGACGAAGACGCCGATGTGCGGCGCGGCCAGGCAGATCACCCCGCCCAGCCCGGCGACCAGCAGCGTGATCACGAGGACCTTGCGCTTGCCGTAGATGTCGGCGGACTTGCCGAGCAGCGGCGCCCACATCGCGCCCGCCAGCATCGCGCTGGAGTCGAGCCAGGCGAACTGGGTGGTGTCGAAGGCGTCGCGCAGTTGCGGAAGGACGAAGGTCGGCGCGGCGAGCACGGTGTCGACCATGACGTTCACCAGGACGAGAACGGCTACGTACCCGATCACCCGGCCGGTCCAGCCGGTGTGCAGATCATCGGGTGCGGGCGTTCCCGCGGTGGTGCTGGAGCTCATGTCCTGCATGAGCGTCTCCTTTCTGCGGAACACGCTGGGCTCAGGGGCGTGCCCCGGCGTGCGGTCCGTTCCGTCCGGCTGCTCGCGGCTCCGCAGGGGGGAGGGCGAGCCTGTGGATGACGCCCTGCTGGGCGACCAGGGCGATGTTCTCCGGCGCCGACAGCACGCCGATGTCCCGCAGGGGATCGCTCGCGCAGAGGACGAGGTCGGCGGCGTATCCGGTGCGCAGGGTCCCGAGCGTGTCCTCCACGCCGAGCAGATGGGCGCCGGCCGACGTCGCCGCGCGGATGGCCTCCATCGGCGACATCCCCAGCTCCACCAGGCACGAAAGCTCGAAGAGGTTCTGCCCGTGCGGGGTGATCCCGGCATCCGTGCCCGCCGCGATGCGCACCTTCCGCGCGATGGCCTCGGCGAGGTTCTCCTTGGCCAGCTCGTTCCAGCGCAGCTTCTTCTGGTAGCGCCACGGCGTGGTGGTGCGCGGGTCCAGCGGCTGGAAGACGGCCGACAGGGTCGGCACGAGGAAGGCCCCCTTCGCCCCGATGAGGTCGCAGCCCTCGTCGTCGATGCCGAAGCCGTGCTCGACCGAGCGGACACCGCCGCGGATCGCGGCCAGGATGCCGGCCCGTCCCTGCGCGTGCGCGGCGACGGGGCGTCCGCCGTGGCGCCGCGCCTCGTCCACGACCGCCGCGATCTCCTCGTCGAGCAGATCCTGGTCGTCGGGGTCGTCGTGCGCGCTGCTGATGCCGCCGCTCGTGCAGATCTTGATCACGTCGGCGCCGGACCGGAGCATCCGCCGCGCGGCCTTCCGTACGCCGGGCACGTCGTCGGCGAGCTCGCAGTAGCCGAGACCGAGGCTCCTGCCGCCGGGCAGGGTGTCGTCCGCGTGGCCGCCGGTGTGGCTGATGACGCCGACCGAGGTCTGCACGCGCGGCCCGGCCACCAGTCCCGTGGCGACGGCGTCGCGGAACGCGGCGGGAAGCCCGCCCAGATCCCGGACCGACGTGATCCCTGACGCGAGCGTGCGGCTCAGGCGTTCGGCGGTCCGGAGCGTCGCCAGGACGGGGTCCGTCAGCAGGGCGGTCTCCACGAGCGAACGGTCGGAGGGCAGGCCGAGGTGGGTGTGGCAGTCGAACAGCCCAGGCAGCAGCGTGCCGCCGCGTCCGTCGATCACTCTGACGTCCGGGTGCGCCTCGGGGGCCTGGGCGGCGGGGCCCGCGTAGGTGATCCAGCCGTCGGCGTCGGACTCCAGGACGGCGTCGTCCACCACGTCATCGCTGACGCCGTCGATGAGCCGTACGTTCTCGACCCGCAGCGCGGCCCCGCCCCGTTCGAATGTCGCCTGTCCGAGTCCCACGCGCTCTGAACCCCCTCGTCCGGCCTGCGTTCTCACGCCGGCTGCCGGTTGTGTCGGTTCTCGTCACGGTAGGGTGATCCTGCGATTCGGCCGCGATATCGCAGGTAATCTCCATTGACTGCTTGATTCGCGCAGGAAAGTTCGAGTGAGGTGGCCGCTACGTCCTATGACGAGCTCGACGTCGCCATCGTCGACGCCGTGCGATCCGCGCCGCGCGCGAGCTGGCGGAGCCTCGGGGAGGTTCTCGGGGTCGACCCGGTGACCGTGAGCCGGCGCTGGGCGCGCCTGGAGTCCGAGGGGGTCGCCTGGGTCGCCGCCCACCCCTCGGGACACGCGACCCCGGCGTGCGCGCTGGTGGAGATCGACTGCGCGCCGGGGCGGACGACCGAGGTCGCGCGTACGCTCGCGGAGCACCCGCAGGCCGCCACCGTCAAGGTGACCGGCGGCGCACGAGACGTGCTCGTGCTGGCGCAGGCGCCCGACCTCGCCTCGCTCTCGGTCTATCTCCTCGACCTCGTGGGGCGGGTCCCCGGGATCGCGAAGATCCGCAGCCATGTGGTCACCCGGTCGATCCTGCAGGCGAGCAACTGGCGGGAAGGCGCGCTCGACCCGGAGCAGCGACGCCGCCTCGGCCCGGCCACGGAGCCGGGGTCAGGAAGGGCCGACGCCGTCGACCGGACCGACCTGCGTATCGTCCGCGCGCTGCACCTCGATGGGCGGATGTCGTTCGAACGGCTCGCCGAGCAGGTGGATCTCGGGCCGGTGTCGGTACGTCGCCGGTTGTCGCGCCTCCAGGAGGCGGGGCTCATCCGCTTCCGCTGCGACATCTCCCGGCATCTGTCCGGCCGGTCGGTCTCGGCGGTGTACTTCGGCTCCCTGGACGTCCAGGACATGCGAGCGGCGGAGAAGCGCATCCGTTCCTTGCCGGGGGTCCGGGCCTGCACGTTCGTCGCGGGGCCGTTCAACGTGACGGTCGACGCGTCGTTGCGGTCGGCGGCCGAGGTGCACGACCTCGAATGGCGCATGAGCCAGGAGTTGCCGGCCCTGCGCGTGCAGGACCGCTCCGTCGTGCTCAGCATGACCAAGCTGCTGGGCCGGGTCCTGGACGCGGAGGGTCGATCCGTACGCGCCGTGCCGCTGGTGTTCGACGAGGGCGATCAGCCGTAGGCGCGCAGGAAGGCGTCCACCCCGTCGACGATGATCGCCAGGATCTCCTCGACCTCGGCGTCCTTCCTGGTCTCGAGTGCCTCCAGCGCGAGGCTGAGCGTCAGGGCGGTGTAGTGCCGGGCCATCAGACGGGGGTTCGCGGCGCGGATCTTCCCCTGGTCCGCCAGTGCGGCGAAGCGTTCCTCCAGCATCAGGTCCGGACGGTCGCGCTCGGCCTCGGCCAGTTGCGGTATCGACCACCGTTGCGAAGTCAGCCGCCGGAAGGTCAGGTACGCGGGCGACGGGAAGGTCTGCGTGACGATGCGCCGGCCGAAGGCGGTCAGCGCGTCGCGCAGGTCGCGGCCCGGGCTCAGCTCCTCGTCGATCGCGGCGCGTACGGTGTCGGCGAGCGTGTCGTTCACCCGCTCGAGCACGCGCAGGAAGATCGTCCCCTTCTCGCCGAAGTGGTCGTAGACGGTGCGCTTGGAGACCTGCGCCCGGGCCGCGATCGCGTCGACGCTCGTCCGCTCGTAGCCCTCGGCGATGAACAGGTCCTCCGCGGCATCCAGGATCGCCGCCTTCTTGCCCTCCGACCGTCGACGGCGTCCTGGCGTCTGAACCGCCGCTATACCCCTCGACATGATCTCAGCGTACGGCACCAGATGAAAGCACACTGACAAGTGTGCTTTTATGGGGATGCCCGCCGCATGCCCGGCGAGCGCACCCCGGCACCGCCCGCGGCGGTGCCCCTGCCGCATGGAGGTAGTGAGCATGGCATTCGATCCGGCAGACCACTGGGAGGGCTACCTCGCCCCGCCCGCCTTCGACGAGTACGCGGCCAGGTACGCGGACTTCTTCCGCATGAGGCGCGAAGACGGCATCATCGAGGTCCGCCTGCACACGAACGACGGCCCGTACGCCCACACCGCCGCCGCGCACAACGCGTGGCCGCGCGTGTGGCAGGAGATCGGCAACGATCCGGAGAACCACGTCCTGATCATCACCGGCACCGGCGGCAGGTGGATGACGGGCGACCCCAAGGGGCTCAACCCCAAACCCGCCTCCGAGCTGGACCCGGACCACATCTACCAGCGCATGGCGGACGGCTGGAAGCTCATCGAGAGCTTCGTCAACAACATCGACATCCCGACGATCGCCGCCGTCAACGGTCCTGGCGTGCACACCGAGTTCGCGATGATGAGCGACATCACGCTCGCCGCGCCGGACGCCGACTTCATGGACCCGCACTTCTGGCTCGGCTCCCCGCCGGGAGACGGCCAGGGCATGGCCCTCCAGACGCTGATGGGCATCAAACGCGCCGCGTACTACATCTACGCCGCCAAGCCGATCCCGGCGGACAAGGCTCTTGAGTGGGGCATCGTCAACGATGTGCTCCCGCGCGAGCACCTCCTCGACCGCGCCTGGGAACTGGCCAGATTCATCATGAAGCGGCCGCGTTACACCAGGTGGGCCACTCACAACATCGTGTCCCGGCACTGGAGGAAGGTCGTCGCCGAGGACTTCGGCTTCCACATGGCGCATCAGATGCTCGCCAACGTCGCCAGCAAGTCCCGGGTGCCCGACCCGGACCTGTTGGCCGACTCCGAGGCCCGCAAGCTGTTCTGACCGAAAGCCCCACGATCGGAGCCCTCCGCCATGCCCGACCCCTCGCAACCGCTTTCGCGCCTCCTCACGGACGCGGCCGGGCGACTCCGCCCCGAGTCGCCCTGGCTCGTGGTCGCCGCGGTGCCGGCACATCCGGCGCCGGCCGAGCTCCCCGCACCGAGCGGGGAGGACCTGCGGCGATGGCTCAGGCGACACGTCGCGCACTGGCCGGCTCCCATCGCCATCGGCGCGGAGCCGCCACAACCACGCCCGGACGGCGCGCTGGCCTTCGCGCCGTCACGGCGTCCGGGCCACCCGGCCGCCGGCGGGTACTACTGCGAGTTCCACCCGGACGGCTCCGCGCTCGCAGGACTGCAGGTGGGGACGCTGCGCGACAGCCCTGCCGACGGCCGCAAGGTCTGGGCGCTCGGCGAGGGCGCCGTCGCGTGGATCACCGTCGCGCTGGTGCGCCTCCTGGCGGCGAACGCCGCACGAGCCGTAGGGGAACGCATTGCCTCACCCACCGCCCAGCTCGCCGTCGAAGCGGCCCTCATCCCCGCTACCGACGCCGAACACGCGGCGCCGATAGAGGTGTGGAATCACGCCGGCACAACGTACGGCCCGGCGGGAGACCGCCGGCTCACCGGGACCGCCTCCGCTCGCCACCTCGCCGACCTGGCGACGTGCCTGTCACCCGCGCTCACGACGGCGGTACGACCGCTCATCGTCGATCTGCTGCGCCGGTTCGGACTTTCCGGGTCACGCCACATCGACCCCGCCGGGGTCCTCCGGCGCGACCATTTCACCGGCTATGACCAGGAGATCCACGCGTGGGCCGACGCGATCGGCGTCCCCTCCCGCTCCGGCTGAGGCCGGACGGGTCGATGACGACGAATCCGTTTCGGCGGTGACATCGTCCTGGCGCCGTGAGGAACATCGGGTCCTCACGGTGCCAGGTCGCGGTCCCGCTGAACCGGTCACCGGGCAGGAGATTCCCGACACCGGGCAGCGCGACGCCCCGGCGCTCCCCCGCGCGGAACGGCGCCGCGCAGATCGGCCACAGGGGCACGACCATGCTGCCGCCGATGTCCACCGCCAGACAGGACCGGTCGCCGACCCACGTCAGCCGCCCGCTGAAGGGCACGCGGGCACCCTCCTGTGTGTCGTGTACGAGGATCTGCGGATCCGCGCCGATCATGCACACGGCGGCCCGGCGCGCTGTCGTGGGCGGTGATGCGAGGACGGGCCGGGCCGGCGTGCCTGACATGCTCGGCAGTAGGGCAAGGCCGGCGAGCGTGGCGGCGAAGAACCACGACCTCATGGCTGCCTCCCCTGGCAGGGCTCCCCCGGACCACACGGCCCGAGCCCGCCGGGTGCGAAGCGCCTGACGGGCGAGGACCTTCGCGGGAACAGGGGCCCTACTCGTCCCCCTCCACCCGCATCACGCTGGCGATGGCCCGGACGATGTCGAGCTCCCGCAGCCCCTCCATGGTCGCCGTCAGGGCGGCGTCGGTGGCCCGGTGGGTGACGATGACGAGCTGGGCGTCGTCACCGTGCCCTTCCTGCCTGACCGTCTGGATGGACACGTCGTGCTTGGCGAACAGCTCCGCCACCCGGGCCAGGACGCCGGGCTTGTCGGCCACGTCGAGGGCCACGTGGCAGCGCGTGACGGTCTCCCCCATGGGGTGGACGGTCAGCGAGGCGTAGGTGGACTCCTCGGGCCCGCGGGTGCCGGCCAGGCGGTTGCGGGCGACGGCGACGAGGTCGCCGAGGACGGCGGAGGCCGTGGGGGCGCCGCCGGCGCCCTTGCCGTAGAGCATGAGCTGCCCGGCCGACTCGGCCTCGACGAAGACCGCGTTGTACGCCTCCCGTACCCCGGCGAGGGGGTGGGTGCGCGGGATCATGGCCGGGTGGACGCGGACGCCGATGGAGCGGCCGTCGTCGGAGCGGGCGCAGATGGCCAGCAGTTTGATGACGTAGCCCATGGCCTTGGCGGAGGCGACGTCGGTGGCGGTGATCTCGGTGATGCCTTCGCGGTGCACCTGTTCGGCGGTGACGCGGCTGTGGAAGGCGAGCCCGGCGAGGATGGCGGCCTTGGCGGCGGCGTCGAAACCTTCGACGTCGGCGGTGGGGTCGGCTTCGGCGTAGCCGAGGGTCTGGGCCTCTTCGAGGGCGTCGGTGAAGGACGCCCCGGTGGAGTCCATCTTGTCGAGGATGTAGTTGGTGGTGCCGTTGACGATGCCGAGGACGCGGTTGACGTGGTCGCCGGCGAGGGATTCGCGCAGCGGGCGCAGCAGCGGGATGGCACCGGCGACGCTGGCTTCGAAGTACAGGTCGCCGTTGCCGGTGCGGGCGGCCTCGTGGAGGGCCGCGCCGTCCTCGGCGAGCAGCGCCTTGTTGGCGGTGACGACGGACTTGCCGCGGGACAGGGCGGCGATGATGAGGGAGCGGGCGGGTTCGATGCCGCCGATGACCTCGATGACGATGTCGATGTCGTCGCGCGTGACGAGGGCTTCGGCGTCGGTGGTGAGGAGGGCGGGGTCGACCTCGACGTCACGCTTGCGGCCGAGGCGGCGTACGGCGACGCCGGCGAGCTCCAGGGGGGCGCCGATGCGGGCGGTCAGGTCGTCACGCTGCTCGTGGATGAGCCTGATGACCTGGGAGCCGACGACGCCGCAGCCCAGCAGGGCCACCTTCAACGGTTTGCTCATAGTTGCCCCCTCAGCAGGTCGTCCTCGGTCTCGCCCCGTACGATCACCCGCGACTGCCCGCTGTTGACGGCGACGACGGCGGGCCTGGGCAGGTAGTTGTAGTTGCTGGCCAGCGACCGGCAGTAGGCGCCGGTGGCGGCGATCGCGATCAGGTCGCCGGGCGCGAGGTCTGCGGGCAGGTAGCAGTCGCGCACGATGATGTCGCCGCTCTCGCAGTGCTTGCCGACGATGCGGCTGAGCATGGGCTCGGCGCTGCTCTCGCGGCTGGCGAGCACGGCGGTGTACTCGGCGCCGTAGAGGGCCGTGCGCACGTTGTCGCTCATGCCGCCGTCGATGCTCACGTACGTGCGGAGCCCTTCGACGTTCTTGACGGTGCCGACTTCGTACAGGGTGATGCCGCCGGGGCCGACGACGGCGCGGCCGGGCTCGACGGTGAGGCGGGGGACGGGCAGGCCCGCGTCGGTGCAGACCTTGCGGACGATCTCGCGCAGGCCGTCGGCGATGCGCTTGACGTCGAGGGCCTCGTCGCCGTCGAGGTAGGCGATGCCGTAGCCGCCGCCGAGGTCGAGCTCGGGGAGCACGACGCCGTGCTCGTCCTTGATCTGGACGAGGAGGGTGGCCAGGCGGCGGGCGGCGACCTCGAACCCGGCCACGTCGACGATCTGGGAGCCGATGTGGGAGTGGAGGCCGACGAGCTCCAGCGACGGGAGCTGGAGGATGCGGCGGACGGCCTCGGCGGCGGCGCCGGCGTTGAGCGAGAGGCCGAACTTCTGGTCGTCGTGGGCGGTGGCGATGAACTCGTGGGTGTGGGCCTCGACCCCGGTGGTGACGCGGATCATCACCTTGGGTCGCAGGCCGCGCTGCTCGGCGAGGTAGCCGAGGCGGGCGATCTCCTCGAAGGAGTCGACGACGATGTGGCCGACTCCGGCGTCGAGGGCGCGGGTGAGCTCGGCGGCGGACTTGTTGTTGCCGTGCAGGGTGATGCGTTCGGCGGGGAAGCCGACGCTGAGGGCGACGGCGAGCTCGCCGCCGCTGGCCACGTCGAGGCCGAGCCCTTCGGCCTCCAGCCAGCGGACGATCTCCTTGCACAGGAAGGCCTTGCCGGCGTAGTGCACGTCGGAGCCCTGGAAGGCGGCCGCGTAGTCGCGCATGCGCGAGCGGACGTCCTCCTCGTCGAGGACGTAGAGGGGGGTGCCGTGCTCGCGGGCCAGGTCGCGTACGTCGGCGCCGCCGATCGTGAGCGCGCCATCGGTCCGGCTCGACGTTCGGGGCCAGATCGCGGGGTTGATCCGGTTGAGGTCGTCGGGCGCCAGCGGGGGGCGCTCGTGGGGCGGCGTCTCGGCGTGCCGGTCCCCGGCAGGATGGGCGAATCGACTCACCCGATCGAGGCTATCGGACCCGGTGTTCACCACGGACCCGATGCCCACGTATCGAGACGCGATCACCGCCCAAACGCGAATATTTTACGATTTTTCACCGTTTGGCCGGATATTTTGTGATCCCTCAGAGCCGATCCGGCCCCACCAGCACATCCCGTACGGCCCGCGCCAGCCTCACCCGGGCCCCGTGCAACGGCCCGGCGGGCGTGTCGCCGATCGGCACGGCCGGGGCGTGCTCGTGCGCGTCGTGGTAGGCGAGCGCCAGCCGCACCAGGAAAGCCTCCCACCCCGGGTCGCGGCTCGCCAGCCGTCCGGGCACCTCGGCCAGCGCCCGCAGCACCGCCCGGTCGCGGGGATCGTCGAGCAGCTCGGGCCGGAACTCCTCCGGAACCCACAGCTCCCGCCCCCACCGCTGCACCGCCACCGCCCTGGCATGGGCGTAACGCACCACGAATCCGGGGTTGTCCCACGTACGAGGAAAGTCCGGCCAGCCGGGATCGCGGAGCTCCAGCGGCTCGATCTCGGTCACCAGCTCCCCCGGCACGGGCACCACCACGCGCAGGAACCCGTTGCCCCGCACCTCGACCGGCCCCACGCCGGGCAGCTCCCGCACCCGCGCGGCCAGCTCGGCGGCGGGGACGCGGCGGCGCAGCGCGGCGGCCGACACGTAGGCGGCCTCCCGCTCCCACGTGCCGTCGGGCACCGGCGGCTCGCCGAGCACCCCGGCCAGCCGCCCGGGCGTCACGGGCTCAGATGAGCGCGTGCGGCTCGGCGGAGCCGTACTCGACCAGGTGGGCGGCGCCCAGCAGCCACCGGTCCTCGTCGCGGACGCGCACGTAGCCGAAGCGGTCGGCGGAGAAGACCTTGATCCCGTCCTCGCGGCAGCGGCGCATGAGCACCTCGTCCCAGCCGTCGGTGAGGTCGGCGAAGCCGAGCTCGCGCAGCGTGTTGCGGCGGGCGAGCAGCGTGCCGCCGGTGATCTCCGGCAGGTACGTGTACTCGGCGTCGGGCTGCTTGAGCAGCGTGGCCTGCGGCTTGCGCAGGTGGGCGTAGAAGGCGGCCTTGCCGACGATGTCGGCGGTGCCGAACAGGAACGCCCGCCGCAGGTCGGTCAGGTAGTGGGAGCCGTAGACGTCGCGCGGGTCCATGACCGCGACCAGGTCGGCCTCGCACAGGTCGAGGCCGCGGCCGAGCATCGCGCCGACGGTCATGCCCGGCTGCAGCGGCCGGTGGATGACGTCGGCGCCGGGCAGCGTGTCGCGGGCCCGCTGCTCGGCCTCCGGCGGGCCGATGACGATGAGCTGGGTGATGCCGCTCTGCCGGCCGACCTGGGCCAGCGCGTGCTCCATGCGGGTCGCGTCGGGGACGGCCAGCAGCACCGACACGTCGAGCGTGGCGCGGGCGCTGGGCAGCCCGATCGTCTCCAGGAGCGCGTCGACGTGCTCGGTCATGGTGCCGGAGGCGTAGGCGCGGCGCAGGGCGACGTGCGCCCGGCGGCTGTCGGGGTCGTCGCCGATCGGCGTGCCGCAGGCGGCGAGCTCGGCCAGCCGCCACGTCGGGGTGCCGGGCGGGCAGGTGACCGCGGCCGGCCAGCGGTAGGAGGTGAGCACGTCCGGGTAGGCCAGGTGGTCCGGCAGGAGCTGGTCGAGGCTGAGCACCCGGTCGATGCGCCCGCCGGCCAGCGGCAGCGGGTTGTGCACGCGCGGCTGCACGCCGAACGGCAGCCTCGGCCAGGCCACGGCCGGGTCGGCGGAGAAGCGGTGCTCGAACAGCCCGGCCGAGGCGGCGAAGTCGGCGGGGTCGCCGTGCGTGTGCCAGAACACGGTCCGGATGCCGCGCTCGGCGCACCAGGCGAGCAGCGCGCGCAGCCCCTCGCCCGGCTCGCCCAGCAGCTCTTCGGCCCACGGCCCCTGCGTGACGGACTCGACCAGCAGCAGGTGCGGCACCTCCTGCGGCAGCACCCGGGCGAAGTCGCGCGGGGTGAAGCCGGTGGTCTGCCGCCATTCGTAGCGCAGCAGCGCCTCGGCGTGCGGCTCGGCGACGACCGCCGCGGTGATGTGCGGGCGGGTGTTGGGGCCGGTCGGCACCCGGTAGGGCTTGAGCTTGAAGGAGGCGCCGCCGAGCGTGCGGGTGGTGGCGGTGGCCTGGTAGGCGGCGCCGGGCCGCTCGTCCTGGGCCCTGGCGGCGGCCACGGGCTTGCGCTTGGGCGCGGTCGGCCGCTTGACCGGCCGGGCGGCGCCCTTGAGCTCCTTGGCCAGGCGGACCGGGTTGCTCTTGCCGGTCTTGATGGCGTCGCCCAGCCGGTTCCAGCGGGCGACCTTGATCGAGGAGAGCTTCCAGTTGGCCACCTCGGCCTGGTAGCGCTGCTCGGCGAGCTCCTTGCGGAGCTTGTCGGCGGCGGCGCGCTCGTCGGCCAGGCGCTCCTCGGCCTCGCTCAGCCGGTCGGCGAGGGCCTTGACCTCCTCGGCACGGCTCTCGGCCTCGGCCAGCCTGCTCTGGGCGGCGTCCAGCAGCCTGGCCAGCTCCGCCGCGTGCTCGGCCTGCGCGACCGCCTCACGCAACGCCCTGCGCGTGCTTTCCAGCTCGGTAGACAACAGGACCTCCGTCTCTCAGCCCGGCAAAGGATACTCTTTTGCGGGAAGCGCCTCGAAGGGATGAGATCCGGTGCAGTTCAACGTACGACCCTACGTCTGCGGCGGTCTCGGCCGGATCGACACCGCGGTGCTCGGCAAGCTGTCGGCCGCGGGCCCGCGGGTGCGTCCCGCTCTCCAGACGGCCGAGGCGGCCCTGTTCAGCTCGGCGCCGCTGCCGCCCTACCGGCGCTCGGGCGAGGCGTTCGCGTTCGCCTGGGGCGAGCGCAGGCCTGCCGGCGAGAGCGACTGGATGACGGTCGCGGAGACGTACGAGGCTCCGGGCCTGATGGGCGACGGCCCGCGCGTCACGCTCCACACGGGCGCGCTGGGGCTGGTCGACGTCTATTACGTACGGGTGGGCGAGGCGGTCTACTTCTCGTCCCTGATCGAGCCGCTGCTGTCGCTGGCGCCGGTCGAGATCGACTGGGCGGCCTGGGCGTCGATCCTTCAGGTGACGTTCCCGCTGGGCGAGGCGACGCCCTACCAGCGGATCAAGCGGCTGCCCGGCTCCAGCGCGCTGGTGTGGGACCAGGGCAGGCTGTCCACCGAGCGGCGCCTGCCGCGCTGGCTGCGCACCGAGCCGTACGAGACGTGGACGAGCGCCGGGGAGATCCTGGAGCTGCTGCACGAGGTCTACAAGGACTACGACGGGCGCAAGCTGCTGGTGCCGATCAGCGGCGGCTACGACTCGCGGCTGCTGGGCAGCGTGGCCAAGGCGCGCGGGTTCGACGTGGAATCGTGGACGACCAGCCCCGACGACGGCACCGACACCGACATCGCCTTCGCCCGGGCCATCACCCGCGAGCTGGGCATCCCGCACCGGGTGATCGAGCAGGACCCGGCCGCCTACCCGGACGACGCCGTGGAGGTGGCGCGCAGGCTCGAATACCTGACGCCGCATCACGCCTGGTACGCGCCGTTCGCCAAGGAGGTGCACCAGGCGGGGCGGGTGCTGGTCGACGGGCTGGCGGGCGGGCCGCTGCTGAAGAACTTCATGGTCAGCGGCGCCGCCCTGGAGGCCACGACGCAGGCCGAGCGGTCGGCGGCGGTGCTGGGCTCGCTGAGCCTGGGCGCGCCGTCGCAGCCGTTCCTGTCGAAGGCGGCGGCGCAGTGGATGGCCGAGACCGTGCAGGAGCAGTTCCTGGCGGCCACCTCGATGCTCCACGGGCACCGGGCCGAGCTGCCGCTCTCGGTGCTCCACACGCGCACGGTGCGGGGCATCGCGCGCTCGGCGGTCAACCTGGTGGGGCCGGAGGCGTCGTTCGCGGCGCCGTTCATCCATCCCGACTTCTTCGACGCCGCGCTCTCGGTCGGCGTGGCGCGCAAGGCGCAGGGCCGCTTCTACCGCGAGGTGCTGCACGCCGCCAACCCGCGCGTGGCCGCGCTGCCCTCGACGAACGTGGTCAAGCAGCCGCTGCGGCGGGTGCCGCTGCGCTCCACGGCCGCGCCCGCGCGCGCCTACTCCCACCGCATGCTGGACGTGGTGGCGACCCGGGTGCCGGGGCTGCTGTCGGACGAGCTGCACGAGGTGGTGGCGGGCGGGCCCGACGCGCTGACGCGGTTCAACGGCTGGAACGACCGGTTCTGGGTGCGCGGTCTGGTGCTGTTCGGGCTCTGGCTGAGCGACTTCGAAAGCGAGCTGGACGACCTGTCTGCCCCCTTCTAGTTACAGGGAGAAGAACGGTCGGTAACATCACGATTACACAGCGATCTCTTGGGTATTACAGCTCGCACAGCACAAGCGGGTTCCGGAAAGCCAACGGGCTGGTAGTGTTCGGCCCGTAAGCGCCGCACAAGCGGGCACCGGATCACAAATCCGGTCCTGTCGAGGGCATGGGATCGCAGGGATGACGACCCAGGCGGCGCGGTCACCAGAGATAACAACGCCGGGGAAACCGGTGACTTCGTCCTGCCCACATCTCCTTCTGTGAGCGACATATGATCAACGCATCCCCAACGCCGGAGCCGGTCGCCGAGACCTTCATTTCGGAAGACCCGTCCTGGTACAAGCGGGCGGTGTTTTACGAGGTGCTCGTCCGGGGGTTCAAGGACTCCAACGGCGACGGCACCGGAGACCTTCGCGGCCTCGTGGAGAAGCTGGACTATCTCGAATGGCTCGGCGTCGACTGCCTGTGGCTGTTGCCGCTGTACGAGTCACCGCTGCGTGACGGCGGTTACGACATCTCCGACTACATGAAGATCTTGCCGGACTTCGGCGACCTCGCCGACTTCATCCAGCTGATCGAGTCGGCGCACGAGCGCGGCCTGCGAATCATCACGGACCTGGTGATGAACCACACCAGCGACCGTCATCCCTGGTTCCAGGCATCCCGGCACGACCCCGAGGGGCCGTACGGCGACTTCTACGTGTGGGCGGACGAGCCGACCGCATACCCCGACGCGCCGATCATCTTCATCGGCGCCGAGGAGTCCAACTGGACCTACGACCCGGTGCGCAAGCAGTACTACTGGCACCGGTTCTTCCACCACCAGCCGGACCTCAACTACGACAACCCGGCGGTCCAGGAGGCCATGCTGGAGGTCCTGCGCTTCTGGCTGGACCTGGGCATCGACGGCTTCCGCCTGGACGCGGTCCCGTACCTGTTCGAACGGGAGGGCACCGCGTGCGCCGGCCTGCCGGAGACGCACGCGTACCTGAAGAAGATCCGCGCCGAGGTCGACCGGCTCTACCCCGACCGGGTGCTGCTGGCCGAGGCCAACGGCTGGCCGGAGGACGTCGTCGAGTACTTCGGCGACCCCACCACCGGCGGCGACGAGTGCCACATGGCGTTCCACTTCCCGCTCATGCCGCGCATCTACATGGCGGTCAAGAAGGAGACGCGCGAGCCGATCTCGGAGATCATGTCGCGCACGCCCAAGCTGCCCGACTGCGCCCAGTGGGGCATCTTCCTGCGCAACCACGACGAGCTCACGCTCGAGACGGTGACGGAGGAAGAGCGCGACTACATGCACAGCGAGTACGCCAAGGACCCGCGCATGCGGGCCTACCTGGGCATCCGCCGTCGCCTGGCGCCGCTGCTCGACAACGACCGGGACCGCATCGAGCTGTTCACGGCCCTGTTGCTGAGCCTGCCGGGCTCGCCGGTCATGTACTACGGCGACGAGATCGGCATGGGCGACAACATCTGGCTGGAGGACCGTGACGCGGTCCGCACGCCGATGCAGTGGAGCCCCGACCGCAACGCGGGCTTCTCCACGGCCGACCCGGGGCGGCTCTACCTGCCGGCCGTCATGGACCCGATCTACGGGTTCCAGGCGGTCAACGTGGAGTCGCAGCAGAGAAACGAGGGTTCGCTGCTCCACTTCACCCGGCGGATGCTGCAGATCCGGCGCGACCACCCGGTGTTCGGCGTCGGCGCCTACACGGAGATGTGGTCGTCGAACCCGGCCGTCCTGACCTACGTCAGGGAGGACGGCGACGACATCATGCTGTGCGTGAACAACCTGTCGAAGTTCCCGCAGCCGGTCGAGCTGGACCTGCGCAGGTTCGAGGGCATGACGCCGGTGGAGGCGCGCGGTGGCGTGCACTTCCCCGTCGTCGGCGAGCTGCCCTACCTGCTCACGCTGCCGGGGCACGGCTTCTACTGGTTCGCGCTGAAGAAGCTCCCTTCAGCGTGAGGTGACGGGCACCTGGGCACGGGCCGCCCGCCGCGCGGGAATCAGCGCGACGGCGAGCGCCGTGCCCACGGCCACCAGCACGGCGACGGTCAGCGTCATGGCCGAGGGCGGACGGGCGATCCCGGCGCCCACCCCGCTGGTGTGGCCCTGAAGGTCGATCAGCCCGGTCACGACCGACGCCCCGACCGCCGCGCCCGCCCCCACGCCCAGCACCACGAGCAGCCCGGTGCCGGTCACCAAGGTGGCCATCACCTGGCGCGGCGTCAGCCCCATCGCCTTGAGCACTGCCAAGTCGAAGGCGTGGTCGCGCAGGCCGAGCGCGCTGGCCGTGAGCAGGTTGGCCAGCCCGATCAGCGTGAGCACGGCGATCAGGGCCACGATCACCACCCGGATGACCGCCAGCCGGTCGGCCGGGTTGACCACGATCTGCACGTCCAGGCTCTCCGACGACTCGGTGAGCAGCCTCCCGGCCACCTCCGACGGGTCGGCGGACGGCTTGAGGGCGAGCGCGTAGAACTCGGGCGGCACGGTGTCCTTGGCGGCCAGGCTGTCCAGCCCGACCGACAGCACCTCGCCGTCGGAGTCGGGCTCGATGGCCCGGCCGACGATCCGCACGATCAGCGGCGAGCCGCCCACGGTCAGCCGGACCCGGTCGCCGATCTTCACACCCAGCAGGTCGAGCAGCCCCTGCCCGGCGACCGCCTCACCCGGCTCGGCGTACATGCGGCCCTCGACGACGGGGAACGGGTAGGGGTCGGTGGTGGAGCCGCCGATGGCGCGCACCCGCACCGAGCGGCCCTCTCCGGGGGCCAGCGCGTTCACCTCGACGCCCGGGTAGACGGCCCGCACGTCGCGGTCGGCGCGCACGTGGCGCTCGGCCTCGACGGCGGTCAGCTTGCCGGGCCCGACGTGCAGGGCGGCGTGCTGGCCGACCTGCTCGGGATGGCCGGCGAAGTTGTCCAGCGTGGCCCACACGCCCAGCCCGATCGTGATCATCATCATCGGCACGGCCAGCCCGAACGCCGTCAGGAACGCCGGCACCCGCCGGGTGAAGGCGTCGCGGGCGCCCAGCACGAGCGCCGGAGGCAGGCGTACCAGGAGGGCGAGCCTGGCCAGCCGGGACAGGTGGCCACGCGGTGGCAGGGCGGGCGCGGCCGGGATCGGCGGCGTGCGGCCGCCGCGCCAGGCGGGCAGCCCCACGGCGGCCAGTACGACGAGCGCGGTGCCCGCGAGGATGGCCAGCACCGGCATGGGGGCGACGGAGGTGGTGCCGAGCACCGCGACCGTGCCGCCCCACCCGGCCAGCGTGCCGACGGCGATGCCGAGCAGGCCCAGCGCGCCGTGCTCGACCAGCAGCAGCAGCGCGATCTGGCCTCTGGTGAAGCCCATCGACTTGAGCGTGGCCAGGTCGCGGAGCTGGCCGAGCACCCGGCCGCCGGCCGCGTTGGCCAGCGCGAGCGCGGCGGCGACCAGCCCGACGACGCCGAACAGCGCCAGCAGCGTGCCGAGCAGCCGGTTGTCCAGCTCCATCGCGGCGCGGATCTCCCGCCAGGTGTAGAGGCGCTGGAGCTCGTCGTCGAGCATGACCACGACCCGCTGCGAGACGACCTGGGCCGACTCGGCGTCGGTCAGGCGCAGCCCGGTCACCCACTGGCTGCGGCCGAGCATCGGCTCGACCCGGTCCAGGGTCTCGGGCAGCACCCAGGCCAGGCCGGGCGTCCATTCCGGGTAGAAGCCCTGCTCGGCGGAGTCGGCGATGCCGCGTACGTGCAGGCTGTGGCGCTCGCCGCTGAGCGCGATGATCGTGAACGGCGCGCCGATGCGCAGGCGCAGGGCGCGGGCGTAGGAGCGTTCGACGACGACGCCGCCGGGCTCTGCGGCGTCGAGCCAGCGGCCCTCGGTCACCACCGGGTGGGCCACCGCGGGCGGCTTCGCCGGCAGGGCGCGCAGCTCGGCGGGCTCCTTCTTGCCGTCCTGGACGACGGTGGCAGGCGCCGAGCGGTAGGGGCCGGCGGCGCTGGTGACGCCGTCGATCTCGCGGGTGGCGACGACCTGGGCGGTGCTGTCCTTGGTGTAGAACCACACGTGCGCGCCCTCGGTCTGGGCGAACAGCCCGCGCCAGGGGTTGGTGCCGTCCTCCAGCAGGGTGACGGCGGCGATCAGCGCGGCCACGATGGCGGCCACGACGAGCACGGTGAGTGTCGCCTGGCCCTTCCTGGCCCGCAGGTCTGCCCGGATCCAGCGGATGCCCGCCCGGGTGGTGCTCATCGGAGGTCGATCACCGCGCCCGCGGTGCCGGTGCGGCGCCGGGTGATCCGGCCGTCGTCGACGACCTCGCCGTCGTGCAGGGCCACGACCCGGTCGGCCAGCCCGGCGACGCGGGCGTCGTGGGTGACCATGACGATGGTCTGGCCGTCGCGGTGCACCTCGCCGAGCAGACGCAGCACGTCGCGGGTGTTGCGGCTGTCGAGGTTGCCGGTGGGCTCGTCGGCCAGCAGCACGCTGGGCTTGTTGGCCAGGGCCCGGGCGAGCGCGACGCGCTGCTGCTCGCCGCCGGAGAGCCGGGCGGGCGGGGCGTCGGCACGGTCGGCCAGGTTGAGCGCGCCGAGCAGGTGCCGGCTGCGCTCGCGGGCCTCGCGCGGCGAGGCGCCGCCCAGCAGGGCCGGCAGCTCGACGTTGTCGGCCACGGTCATGCTGGCGACCAGGTTGAAGAACTGGAAGACGAAGCCGATCTTCTTGCGGCGCAGCAGGGCCCAGGCACTCTCGGAGAGCGTGTCGGCGCGGGTGCCGTCGATCCAGATCTCGCCGCTGGTGCGGGTGTCGAGGCCGCCCAGCATGTGGACGAGCGTAGACTTGCCCGACCCGGACGGGCCCATGACGGCGATGAACTCACCCGGCTCGACCTGCAGATCCACCCCGCGGACGGCGTGCACGGGCACGGCGCCGCCGGAGTAGACCTTCACCAGGTTGACCGCCTTGAGGGCGGGATCACTCATGCCAGGTCCTCCTGACAACGTTCGAGCCAGTCCAGATCGGCTTGCAGATGCAGCATGGCACCCTCGATCAGCAGCAGCGCCACCCGGTCCTCGGGCGGGGTGCGGGCCATCAGGTCGTTGAGGTCGCCCATGAGCGACAGGTAGTGGCGGCGCTGGCGGTTGATCAGCGCCATCCGGTCGGCGATGCCGGTGAGCGGGGCCAGCACGAGCTTCATGAAGAACTCGTCACGCACCCGGGGCCCCTCGGTGGGCTCGTCCGCCCAGAGGGTGAGCACGTCACGCCCCTTGGCGGTGCAGTAGTAGACCTTCTTGTTGGGCCGGTTGGACTGCTCGACGTCGACCGCCCTGACCAGGCCGTCCTTCTCCAGGCGGCCCAGCGTCACATAGATCTGGCCGATGTTGGGCGAGGGGTAGGCGCTGCCGAACGTCTGCTCGAGGGCCTGTTTGAGCTCATAACCGTGGGCAGGCTCCTTGGCCAAGAGCGCCAGCAGGTGAAGCCGCACACCTCACCTCCCCGCGCGTTACGGATGCGTTACATGGCCAGCAGTTGACCTTCAGATTACATGTATGGATAACATGCATGCATCTACCTAACACGAATGTAGCCCCCTCTAAACCTGGAGGAAATCGAGGTGTTTCGCCCATTTGCTGTTGCTCTGGCCGTTCTTGCGGCGGCCGGGTGCGCGGCGGCGGGCGAAACCGGCGGCGGCGAGCCGGGAACGGGCGGCACTGGCCCGATCACCTTCGCCACCGGGCGCGACACCACGGCGTACCTGCAACCCCTGCTGGACCGCTGGAACCAGGCCCACCCGGCCGAGAAGGTGACGCTGCTCGAGCTGCCCGAGGCCGCCGACGAGCAGCGCGCTCAGATGGTGGCCAACCTCCAGGCCCGCAGCAGCCGCTACGACGTCCTCGGCCTGGACGTGGTGCTGACGGCGGAGTTCGCGGAGAACGGCTGGATCATCCCCTTGGAGCGCGGGTACTTCCCGCTCGACAAGTTCCTGCCGCCTGTCGTGGACACCGCGGTCTACAAGGACAAGCTCTGGGCCGTGCCGTACACGAGCAATGCCGGGCTGCTGTACTACCGGACCGACCTCGTGAAGAAACCGCCCAGAAC
The DNA here is from genome assembly GCF_041950485.1 of Nonomuraea sp. ATR24. Taxonomy (NCBI): domain Bacteria; kingdom Bacillati; phylum Actinomycetota; class Actinomycetes; order Streptosporangiales; family Streptosporangiaceae; genus Nonomuraea; species Nonomuraea sp. ATR24. Next base: position 172,742 of record NZ_JBGNUU010000018.1, read on the forward strand.
CTGGGCGGAACTTCGCGAACAAGCCCAGGAGATTACGAAAAAACACGATATTGAGGGTTATGCCGGGCAGTTCCTCGCGTACGAGGGACTGACCGTCAACTTCTCCGAGGCCGTGCAGTCCGCCGGCGGCCAGATCCTCGGCCCTGACGGCGACGAGGTGACGCTCGACACCGCCAAGGCCGCGACCGCGCTGGGGTTCCTGCAACAGGGCCTGCGCGAGGGCTGGATCCCGGAGGAGTCCCTGAACTACAAGGAGGAGGAGTCCCGCCTGGCCTTCCAGGAGGGCCGGCTCGCCTTCGCCCGCAACTGGCCGCACGCGTACGGCCCGGCCAGGAGCAGGCTCGGCGAGAAGATGGCGGTGACCAGGCTGCCCGGGCTCGACGGGCCCGGCTCCAGCTCGCTGGGCGGCAGCAATCTGGCCATCAGCGCCTACTCCAGGCACCAGCACACGGCTCGTGAGTTCATCCGCTACTTCACGAGCCTGGAGAACGAGCGCCGTGTCCTCACCGAGGGGTCCTTCCCCCCGGTGTGGGCCGAGCTCTACGACGACCCCGAGCTGATCAAGCGCTTCCCCTACCTGCCCGTGCTCAAGGAGAGCATCCTCGCCGCCAAGCCGCGGGCTGCCAGCGCCAACTACAACCAGCTCAGCCTGGTGATCGCCAGCTCGGTCGCCAAGGCGCTCAACCCCCCGTTCAAGGACACGGCCGACGACGTCGCGGCGTCCTTGAAAGCCGAACTCGAAGAGATCATCAGAACCCAGTGAGGCAGCCATGCGAAAAGGCAGAGCAGCAGCGATCCTGGCCGGACTGGCCGTAGCAGTCGCGGCCTGCGGCAACGCGCCGACCACCAACGACCCGGCGGCCTCGGCCCCCGCCTCGGGCGAGGCCACGAGCGGCGCCAAGACGCTCGAAGGCGTCACGCTCGAGGTCGCGGCGAAGTGGACCGGCGAGGAGCAGAAGAACTTCGAGCAGGTGCTCAAGGCCTTCTCCGAGAAGACCGGCGCGAAGGTCACCTACGCCTCCACGGGCGAGGACACCGGCGCCTACCTGGGCCCGCGCATCCAGGGCGGCAGCCCGCCCGACGTGGCGATCCTGCCGCAGCCCGGCCTGGTCCAGCAGTACGCCGACCAGAAGGCGCTCAAGCCGCTCACGGCCGACGTCACCAAGGAGATCGACGCCAACTACACGCCGTACTGGAAGGAGCTCGGCTCCGCGGACGGCCAGGTCTACGGCGTGCTGATCAAGGCGGCGCACAAGTCGCTGGTCTGGTACCGCGACCAGGCGCTCAAGGACGCCGGCGTGCAGCCCCCCACCACGTGGGAGGAGCTGGTCAAGACCTCGCAGACGATCGCCGACTCCGGCACCGCGCCGCTCTCCCTCTGCGGCGCCTCCGGCTGGACGCTCACCGACCTGTTCGAGAACGTCTACCTCTCCTCGGCCGGTCCCGAGAAGTACGACCAGCTCGCCAAGCACGAGATCCCGTGGACCGACGCGAGCGTCACGACGGCCCTGGAGAAGATCAAGGAGCTCGTCAGCAAGGACGAGTACCTGGTCGACGGCCGCTCCAACACGATGCAGACCGACTTCCCGACCTGTGTCACCAAGGTCTACGGCCAGGACAAGGCCGCCATGGTGATCGAGGCCGACTTCGTGGCCGTCACGGCCGTCGAGTCCGGCGCCAAGGTCGGCGAGGAGGCCAAGTACGTGCCGTTCCCGAAGGTCGGCGAGACCGCCCCGGTCGTGCTCGGCGGCGACGTCGCGGTGGCCATGAAGGACTCCCCCGGCGCGATGGCGCTGCTGCAGTTCCTGGCCTCCAAGGAGGGTGGCGAGATCTGGGCCAAGCTGCCCGGCTACCTGTCCCCCAACCGCAACGTCTCGCCCGACAACTACCCGGACCCGCTGACGCAGGAGCTCGGCAAGACGATCATCTCGGCCGGCGAGACCGTCCGCTATGACATGTCCGACCTCGCGCCCAGCGCCTTCGGCGGCACCGACGGCAAGGGCGAGTGGAAGATCCTCCAGGACTTCCTGCGCGACCCGTCCGACATCAAGGGCGCCCAGGAGGCGCTCGAAGCCGAGGCCAAGAAGGCCTGGAAGTAAAGAGGAATGGCCGTGACCGAAAGGTTGGACGGCCCGAAGGTCCCGCCCGAGAGCACCTCGGGCGGGCCTGCCTCCGGACCGGCTGATACCCCCCGTAAGAAAAGCCGCCTCGGCCCCTCCCCGTGGCTCGCGATCGCCTTCCTGCTCCCGGCAGCGGTGCTGCTGGGGGTCTGGGTGGTCTATCCCATCGGGTTCTCGATCGTCCGAAGCCTGTACGACGCGTCGAACACGCAGTTCGTCGGGCTCGACAACTTCGCCACGATCTTCAGCGACGGCAACATGTTGCGGACCATCCGCAACAACCTCATCTGGGTGATCGTCGCGCCCATCGTGGTCACCACGCTGGGCCTGATCTTCGCGGTGCTGACCGAGCGCATCCGCTGGTCGACCGCGTTCAAGCTGATCGTGTTCATGCCGATGGCCGTCTCGCTGATGGCCGCCGGCGTCATCTTCAGGCTGGTGTACGACGGCGACCCGGACAAGGGTGTGGCCAACGCCATCCTGACCACCGTGCACGACACGTTCTCCTCCTCCCAGGGCTACCCGGAGGCCCGCCCGCGTGAGGGCGAGCAGTCGCCGGTCGCGGCCGAGGGCGGCGGCGTCGTCACCAAGCAGCCCGTGCAGGCCGGCCAGCCGGTGCTCATCCCGATCGTCGGCGTCAAGCCGGAGGTGCTGCCCTCCGACGCCGCGCCGGCCAAGGCGCCCGCCGGCGGCGACACCCTGTCCGGCACCGTCTGGTTCGACTTCACCCCGGGCGGCGGCGGCGTCAACGGCCAGCTCGACGGGAGCGAGAAGGGCCTGCCGGGGATGACCGTCGAGGCGGTCAGCGACGGCAAGGTGGCGGGCACCGCCACGACGGCCGAGGACGGCACGTTCGCCTTCGACGGCCTGCCCGCCGGCTCCTACACGCTGCGGCTGCCGCAGTCGAACTTCGAGGGGGCCTACAACGGCCTGGCCTGGCTGGGCCCGACACTCATCACGCCGGCGATCATCGGCGCGTTCGTCTGGGTGTGGGCCGGATTCGCGATGGTGCTGATCGCGGCGGGTCTCGCGGCGATCCCGCGTGACGCGCTGGAGGCCGCCCGCATCGACGGCGCCTCGGAGTGGCAGGTGTTCAGGAAGATCACCGTGCCGCTGCTGTCGCCGGTGCTGCTCGTCGTCTTCGTGACGATGATCATCAATACGCTGAAGGTGTTCGACCTGGTCTTCATCATCGCGCCGTCGTCGGTCCAGCCGGAGGCGAACGTGATCGCGCTGGAGATGTGGCGCGTGGCGTTCGGCGGCGGGAACAACCAGGGACTCGGCAGCGCGCTGGCGATCTTCCTGCTCATCCTGGTGCTGCCCTTCATGGTCATGAACATCCGCAGGTTCAAGAGGGGAGAGTCATGACCACCGCGACCGCATCCGCACCCCGCGGGGCGCACGCGGGAGCCCCGCGCCGGAGCTTCGCCGGCCGCATCGTCGACCGCCTCGGCAGCGGCGCCGTCCAGGTCGTGATGATCCTGCTGGGCCTGTTCTGGCTGGTGCCCACGCTGGGCCTGCTCGTGGTCTCGCTGCGCTCGGTGGAGACCAACACCGCCGAGGGCTGGTGGACGATCTTCACCAAGCCCGCCGAGCTCACCCTTGAAGGCTACGCGAACCTGCTGGCCAGCGGCTTCACCGCGTCGTTCTGGAACACGATCGCGATCACCGTGCCGACCACGATCCTGGTGATCGGCATCGCCGCGATGGCCGCCTACGCGTTCGCCTGGATGGAGTTCCGGGGCCGCGACACGCTCTTCCTGGTCGTGGTCGGGCTGCTCATCGTGCCGATCCAGATCGCGCTGATCCCCGTGGCCGCCCTCTACGGCCAGGCGGGCATCTTCGGCTCGATTCCCGGCGTGGTGCTGTTCCACGTGGCGTTCGGCCTGCCGTTCGCGATCTTCCTGCTGCGCAACTTCTTCGTCGGCATCCCGGCCTCGCTGCTGGAGGCGGCGCGGATGGACGGGGCGCCGGAGTGGAAGATCTTCGTCTCGGTGGTGTTCCCGCTGGGCAAGCCGGCGATCGCGTCGCTGGGCATCTTCCAGTTCCTGTGGGTGTGGAACGACATGCTCATCGCGCTGGTCTTCGCCAACACCGAGAACCAGCCGATGACCAAGGCACTGCAGTCGCAGATGCGGCAGTTCGGGACGAACATCGACGTGCTGTCCTCCGGGGCGTTCCTGTCGCTGATCATCCCGCTGATCCTCTTCTTCGCCTTCCAGCGCTACTTCGTCCAGGGCATGATGGCCGGCTCGGTCAAGTAGCCCCACCCGAGCTCACGGGCGTCCGGCACGACCGGGCGCCCGTGATCATTTCTCCCGGTTCGGTACGCATGCCGTACCGGACCTGACTAAGCTGATCGGCCATGGCCGGTCGTCCCCTGAACGAAGTCGTCGAAGCCGGATGGGCCCAAGCTCTTGAGCCCGTGTCCGAGCGCATCTCCCTCATGGGCGAGTTCCTCCGCAAGGAGATCGCCGAGGGCAGGCAGTACCTCCCCGCGGGCGCCCACGTCCTGCGTGCCTTCAACCAGCCCTTCGACGACGTCAAGGTGCTGATCGTGGGCCAGGACCCCTACCCGACGCCCGGCCACCCGATCGGCCTGTCGTTCTCCGTCGCCGCCGACGTGCGGCCGCTGCCGGGCAGCCTGCTCAACATCTACAAGGAGATGGAGAGCGACCTGGGCCTGCCCCGGCCGTCCAACGGCGACCTGACGCCGTGGGCCGAGCAGGGCGTGCTGCTGCTCAACAGGGTGCTCACGGTCATGCCGGGCAAGCCCGCCTCCCACCGGGGCAAGGGTTGGGAGGAGGTCACCGAGCAGGCCATCCGCGCCCTCGTCGCGCGCGACAAGCCCATGGTGGCGATCCTGTGGGGGCGCGACGCGCGCAACCTGGCGCCGATGCTCGGCGGCGTGCCGCGCATCGAGTCGGCCCACCCGTCGCCGCTGTCGGCGCGCAACGGCTTCTTCGGCTCGCGGCCGTTCAGCCGGGCCAATGAGCTGCTCGTCCAGCAAGGCGCATCCCCTGTGGAGTGGAAGCTGCCCTAGGCTCGCTCCATGAGTGATGCACAGAAGTTCCTACGCCTCACGGTCGAGCTGACCGTCGAGGTGCTCGACGTTGACGCCCTCCAGGCCGCCGCGATGGCGGAGATCCGCCACCCCGACGCCGAGCTGACCGACGAGGAGCGCACCGAGCAGGCCGAGCTCGTCTCCTCCGACGAGACCGGCGCCTCCGCGCTGCAGTGGCTCATCGAGCCCGAGCACGTGCTCCAGCTCGTCGACCACATCGAGGAGATCGAGCCGCGCGAGGCCGTCCTGGGCGTGGAGCCCTCCGAGGGTCCCAGCGAGGACGAGGACGACGAGGACCACATCCACGCGTGATTCCGTGGCGTCCGGCATCCGGTGCGATGCGGACGAGATGGCCGGCGTCGGCCTGCTCCGGCGGCGTCGGCCGGCGGGGCGGGCTCCGGCCCGTCCTGGCGCGCTCACTAGGATCGATCTTCAGGGCCGGTGAGCGCCTTTCTTCCTGATCGCGGGCGCTCCTGGCCGAGTTCGCCGGCGCGGCCGGTCCGCGCCGTGACCCCGGGAGGGCACACCGTGATCGTGGCATTCTCCATCACCCCGCTGGGCGTCGGCGAAGGCGTCGCCGAGCCGGTCGCCCGCGCCGTCAAGGTCGTCCGCGACAGCGGGCTGCCCAACCGCACGGACGCGATGTTCACCACCGTCGAGGGCGAGTGGGACGAGGTGATGGGCGTGATCAAGCAGGCGGTCGACGCGGTCGCCGAGGTCGCGCCGCGGGTCAGCCTCGTGCTCAAGGCCGATCTGCGGGCCGGGGTCACCGACGGCATGACGAGCAAGCTGGAGTCGCTCGAACGCCACCTCTCCTGACGCCATCCCCGCCTCCCAAACGCGATATGTCTTGACCTGTCGGGCACTCGCGACATATCGTGTCGCTCGCACACGACACGATATTACGCGTTTCCGGAGGTGGGTCATGCAACAGCCGCGAGTCCCCGTCCTCGTCGTCGGCGGCGGCTACGCGGGGCTGAGCGCCGCGATGATGCTGGCCTGGCGCGACGTCCCCGTCATGCTCGTCGAACGGCACCCGGGCACGTCCGTCCAGCCCAAGGCGTTCGGCGTCGGACCGCGGGCCGTGGAGCTCATGCGCCCCGTCCCCGGCGTCGAGCAGGCGCTGGCCGACGTCTGGGCCGGCATCGGCGACAACATGCGCATCGCCATCGCCACCAGCCTGAACGACCCCGACCCGCAGATGATCATCTCCGACGAGAAGGAGGAGTTCGCCTTCCTCGCCGACGCGACGCCAGCCGCCCAGGTGGGCGCCCCGCAGGCCGAGATCGAACGGGTGCTGCGAGCCAAGGCCGAAGAGCTCGGCGCCGACCTGCGCTTCTCCACCGAGCTCGTCTCCGTCGAGCAGGACGGCGACAGCGTGCTCGCCGTCCTGCGCTCCGGCGGACAGGAGAGCGTCGTCCGGGCCGACTACGTCATCGCCGCCGACGGCTACCGCAGCCCGCTGCGCCACCAGCTCGGCATCCCCGTCGGCGGCAAGGGCGAACTGGGGCAGATGTGCTCCATCATGTTCGACGCCGACCTCACCGGGCTCGTCCGCGACCGCGAGGTCACCCTCTGGTACCTGCGCAACGACGCCTTCACCGGCGTCATCGTCACCGGCACCGGCGTCGGCGCGCACGTGCTGGGCGTCAACTACGCCCCCGGCCAGAGCGCCGCCGACTTCACCCCCGAACACTGCGCCGAGCTGGTCCGGCTGGCCGTGGGCGTGCCCGACCTGGACGTACGCGTCCTCGACACCACCACGTTCCCGATGGCCCACGTGCTCGCCGAGCGCTACCGCGAGGGCCGGGTGTTCCTGGCCGGCGACGCCGCCCACACCATGCCGCCGACCGGCGGCCAGGGCGGCAGCACCGCGCTCCAGGACGGCTGCGACCTCGCCTGGCGACTCTGGCTCGTGATCACCGGGCAGGCCGGGCCCGGGTTCCTCGACACCTACGACGCCGAACGCCGGCCCATCGGCACGCTCACCGCCGACGCCCAGCTCGCCAACCTCGGCGTGCGCATGCCGCCTGCGGCCCGCATCGGCTACCCGGAGCCGCTCGACGACCCCATGAGCGCGATCCTCGGCTACCGCTACCACTCGACGGCCGTCATCCCCGAGCCCGGCGACGACGGCTCCCTGCTGGAGGACCCGCGCCACCCCACCGCCCGCCCCGGCAGCCGCGCGCCGCACGTGCTGCTCGACTGGGACGGGCAGCCGATCTCCACCATCGACCTGTACGGGTCGGGCTTCGTCCTGCTGGCCCACCAGCACGGCGGCCGCCCCTGGGCCGAGGCGGGCAGGCTGGTCGCCGAGCGGCTCGGCGTACGGCTCGCCAGAATCCTGGTGGACGAGGAGCTGATGGACGTCGAGGGCCGCTGGCAGGAGCGTTACGGCGTCAGCGGGGGCGGCGCCGTGCTCGTCCGGCCGGACGGCTACGTCGCCTGGCGCTCCCCCGGCCTGACCGGCGACCCGGCGGACACCCTCGAACACGTCCTGCGCACCGTGCTGAGCCGCTGAGTTCCTGGCCCGCGTCCCGTACCAGGACAAACCCGTACGTCACGTGCCGAGCACCGCGCCGTCCTCGCCCGAGGGCGGCGCGATGGACGTCGTGGCCGGGACGGGGGCCACCGTGCTGTTCCTACCCGGCGACCGGCACGGCGCCGTCCCTGCCACCGATGTGGCGCGACATCCCCTCCGCCATCGCCCCCGCCCACGAGGCGGCCAGAGCCGTATGACGTTTGTCGGACCCGCGTGGGAGCATGCCGTCATGGCGACCTCGAAACAGCCGGTGACCGTCCCGACCGGCGCCGACGTGGACGCGTTCCTGGCGGCGGTCCCCGGCGAGCGCCGCCGGGCCGACGCCCTGCGCCTGCGCGCGATCATGACCGAGGTGGTCGGCGAGCCGGCCGTGATGTGGGGGCCTAGCATCGTCGGCTTCGGAAGCTACCACTACGTCTACGCCAGCGGCCACACCGGCGACTGGCCTCTCGCCGGATTCTCACCGCGCAAGCAGCACCTGGTCGTCTACCTGGTCGGCGGCTACGAGGAGCGGCACGCGTCCGTGCTCGCCCGGCTCGGCCCGCACACGACCGGCAAGGGGTGCCTCTACCTGAAACGGCTCGACGCCGTCGACGAGGGCGCCCTGCGCGAGCTCATCGACCGTACGGTGCGCGTCCACCGCGGCGTCGACCGAGCCGGCCGCCCTCCTGGGCCTTGACCTTCTCAGCGGGCCCGGTCGTAGATCATGGCCATCTCGCCCATCGCGCCGGTCTCCTGGTGGGTCAGCTTCCACGACGTGGCCGGCAGCCCGTCCTCCAGCAGCCGCTGCCCGCCCCCGGCGATCTCGGGGAAGATCATGAGGTAGAGGCGGTCGACCAGGTCCGCCGCCAGCAGCGGCTTGATGACGCTCGCGCTGCTGTTGACCAGGATGTCGCCGCCCTCCTGGGTTCTGAGCTCGGCGACGACGTCCGCGGCGGGCGCGTTCACCACCCGGGCCCGCTCCCACGGCGCCTCCGTCAGCGTGCTGGAGAAGACCACCTTCTCCACGTCGACCAGCCACTTCGCGTAGCCGCGGTCACGCGGGTCGGCGTCCTCGTCCTCGGCGACCGGCGGCCAGTAGCCCAGGAACCCCTCGGCGTTCACCCTCCCGAGCAGCGCCGTCGTCGCGCTCTCCCACATGCGGGTCATGTGATCCCTGGCCGCCTCGCTGGTCACGTACGGCGCGAACGCCGCGAAGTCGGCAGGCCCGCCGGGGCCGTTGTAACGCCCGTCCATCGTGAGGCTGAGGTTGGCGGTGACCCTGCGGTTGTCCTGAGTGGTCATGTCGTGCTCCCTGTAGTGGTGTCGTCCGCGTGCTCGGCCTGTCCGGCCTGATTGACCTGATCGGCCTGATTGACCTGGAGGGCCTGATCGGCCTGATTGGTCTGGAGGGCCTGAAGGGCCTGGAGGGTCGCCGCGAGCTTGTCGAGACTCTGCCCGAACCCGAGCTCGATCCCCGCGATGAAGTCCGCCGAGTCCACCGTGCTGTCGGCCACCCGGAACCGGACCTCCAGCTCCGTCCCCGCGCCCGAACCGGCGCCGCCGGGACGCAGGTCGAGGTCGAGGTGGGCGGTGAACGCGACACCCCCACCAGGTAGCCGCGGAGAGAGCCGATAGGACAGCCGCTCCCCTGGCTGCGCCTCGACGACGACCCCCTCCGCGCGCCCGGCGACCGGATCGGAGCCGTCGGTGTCCTCGGCGTCGCGATACTCGTGCACGATCCGCCCGCCCGGCCACGCCTCGAACACCAACTCCGAGACGCGCAACTCGTCCGGCGTCCACCAGCGGGCGAGCAACTCCGCCTCGGTCAGATGCCGCCACACCAGCTCGGGCGACGCGGCCAGCGACCGATGAAAGCGGAACGAGCGACCATCGGCCCATCCCGCCTCCCGCGCAGCCAGCCGCTCCGCCTGAACACTGAGCCCATAACGGTCATACGTCTCACCGGCCTGATCCGCGGCATCGGCCAGCCCGTTGAGCACCGCCGCCAGATCCCGCAGCGGCCCGGGCCGAAGCGCGTAGATCCGGCGCTGGCCCGTGCGCTGCGAGACGACGACCCCGGCCCGCTCAAGGTTCTGCAGGTGCTTGGTCGTCTGCGGCTGCCTTGCCTCAGCCAGCCGCGCGAGCACCCCCACGGGCCGCGGCCGCTCAGCCAGCAGCCGTACGAGCCGCCAACGCGCCGGATCAGCCAACGCAGCGAGGAGTTCGTCCATGCCCAGAAGTATTCACTATGACGAATATTCGTGTCAAGGAATAACTAGGCAGCCGCTTGCACCACGCCGCCCCGCTTCCGACCCGCCCCTTCCCGAAAGCAGACCGAATCCAGAGACCCGCATACCGCACCTGCGGGGCTGGGACCGGACCAGCGGCGCGCCCGCGCAACAGGCCAGCGGACGCGGGAGACGACGGCCACACCGGACCCCGCAGCCCCGGGGACGACGCACACACCGCACCCGACAGGCCCGGGGGATGACGCCCGCACCGCACCCGACAGGCCGGAGGCCGGACCGGCCGGACGCACGACCAGAGCGGCGCCCGCGAACGGACCGGCGGGGGTGCCCGCGCGACGGACCAGAGGCGCGCTACGGACAAGGTCCATACCCGGCTTGGCAAGGCCCAAGACCGAACCAGGCCGGACCGCCGAGGCCGGGATCGGATGGCCTGGACCCAGGGCCGGATGGCAGCGCGCGGAGGCCGCCGGCCTCGTGGAGGTGCCGGGCTCGTGGAGGTGCCGGGCTCGTGGAGGGTGCCGGGCTCGTGGAGGTGCCGGGCTCGTGGGGAGCGAGTTGGCAGGTGGGGGCGACCGGGCCCATGGGGAGCGAGCGGGCAGGTGCCAGCGCAGGGGGGCACGGTGCGGGGCTGCGAGAGGGCGCGGCGCCAGGCGGGCGCGATGCGGGAGGCGGGTCCGATGCGGGGACTGCGGTCCGATGCGGGGACTGCGGCAGCCCGGTCCGGAGGTGAGCCCGATGCCAGGGACGGGACGGGCGGCGCGCTGGCAGGCGGGCGCGATGCCAAGCGGCAGGGGACAGCGGGCGTAGGGGCGACAGCGGGGACCGGGGCCGGGTGGCCAAGCGGGTGGGCTTGGGCGTGGGGCGGGTGGGTGAGGG
>NZ_JBGNUU010000019.1:0-171480 GCF_041950485.1 Nonomuraea sp. ATR24
GAGAATAGGTGAGAATTCTTCAGAATTGGCGTCTACCAGCGCCTTTAGTGATCGCGCAGGTAGGAGAGTTTGGCTGACTTCTCTGATAAGGAAGAGGTCCCAGGTTCAAGTCCTGGTAGCCCCACCCAGCCAGAAGGCCCGTCGGAATCATCCGGACGGGCCTTTGTCGTTGCCGGAGCCGGTCGGCGCCACGGGTCAGCCCAGGGCGGTGCGGAGGGCGGAGGCGGCGATGCGGGGGTCGTTCATGCCGTGGTACATCGGCGGGATCTTCTTCTCGACGCCGTAGTGCCGGTAGACGGCGATCATGGCGGAGCGCACCGAGTATTCGACGGTGAAGACGACGTCCTCGGGGATCTCGACGAACTGGCCGAGGAAGGCGTAGTTCGTGGCGCCCTTGGGGATGACGCGGGGGCGGTCGCCGGGGGCGCGGCGCTGGAACTGGGCGTCGATGTAGGGCATCTGCACGGTCGTGATCTGCGTGGTTTCGCGGACGTGGTCGGCGATGTCGTCGAAGCCGAGGTGGCCGAGGAGTTCGTCGAGGATCTCGGCGCCGGTGCAGTCGTCCATGGGCTTGTCCACGTAGTCGCCCGGCACGTCGCCGAACAGCGCGTAGCCCCAGAGGGTGAAGGTGTCGGGGTCCTGGTGGCGGAAGTGCGGCTGGGCCGGGACGACGATCGACAGCAGCCAGCGGGAGTCCTTCCAGGTCATGAGGGCGCCTTCGCCGGGGACGTTGCCGGTGTACTGGGTGATGCGGTCGAGCAGGGCGGGGCTGTGCATGGTGAGGGTGAAGGACTCCCATTTGGTCTCGGGGATGGAGCCGCAGAAGACGGCGGGGCGGCCGAAGTCGGGGGCTTTGCGGGCGATCGACTGCCACAGCCGCCAGGAGCCGTCGCGTTTGTCGCGGATCAGCTCGGGGACGGTGTCGCGGTCGCCGTACGTGGTGTCGGCGGTCATGGAGCCCAGGGTGAGGAACACGCGGTCGCCGGGGCCGACGTCGATCGGCCCGGCGCTGGTGTCGAGGGAGGCGAGGGTGCGGCAGGCGGGGTCGGTGAAGTGCGCGTCGTCGACGGTGACGCCGAACTCGGTCGTCACGCCGTGGGTCTCCAGCCGGCGTTGGATCGGCAGGATGATCGAGTCGTACTGGTTGTAGCGGCTTCGTCGTACGCCGGAGAGGGTGTGGATGCGGTCGAATTCCTGGACGAAGGCCAGGAAGTAGCGTTTGAGCTCGATCGCCGAGTGCCAGTTCTGGAAGGCGAACGTCGTACGCCACATGCACCAGAAGTTGCTGTCGAAGAACTCCGGCTGGAAGAAGTCGTCGATGCGGCGGCCGCCGATGACGTGTTCGGGCAGGGCGAGCAGGCGGGTCAGGTCCAGGCGGGCGCGGTTGTCGAGGCCGAGGCGGGAGGCGTCGGGGATGGAGCGGTCGCGCAGGATGATGCGGGCCTTGGCGTTGGTGGGGTGTTCGATGTTGAACGCCTTCATCTCCTGGCGGACGGAGATGGCCGGGTCGTCGAGGGTGGGGATGGTTTCCAGCAGGTTCCACAGGCAGACGTAGTGCTCTTCTTCGAACATGCGGCCGCCGCGCGTGACGTAGCCGCCTTCGGCGGTAGGGGCCTTGGCGCCGTCCATGGAGCCGCCGGTGATGGGGAGCTGTTCGAGGATGCGGATGGAGTCGCCGGGCACGCCGGCGTCCCGGACGAGGAAGGCGGCGGCGGCCAGCCCGGCGATGCCGCCGCCCACGATGTACACCTGCGCCATTGGCTGACCGTCCCCGGCTCGGGCGGGGGCCGCCCCCCGCTTCGGGAAGGATCTTCCCGGTGGGCGGTCGACTCAGGTCCCGTCGGCGGCCAAACCCCGGCAAACAGCTACGGGGTGACGTAGTGGTGGACGACGGCGGGCTCGCCGGTGCTGTCGAGCCAGTCGGCGCGGGTGGTGGCGACGCGGCGCCAGCCGGTGCGCTCGTAGAAGGCGATCGCGGCCTGCCCTTCGGCCGAGACCTCCAGCTTCAGCGGCGTCCGTACGGCGGCGCGCACGGTGTCGAGGAGCCGGGCGGCCAGGCCCTGGCCGCGTGCCGCCGGGGTGACGAACAGGCGGGTGATCTCGGCGTCCGCACCCAGGCCGACGTGCCCGTGCACCGCGCCGTCGGCGTCGACGGCGATCCAGGCGGACGTCAGGCCGGTCGGGGTGAGCCAGGCGCCGGGGTCGTCGGGCCAGTCGACGGGGTAGCGGTCGGCGGCCTGGACCTGGGCGAGCGCCTCGACGCAGGCATCGAGGTCGGCGGGGGTGCGGGGGCGGATCCTCATGCGGGCGGCCGGGGGCCGGCCCGGTCGTGGAAGGCGCGGCGGGCGTCGTCCACGAGGGCGCCGAGGCGCTCGCCGGTGGCGGTGTTCAGCTCGCGCGTCATCGCGTCCTGGCTCTCGGCGGCGGCGTTCTCGGCCGCGCGCACGGCCGCGACGATCGCGTCGCTGAGCGTCACGCCGTCATGCCGGCGCTTGCTGACCACGCTGATGTCGACGGAGAGGAGCCCGCCCGCGGCGTCGACCGTCGCGACGACGCCGCCGCTGTCGGCCGAGCCGGTGAACGTCCGGGTGCTCCACGCGGCGACGATCTCCTCGATCCTGGAGGTGGCTCCGGCGAGCTGTTCGGCCTGGTTGCGCAGTTCCTCCGCGCTCACGGGGTGCCGTCCCGGAGGACGGCGTCGAAGTACTGGGCGAGCGGGTCCTGGCCGTCCGGCGGCGGGCCGGGCAGGGCGCGCGTCAGCTCGTCGAGCCCCTCGGTCATCGCGCCGCGGGCGGCGCTGACGGCCTGGAGGACGGCCTGGCCGAGCTCGGCGTGGTCGAGGTCGCGCATCGCCCTGGGGTCGATCGCCACGCGGGTGAGCCGCCCCGCGCCGGTCACCGTGGCCGTCACCCGGCCCGTGTCGTCGGTGCCGGTCAGCTGCCGCTGCTCCAGCTCGCGCAGGGCGCCGGCGAACGCGTCGACCAGGCCCTCCACCTGGCGGATCAGCCCGGAGACGTGGGTCCCCCCGGCCCCGTCGGCGGACACGTCGGTCACTTGGCGCCCTCCGCGGTGGCGGGCCGCCAGTTCTCGACCTCGGAGACGCTCTGGTCGAAGTGCAGGTCCCGGGTTCCCAGCGCGGGGTTGCCCATCTTGTAGAAGAGCCCCTCCAGGTCGTTGATCTTGAGCTGGAGGTCGTTGAGGTCGCTCTCGTACTTGTTGTAGACGTCCGCGAACTGCTTGAGCAGGTTGCCGGCGGCGGTGAGGAAGACGCCGGCCTGCGCCATCAGGGCGACGCGGCCGACCGGGTGGGCGCTCATCTTGGTGAGCGCCGTGAAGACCGGCGCGGACATGGCCCACAGCGCGGCGGCGGACATGTCGTACCCAAGCACTTCCTTGTACTGGTTGTGCATGGTGCCGCTCATGTCCTTGGCCACGGCGCCGAGCTGGTCGAACATGCCGATGAGCTTGAACCGCAGATACTGCTGGAGCGTGTCGACCGCGTGGCCCTTCCAGTTCGGCGAGACCTCGTGGAAGAACGTGATCCACACGTCCCAGGCGCTGCCCTTGAGGGTGTCGTGCATCTCCTTCCACGTTTCGCGGCGGTCGTAGAAGAGGAAGGGGTTGCCCAGGTTCACGACGGAGGCCGAGAGGAGGGCGACGCCGGCCAGGCCGAAGCCGGAGACGGCCAGCCCCATCTGGATCGGCTGGTTGTGGGCGCGTATCTGGGTGATGAGCTTCTTGAAGTAGCCGGGATCGGTGCGCTGGCCGAACGAGACGGTCCGCATGATCTTGCCGTTGGCGTCGTAGACGTGAAGCTGGCCGGGCTTGGGCGTGGGCATCCGGCTGGGGAAGTTCGGCCCGGGGGAGGGTTGCGGCATGGGGGACCTTTCAGGCGTCGGCCGCGTCGATGGCGGCCGCGGTGCGCTGGGCGGCCGTCACGCTCGGCGCGTGGGCGGCCGCGTAGTTCTCGGCCACCTTGAACAGCTTGCTTCCGTCTTCCTCCAGCACCTTGTCCAGCAGCTTCGCGCAGTCGGCCCAGGTGTCGGCGATGGTGTTGATCCGGTTGACGAACATCAGGCCGATGGCCGGGATGCCGGCGATCGGCGCCAGGTTCCAGCCCTCGAACCGGGGGGTGGCCGACTTGAGCCGGCTGACCACGTCCGCCGACAGGTCCATCGTCTCGGCGTACGCGACGATCTTGCTGACGGCGTACGCGACGCCGCCCTGAGGGTCGTTGCCCCCCTTGCCGCCTCGGGCCTCGGGGTCGGCCGACACGGGCTGGGCCCGCAGGCTCGCCGGCAGGCAGGCCGGGGGAGGACACTGCGGCGTGTGCGCGCACGGGCTGAGCCCCGAGGAGACATCGCTGGGCACGCGGGGCACCTTCCTGCGAGGACGTGGCGTGGGAGGCGCGGGAAGCCTCCGTGACCTGCATGGGAGAGGTGAGGACGCCGGTGGCTGCAGATCAAGCGTCAGTGTAGAGGGCGATCTTGGAATGCGTCCATGCCGTACATACCGCCCATGCCGCCCATGCCGCCCACGCTGCCCACGGGACGGGGCTCAGGCTTCGGCGAGGGCGAGCCGGTCCCGGGCCCAGGCGGCCGCGGCGTCGGGGTCGACGGTGCCGAGGACGGCCAGGCCGCCCGGGCCGGGGTTCTGGACGAGGTCGGCCAGCGAGGGGGTGGCGACGATGCTGGCCATGCCCGCGCACCAGGCGGCGATCTCCTCGGCGTGCTGGGCCCAGAAGCCGTGCAGGATCTCCGTGGCGCCCTTCTCGGGGGCGCTGCGCTCGCGCTGGTCCATCACGATGGCGAACTGCCGGTTCTCGGCTTTGGCGCGGTCGAGGGTGGTGCGCAGGGCGTCGGCCAGTTCGGTGGCGTCCTGGACGGTGAGCCTGCCGTTCTGGCCGGCGTTGACGAGGGGCCAGGCGGTCAGGTCTACGAGGTTGCTCACGTGATCTCCTACAGCAGAAGGGGCAGGAGATTAGGTTAGGCTTACCTCGTTGATTGTCAACGTCAGCGCGGGAAGCGGGCTATCCAGCGGCGTTGCCACGGCGTCTCGACCGCCCGCCGGTGATGGTGCTCGCGGGTCCAGTGCACGGCCTCGGCCGGGGTGAGGCCGGACAGCACCGCGAGGCAGGCCAGGACGGTGCCGGTGCGGCCGACGCCGCCTCCGCAGGCGACCTCGACGGCCTCGCCCGCGCGGGCCCGGCCGTGCAGGGCGCGGATGTGCTCGACGGCCGCGTCACGGTCGCGCGGCAGCAGGAAGTCGGGCCATTCCAGCCAGTCGTGCGCCCAGGTCAGGCCGGCGTCGTGCTCGCGGCGCATCCGGGCCGAGCCCAGGTAGAGGCCGTAGGCGGGCACGGGGCCGGGCGGCAGCGGGTTGCGCAGGCCGCGGCCCCGGACCCAGGAGCCGTCGGGCAGTTGGAACGCCCCTTCCAGCCGGGTCATGAGCCGACTCGCTGACGCTCACGGTGGTTGGCGACGTTGAGCCGGTTGCCGCACAGCTCGGGCGTGCAGTATCGGCGCCGCCCGGCCCGGCTGACGTCGGCGAACACGCCCCGGCAGCCCGGCGCGAGGCAGGCGCGGAAGCGCTCGTGGCCCAGGGCCCGTACGACGCCGAGCAGCGCGACGCCGACCACCGTGGCCAGCGTGTCGGCGAGCGAGGCGTCGGGGGCGGTGGGCACGTACCACTGCCAGCGGCCGGCGTCGTCGCGGTCGAGCACGGGGGTGAGGCCGGCGCGGCGGGCCAGCACGGTGGCGCCCATGACCGCGTGCTCCTCGGTCTCGGTCTCCAGGACGCCGCGCGCCTCCCGGCGGAAGAGGTGGATCGCGAACAGGTCGTCACCGGACAGCGGCAGCTCGTGGCGGGCCAGGAACTCGGCCAGCGCCTCCGCGGTGGGCAGGCCCTCGGAGCCCCGAACGGTGGGCGAGGTCGACACGAGGTCGTTGGCCACCGCTGCGCCGTGGGCGTAGTCGGCGATGGGTATCAGCAAGAAACGCCTCCCTGTAACTGTTATAGGGAGACTATAACCCTTACACGGACGCGCGGGCGATCAGCCGGGAGCGCAACGTATGGGTCTCACGGGCCGGTTCGGCGCCCTCCAGCGCGTCGAGCAGCACCTGGGCGGCCTTGGCCCCCAGCTCGTGCACCGGCTGCTCGATCATCGTCAGCGGCGGCTCCATCACCGCCGCCCACGCGCTGTCGTCGAACCCGACCAGCGCCACGTCACGCGGATAGGCCAGCCCGGCCGCGCGCAGCGCCCGCAGCGCGCCGGTCACCGCGTCGGTCTCGGTGCAGAACAGCGCGGTGGGCCGGTCGGGCATCGCGAGCATCCGGCCGACCTCCTCGGTCGCCTGCTCCTCGGTCTTGCGCCCGACCATCACCAGCTCCGGATCGAACGGGATGCGCGCGTCGTCGAGCGCGTCGAGATAGCCGCGCAGCCGCTCGCCGTCGGTCCACAGGTTGCGCGCGGCCTCGGCCAGCAGCTCGCGCCGAGTGGCGGGCGGCCGGGCCATCGGCGGCCCCCACACGAACCCGATCCGCCGGTGCCCCGCCGCGATGATGGTCTCGACGGCCTCCCGGGCGGCGTCGCGGTTGTCGATGACGACGGTGTCGAGGTCGAGCGCGGCCACCGCGCGGTCGACCAGCACGACCGGCACCCGCTGCGTCGCCGCCCTGATGTGCGCGACCTCGTCCTTGCCGACCGCCGCCGACGACAGGATGACGCCGTCGACCCGCTTGTCGAGCAGCACGTTGACGGCCGCGACCTCCTCTTCGAGCTTCTCGTACGTGCTCAGCACGATCGTGTCGAAGCCCCGGGCCCGCGAGGTGTCGCAGATGCCGCGCACCACGCCGGCGAAGAACGGGTTGCCGATGTCGGCGACGATCACGCCGAGCGTGTGGCTGACCCCGGTCGACATGCTGCGCGCGAGCTTGTTGGCGCGGTAGCCCAGCTTCTCGGCGGCGGCGAGCACCCGCTCGCGCAGCTCGGGGCTGACGTATCCATAGCCGCCGAGCGTGCGCGCCGCCGTGGCGCGGCCGACGCCGGCCTCGGCGGCCACCTCGGAGATCGTCGGCTGGCCCGCCGCCTGCCCCCGATCAGCAGGCATGGATGCCGTCCCTCATTTCTCGATTCTAGACAAGATCGGCCGCCCGCCGCCGAACGCGCCCTCGACCAGGCACTGCTCGTAGGCGGCCGTCGCGCCGTCGCGCAGCGCCCGCTCCAGCGCCGCCCGCTGCCAGCCGGCGCGCAGCAGCGAGACCGCGAACCCGGCCAGGAACGCGTCGCCGCAGCCCATCGTGTCGACCGGCTCGGCCACGGGCAGCGCCCCGGCCGACACGGTCACCTCGCCGTCGTGCGCGATCGCGCCCTCGACGCCGCGGGTGGCCAGCGCGATCCCGGCGCCGCGCCGGACGACCTCCCCCAGCAGCGCCTCGGTGGCGGGCACGTCCAGGTGGGAGCAGGACAGCAGCACCAGGTCGGCGTGCGGGCAGACCCGGTCCAGGTAGGCGGAGGTGCGGAACTCGTCCTCGCTGGACAGGTCGTAGCTGACCCGGGTGCGCAGCTTGGGCAGCTCGCTCTCGCTGCGCGAGTAGACGCTGGAGTGGACCAGGTCGAAGGAGGAGGCGTACGCGACGAGCCCGGCGTCGAGGACGAGCGGTTCGCGCACGGTGACTCCCCCGCCGTTCCAGCCCAGGAAGACGCGGTCGCCGTCGTCGACCCGCAGGTGTGACACGCCGGTCTCGCCGGGCCGCACCACGCACCGGTCGACGGCGACGCCCTGGGCGGCGATCGACTCGCGCAGGAACGGCCCGAGCTCGTCGTCGCCGAACACTCCCAGGTACGCGGCTTCGACGCCGAGGCGGCGGGCGAACACCGCCACGTTCACGCTGTTGCCGCCCGGATAGTCGATGCCGCGGTCGAGGAACCGGTCGACGATGTTGTCGCCGAAGCCGAGCACCTTCATCAGTAGTCCATCACCCGGTAATAGCGGCGCAGGTCGAGCGAATGGTCACGGACCCGCTCCAGGTGCTTGCTGACGCGGCTCAGCACGGTGTCGAGGACGAGCGGCCCGAGCAGGCCGCGGAACTCGGGGCTGATGCCGTCGAGCGGGTAGTTGCGGGTGTCGAAGACGGTGACGTCCTGCGACACGCGGCGGGCGAAGGCGATGGCCCGGTCGGTGAGCGGGCGCGACTCGTCCTCGCCCTGGAAGATCAGCACGCTGGTGCCGGCTTCGAGCAGCTCCAGGGAGCCGTGGAAGAACTCGGCGCTGTGCACGCGGGTGGTGCGCAGCCACTGCATCTCCTCCAGGATGCACATCGAGTACAGGTACGTGAACCCCCACAGGTTCCCGCCGCCGATGAGGAAGTGGTAGTCGGTGTCGCGGTGCGCCTCGGCGAAGGCGGCGGCCACGGGTTCGGCCTGCCTGGCCACCTCGACGAGGACGCGCGGGATGTCGGCCAGCTCGCCGGCGAGCTTGGCGTAGCCGTCGAACTCGCCCCGGCGCTCCAGCAGGCGGCCCATGAACAGCAGCATCTGGAAGTCGAACGGCCACGTCTTCGGCTCGCTGATCAGCGCCTCGTCGACCTGCTGGGCGACGGGGGAGTCGGCGTAGCCGGTGAAGCCGATCGTGCGGGCGCCCTTGGCACGGCAGAACTCGATGGCCCGCACCACGTCGTCGGTGGTGCCGGTGACCGAGGTGAAGACGGCCACGGTGCGCTCGCCGAGCCTGGCGTCGCCGGTCACGACGAGCTCGGCCGCGATGGCCGAGCGCACGTCCAGCGTCGAGGTGCGCCGGGCCAGGTGCTCGTACGGCCACATCTGGGCGTAGGTGCCGCCGGCGCCGACCAGCAGCAGGTTGTCGAACCCCTCGTCCACCAGCCGATCGACAAGCTCCTCGATCTTGGGGCGCAGGGCCACGGCGCTGGCGGCCTGCTTGACGAATTCCGGCTCATCGAACTTGAGCATGTTGCGCGTCCTTTCAACCTGATACCGGTATCACGCGGTGGTCACGGTGGCATATCTCTGCGGAACCCGTCAACACGTCGGCAAACAGAAGATCTTGAAATCAGGTCTGGTACCGGTATCAGAATCGCTGTAATGTCGCTCGGCACCAGCTCCGAGAGAAAGGAAGCCCATGCGCTCTCGCGCTCTGACGACGCTCGCGGCACTCGTCGGGACCTCGGTGCTCACCCTCGCAGGCTGCGCAGGAGAGCCGGCCCAGGCTCCCCCGGCAGCCGACGTCGCCGCCACGCCCGAGTTCTCCGGCACCCTGAGCGTCCTCACCAAGTTCGCCGGGGAGCCGCTCAGCCCCTACTTCGAGAAGCTCGCCGCCGAGTATCAGCGCGCGCACCCCGAGGTGAAGGTCGAGCTCATCCAGGAGACCGACCAGAGCATCAAGGACAAGCTCAAGACCCTCACCGCCTCGAACGCGCTGCCGGACGTCTTCTTCACCTGGACCGGCAACTGGGCGGAGAACTACGTGCGCGGCGGCCGGGCAGCCGACCTCACCAAGGTGATCGGCCCCGACACCCCCTGGGGCAGGACGTTCAGCCAGGCGTCACTGTCGGCCTTCGCCTACGACGGCAAGTTCTACGGCATCCCGCTCTACAACAACGGCAAGTTCATGGGCTACAACAAGGACGCCTTCGCCAAGGCCGGCATCGAGGTGCCGAAGACGTTCGAGGAGCTGATCGGGAGCTGCGCCACGCTGCGGAAGGCCGGCTACGAGCCGATCACGTTCGGCAACAAGGACGGCTGGCCCGCGCTGCACTACCTCCAGCAGCTCTTCGCCTACAACGTGCCGCCCGACACGCTGCGCGCCGACTTCGCCCCGGCGACGGCCAAGCTCGACCACCCCGGCTACGTGGCCTCCCTCAAGCAGTTCAAGACGCTGGTCGACCAGTGCACCGACACCCGCGAGGGCACCAACGGCGTGCTGTACAGCTCGGCGCAGGAGGCGTTCTCCAACGGCAAGGCGGCCATGTACTACCAGGAGATCCTGGAGTTCGACAACGCCACCTCCGGCAAGGTCGTCAAGCCGGACGACTTCGGCATCTTCCCGCTGCCGGTCCCCCAGGGCGCGGCCGGCGACCCGAAGGTGATCGAGGGCGCGCCCGAGGGCTACCTGATCAACGCCGCCTCGCCGCGCGCCGCGCTGGCCGTCGACTTCATGAAGTTCGTGACGAACCCGGACAACGCCAAGACCCTGTCCGCGCCCCCGTACGGCCAGCCGAGCACGGTCGTGGGAGCCGTCACCCCCGAGACCTCCAGCAAGGCCGTGTACGAGGGCATCGACCTGGTCAACAAGGCGTCCGGCCTGGCCATCTGGCTCGACACCGTCACCGTGCCCGAGGTCGCCGACGCGTGGCTGTCGGGCGGCGAGGCGCTCATCAGCGGCGGCAAGACTCCCGAGCAGGTGCTCGACAGCGTGCGCCAGGCCTCGGCGTCCGCCAGGTAGGCGAGCCGGTGCGCGCCATCATCCGCCTGACCTGGGTCGTCCCCGCGCTCGTCCTCGTCGGCGTGTTCGTCTACCTGCCGCTGGTGCAGAACTTCGGCTTCAGCACGCTGGAATGGGACATCTACAGCGGCAGCCGCGAATACGTCGGCCTGGACAACTACCGCAAGCTCGTCGGCGACCCGGTCTTCTGGTCCTCCTTCGGCAACAACCTGCTCTACGCGGCGATCTCCGTCGCCGTCCAGGTGTTCGGCGCGCTCGTGCTGGCCGCGCTCATCGAGAGCGTCCGCTCCGAGCGGTGGCGGCGCGGCCTGCGGGTGGTCTACTTCATCCCGTCGGCGATCTCCCTGACGGTCGCGGGCCTGCTGTTCTACTTCCTGTACGAGCCCAACCTCGGCGTGCTCAACCACGCGCTGGAGGCGGCCGGGCTCGGCCACCTGGCCCAGGCGTGGCTCGGCCAGGAGGACACCGCCATGCTCGCCGTCATCGCGATGAGCCAGTGGCAGGGGTTCGGCTACTCGACGCTGCTGTTCGCGGTGGCGATCCAGCGCATCCCGTCGGAGATCTACGGGGCCGCCGCCATCGACGGGACCGGGCCGGTGCGCCGCTTCTTCAGCGTGACGCTGCCGCTGGTGCGGGAGATGACCGGGCTGATGACCATGGTCACGATCTCGGGCGCGTTCCAGGTGTTCAACGAGGTCATGGTGATGACCGGCGGCGGGCCGGACAACTCCACCCAGGTGCTGGGGACGTGGCTGTACCGCAGCGGTTTCGTGCGCAACGACTTCGGCTACGCGGCGGCGATCGCGACCGTGCTGTTCGTGATCACGCTCGCGGTGGCGCTGGCGCAGCTCTGGGTGACCAGCAGGAGAAGGGTGGAGTGGTGAGCCGGCTGAGCTTCGCGGGCGCGCTCGCGCGCGTCTTCATGTGGGCGTTCCTGCTCGCGCTCGTGGTGGTCGTGGTCTATCCCCTGCTGTGGATGGTGCTCAACGGGTTCAAGACCAACGCCGAGCTGTTCGGCGACCCGTTCGCGCTGCCGGTGGACTGGAGCTTCGCCAACTACGCCAAGGCGTGGAACCGGGGGGTGAGCGGCTACCTCACCACGAGCGTGCTGGTGACCGTGACCTCGACGGTCGCCACCGTGTTCGTCAGCGCTTGGGCTGCCTACGGGCTGACCCGGGTGGACATCCCGCTCAACAAGGTGTTCACCGGGCTGATCCTCGGCGGGCTGATGCTGGCCCCGACCGTGGCGCTGGTGCCGCTGGTCAAGATGTTCCAGTCGATGGGGCTCTACAACAGCTTCTGGGCGCTGCTGATTCTCTACACGGCGTTCCGGATCCCGTTCACGACGTTCCTCATCCGCGCGTACATGATCGACCTGCCGCGCGAGGTGGACGAGGCGGCGGAGATGGACGGGGCCGGGAGGTGGACCGCGTTCTGGCGGATCATCCTGCCGATGTGCAAGCCGATCATCACCTCGGTCGTGCTGCTGCAGATCCTGTTCACCTGGAACGAGTACCTGTTCGCGATGGTGTTCACCAGCGGCAGCGGCGTGCAGACGCTGCCTGTCGGGCTGACCAGCCTGATGAGCAAGCACGGGACCGAGTTCCCCGTCGTGTTCGCCGGGATGGTCATCGCGGCGGTGCCGGTGGTGCTCTTGTTCCTTTTCGGTCAGCGTTACATCGTCAAAGGACTGGCGGACGGGATTGGGAAATAGCGTGAACATCACCGGATCGAACTTCTCCTACCAGCACCTGCCGTTCGAGCGGTTCCTCGACGATGCGGCCGACCTCGGTCGGTCCGAGCTGGAGCTGTGGGGGATCGCGCCGCACCTGCACGTGCCCCGGGCGAGCGACGCCGAGGCGCGGGCGATCCGGCGGCAGGCCGAATCGCGCGGGCTGCGGGTGCGCTGCCTGACCCCCGAGCAGGTGATGTACCCGGTCAACGTGGCCTCGCCGGTGACCTGGCTGCGGGCCGAGAGCGTCGCGATGTTCCGCCGCGCCGCCGAGCTGTGCGTGGAGCTCGGGGCCGAGCTGCTGCTGCTCACGCCGGGGCGCGGGTTCGAGGACGAACCGGTCGAGGCCGCCTGGCGGCGCTCGGTCGACGCCGTCGGCGAGATCGCCGCCTACGCGGGC
This sequence comes from Nonomuraea sp. ATR24, assembly GCF_041950485.1. Taxonomy (NCBI): domain Bacteria; kingdom Bacillati; phylum Actinomycetota; class Actinomycetes; order Streptosporangiales; family Streptosporangiaceae; genus Nonomuraea; species Nonomuraea sp. ATR24. The sequence goes on from NZ_JBGNUU010000019.1 coordinate 12,593, forward strand.
GCGCTGGGCGTCACGTGCGTGCTCGAACCGCTCCAGCGGGTGGAGTCCAACCTGGTCAACGACTCCCTCACGCTGGCCAGGATGCTGGACGAGATCGGCGCGCCGAACCTGGGGGCGGTGCTCGACACCGTCGGCATGGCGACGGCGGGGGAGGGCGTGGACGACTACTTCGACGCGCTCGGCGACCGGGTCCGTCACGTGCACCTGATCGACGGGAGCCCCGCCGGGCACCTGGCCTGGGGTGACGGGGAGCTGTCGCTGGGCGACTACCTGGAGGCGCTAGGCCGCCGGGGGTACGGCGGGGCGATGACGTTCGAGCTGTTCGGCGACGGGTCCTACGCCTTCGATCCGCGCCCGGTGGTGGAACGCTGCCTGGAGGCCGTCCGTACCTTTTCGTGAGAAAGCGGGAACCGTGACCGCGCGGGGTGGCAATCACTCATGTCAGTGCCCACCCCGAAAGGTCCTTGAGATGCGACAACAGCGCTCGCCGCTCGCCGAGCCCGGGACGGCCGGTGACGCCGAGGTGATCGCGCGCTCCCGGCACGATCCCGAGGCGTTCGCCGCCCTGTTCACCCGGCACGCGCCCGCGCTCAAGCGGTACGTGGTCCGCCGGCTGGGCGTCGAGGCGGCCGAGGACGTCGTGGCGGAGACGTTCACCGCCGCCTTCCGGCAGCGCGGCACGTACGACCTGACCCGCGCCGACGCGCGCCCCTGGCTGTACGGGATCGCCACCAATCTCATCGGCAGGCACCGCCGCAGCGAGATCTCCCTCTACCGGGCCCTGAGCCGTACGGGGGCGGACCCGGTCGTGGAGCCGTTCACCGATCGCGTCGAGGGCCGGGTGGCCGCCGCCGAGGTGCGCGGCCGGCTGGCTGCCGCGCTCGCGGGCCTGCCCGCCGGGCACCGGGACGCGCTGCTGCTGGTGGCGTGGGGCGAGTTCAGCTACGAGGACGCGGCCAGGTCGCTCGGCGTGGCCGTGGGGACGGTGCGCTCACGGGTCTTCCGGGCCAGGAAGAAGCTGCGCCGGGCACTGGGCGAGGTCGACCCCACCGCTACGAGCGAGGAGTACGGACGTGGATGAGATGGAGCTGCTCACCCGGCTGCGGGACGAGGTTCCGCGCGACCTGGACGTACGCGCCGAGGAGGCCCGGCTGCGGTCGGCCATGACGGCCGCGGCCGGCGGCGGCGCGCGCCGGCTTCCCCGCTGGCGGCTGGGGGTGGCCCTGGTAGGGGCCTTCGGGCTGGCGGCGGCCGGGTTCGCGGTGCTGCGTGACGGCGAGCCCGCTGTGAAGCCGCCGCTCACCGCCGCCGCCGTGCTGGAGGACGCCGCGCTCGTCGCCGAGAAGTCCGATATGCCGGACATCCGGCCTGACCAGTGGATCTACATGAAAGAGGGCCAGCCGGTCCCCGAGCTGCCCGTGTACGAGTCCTGGACCCGGATGGACGGCAAGCTGGCGGCCATCCGCAAGCCCGGCGGCGAACTCAAGATCAGCGAGGCCGAGAAGGGCCCGGCGAACCCCGGCAAGACGCAGGCCGAGCTGGAGCGCCTGCCCGACGACCCCGACCGGCTGCTGGCGCACATCCGCACGCTTGCCCCCCGGGCCGGCTCCATCTGCCAGCCGAACTGCCCGCCCGGCACCGAGGACGACGTGAACGCCTTCGGCACGATCCAGTGGTATCTGAAGTTCGGGCCGATCATCCCGCCGGAGAAGGCCGCGGCCATGTTCCGGGCCCTGGGCAGGATCCCGAACGTCCGGATCGAGGAGAACGTCGACGCCGGCTTCGGCCGCAAGGGCCTCGGCGTCGTGCTCGACCTGGGAGAGGCGGGGAAGGGCTACACGATCCTGGACCCCGTCGACTACGACTACCTGGGCTGGAAGGCCGTGCGCGACGGCACGGAGTTCGCGATGCCCGTGCTGGCCACGGCCCTGGTGGACGAGGCCGGTCAGGTGCCCTGAGGCTCACAGCCAGCCGCGCTCGTCGGCGATCCGGACCGCCTCGGCTCGGGTGCGCGCCCCCGTCTTGCCGATCGCGGACGACAGATGGTTGCGCACCGTGCCCTCCGACAGGCTGAACCGGCGGGCCAGGTCGGCGACGGTCCCGCCGTCGGCGGCGGCGAGCAGGATCTCCCGCTCCCGCCAGGTCAGCGGGCAGGGACCGCCGGCCAGCGACTCGGCGGCCAGCACCGGGTCCACCACGCGCAGCCCGGCGTGCACCTTCCTGATCGTCTCGACGAGCGCCTCGGGGGAGACGTCCTTGACCACGAACCCGGCCGCGCCCGACGCCATCGCCCTGCTCAGGTAGCCCGGCCTGCCGAACGTCGTCAGCATGATCACCCGGCAGCCGAGCTCCGTCAGCCCGGCGACCGTGGTCAGGCCGTCCCTGCCGGGCATCTGGATGTCGAGCAGCACCACGTCGGGGCGCAGCCGGCCGGCCGCGGCCAGCGCCTCGTCCCCGTCGGCCGCCTCGCCGACGACCTCCAGACCGGGCTCCAGCCGCAGCAGCGCGGCCAGCGCGCGGCGCAGCAGCGTCTGGTCGTCGGCGAGCAGCACCTTGATCGCGCTGCGCATGATGATCTCAACATAACCCGGTCGGAATCCCGTGTTAAGGGCCGCGTCTGGCCGGCGTCACGGCATCCAGGTCGCCGCTCTCGGCAGCGTCGCCGTGATGATCAGCCCGCCGCCCTCGCGCGGGCGCGCCGTCACGTCGCCGCCGTGCGCGCGCGCCACCGACCGGACGATCGACAGGCCCAGCCCGGCGCTCCGCCCCGTCACCAGCCGGTCCCCGCCCAGCTTGCGGAACGGCTTGAACAGCTCCGGGATGTCGTACGGCGGCACGACCGGCCCGGTGTTGACCACGGTCACCGTGACCTGCTCGCCCGACGCGCTCCGGCTCGACACCCTGACCCAGCCGGTGCCGTCGTGCGTGTTGTGCCGGATGCCGTTCTCCACCAGGTTCGTCACCAGGCGTTCGAGGAGCAGCGCGTCACCGCTGGTGGGCGCGGGGAACGCCTCCTCGTGCACCGTCACCTTCTCCTGCGCGGCCTCCGGCGCCGTCTGCCCCACCACGTGCGACACCACGTCGGCCAGGTCGACCGGCGAGCGGTCGGCGATCTCGTGCTCGGCGCGGGCCAGCAGCAGCAGGCCCGAGATGAGCCGCTCGTGCCTGGCGTTGATCTCCAGCAGGCTCTCGCCGAGCTGCTTGACGTCCGCGGAGGCCGTACGCCGGTGCATGGCCAGCTCCACCAGCGCCCGGTTCAGCGTGAGCGGGGTGCGCAGCTCGTGCGAGGCGTTGGCGACGAACCGGCGCTGCCCGTCGAAGGAGTGGGCCAGCCGCTCCACCATCGTGTCGAAGGTGTCGGCCAGCTCCTTGACCTCGTCCCGGGGGCCGTCCAGGGCGATCCGCGCGGCCAGGCCCCGGTCGGCGATCGGGGCGGCGGCGATCTGCCGGGCGGTCGCGGTCACCCGGTGCAGCGGCGCCAGCACCCGGCCGGCCACCAGCCAGCCCAGCCCGAACGCCAGCACTCCCACCACGGCCAGCGCGATCAGCCCCTGCACGATCAGGGACGTGAGCGCCGCGCCGCGCAACTCCTCCTCCTGCTGCCGGATGAGCGCCAGCGACGCCTCCGGGCCGAGCGGCACCCCGTCCACCATGATGCTGAGGAACTTCCTGTTCCCGCTGTCGTCCCGGTCGCCGTACTTGTTCTCGAAGATCCGGGTCACCTCCTGGTTGAACAGCAGGTACGTGACGCCGAGCAGCACCAGCCCGGCCACCAGGAACACCGCGCCGTAGACGACGGTGAGCCGGACCCGCAGCGAGATCGACCTCATGAGATGCGGTATCCGGCGCCCAGCACGGTCTCCACGATCGGCGGGTCGCCGAGCTTGCGGCGCAGCTTGAGGATCGTCAGCCGCACCACGCCCGTGAACGGGTCGGCGTGCTCGTCCCACGCCTTCTCCAGCAGCTGTTCGGTGGACACCACGGCCCCGTCGGCCCGCAGCAGCTCGGCCAGCACCGCGAACTCCTTGTTCGACAGCGGCACGTACCGGTCGTTGCGATAGACCTCGCGGCGGGCCGGATCGAGCGTGATCCCGGCCCGCCGCAGCACCGGCGGCGCGGCCGGGCGCGCCCGCCGCCCCAGCGCGTGCACCCGCGCGGCCAGCTCCACGAACGCGAACGGCTTGGCCAGATAGTCGTCGGCGCCCAGCGACAGCCCCGTCACCCGGTCGCCGATCTCCCCGGCGGCGGTCAGCATCAGCACCCGCGCCGTCGACTCCGACGCCACCAGCTCCCGGCACACGTCGTCGCCGTGCACGAGCGGCAGGTCCCGGTCCAGGATGACCACGTCGTAGTCGTTGACCGCGATCCGCTCCAGCGCCGCCTCGCCGTCGTGCGCGGTGTCGACCGCGTGCGTCTCGTCCCGCAGCCACTCGGCGATCGCGTCGGCGAGAATCCGCTCGTCCTCCACCACCAGCACGCGCATGCCCATGCCCTTCCGTTGACCTGGGACGATCGTGACGGATGTGATGTTTACTCCCCGTTAGCGCCGGCGGAAACAGCGGAGAAACAGCCCGGCCTGTTCTCTTGCGTCTCGACGGCCGGCACCCGACCGGCCGCGCGGAACGAGGAGAACACCGGATGCGAACCCTTGGCGTGATCGCCGTGCTCGCACTGTCACTCACGGCCTGCGGCGCCGACGCCGGCACCGGCGACGGCGTGGCCTCCGTCAGCGGCGGGCAGTCCACCGCCAGTGCCCAGCCCAGCCTCGACCCCGGCGCCCAGGGCGTGAAATGGGCGCAGTGCATGCGCGAGAACGGCATCGACATCGAGGACCCCAAGCCCGGCCAGGGCGTCAAGATGACGATGGGCCCCGGCAGCAAGGAGGCCATGGACAAGGCCCAGAAGGCCTGCGAGGACCTGCGGCCCAAGGGCGGCATGGGCGGCAACGGCAACCCGCAGGGCGCCGAGAAGCTCCGCAAGCTCGCCCAGTGCATGCGCGACAACGGCGTCGAGGAGTTCCCCGACCCCGACGGCGGCATGCTCAGGATGACCAAGAACGTCGCCGACGACCCTGACTTCGAAGCCGCCCAGAAGACCTGCCAGATGGACGACACCATGGGAGGTTCTTGATGGGTCCGGCCGCCCTCGACGACCAGACGGGCTCGACGACGGGGTCCGACCGGCCGCGCCGCCGCCGCGGCCGGGGGAGAAAGATCATCGGACTGCTCGTCGCCGTCGCCCTCGCCGGCGCGGCGGCGGCCGTGACCGTCCGCATGCTCGACCGCACCGGCGAACCTGCGAGCGCCGCCGCCGCGCTCCCCCCGGCCACCACCCAGATCGCCAAGGAGACCCTGGAGGACACGCTGGAGGCCGACGGCGAACTCGGCTACGGCCCCGCCACCACCGCCGTCAACCGCAAGCCCGGCACCATCACCTGGCTGCCGGACAGCGGCGACACCATCACCCGCGGCCGATCGCTCTACCGCGTCGACAACGATCCGGTCGTCCTCATGTACGGGTCCACACCCGCGTACCGGGACCTCCGCGACGGCGTCGAGGGCCGCGACGTCGAGAACCTGGAACGCAACCTCAGCAAGCTCGGCTACGACGGCTTCACCGTCGACGACGAGTACACCTACGCCACCGCCGCCGCCGTCATGGAATGGCAGGAGGACCGCGGCCTCGAACAGACCGGCGTGGTCGAGCTCGGCCGGGTCGTGTTCGCCGACGGCAAGATCCGCGTCGACACGCTGGACGCCCAGGTCGGCCAGCCCGCCTCCCCGGGCCAGAAGGTGCTGTCCTACACCGGCACCACCAAGGTCGTCACCGTCCGGCTCGACGCTGAGGACCAGCGGCTGGCCAAGGAGAAGGCCAAGGTGTCCGTCACGCTGCCCGACGGCCGCACCGCGCGCGGCAGGGTCACCGAGGTCGCCACCATCATCGTGCCGGGGGAGGGCAACCAGGACCCGGAAACCAAGATCGAAGCGCTCGTCACGCTCGACGCCAAGGACAGGAAGAAGGCCGCCGGCCTCGACAACGCCGCCGTGGACGTCACCTTCACCGCCGACAAGCGCGAGAACGTCCTCACCGTGCCCATCGCCTCACTCGTCGCCCTGCGCGAAGGCGGCTTCGGCGTCGAGATCGTCGAGGGCGCCACCACCCGGTACGTCGCCGTCGAGACCGGCCTGTTCTCCGGCGGGCGCGTCGAGATCGAAGGCGAGGGCCTGGCCGAAGGCATGACCGTGGGGACGGCCGCCTCATGATCTCCCTGACCGACGTGAGCAAGACCTACCCCGGCGGCGTCACCGCGCTGGCCTCCGTCTCCCTGGAGATCCGGCACGGCGAGCTCGTCGCCATCGTCGGCCCGTCCGGGTCCGGCAAGTCCACGATGCTCAACACCATCGGCACCCTCGACCGGCCCACCAGCGGGACCGTGCGCATCGACGGCCACGACGTGTCCACGCTGTCGGACAACCAGCTCTCCGCGCTGCGCGGCACCCGTATCGGCTTCGTCTTCCAGCACTTCCACCTGGCCGCCAGGGTCGCCGCGCTGGACAACGTCGCCGACGGCCTCCTCTACAGCGGCCTGCCGCTCGCCGAACGCCGCCGCCGCGCCCGCGCCGCCCTCGACCGCGTCGGCCTCGGCCACCGCATCGACCACGAGCCCCACGAACTGTCCGGCGGCGAACGCCAGCGCGTCGCCATCGCCCGCGCCGTCGCCGGCGACCCGCCGCTCCTGCTCGCCGACGAACCCACCGGCGCCCTCGACTCCGTCTCCGGCGCCGGCGTCATGGAACTGCTGCACGACCTGCACGCCGCCGGCACCACCATCGTGATCATCACCCACGATCGGGAGATCGCCGGCGGCCTGCCCCGGCAGGTACGCATGCGCGACGGCCGTATCGTCGCCGACTCCGCCGCGCTCACCGGAGCCACCAGATGACCGCCCCCCTCACCGTGGCCAGGATGCGCCCCCGCGACGTGATGCGCGTCGGCGCCGTCGGCCTGCGCACCCGCCCCCTGCGCGCCTTCCTGTCGGCACTCGGCATCGCCATCGGCATCGCCGCCATGATCGGCGTCGTCGGCATCTCCTCCTCGTCCGGCGCCGAACTCGACCGCCAGCTCTCCGCCCTCGGCACCAACCTGCTCACCGTCTCCTCCGGGCAGACCATCATGGGCGAACAGGCCAAGATGCCCGTCGACGCCGAAGCCATGATCGAACGCATCGGCCCCGTCCAGGCCGTCTCCGCCATGGGCGAGATCCCCGAAGCCAAGGTCTACCGGTCCGAACAGATCCCCGCCGCCCAGACCGGCGGCCTCGCCGCCTACGCCGCCCGCCTCGACCTGCCCCAGGTCCTCGGCGCCACCCTGCGCAGCGGCACCTGGCTCAACGCCGCCACCCACACCTACCCCGCCGTCGTCCTCGGCGCCACCGCCGCCCAACGGCTCGGCATCACCGCCGCCGGCCCCGACGCCCAGGTCGTCATCGGCGGCGAACGCTTCACCGTCGTCGGCATCCTCCACCCCGTCGCCCTCGCCGCCGACCTCGACACCGGCGCCCTCGTCGGCTGGCCCGCCGCCGAACGCATCCTCGACTACGACGGCCACCCGACCACCCTCTACACGCGCGTCGACGAAAACCGGATGGAGGCCGTACGGTCGGTCCTCGCCGGCACCGCCAACCCCGAGGCGTCCAACGAGATCGACATCTCCCGGCCCTCCGACGCGCTGGCGGCCAAACAGGCTACGGAGCAGGCGTTCACCGGGCTGCTGCTGGGCGTGGGGGCGGTGGCGCTCATCGTCGGCGGGGTGGGGGTGGCCAACACCATGGTCATCTCGGTGCTGGAACGGCGCTCGGAGATCGGGCTGCGCAGGTCGCTCGGGGCTACCCGGGGGCAGATCCGGACCCAGTTCCTCGCCGAGTCGCTGCTGCTGTCGGCGATGGGCGGGGTGGGGGGCGTGTGCATCGGGGCGGTGGTGACCGTGGGATACGCCACGTACGAGGGATGGCCCAGCGTCATTCCGGCCGAGGCCACGGCGGGCGGGTTGGCGGCGACGCTGGTGATCGGGGCGGTGGCGGGGCTCTACCCGGCCATCAGGGCGTCACGCCTGTCGCCTACGGAGGCACTGGCGGCCCCTTGACGCCACCCGTTGTGGGCCGGGGCTGCCTGCCCTGGCGAGCGGGCTTCGCCGTCGGCGCTGTCGCGCCTGGGGGCTCAGGCGTTCGTTCCCAGTCGGGCCAGGCCCGACCCCGGGCGGTCCTCGCTCCGCTCGGGCTGCCTGCCAGGACGGGCGCCTGGCGGCGCCCGAGCTTTCGCCCCACCTCAGCCGTCGTAACCTCAATGCCTCAAGACCCTCGCAACACCCGTATCCCCCACCGAGAGCCCAGAAGCCGCGCCCCTCCCAGCCTTCTGCGCGATTCGCCATAACCCCAGTCGAGCAGCTCCCCTAGGCCCAGTCCACGCCGCCGAGAAAGGACCCCCTTTCCCCGCGACGGCTCGTATCCGAAACCCTGCCCACGTTACAATCGCAGCCCTGTCGGGCGACGTGTGAGGAATGCGATGCGACGAGGCGGTAGGCCGGTTTCCAGAAGGCATCACTCACCGGGTTCCGCCGCACCTCACCCCCGTCGTAAACGAGCCTGGTACGCGATTCCGATCGTCACGGTAATCGCCGCCCCTTTCGTCGTGGGCTATGCGGCGGAGTATCTGGCCGGCCTGACCCCCGTACCCGGTGCCTCGGAGCCGGGGACGCCGACCCAGGTGGCGCCGACCTCGGTGGCGCCGACCTCGCCCACCGCCTCCGCCGAGGATGCTTCCGAGCCGCCCATCCTGATCGACCGGGTGAAGCTCGAATGGGACGACCTGGGTTTCGGCAACATCCACACGCTGCCGAAGCCGGTGGACATGAGCGTCAGCGAGCTGGAGCAGTTCAACGACCTGACCTATGAAGAGCAGCAGGCGTGGTTCGCGCGTAACGGCAGCGTCCCTCTCGGGCAGATGCGGGTCGAGGTCGTCCTGCGTGGCAACCGTGACAAGCAGGTGCGGATCATGCAGATCACGGCCGACAAGAAATGCACACCGCCGCATGCCGGGACCATCTTCTGGGACCCGCCGGGCGGGGCGGAGGACGAGGTGGTGCGGCTCGGGTTCGACCTCGACTCGGATCCCACCGAGGCGCAGCGGCTGGAGAGATTCAAGTTCGCCGGCCCGTACTTCTCGGAGAAGACCATCTCGCTGAAGCGCGACGAGGAGGTCGTTCTGCATTTCTATGTGACCACGGAAAAGCGATACTGCTCTTTCGTGTTCCGCGCCGACACGCTCAGCCAGGGTCAGGAAAAGCCGTTGGTCATCGACAACAAGGGGCGTCCTTTCGAGTTGAGCGCCGTTCTCAAGAATGCCGAGGGCACCTGGGATCCGTCGCGGTACGAAATCGCGTACCAGGGGGACGGGCAGTTGCTCGAAGGCGACGAGGGCACGCAGTGGAGCAGGATGAGCGGCGCCGAGTAAGCCAGATGGTTCACCGGGACCTGAGCCGTTCGACCAGTTCGGCCACCGTGGCGGACTCCAGCCAGGCCGGTCCGCCGTGGTCGAGCCGGTCCATCCCGCCCACCAGCACCCCCAGCTCGGCATCCTCCAGGACCACCCCCTGCGGCGGCGTGGACATGATCCTCGCCCCCTCCGGCAGCGGGTCGCCCGGCTTCACGATGTTCCCGAGCGGGGGACGCGGGTCGCCGAACAGCACGACCTTCGTCCCCGGGGGAATCGCGCGCCGGTAGTCGGCGACGCCCTTCGCGGGCAGCCAGTCCGCTGCGGCCCTGGTGGCATCCCTGACCACCGCGCCCTGGTCGAACCCGGCGAACACGTACGAGCCGGCCGTGGCGCCCTTCACCGGATCGGTCACCCGCACCCGCATGAGCATCAGGTAGTCCAGCGGCCCGCCCGGGTAGGTCGCAGCCGCCGGCCCCTGCTGCCAGTCGTCGACGACCCCGCCGACGACCGTCCCCTCCTGGGCGGCCAGCGCTTCGGGCGTCTCCACGGCCGGGTAGTCGGCCCAGGACGTGATCAGGGAGACGTCCAGGGACGAGTGCTCGATCCGGGCGCGGTAGCGCAGCACGTCCTCCGCCGTCACCTCGCGCTCGCCACCGCCGCACCCGGACACCGCGAGCGGGAGCGCCAGGAGCACCGTCATGATGACCCGGTTCACGGGAACCACTATGCCGTGGCCCGCACCAGGCGGCACGGGCCACGCCCGGGTCACGACAGCAGCCTGTCCCCGATCCAGCCGTCGGCCGTGCAGCCGGGCGGGACGGCGAACACGGCCGAGCCGATCGTCGTCACCCATTCGTTGAGCAGGTCCCCCTCCGCCAGCCGCTGCTGGACGGGGACGAACTGCCGCTCCACGTCCGCCTGGTAGGAGGCGAACAGCAGCCCGGAATCCGAGGTCCCGTCCGCGCTGATCCCTTCGTCGTAGTTGTACGGTCTGCGCAGGATGCGGAGGCCGGGATCGGCGGTACGGGCCCGCCTGATGTGCGCGTACTCGGAGATGACCGGGAAGCCGAACCCGTTCAGCCGGTCGAAGTCGGGCTCGTCGTGCTCGGCCCGGCCGGTCAGCGGGGCGCCGGTGTCGAGGCGGCGGCCGATGGTGAACTCCCTGGCCACCCGGTCGGCGGCGTCCCAGGTCTCCAGGTTCATGCGGATGCGCCGGAAGACGAGCGTGGTGCCGCCGCGCAGCCATTCCGGGCCGTCGGTGATCCATACGGCCTTGTCCAGGTCCGTCGGGTTCACGGTGCCGTCGAGCTGGCCCATCAGGTTGCGTTGCGTGACGCCCGGCGCTCCGGCGGAGCTGCGGAAGCCACGCTGCGTCCACCGGACCCGGGCGAAGGACCGCGCGTCCTTGACGATCATCCGCAGGGCGTGGGCGACCGTCAGGTTGTCGTCGGCGCAGATCTGCACCAGCAGGTCGCCGCCGTTCCACCGCTTGTCCAGCTTGTCCGTCTCGAACGCGGGCAGCGGCCGCAGGGGCGACTCCGCCTTCGCCGCCTTGAACAGCCCCGGCCCGAACCCGAACGTCACGGTCAGCCGCGCCGGACCGGCGGCCAGCTCGGGCTCGGTGTCGGCCAATGCGGGCTGCCCCTGGGTGAGGCGGCGGGCGTCGTCGGTCAGCAGCGGCAGCAGCCGGGTCAGCGCCTCCTTGTCGGTGCCGGGCAGCAGGTCGAAGGCCACGAACACGGCGTGCGCCTGGGGAGCCGTCGCCACCCCGGCCTGGTGCGTCCCGTGGAACGCCTCCACCCCGGAGCCCGCCGACGCCTGGGCGCTGCCGCCCACAGCGGTGGCGGCGGCAGTGGCGGCCCCGGCCACGAACAGCCCACGCCGGCTGATCCCGGACATCAGTGCTCCATGCCGGGCTGGTAGTCCTCCTTACCACCGGCGAAATCCTTGCCGATGGCGGTGAACTCCAGCGGCGCCCCGCCCTTCACGGTGAGCGTGAACGGGATCCGCGCGCCCGGCTTCACCTCTTCGGTGACGCCCATGAGCATGATGTGGTCGCCGCCGGGCCGCAGCTCGTGCTTGCCCCCGGCCGGGACGACGAACCCGCCCTCCTTCGGGCGCATCACCATCTTCCCTCCCGAGTCGACCACCTCGTGGAGCTCGATCGTGGGCGAGAGGGGCGAGGCCCCGGCGGTGACGGTCAGGTCGGCGCCGGTGTTGTTGACGAGGGTTCCGAAGGCGGCGGTCATGCCCTTCTTGACCGTCTTCACCCAGGGATCGGTGATGGTCAGCCCCTGGGCCGCGGGGACGGCGGCGGCGGTGGGCTCTTGGGTCGCGGTGGCCGTGGTGCTCTCGGTGGCGGTGCCGCACCCGCTCAACGCCACGACGGCAGCCAGCAGGAGCGCAGGACGAACGTACATCGGACATGCCTTTCTTCACCCCGTGACGCGCGCGTACGGCATGCACAGGGTGTGGATCGTCGGAAGGAGAATCAGTGGGTTCCGACGACCCGGGGCGGCCCGCGCAGGCTGACGACGTGCCGCAGCACGGCCGAACGCAGCACCGGCGGCTCGACCGTACGAGGGGCGGAGAAAGGAGTGTCGAGCACCGGCAGCAGCACGGCGAGCAGCCGCGTGACCAGCCGCCGCAGCAGCCCCCACAGGGCCGCCTCGCCGCGCGCCAGCCAGAGCGCGGTCAGCGCGGTCGCCCACCCGTGGGCGACCAGCATGCCGAGCCCGGGCACCAGCCCGGAGGAGGAGGCGTGCGCGACGTGCGCCACCGCCTCGGCCGCCGACCCGGCGTGCGCCAGCGAGAACAGCACGTGCAGCACGGCCTGCGCCGTGCCCAGCAAGGGCATGATCACGTACGCGCCGCGCTCGCGCCCCGCGACGGGCAGCGCCAGGCAGAACGCCGCCGCGAACCCCGCCACCAGGGCGGACCCGGTCACGCTCCCGCCGCCGAACACGTGCGCCACCACGCCCAGCCCGAGGCACACCCCGGCGAACACCGCGGTGCGGATCAGGCGGAACGGCAGGCTTGAAGACACGATGCCGCCATCATGGCACGCCCGCCTGCCGCCCGTTCGCCGAGGGATTGCCCCGGCATGAGCCCCGACGAGCTCGGTACGGCCCAGCTCGTCGAGATCTTCCTGCACGGCGCTCTGAAGGAGGGGAGCGCTGCTTAAATGACCCCCAATGCCGAAATTTCCTGACCTGCCGTCATTCGCCGCGGCCATCGCGCCCGTTATCGACGCGGTCCACGTCAACGTGCACGCCTCCGCCCGCCGTCCCCCCGACGGGCTCCTGAACGACCTCCGCTACGTCCTCCCGCTCCGCCCCGTCACCCGGGACGACCTCGCCACCGTCTACCGGTACGGCGACGCCGACGAACGCGAACGGGACCTCCGGGCACACCTCCACGAGGGCGCCCTGACCGAGCAGGACGGCGTACTGCGCCTCACCGGCCAGGGCCTGGCGGCCGTCCACGACCTCTACGCCGCGCACGCGGCCGCCGTGACCCGCATCTGGCCGGACGTGACCGGCCCCGCCACCCTGGTGGGCCGGGTGCTCGACGAGGCGAGACGCGACCCGGGCGGCGCCCTCGCCGTCATGGCCCCGCCGTACGAACCGGACGGAACCCCTCCCGGTGTGCTCCTGTTCAACCGCCTGGCCGCGCTCCGCTACCACCGCGCCGACTGTCACGCTGCGTCCTGGCAGGCCGAAGGGCTCACGGCGGCCGAGATCGTCGCCCTCCGCCCCGGCCCGCTGCGCGACCGCGTCGAGTCCGGTACGAACCGCCGCGCCGCCCGCCCGTACGCGACGCTCACGGAGCAGGAACGCGCCACTCTTTACGACGACTTGCTCAACCTGGTCTAGGAGTAAAGAGGTTCGCGATTCCCACCTCCCGGTAACGGGCTGGAGGGAGCAATATGGTCGGGTACCTCAACCACCCGAGGGAGGGGCGTGGTGGATCAGGACCTGCCTGGCGGCCCGAGGCTGATCGTGGGAGTGGACGAGTCCCCGGCCTCGCGCTGGGCGCTGGCCTGGTCGATCGGCGTGGCCAGGCTCCACCGCATGGCGCTGGTCGCCGTGCACGTCAGCCGGGCTCCCGTGCATCCGTTCCCCGAGGCGCTGCCCGTGCAGCACGCCGTCAGGCAGGGGGAGGAGGCCCGCTGCGCGGAGGTGGTGGCGGGCGTGTTCGACGACGTGGCGGGCGGCGTGCCCGACGACCTCACCGTCGCCATGCTGGCCAGGGTCGGCGACCCCGGCTATCACCTCGTCGACCTGGCGGGCGAGGGTGATCTGCTGGTGCTCGGCCGGGGCAGGCGCGGGCTGATCAGCAGGATGTTCCTGCCCTCGACCAGCATGTACTGCGCGCGGCACGCCCGTACGACCGTCGTGATCGTACGGCAGCCGACACCGCCGGACGACGCGCCGCTCTCAGGCGACCGCGCCCGGCGGTTCTTCGGCCGCCGGCACTGAGCCGCCTACCCGGCCAGCTCGTAACCGGCCTCTTCGACGGCCTTGCTGATGTCGGACCGGTCGACGGGGGCGTCGCTGACCACGGTCAGCAGGCCGCTCGCCAGGTCGACCTCCACGGACGTGACGCCGGCGACCTCCCCGACCTCCTCCTTGACCGAACTCACGCAGTGGCCGCAGGTCATGCCGTTCACGGTGAAGGTGGCGGTGCTCATGTCGTGCTCCTTCGTAAACTCGTGCTGTCTGCTCTGCAGACTCTAACACCCTACCCCCCTGGGGTATGCCCGACGGAGGGGACTTTCTTCCTCGCGCACTCACCCGCCGCATTTGGCATGATCCAACTGATGGGTACGTAGGACCGCTGCCATCACTTGCTAGGCTGCAAGTCAACCGTTGGGTCTCACCCCGGCAGGTGAGACCGTCGAAGAAGTGGGGTCACACCGTGAAGAAGCTGCTTGTTCTGGCGCTGGTCGCCCTTGGGGGGTTGCTGATCTGGCGCAAGGTGCAGGCTGACCGCGCCGAGCTCGATCTGTGGACCGAGGCGACCGGTAGCGAGAACTAACCGACCGGCGAGGCGATGAGTGACGTCATCCCCATCAAACTGGCGTGCCTGGACCTTTCAGGCACCACGGTCGGTGACATCGCCATGGTCGAGCGCGCGTTCGCCGAGGCGATCGCGACCCAGGGCATAGTCCCCGGGACCGGGGCCTACGCACGTGCCATGGTTCACGTGCACCGGTCCCGGGGCCGCCCGACCATCGATGTCTTCCGCGGGATCTTCCCCGACAACGAAGCACAGGCCCAGGCGGCGAACCTCACGTTCGAACGCTCCTACGAGGGCGCCATCGAACGCGCCGGCCTCATCCCGACGCCCGGCGTCATCGAGGTCTTCGACAAACTCCGGGGCTCCGGCGTCCACGTCGCCCTGATCACCGGCTTCAGCCGCACCACGCTGAGCCGGGTCCTCGCCATGCTCAACTGGCATGACAAGGTCGACCTCGCCATCACCCCCGAAGACGCGGGCGGCCGCGGCCGCCCCTGGCCCGACATGGTCCTGCACGCCGTGCTCCGCCTCGGCATCCCCGACGTCCGCCAGGTGGCGGTCGCGGGCGACTCCGAAAGCGACATGCTCTGCGGCCGCAGCGCCGGCGCCGCCATCGTGGCCGGCGTCCTCACCGGCGTCCACAGCCGCGAACGCCTGGTCAAAGGGGGTGCCACCCATCTCCTGGAGTCGATCAGCAGCCTCCCCGACCTGATCCTCACGGACGACCTCGGCACGACGCAGGTACCCGCGTAGGTTCGGTAAGCTAGCTTTCGTTCGCTCAAGGGGCCTTAGCTCAGCTGGCAGAGCGCCTGCTTTGCAAGCAGGATGTCAGGAGTTCGAATCTCCTAGGCTCCACACACACGAGAGCCCAGGTCAGGCGGCCTGGGCTTTCGGCTTGTGCAAAGGGCGGTTCCAGGGCGTGCCCGATGGGTTCTTCGTGAGTGCGCCGCGGGCCAGCTTGTCCAGCTTGCGGGCTACCTCGCGCTGCCGTTCGTCGGTGGAGTGCTGGTAGATGAGCGCGGCCCGTGTGCTGGAGTGGCCCATGCGCGCCATCAGCTCCCGGATCGACGGCGACGAGACGATCAGGCGGGCCTGGATTGATTGTCTGCGGCACAGCGAGAAGTAGTCTCGCGGTATGGAGCGTCGATCGCCGCTTATCACACAGATTTCCTGGGGCCGGACGGTAGTCGAGGGCCTGGGCGAAGGCAAGGACTTCAAGCTCTATCCCGGTGGAGGACGGCACTGGGACTGGAACGAGACCGGCACCCGGCACACTCGCGGCATCCAACCCGCCGACGTCCAGGAGCTACTCGAAAACGGCAGCCAGACGATCGTTCTGTCCCGTGGCATGCGGCTGGTCCTGCAGACCTGCCCCGAGACGCTGGACCTCTTGATGGAGAAGGGCGTCGAGATCTATGTGGAGGAGACGACGGCCGCCGTCGAGCGTTACAACGCCCTGGCGGCGACCATCCCCGTAGGTGGGTTGATCCACTCCACCTGTTGATCGGTGGCATGCCCCTGCACAAGAACCGGAACATGCGCGGAACGGCTCGCTTCCCACTCCACTTTTGATGAGGCGACTTCAGCACAGGAGTCCGCCGTCTTCCGGGACGTCACCATAGGAGGCGGAGATGTCGATGCCGTACCCTTCGACGCCGTCCACGCGGTGCCTTCCGACCGAGAGGAAGGCTGTGGCTCCTTTGATCTTCTTGGTATAGCAGGTGTCCGTTGCGGGATCTTCGATGACGACTGGCCGCCATCCGTCGGCCTTAGCCGCCGTGTCGTAGAAAGAGGTGTACTCCCCCTGAATGCCGGAGGATTCATAGAATCTGCCCGCGTGAAGAACGTATCGTCTCGGAAACATCCGGTGTAGCCGTCCCTGGAGACGGCCCGTTCCGGATGAGCGGTGAGTATCTTCTGTGCCGCCAGCACCCGGATCAAATTCGCCTCTTCGGAAGTGCACCCTGAACCGGTGAGCCTCGTCAGTCCCATGTACGCGAGCCCGCCCAGCAGGAGCGCCGTTATCGCCAGACCGGCGATGACCTTCACGAGCACAGGGGCGGACTTCCACAGCCGGAGCGTACTGAAGTCGATCAGGGACGGAAGGCTGCCGGAACGGGGACCGCCGGCTGTGGCCGTGCCCGTCGCGTGCCCGATGAGGCGAGGATCAGGAGGAAACAGCGGAGAGCCTCGGGGCATGAGATCAAGGCTGTGAGCTGCGTCTTCGCTGGTCACCCATGATCGGGAAGCGGCCTTTTCAGCTGACGCTCAGCCGGGGTGGCACAGCGACGAACCGGTGAACGATCATTCTGTACGTGGCGATGCTTCGGTTGCTGGCGATCGGCCTTCTCAGCGGTGTCGCAGTGCTGCCGCTCATATGGCTTCAGCGCGGCGAGAACTTCGAGCACGCCCGACTCGCCGCCTTGATGGCGCTGGACGCCGGACAGGTCGTAACCGTTCCGGTCGCGCTGCTGGTGGGCGTCGTGCTGACCGCCACGCGGTCGTGGACGCGTACACCTGGCTACGCCCTGGGTTCGATCACGACGCTGTTCGGCCTGGTCGTCGCAACGCAGGCGTGGGCGGCGATGAACTGGGTCGAAGGACGACCTTCCGGGATCGGTGATCCGGACGGGGAGTTCGTCGTAGCCGTCGTCGCCCTGTTCTCCGGCGTGATCACGACCCTTGCGGGCGCACTCGTCCTCCTCTTGCGGTGGACCGGCTACGAGTCGCAAACGGCACCGTCGTCACGCGGCGGGAGAAGCCGTCAGCGCTCGGCGCGTCTCCGTGGATGAGACTTCGCTGTATGCGTGGGGATCTGTGCGTGGCGAAGGATCTGCATGGCCACGCGCGGGCGGATGTCCAGGGCGACGAGCTAAGACGTACAGGTCTTGCGGGTAGCGCGAAGCCGACCAACGTCAAAGGCGTTCGGCGCCGGGTAGGCCACTCGTGGGCAAGGTGAACCAGTCACACTGCGCCTCCGGTCCTCCGGACGTAGCGCACTTCGACTGCTGTTCGTCTTCGACCCTGGACGAGATGCCATCGTTCTCGTTGCCGCAGACAAGATCAAGGCGAGCCCTGCCGAACCTAACCGCTGGCATGAGGAAGCCATACCGCACGCGGAGCGGCTGTACGAATTTTTTGAAAGAGCGCGCAGAAGGGGAGGAGTAGCGCCAATGACGACGTTCAAGAAGTGGAACCGCGCCGGGCACGTTGAGCAGGCCGGAGGAGAAGAGGCCCTTGCTGAGACCCGGCGCATCGTTGACGATTTCATCGATGCTTGGCAGCTTGCCCAGCGCCGCAAGAGCGCTGCGTTGACACAGAACGAGGTTGCTTCCCTGATGGGCGTGACGAAGGCGCGGGTCTCGCAGATCGAGCGTGGCGAAGTCTCATCCGTGGACGTGGTGGCCCGTTATGTGGAGGCCATCGGCGGGCGACTTGAACTCACCGCCAGCTTTCCTGGCGCCACCTACAAGCCGCGCCGGCTGGGCTCGGCGGTTATCGGTGCAGGAGGGCGTCGAGTCCCGCCTCGATGATGGTTTCGGTGTCCACTGTGTGTGCCGCGTGGAGTGATGCGTAGAGCGGGGCGATCTCGCTGTCTACGGGGGCGTCTCGCTCGTGGCCTGCCGTCGGGGTCGTTGTCGCGCTGCCGATGACGAAGTTCGACAGCGCATACGCATCGCTGAGGGGGTCGGTCGCGCCGCGCTCGGCGAGCAGGACGCACATGCGTTCGGAGAGGCGCAGGTGGTTCGGCCCCCTGGGGGCGCGCATGGCGATGACCTGGCACGCCCAGGGGTGCCGTACGAGATGGCGGTAGTAGGCGAGCATCAAGGCGTGAAGCCCGGCCTGCTCGAGGGCTTCCTGCAGGCCGGTGTCGCGCCCGAGTGCGTCATCGAGCGCGAGGTCGTAGAGGTCGTCGACCGACGTGACTCTGGAGTACAGGCTGGCAGGAGCCACTTCCAGCCGGAACGCGACGGCGCGGACGGTGAGCGCTCGCAGTCCGCCCTCGTCCAGCAGCTCCACGGCCGTTCGTGCGACGTCGCGCACGTCCACGGCGCGCGCTCTGCGGACAGGCTTGCGGCGCTCCCAATAACTCACATGACCACTTTATCCGAACTATGTTAGTTTACCCGGTATGTTGGATGCCAGCCTTCTCCCGCTTCGCAACAAGGGTGCAGTGTTGCGTGCTATGCGCCCCGCCGACGCCGGCGCGTATGCCGCGGGCACAGCCGACCCCGCAGTGCGTCAGTACGCGCATCTGCCGGAGCCCGAGTACACCGAGGCGTCCGTGAAAGCGTTGATCGAGGGGACGATCCGCGAAGGGATGGAGCGCGGCGACCTCGCGGTGCTGACCGTCGCCGACCCCGCCGACGACGCCTTCGCCGGGAGTCTGGTGCTGTTCGGCGTGGAGGAAGGCTCTGTCGAGGTCGGCTTCTGGGTGCACCCGGATCACCGGGGCAAGGGCGTCGCCGCGGCGGCGCTGGATCTCGCGGTCGAGTTCGCCAGGCGCAGCGGATTCACCAGGCTCGCAGCTCGTACCGTTCCCGAGAACGAGGCGTCTCGGCGGGTGCTCGAACGGTCCGGCTTCGGCCGAGGCGAAGAGACCCGTGGTGTCGCCCCTTCGGGCCAGGAGGTCGTCGCGCAGCACTACGCTCTCGACCTCGAACCGATCACGCTGGTTCCCCTGGAGACGGAGCGGCTACGGCTGAGGCTGTACCAGCAAGCCGACGTACACGCATTGTGGCGCACCTACAGTCGCCCCGACGTCGCTCGCTATCTTCTCGAAGAGCCGTGGTCGGAGGAGGACGCTGCCCGCCGTATCAGCGAGCGGATGGTGCGGACGGGCCTCGACAGCCGGAATTCCGCTCTTGCCATGATCATCGAGCATGAGGGCGCGGTCGTCGGCGACGTGGCGATCTGGCTGACCGACGTGGAGCGTCGAGTCGCCGAAATCGGCTGGGTGATGGACCCCGCCCACAGTGGCCGAGGGTTCGCGACGGAGGCCGTGCGAGCCGTGCTCCGGCTGGCATTCGAGCAGTACCGGGTGCACCGGGTCGTAGCGCAGATGGACGCTCGCAACGAGGCCTCCGCACGACTCGCGCAGCGCGCCGGAATGCAGCGCGAAGCCCACCTCCGGCAGGACTGGTGGAGCAAGGGCGAGTGGACGGACACCTTCGTCTACGGCGCTCTCGCCACTGACTTCCCCGCCGGAAATCCTTGATGAGCGATGGGGTGCGCCCCGAACGGTCGTGGCTTGCTCATCGGGGCCGAGGCGCCAGGCCGCACAGGTAGGTGGACTCCTCCAGCAACTGTGGCGTCAGCTTGACCCCGGTGACGTGCTCGGCCAGTGCGAACGCCGCCTTGTCGTGGTTATCGGAAACGCTGTCGTCGTCGGCAAGGTCGAAGCCGACTCGTTGCATGACCTCCACGAGTTCGTCCGGGGAACTGCCGTGGCGAGAGTAGGGGAAAAGCGGGTCGAAGAAGAGGCGAATCTCCCCGTCTTCCACCCAGTAGAAGTAACCGACTGCGTTGACGTTGCGAGAATGCGAAACGAGTCGCGTACCAGCCGACAACGGCAGGATGGTTTTCCTGCTCACGCCTAGGTGCCCGTTCACCTCGACGATGAGCAGCCAATCCCCGAGGGAGACGGTTCCGAAATACTTGCCTTCCCGGGTGCCGAATGTGCCAGGGTCGGGGTAGGAAGCAGTGATCAGCTCATCGAGCGTCTTATGAGGGGAAGCTTCGGCCTGGGCGCCGAGACGGGTCATCAGTAACTCGGGGCTCATGTCGCGGACAAGGGTGAAGCAGTACGAGTCCGCCAGATCGGGGAACCGGTCGTCGTTGAACCAGAGGTAGTCGTCAGCATTCGGGATCATGTCGGCATCCTCTCAGCCGCAGCCAAAGGCCGGGACCGAGGCTGAGCCAAAGCTAAGTGCTCGGGCGCCGGGGTGAACGTGCCGTACTGATCAGCCCTGGCGAGGTGACTGGACAAGCACTGTCTAGCCCACTAGCCATGAATGGCATATCCCTCTACGCTGACGTCATGCGCTCACGTTCCGATGAAATTCTCGACGAATTCGGGCCCGTGGAGAACATCGGCGAGAACGAGCCCGAAGCCATCACCTACCAGGCCACCGTCACGCGCATCGGCAAACACTGGACCGCCACCGTTCGTGACCTCCCCGGTGGGCAAACAGCCCACGTACAGGGTGCGAGCTGGAAGGAAACTAAGGAGAACGTCGTCGACTGCGTCCTCAAGCTCCGCGAGGACAAGCCCGACGCCGTCGCCGTTCAGTTCGTCCCCGGCGACCCTGAGGTCGCTGCCGCGCTGGCCACCGTATCCGCGGCTCGCAGCGCCCGTGTCCAGGCCGAGCTGGCCGAGCGGGATGCGGTCTATCGGGCCGCTCGTCTTCTGGTCGGCAAAGGGTGGAGCACCCGAGACGCGGGCAGCGCGCTGGGCTTGTCCCACCAGCGCATCTCCCAGATCGCTCCACGCCCGGCGAGCTAGGCGGCCGGGGTCCGGCATCACGTTCCGGGGATGGCGCCCCACAGGAACGTGCAACCTTTCAACAATTCCTCTGTCAGCCTGATCCCGGTCAGGTGCTCGACGAGAAGGAAAGCCGGCCCCTTGTAGAGGTCGGGAAACGACGGGTAGAGCCGGTCGATTTCGGCCATCGTCTCCACGAGCTCGTCCGGTGTTCCGGTCGGATCATTCACATCGGCTCCGTGGCAGAACCTGATCTCGCCGTCCTCGCACCAGTAGAAGTAGTCCAGGCCCTTCAGGCTGAGCGCGGCCTGGGAGACGAGGCGGGTGCCCTGGGAAAGCTCGGCGATCAGGTCTTCGTCGATGACGAGCCAGTACGAGTCGAAGACGAACGTCCAATCCCCGATGGCGGTGACGCCGAGAGGATCCCCCGGGCGTGGATATTCATCCGGGGCGCCGGGGAAGGGGCCGGGCGTGAAGTGCTCCCATTGGCCGCCGAGGCGGGCAATCACCTGTTCAGGCGCGGCACGGACGTAGATGAAGCTGTAGCACTCCCCGGCGTATTCGTCGCAGAGCCACGAGACGTCGAGAGGTCGCAGGGTCATGGCGTCATGCTGTCAGCCGCTACCGACAGGGCCGGGGGGCAAGCAGGCGTATCGCTCGACGAGTGCGTTGCCGATCGCGGCCAGGTGGTCCCGCACGCCCGGAGGGCCGGTCACCTCGAGCCATTCGGTCAGCCCGGCGAGCTCGACGGCGAGCGCGTACTCGTTGTTGCCGCGGATCACGACCTCGATGCGGCCGTCCACCGTGGGCCCTCCGACCTGGAGCCGACCGCCGAGCAGCGCCCGCAGCAGCCCTATCCCCTGGGGCGCGCATACCGCCTGGGTCTCCAGGGGCGTTCGCCTGCGGTCGATCTCGTCGGCGATCGCGCGCCAGCTCTCGGCCAGGTCGAAGCCCGGGGGCCGGTGCACGGGATCGCCGGTCGGGTCGGCGGAGGAAACGCGGTCGATCCGGAAGCTCCGCAGGCCGGTCTCGGTGTCGCAGACGAGGTACCACGACGGGCCTTTGGCGACGATGCCCAGCGGGTGGACGGTTCTCTCGGTTTCGGCGCCTTCGCGGTCGACGTAGCCGAGCCGCACCTGGACGCCGCGGATCACCGCGTCCTGGAGCTCGTCGAGGAAGCGAGGCGGCGGGTGCTCGACCCGGCTCGACCCCCATCGTTCCGGGTCCCTGGCCAAGGAGGTCGCCGCCGTCTCGGCCTGCGCCCGGAACGGCTCCGGCAGGGCACGGACGAGCTTGCGCAGAGCCGCTTTCACGGCCGGCGTCGTCGCGGCGGCCGGGCCGGCGACCAGGAACAGGGCGCGGGCCTCACTCTCGGTCAACCCGGACAGGTCGGTACGGGCGCCGCCCACAAGACGCCAGCCGCCGCCTCGGCCCTGCGTGGAGTAAACGGGTACCCCGGCCATGGCCAGGGCGTCGAGGTCGCGGCGGGCGGTGCGTTCGGAGACCTCCAACTCTCGGGCGACCTCTGCCGCCGTCACCTGCTCGCGTCGTTGCAGCAAGAGGAGGATGGCCACCAGCCGGTCAGTTCGCACGCCGACGACACTTTCACAGGAAACCGGTCATGAGGTGACCGGTTTCGCTCGCAAGATGGGGACGTGGCCTCACCGAGAGTCCCACTACGACGTCTGATCACTCGAAGAGACGAGAGGAAAAGAAATGTTCGACCCTGCCGATTTCCCCGAACCCATCATGGTTTCCGTCAACGACGTACAGCTCGAAGTCTTCGAAGCGGGACAGCAGAACGCGGGAAAGCCCATCGTGCTCTGCCACGGCTGGCCGGAGCACGCCTTTTCCTGGCGCTATCAGATGCCCGCCCTTGTCGCAGCGGGCTACCACGTCATCGTTCCGAACCAGCGCGGTTACGGCAACTCGTCCCGCCCGGCCGAAGTAACGGACTATGACATCGAGCACCTGTCGGGTGACCTGGTCGCACTGCTCGATCACTACGGATACGAAGACGCGACTTTCGTCGGCCATGACTGGGGGGCGATCGTCGTCTGGGGGCTGACCTTGTTGCATCCGGACCGGGTGAGCAAGGTGATCAACCTGAGCGTGCCCTACCTCGACCGTGGAGAGAAGCCCTGGGTCGAGTTCATCGAGGACGCGCTCGGCAGCGACTTCTACTACGTCCACTTCAATCGGCATCCCGGCGTCGCGGACGCCGTGTTCGACGAGAATGTCCACCGGTTCCTCCGCAACATGTACCGCAAGAACGAGCCTCCCAGGGAGCCGCAGCCGGGCATGGCGTTGATCAATCTCGCACGAGAGGAAACGCCACGTGGTGAGCCCTTGATGAGTGAGAGGGAGCTGGCCGTGTTCGTCTCCGCCTTCGAGACGTCAGGGTTCACGGGCGGGATCAACTGGTACCGGAATGCTGATCGTAACTGGCACCTGCTGGCGGACGTGGAGCCGATCATCCGGCAGCCCGCCCTCATGATCTACGGCGACCGGGATGTGGTCCCGAAATCCGACAAGCTGGCGGAGTTCGTGCCCGACGTGGAAGTGGTCAACCTGGACTGCGGCCATTGGATCCAGCAAGAGAAGCCGGAAGAAACGACCCGGGCGATTCTGGAATGGCTGGAGAAGCAGGCCGGCCTGAACGGGTGAGGCGCCCGGCGGTTCTCGCCGGGCGCCTCCGAACCTGTTCAGAGGTTATGCGTCGTCGTCAGCTCCGTCGAAGGTGCGTTCGACCTCCTCCAGTCCCTTGGTGATCTGCTCGTCGTACTTGTGGCCGGTGTCGTCCTCGACGAACTCCTCGGCCCGCTTGAGGATCTCCGCCGATTCGGCGGGGTGTTCCTTGGCCACTTCTTCGGCCTTCTTGATCCAGTCCCTGATTCCCATGCGTGTTTCTCCTCGCGGTTCGGTGGTCATTGCTGGAGCGCCCAGGCGCCGGTTCTGTCGACGCGGTAGTTGCCTCCTCCCTGGGCCACGACCGCCTGGGCGGCCGGGTAGTTCGTGGCGCAGTAGTCCAGGAATCGCTGGCGGTCGTTCGACGACAGCGACTGCGCCGTGAAGAAGGCGATGATGCGGGTGCCGGCGGCGTTGGGCACCGCGTTGAACAGGGACGGCAGGTTGATGGCCTGGAATCCGCCGGACCCGTGATAGCCGCGGACGTTCTGATACTGGCCGTGGACCTGGTTCCAGAGGACGACCACGGAGACGCAGTCGCCCATCGGGCCGGTGATGACCGTGTTGTCCCCGGCCGGCAGGTCCTGGGCCGGGTCGGGCGTGGATCTCTGTTGCAGAATCATCGGGCTTTCCCTTCTGGTCGCAGCGGGATGACCGCTGCCTTTCTCATCGGCGCGACCTTGGCGGCCAGCGCCTGGCTGAACGCGGTGGTGAACACCATCCGGTTCATCGCCGCCGATCCGGTGAACTGGGCGAGCGTGCCCGCCTCGGTGAGCGGGGCCCACGGGTATCCCGAAGCCGGCTCGGCCGGGGTGAGCTCGCTGTAGTCGTACGCGAGCACCGGGACGCCGCTGTCGAGCCTGGCGATCATCAGCAGGCCGGGCGGGGCCTTCCACGCCTGGCGGGCCGCCGGACCGGCCCCTTCCAGCGCGGTGACGAGCTCGTCGACGAGCGCGCCGGGCGCGAGCTTGGCCAGCTCCCCCGTGATGGACGTCAGGGGCGCGCTCCCGGCGGCGAGCTGGGTGCTGTGCGTGGCGATGTCGGTGCTGGTCCAGCCGATGTTGCCGAGCGCCTGGCGCAGCGCGTCGGCGTAGCCGCCGGCGTCGGACGCCACGGTCTGCGCTGCCACGTGCCTGGCCAGCAGGACCGAGTTGACCACGTCGTAGCCCTGCTGCGCGGTGAGAGCGCCGTCCAGCAGCAGGAACGCGCCGTCGACCAGCAGCGCCGTCGTGGCGTTCACTAGCTCCCCAGCGACGGCAGGTTGGCGATGTAGCTGCTCGCGTGGCTGCTCATCTTGTCCGTCACGGCCTGCCGTACCGTGGCGTAAAGGGTGTCGTTCAGGACGAGCGTGGTCTGGCCCTGCTGGATGTGCACGGACGTGGACGAGTACGACATCCACAGGAACTTGGTGGCTGTCTCGTCGCCGGTGAAGTGGAAGGCGGACAGCTTGACGGCCACGTTGTTGTTGGTCTCGGTGGCCAGGCCGATCGAGAAGCTGCCGTTGTTCTCGCTGGTGGACTGGCTGTGATAGAGCTGCCACGGCGCCCCGTCGGCGTTGGCGGACGACTTGAGCGCGTCCAGCGCCGCCTTGACGATCTCCAGCTCGGGCGCGGTGACCAGTGAGGTCATGATCTCCAGCACCACCTTGTCGATCTCGACGGTGGCGGTCTGCGCGGTGTAGTTGCCGAAGTTGACCGATTGGCCGGTGTAGCCGATGTTGGTCAGCACCTCGACCACCTTGTGGTAGTAGCCGAGCGGGTCGGTCTCCGCGTTGGCACCTCCGGCGGTGGCGGCGAGCTGGGCCAGGCCGAACGAGTTCAGCAGGTCGTCCTTGTGCTGCGGTGAGACGTTCGCGGTGAACGCCACCATCGAGTTGCCGACGACCGAGGCGCTCTCGCCGGCGCTCTGCGTCGGCGGTTCGGCCGCCATCGCGGCCTGCGGCCTCGGCCGGGGCGGCGGCAGCTTCAGTGCGCTGATGATGCCTGGGTTGATGCTCATGATTCCTCCTGGAATCGGAGTGGGTTGGTGACCCTCAGTGAAGCCCGGCGGCCGTTTCCGCCACGGCGGCGAACCCTGACGCCGGCGCGACCTGGCCGCATGCGATCGTGGCGGGCGCGTCACCGCCGCGCGGGCGCGAGCACACCGGCGTGGCACGGGCTCGCAACGCCGCCGTGTTCGCCGGTGCCGCCGGTGGAGCTCCCGGACCGGTAACGCGCGGTTCACGGCCGATCGGCGTGACTGGACCGCTTCCGCCGGAGCACGGGACCGGCACCCGCGGCGGAGCCCGCCGCACGCGATCACGACGGGCGCGTGCGGGTGACGGTACGAGCGCGGCGCGTGAACGTGGTCACGACTTTCTGCCAGGTGTTCCGCATATGCCTGGATACGCTCATCCGGGGTGATTCCAGGGGGAGGATGCGAGTGTGGCGACGTCAAAGGGGGAGCTGCGACTCCTGGGGCCGTTCCGGCTGCGGTGGGACGGGCGCACGCTGCACCTGCCCCACGGGGTGGCGAGGATGATCGCGGCGCTGGCGATCATCGGGCCGATGTCGCGCTCGCAGACGGCCGGGCTGCTCTGGCCCGGCGGGACCGAGCAGCAGGCGCTGGCCAACCTCCGGACCACCCTGTCGAGGATGGCCAGGCGGACGCGTGACGTCGTCGAGTGCGACGGCGACATCCTGTGCCTGGTGGAGGGCACGCGGGTGGACGTCGAGATGCTGACCCGCTGGATCAATGACACCATCTACGGCGTCGGCGCGTCCGTCGGGGAGCCTGCCGGGCCGCCCGCCGACGTGGACCGGCCGCTGCTGGCCGACTGGGCCGACGACTGGGTCGTGGAGCGCCGCGACCGGCTGCGCACGCTCACCGCCCAGGCGTTGCAGAGCGCCGCCGCCCGGCTGCTCAGCCTGGGCAGGCCCGCCGAGGCCCTGCCGTACGGGCTGGCGGCGGTGCAGACCGAGCCGTGGTCGGAGAGCGCGAACCGCATCCTCATGGAGATCCACGCCCGGCGCGGCGACCCCAGCAGCGCGCTGCGGCAGTACGAGAAGTTCAGCCGGATCCTGCTGCGGGACCTCGGCGTGCGCCCGGCGCCGGACCTCGTCGCGGTGATCCGACAGCTCTACCCCTTCGGCACCGGCCGGGTGGAGACCGTCTGACGACTGGTCGCGTCCGAAAGGCGCCGGTACGCAGGGGTTCTCGCCTGTTTGGCTGTACGCCGTGTCAACCATCACCCGCACCCCACTGGTCAGCCGGCTCGCGGTCGTCACGATCATGCTGGGCATCTTCGCCATCGTCACCAGCGAGATCCTGCCGATCGGGCTGCTGAGCGCCATCGGGGCCGACTTCGGCGTCTCCGACGGCGTCGCGGGGCTGACCATGGCCCTGCCCGGCGTCGTCGCCGCGGTCGCCGCGCCTGTCGTCACGCTGACCACCGCCCGGCTCGACCGGCGCGCGATGCTGTGCGCGCTCATGGCGCTGCTCGCCGTGGCCGACGTGCTGGCCGCGGCGGCGACCTCGTACGAGATCATGCTGGTGTCCAGGGTGCTCGTCGGCGTCACGATCGGCGGCTTCTGGTCCATCGGGGCGGGGCTGGCTGGGCGGCTGGTGCCGCCGCACGCCGTCGGCGCCGCCACCGCCGTGATCTTCTCCGCCGTGCCGCTGGGGTCGGTGCTCGGCGTCCCGGCAGGGACGTTCATCGGGGACCTCGCCGGGTGGCGGACCGCCTTCGTCGTGCTGGCCGTGCTCGCGCTCGCGGTGCTGGGCGGACTGGTCGTGCTGCTGCCGCCGCTGCCCGCCGATCAGGTCACCAGCCTGCGCGCCCTGCTGGACCTGCTGCGCACCCGGGCTGCCGCGATCGCGCTGGTGGCGACGTTCCTCATCGTCCTCGCCCATTTCGGTACGTACACGTACGTCACGCCCTTCCTGGAGGACGTCACGGGGCTGGGACCGGCCGCCGTCAGCGCCGTGCTCCTCGCGTACGGCGTCGCGGGGATCGCCGGGAACTTCCTCGCGGGCCGGGCCGCCCGATGGCGGGTCGCGTTCGTGACCTGCGGCGGGCTGATCGCGCTCGCCACCCTGCTCCTGCCCGTGGCGGGAGGCGGCGCCGTCGCCGCCGTGGGGCTGCTCGTCGTCTGGGGGCTCGCGTACGGGGGCGTGCCCGTCTGCTCGCAGGCGTCGTTCCTCGCCGCCGCGCCGCACGCGCCCGAAGCCGCCACCGTCGTCTTCACCGCCTCCTTCCAGGCGACCTTCGCCCTCGGCGCGTTCCTGGGCGGCCGGGTCGTCGACGCCTCCTCCGTCTCCACCGTCATGGTCTGCGGCGGGGTGGTCGCGCTGCTCATGGCGGGGGTGCTGGCGGCCGTCCGGCCCCGCCGCGCATACCCCTAGCTGTACCTCCGCTGGGGTGCACGCGGGAGAGACCGGACGGGGTTCCGGCTGATGTCCTGAACCGTGTCCTCGTACGAGCGTTCCACGGAGAATGACATGGCAGTCAACAGCCGGCCGGCTGTCGAAGAGAGTCCCGACCAGCAGACCGGATTGCGGGGATTCATCCGCCGCCGTCCGCTCGTCAGCTTCTTCGTCCTGGCCAACCTGATGAGCTGGATCGCCTGGACGCCCTACGTGCTCTCGGCGACCGGGCTGGGAGTGCTCGACTTCACGTTCCCCTCGGTGCTCGGCACCACGCAGTTCACGGGCGTGCTCCCCGGCGCCTACCTCGGCCCGATCTTCGCCGCGTACCTGGTCACCAGGATCGCCGACGGCAAGGAAGGCGTCCGGCGCTGGCTCGGGCGGATGACGAAGTGGCGGGTGAGCTGGGTCTGGTACGCCGGCACCGCCGTCGGCGTGCCCGCCGTGCTCGTGCTGACCGGCGCCGCCCTGTCCGAGGAACCCGTCCGCATGCCGCCCGTCGCCCTGCTCGTGGCGTACGTCCCGGGCCTGCTGCTCCAGATGGTCACCACCGGGCTGGCCGAGGAGCCCGGCTGGCGGGACTTCGCCCTGGCGCGCATGCAGCGCAGGTTCGGGCCGCTGGCCGGCACCCTCGTCCTCGGGCCGCTCTGGGGCCTCTGGCACCTGCCGCTGTACCTGAGCGAGTGGGGCGGCTGGCCGGACGTCACCTGGATGCGGATCGGCGAGTTCTTCGCCTTCTGCTGCGTGTTCAGCGTGGTCGTCACCTGGGTGTTCAACCGCACCGGCCAGAGCCTGCCGCTGGTCATGCTGCTGCACGTGGGCGTCAACAACTTCATGTCGATGGCCTACGCGGAGCTGTTCCCGTCGATCGCCTCGCCCGAGCAGGCGTCGCGCGTCACCCTCCTCGCGGGCACCACGGCGGCCCTCGTCGTCCTGGCCGCCACGCGGGGCCGGCTCGGCTACAGCCCCGAGGAGCCGGCTACGGCGGACCCGAGCGGACGCGCCGCATGAGCTGGTCGAAGTCGCCGCGGCGGCCGTGCAGGTGCTCCAGCCACCAGGTCGCGCCCGCGTCGGCGTAGGGCGTCACCGAGGCGCCCGGCTCGCTGACGCCGATGAGCGCCACGTCGAACGGCCCGTCCGCCACGCGGTGGCGGCGGAGCTCGGCGACCTGGGCGGCCAGCTCGGCGGGGGACAGCGTCATGCGGCCCTCCTCGTCGTCGCCCGCCACGACCCAGCCGTCCCAGCGGGCCGCCCGGCGCAGGGCGGCCGGCGCCGTGCCGCCGATCCACACCGGCACCCGGGGCCGCTGCACCGGCAGGGGCGCCAGCCGTACGCCGTCGACCGTGTAGCGGGCGCCCCGGTGACGCACCTCGTCGCCGGACCAGAGCGCGGAGATCACGTCGAGCGTCTCGTCCAGCACCGCCCCGCCGGGCCGGGGCGCGCCGAAGGCGGTGAACTCGCCGGGGACCCCGCCCAGCCCGGCGCCCAGGATCGCCCGCCCGCCGCTCAGCCGGTCGAACGTCGCCACCGTGTGCGCCAGCACCTCCGGCCGGTGCCGGGCGACGGCCGTCACCGCCGTGCCCAGCCTGACGCGGGACGTCGCCGCGGCCGCGGCCGAGAGCGCCACCCACGGGTCGGCCGAAGGCATGCCCCAGGCGAAGGCCAGGTGGTCCCACACCAGCACGGCGTCCCAGCCGGCGGCCTCGGCCTCGCGGGCCAGGGCCACCAGCCGCGACGGCTCCGCGAGGTCACCGAGGATCGCGACGTCGATGCCATAGCGCATGCTCCCCATCCAACCACCAGGCATATCGTTCAGCACATGACGAAAGATCTTCGAGCCGTACGTATCACCCTCGCCAACATCGACACGGCGCTGACCGTGAAGGTCCGCCCCGACCAGGAGCGCTTCGTCTCGCCGGTGGCCAAGTCGCTGGCCGAGGCGTACGTCCAGCCGGACGTCGCCTGGCCGCGCCTCATCCTCGACGGCGACCAGCCCGTCGGCTTCCTCATGGCCTTCATCGACATCGACTGGGACGGCAAGGGCGTCGACTTCCGGTCCGGCCTGTGGCGCCTCAACGTCGTCCCCGAGGCGCAGGGGCGCGGCGTCGGCAGCTTCGCCGTCGCCACGGTGGCCGCCGAGCTCAAGCGGCGCGGCAGCACCCACATGTACGTGACCTGGGAACCGGAGGACGGGGGACCCGAGGGCTTCTACCGCAGGCTCGGGTTCGAGCTCACCGGTGAGGAGAGCGGAGGCCAGACCGTCGGCGTCCTGGATCTGACACATCCCGGGTGAAACCAGCACTTGTCCGGGTCAGCGGCAGCCGCGACCATGGGCGAGTGGATCTCTACCGCGACCCGTACCCGACCTACGCCGAGGCCCGCCGCAACCGCGGGCTCACGTTCGTGCCGGAGCTGAACGCCTGGCTGGTCGCCCGGCGCGAGGACGTCCGCGAAGTGCTCGGCAAGCCCGAGCTCTTCTCGTCGGCGGGCGCACTGCGCCCCGACTACCTGCCCGGCAAGGCCGCGCTCTCGGAGCTGGTCAAGGGCGTCGGCGGCGTGCAGGCCGTGCTCGGCGCCGACGGGGAGGCGCACCGGCGGCTGCGTCGGCCGCTCACCAGAGGGCTGTCCCCCGCCCGCGTCGCCGCCGCGCTGCCGTACGTGACCGAGCGGGCCGAGGAACTGGTCGCCTCCTTCGCCGGCGACGGCCAGGTCGAATGGATGGAGGCGTACGCCAAGCCGCTGCCCGCCTCCGTCATCGGGCACGTCATCGGCCTCGACCCGGCCGACACGCCGGGCGCTGTCCGGGGCGCGGCGCGGGCCGAGGAGCTGCTGTTCACGGAGCTGGACGACGCCGGGCAGGTCGAGTGCGCCAAGGAGATCGTGACCCTGCAGCGGCTCCTCGACGGCTACGCGCGGGCCCGGCGGCGCGATCCGCGTGACGACGTCTGCACCGAGATGGTCAGGGAACTCGCGCCCGGCACCGGCGACCTGACCCTCGACCAGCGCAAGGAGATCGTCTCCAACCTCCAGAACCTGCTGCTCGCCGGCCACCTCACCACCACGGCGCTGCTCGGCTCCGTCGTGCTGCACCTGCTGCGCGACCGCCGCCAGTGGGAGCTGCTGTGCGAGCGGCCCGAGCTCGTGCCCGTCGCCATCGAGGAGGCGGCCCGGTTCGAGGCGCCCGTCCAGGGCTTCCGCCGCACGGTCACCGGGCCCGTGACGCTGGCCGGCACCGAGCTGCGCAAGGACGACGTGCTCTTCGTCTCGTACGCCTCCGCCGGCCGCGACGCCGACCCCGCCACGCGGCCCGACGTGTTCGACATCGGGCGCGCCCCGCTGCGCAGCCTGTCCTTCGGGCACGGCCCGCACGGCTGCCCCGGCTCCCAGCTCGCCAAGGAGCAGGTGCGGATCACGCTGGAGATCCTGATGCGCGAGTTCCCCGGGCTGCGGCTGGCCCGTGACGAGGTCACCATGGCGCCCACCCTCATCCACCGCTCCCCCGAAGCCCTCCACCTCACCTGGTGACCCGGCGGGACACGGCCCCTTCCGGGCTCCTCTTCCGGGTCGGTCCTTCCGGGCGCGATCTCCGGGCGGGGGGCAACCTCCGGTGGGCGTGACTCCCGGCGGGGTGCGGCCCCTTCCGAGTCCCCCTTCCGGGTCGGTGCTCCTGGGCGCGACCCCCGGCGGGCCGCTACCTCCGGCGGGGCGCAACCCCGGCGGGGCGCAACCCCGGCGGGGCGCAACCCCTGCGGGTGCGACTCCCGGTGGGCGTGGCCCCCCTTCCGGGATGGCCCCCTTCCAGGTCGGCCTGGTGGGTCGGCCCGGTGGGGTGGTTCGTCAGTGGAGCCGGGGCCGAGGGGCGCGTCAGAGGTGGCCTGCGTCGCGGATCTTCATGGCGACCTGGACCCGGTTGTCGGTGCCGAGCTTGGCGAAGATGCGGGTGACGTTGGCCTTGACCGTAGCGACGCTCATGGACAGGCGCTGCCCGATCTCGGCGTTGGAGCTGCCCCGGGCCACCTCGACCGCGACCTCCAGCTCCCGGTCGGTCAGCCTGGCCAGCTCGCGCCGTGCCTCGTCCCGGCCGGGCGCGTGGCCGCCGGTGGCCGCGGCGATCACCTGGTAGGTGACGCTGGGCGACAGCACCGGCTCGCCGGCCGCGACCGTGCGGACGGCTTCGACCATCTTGGCCGGCGGCGTGTCCTTGAGCAGGAACCCGGCCGCGCCGAGGCGCAGCGCACGCAGCACCATGTCGTCGGCGTCGAAGGCGGTCAGCACGAGGATGCGCGGCGCGTCCGGCCGCGACGCCAGCTGCTCGGTGGTGACCAAACCGTCCTGGCCGGGCATGCGGATGTCCATCAGCACCACGTCGGGCCGTTCGGCGCGCACCAGGGTCACGGCCTCGCGCCCGTCGCCCGCCTCGCCGACGATCTCCAGGTCGGGCTCGCCGCCCAGGATGAGACGCAGCCCGGTGCGTACCATCGGGTCGTCGTCGACGATCAGCACGCGTGTCACGACGTCAAGCCTCCCACGGCAGCCGGACAGAGAGGACGAATCGCCCGTCCTGGTGGGCGTGGGCGATCGTGCCGCCTGCCATCCGCGCCCGTTCCGCCACGCCGACCAGCCCGAGTCTGCCGCCCGGCGCGGACGACGGCCCGTAGGGGGTCGCGTTGGTCACGTCGATGCGCAGCGCGTCGCCCGGCCGCCCGTCGAGCTCCACCCTGACGCTGCTGCCCGGCGCGTGCTTGCGGGCGTTGGTGAGCGCCTCCTGGACGATCCGGTACGCGTTGCGCCCGGTCTGGGTGGGCAGCCGGTCGCGCTGCTCGATCGTGTCGGTGACGAGCACCTTCTGACCGGCGGACCGCACCTCGTGGAACAGCGCGTCCAGGTCGGCGATGGTCGGCTGCGGGGCCGCCAGCTCGCCGTCGGAGCGGAGGGTGCCGAGCACGGTGCGCAGCTCGTTGAGCGACTGGTGGGCGTTCTCCTGGATGGCCAGCGCGGTCTCGCGGGTCTGCTCCGGGCCCAGGTCGACCCGGTAGGCCAGCCCGCCGGCGAGCATCGCCAGCAGGGACATGCGGTGGGCCAGCGCGTCGTGCATCTCCTGAGCGATCTTGGTGCGCTCGGCGAACCTGGCCTGCTCGACGCGCTGCCGCTCCGCCCGCTCCTCCGCCAGCAGGGCCTCACGCTCCGAGCGCAGGTAGAGGCCGAAGACGGTCAGCCCGGCGAGGATCGTGGTGCTGGTGACGAAGCTGATCATGCTCTGCTGGCTCACGCCGCCCGCGAACGCGTAGAGCGTCGCGCTGCTCCAGGACAGGGCGGCGACGGGCACGATCTCGCGCCACCGGCGGTGGGTGCACAGGGACACGTACGCCACGTTGGCGGGGCCGCTCGCCGAGCTCGAGAAGGCGGTCAGCAGCGCGGTCGCGGCGGCGATCTGCCAGGGCCACCGCCGCCGCCAGCGCATGAGCACCAGCCCGAGGACCCCCAGCGACACGTCGAACACGGCGCGCGGCAGCTTGTCGAGGTCGTGGGCGGCGACCCAGGCCCAGACCACGGCGAAGAACAGCATGGGACCCAGCGCCGCGAGATAGCGCACCATGCTGCCCCACCGGTCGAGGGGGAGCTGGTGCTGGGGGCTGTCGTTCACGGGACCCAGCCTAGGAACTTCGCCGCGATGCCCTTAGCGACCTGGGTCTATTGTCGGGCCACCCTGGGTCTAGACCTTGCCGACCGGGACGCCGACCGGCCGTCCGGCGGGGTGGTTCGCCCCGGGTTGCGCCGGTTTTTGGGCGGCGGGCTCACCCTTGGCCGTTCGGGAGGGAGCTGAGCTCCTGGCCGTCCGGCAGCGCGGTCAGCCAGGCGGTCAGGCGGGCGCCCTGGCTGGTCATCACGCCGGGGTCGCGCAGGGCGTTGGCCAGGAGTGACATGCCCTGGTATGCGCCCACCAGGGTGAGAGCGAGCCCTCCGGGGTCGGGCAGGCCGAGCTCGCGGAACTGGCGTTCGGCCCAGTCGAGCAGCAGCCGGATGACCCGGCCCGCCTCCGCGTCCAGGCCGCCTTCGTCACGTTTGTCGAGCTCGACGGCCAGGGTGCCGGTCGGGCAGCCGTAGCGGGCGGCGACGTCGCTCTGGCTCACCCATGCCTCGACGAGCCCCGTCAGCCGGGCGCGCGGGTCGGGCAGGCGGTCCAGCTCGCCGGTGAGCTCCTGCAAACGGCGGGCGTGCTCGGAGAGTGCGGCGGCGACCAGCTCGTCCTTGGTCTTGAAGTAGTAGTACACGTTGCCCACCGGGACGTCGGCGGCGCGGGCGATGTCCGCGATGGTGGTGCGCTCGGCCCCCTGCTCGTGGACGACCCGGGCGGCGGCGGCCATCAGCCGTTGCCGTTTGGCGGAGGCGGCCCTTGCCCGGGAAACTTTCGAGTCAGTCACCTGACTCACTATAGGCGGTCCTTGTGCTACGGTCTCTTCTCAGTAAGTCAGTCAGCTAACTCACTCGAAAGAGCTTCATCATGATCGTTGTCACCGGAGCCACCGGAAACATCGGGCGCACGCTGGTCCGGCTGCTGGTCGAAGCCGGCGAGCAGGTCACCGCCGTCTCCCGGCACATCACCCCCGCGGACCTGCCCCAGCCCGTCGGCGGCGGGGCGTCGCCCGCGCGGGCCGTCGCCGCCGACCTGGCCGACCCCGACAGCCTGCGGCCCGCGCTGGAGTCGGCCGACGCGCTGTTCCTGCTGCTCACCGGGGCGCTCGCGGCCACCGGCGACACCGTGCGCCACGCCGTCCACGCCGCCAAGGCCGCCGGGGTGCGCCGGATCGTCCTGGTGTCGTCGCAGTCCGCCGGCACGCGACCGGACTCCGGCGGCCACGGGCGTCGCGCCCTGGAGGACGAGAACCAGGTACGCGAATCCGGGCTCGAATGGACGATCCTGCGGCCGGGCAACTTCGCCACCAACACCTTGGCCTGGGCCGAGTCGGTGCGGAACGGGCGCACGGTGTTCGCGCCGTTCGGCGACGTGGGGCTGCCGGCCGTCGACCCCGACGACATCGCCGCGGTCGCCGCCGCCGCCCTGCGCGAACCCGGGCACCACGGCCGGACCTACGTGCTCACCGGGCCCGAGCCGATCACCCCGCGCCAGATGGCGGCGGCCATCGGTGAAGCGCTGGGCGAGCGGGTCACGTACCAGGAACTGACGCGGGAGCAGGCGCGGGAGCGGATGCTGACGTTCATGCCCGCGCCCATCGTCGAGGGCACGCTGAACATCCTCGGCGAGCCCACCGCCGACGAGCGGCGCGTCAGCCCGGACGTCGCCCAGGTCCTCGGCCGCACCCCCGGCACCTACGCCGCCTGGGCCCACCGCAACGCCCCAGCCTTCCGCTGACTCCCGAACGGGAACCCCGGGCGGCCCTGAGCCCCCGCCTTCCGCTGACCCCGCCACGTGCGGCACTGCTGCCCCGCCTTCCGCTGGTCCGACCCTCGTGGCCCCCCGAGTAGGGGCCGCTGGGCTCGCGCAGGGGGTGGCCCGGGCGGCGGGGGGTTGTCGGTGGGGGGCTGTTCAATGGGGGGATGGAGAGAGGGATGTTCTGGGACGTCATGGCCGGCGCCGTGCCGCCGCCGCCGGCCGCGGAGGTCCTGGGCTGGGAGCTCGTCGAGGTGGACCCGGAGGCGGGCACGATCGAGGTGGCGTTCGCGGCGCGTGAGCAGTTCACCAACCCGGTCGGCGTGATCCAGGGCGGCTTCCTGGCGGCCATGCTGGACGACACGCTGGGTCCGGCGCTGGTCGCGACGTTGCCCGCGGGGCAGTTCGCGCCGACCCTGGAGCTTCACGTGCAGTTCCTGCGCCCGGCTCGTCCCGGCAGGCTGGTGGGGCGCGGCCGGGTGGTCAAGCGGGGCCGCGACATCGCCTTCCTGGCCGGGGAGCTGGTCGGCCCCGATGGCGAGCCGGTGGCGACGGCGACCGCGACGGCCCAGATCAGGAGCGTGTAGTCACTCGCCGGTCGCCCCGTCGATGCGCTCGCGGAGGATGTCCGCGTGGCCGTTGTGCCGCGCGTACTCCTCGATCATGTGCAGGAACACCCAGCGCAGGCTCATCTCCTGGTCACGGTGCTTGTGGTGGAAGGTCTCGTCCAGGCCGCGGCCTGCGGCGGCGGCGCGGGCCAGCTCGACCTCACGCAGGTACGTGGCGTAGTCGGCCTCGGCGTGGGCCGGGTCGGTGTCGTCGAAGTCGCCGTCGGGGTTGTCGTCCAGGTCGCAGTAGAGGAAGTCGAGCTGCTCGCCGCCGAGCCTGCGCCGGAACCAGGAGCGTTCGACCTCGGCCATGTGGCGCAGCAGGCCGAGGAGCGACATGGACGAGGGTTCGGCGCTGCGCCGGACGAGCTGTTCGGGGGTCAGTCCGGCGCATTTGAGCTGCATGGTGTGCCGGTGGTGGTCGAGGAACGCTTCGAGGAGGACGCGCTCGTCGCCGAGGGGTGGGGGGTCGGATCGGTCGGGCTGAGGTGCGGTCCAGTTCATCGCTCCATGGTGCCCTGATCCAGGTTGTGCGTCATTCGGTCGAGTGTGTCCATGAGCCTGGCGTACTCCTCGGGGGTGATGTCGCGGGTCATCCGGGCGCGGATGTCCTGGACGCGTTCGCCGATGGCGGCGTGCGCGGTGCGGCCTTCGGCGGTCAGGGTGTGCGTGCCGGTGGTGTCGCGGACGATCCAGCCTCGGGCGGTCAGCCGGGCGAGCACGCCGGGGGTGGTGTCGCCCGGCGCCCGGAACGGCCTGAGCGCCTGGTGGAGCTCGCCGGCGCTGGTGGGGCCGCGGCTGATGACGTTGAGCGCCTGCCATTGGCGGCGGTTCACCCCGGCCTCGGCGAAGGCGCGCTCGAAGGTGTCCTCGATCAGCTGGTCCAGCCGCTTGAGCCGGGATCCGATCATCATGGGAGGCTCCTTGTCCTAGGACATCTACTTGTCTCATGACATGTATCATGGTGGTATGGACGCTGTCGAACGGGTTGAGCAGGCCATGGTGACCATCCGGCGCAGGCAGAGGAGGCGGGCGCTGGCCCGGCTCGCCGGGGTGACGGGGCAGGCGTTCGACGTCCTCGACGCGATCGACGGCGCCGGGCCCGCCACCGTGAGCACCGTGGCTCAGGCGCTCGGCGTCGACCAGCCCCGGGCCAGCAAGCTCGTGGCCGCCGCGGTCGAGGCCGGCTGGGTGCACCGCCGCGCCGACCAGGCCGACGGACGCCGTTCGGTCCTCGTGCTCACCGACGCCGGGCAGGCCGCGGTCGAAGAGGCGCGCCGGTCACGCCAGGCGGTGTTCGCCGGCGCGATGGCGGGCTGGAGCGAGGCGGAGCGCACGGAGTTCGCCAGGCTGCTGACCAGGTTCGTCGACGGGTTGCCGGGCTGAAAGCCGGGTGTGGCGGGCGGCGCGCTGGGACAATCCGAGCATGCATCGATCTCTGGCATGTGCCGTGCTGGGCGCCGCCACCCTGCTGGCCGCCGCCCCGGCGGCCTCGGCCGTGACCCCCCACGCCGCGGCCTCCACCGCCGCTGTCTCCGCCGCCGCGGCCTCCGCCGCGCCCGCCCCGCTGGCCGGTGTCGCCGTCTACGCGGCCTACGACCGTGGCTACACCGTCACCCGCTACGGCGGGCGTCCCGCCGAGCTGGGGAAGCCGGGGCAGAGCGCGCAGTTCGCGGCCTCGCCCGACGGGCGGAAGGTCGCGTGGATCACGTCCGGCGGCCGGCTCCAGGTGCGCGACGGCGGCAGGACCCGCACGGTCGCGCGCGGGCTCCAGGGCGACATCCCCTGCCTGTCACCGGTGTGGTCGCCCGACTCCCGGCGGGTGGCGTACGTCGGCGGCGACGGTTCGCAGGTGCGCGTGGTCGGCGCCGACGGCCGTGGCGCGCGGGTCCTCGGCCGGACGGCCGGCCCCTGCCACCTCGCCTGGTCCCCCGACGGCCGCTACCTGGCGGGCTACGCCGGCACCACCGAGGGCGTCCACCGGCTCGACACCAGGACCGGCAGGTCGGTCAAGGTGAAGGGCGTCAAGCTGGCCAACCACGTCCAGAGCCTGTCGCCGGGCGGCCGTCACGTGGTCGTCAGCACCCTCCGGCCCACCGATCCGGGCGGCGACGGCGTGTGGCCGACGTCGTTCACCCCGACGCTGGTCGACACGGCGACCGGCCGCCGGGTGCCGATCGGCGTCAAGGGCCGCCTGCTCGGCGCGTTCCATCTGCCCGACGGGCGCTTGGCGGTGCGCGTCGCGGGCCGCACGGCCAACACGCTGGTCGTCCTGGACGCCAAGGGCCGCCAGGTGCAGCGCCTCGCCGAGCCGGCCGCCGCCAAGGACCAGGCCCTGCTCCAGGTGGTTCGCTGAGCGATCGTCGTGAGGAGGTCAGCGGCCGGCGTGGGCGGCGTGGCGCTCGTGGGCGCGGCGGATCAGTGACATGAGCCGCTCGTCCTCGCGCAGCTTGGCGCGGAACTTCTCCGGGAGCCCGCGCAGCCGCTCCTCCTCGATGACGAGCCTGCGGTAGGTGGCGTCGCGCTCGGCGGGGTCGAGGTCGTCCTCCAGGTAGGCGGTGGCGCAGCGCCGGGCGCAGGAGGCGATGTTCTGGGCGCGCCCCCGGGTGCTGAGCAGCGAGGCGGCGATCGTGACGATGAGGACGCCGATGATCACCGACAGGGACAGGCCGGTGCTGATCTCGGTGACGGGCACGGGCTCGCCGTCGTTGATGAACGGCACGTTGTTCTCGTGCAGCGCGTGCAGGACGAGCTTGACGCCGATGAACGCCAGCACCGCCGCCAGGCCGAAGGACAGGTAGATGAGCCGGTCCAGCAGCTCGTCGATGAGGAAGTAGAGCTGACGCAGCCCCAGCAGCGAGAACGCGGTGGCGGTGAAGACCAGGTAGACGTTCTGGGTGAGGCCGAAGATCGCCGGGATGGAGTCGAGCGCGAACAGCAGGTCCGTGCCCGCGATAGCGATCATGACGAGCAGCATGGGCGTCAGCACGCGGTGGCCGTCGACGACCGTGGTGAGCCGGTCGCCGTCGTAGTGCTCGGAGGTGCGGAAGAACCGGCGGGCCAGCCGGGTCATCAGGTTGTCCGGCGAGTGGCTTTCCTGGCTCTCCGGCTTGAGCAGGTTGCCCGCGGTGATGAGCAGGATGAGGCCGAACAGGTAGAACGCCCACGCGAACGTGTTGATGAGCGCCGCGCCCAGGAAGATGAACCCGGTGCGCGCCACCAGCGCGAACGTGATGCCGAACAGCAGCACCTTCTGCTGGTCGGCGCGCGGCACCCGGAAGCCCGACATGATGACGAGGAAGACGAACAGGTTGTCGACCGAGAGCGCCTTCTCCGTCACGTACCCGGCGAAGTACTCGGCCCCCATGTCGGCGCCGCCGAACAGCCACACCCCGACGCCGAACAGCAACGCGACGCCCACATAGGCCGCCGACCACACCGCCGCCTCGCGCAACGTCGGGATGTGCGCCTTGCGTACGTGGAAGAAGAAGTCGAACAGCAGCAGGCCGACGATCCCGAGGACCGTCAGCCACCACACCAGGGACGGCACGTCCACCCGTGACCTCCATCGCGTCGCCGATCAGTGAGCAGTACCCCGGCGGGCAGACCTCAAGCGATCGAACGGTAGACCTAGGACTACTGCCGTGACCTGCGGCTCCTCGATACGGTCGCACATGTGTTGACGAGGACCGCGCTGGAGGCGCTCAGCAGGAGGCCGGTGGCTTTCCTGACGTCGGCGTGGCCGTGGCGGTCGCTGGCGTACCTGGTGGCCGGGCAGCTGCCCGGCGTGATCGTGCTGTTCGCCGGGATCACGGGTGACGTGCTGCCGGTCGAGGTGCGGCTGGTCGGCGCGGTGGTGCTCCTGGTGGGCACGCTGCCGCTGGTGGGGTGGCTGGAGCGGCGGCGGCTGCGGCTGGTGGACGGCAGGGCGCTGGGGCCGGTGGCGCGCGGGCGGGAGCTCGGGCTGGCCGTGCTCGTGGCGCTGGCCCTGTGGTGGATCGACCTGCTGATGATCCTGCTGACGGCGGTCGGGCCGGTGCTGCTGATCCTGACGCCGCTGGTCCAGCCGCTGGTGACGCCGGGGGTGGGGGCGGCCGCGAGCGTGGCTGGGGTGGTGCTGGTCCCGGTGGCGGCGTACGTGGTGACCGCGTGGGCCGGCGGGCGGGGCGCGATGGCGCGGGCGATGCTGGCGCCGTACGACACCGAGCTCGCCGAGGTGCTGCGCTCGCGCGCCCGGCTGGTCGACGCGTTCGAGC
This sequence comes from Nonomuraea sp. ATR24, assembly GCF_041950485.1. Taxonomy (NCBI): domain Bacteria; kingdom Bacillati; phylum Actinomycetota; class Actinomycetes; order Streptosporangiales; family Streptosporangiaceae; genus Nonomuraea; species Nonomuraea sp. ATR24. Next base: position 52,936 of record NZ_JBGNUU010000019.1, read on the forward strand.
TGGAGCGGCGGCGGATCGAGCGTGACCTGCACGACGGCGCGCAGCAGCGGCTGGTGGCGCTGTCGATGAGCCTGGGCATGGCCCGGCTCGACCTGCCGGACGACTCTCCGGTGGGCAGGCTGGTGGGGCTGGCGCAGGACGAGGCGAAGCGGGCGCTGGCCGAGCTGCGCGAGCTGATCCGGGGCGTGCATCCGGAGGTGCTGACCGGGCGCGGGCTGGCTGCCGCGGTGCACGACGTGGCCGGCCGGTCGCCGGTGCCGGTCGAGGTGGCGATCGAGCTGCCCCGCAGGCCGGCGGAGGCGGTCGAGGTGACGGCCTACTACGTGATCAGCGAGGCGCTGGCCAACGTCGCCAAGCACAGCGGCGCGTCCCGGGCCCGCGTCACCGGGCACGTCCATGACGGCACGCTGGTCGTCGAGGTGTACGACGACGGGCGCGGCGGGGCCGATCCGGCCCGTGGGAGCGGCCTCACGGGGCTGGCCGACCGGCTGGCCGTCGTCGACGGGAAACTGTCCTTGCGAAGTCCGGCCGGTGGGCCGACCCTGCTCAGAGTGGAGATCCCGTGCGCGTGGTGATCGCCGAAGACGCCGTCCTGCTGCGTGAGGGTTTGGCCGGGCTGCTGCAACGCTTCGGGCACGAGGTGGTCGCGTCGGTGGGCGACGCCGACGCGCTGGTGGCGGCCGCGCGCGAGCTGCGGCCCGACGCGGTGGTGACGGACGTGCGGATGCCGCCCGGGTTCGCCGACGAGGGGCTGCGCGCGGCGCTGGTGCTGCGGGCGGAGCGGCCCGACCTGGCGGTGCTCGTGCTCAGCCAGTACGTCGAGCAGACCTACGCGGCCGAGCTGCTCGACTCCGGGGGCGGGGCGGGCATCGGCTACCTGCTGAAGGACCGGGTTGGGGAGGTGCGCGAGTTCGTCGACGCGCTGGTCAGGGTGGCCGGGGGCGCGACGGTCGTCGATCCCGAGGTGGTGCGGCAGTTGCTGCGGCGGCGGCGCGACCCGCTGGAGCGGCTGACGCCCCGGGAGCTGGAGGTGCTGGCGCTGATCGCGGAGGGGCGGGCCAACGCCTCGATCGCCCGCGAGCTGGTCGTCACGGAGGCGGCGGTGGCTAAGCACATCGCCAACATCTTCAGCAAGCTCGACCTGCCTCCCGCCGCCGACGGGCACCGCCGGGTCCTGGCGGTGCTGGCCTACCTCCGGGCGTGATCAGGCCAGGCAGAGCTCGTTGCCCTCGGGGTCGGCGATGGTGACCCACCAGGTGGGGCCCTGGCGGCCCTTGTGCAGCACGGTGGCGCCGTGGGCGACCAGCCGCTCGACCTCGGCGTCGATGTTGTCGGCGCCCACCCGGACGTCCAGGTGCACCCGGTTCTTGACCGTCTTGGCCTCGGGCACGAGCTGGAACAGCACGCGCGGGGCCCGCTCCAGCCCGCCGGGGTGGCGGATGGCGGCGCCGTCCTTCCACACCAGGTTGCCGCGGTGGAACATGGTGTCGTCCTCCGTCGCGTGGCCCTTCTCGATCAGGCTGCGGATGAACGCCTCGTCCTGCCGCTCCACCTGCCAGCCGAGCGCCTCCGCCCACCAGTCGGCCAGCGGGTGCGGGGCCTGGGAGTCGATGACGATCTGGATATCGAATGCCATGTCCTGATCCTAAGTAGGGTCGTGGGCCATGACGGCACTTGAGCAGTGGACAGAGGTCGGCGACCGGGTCTATGTCCGGCGGCACGCGTCGTACGACCTGAACGTGGGGCTGGTCGTCGGGGACGGGCACTGCATGGTGTTCGACACCCGCATGTCGCATCGGGAGGCCGCCGATCTGATCGAGGCCATCAGGCGGATCACCACCAGCCCGTGGACGGTCGTGAACAGCCACGCGCATTTCGACCACTATTTCGGCAACGCCCTGTTCCAGCCCGCGGAGATCTGGGGGCATGTCAGGTGCGCGGAGGAGATCGAGCGGGACGGCCGGGAGCAGCGGGCCAAGGTCGCCGGGTTCGTCCCCGAGGAGCGGCGTGCCGAGGTAAAGGAGGTGGAGATCGTGCCGCCGGATCACACGTTCACCTCGACGGCGACGCTCGACATCGGCGGCCGGATGGTCCATCTGCGGCATTTCGGGCTGGGCCACAGCTCGAACGACATCGTCGCGCACGTGCCCGACGCAGGAGTGGTGTTCGCCGGTGACCTGGTGGAGGAGGGTGCGCCGCCGGCGTTCGGCGACTCGTACCCGCTCGACTGGCCCGACACGACCGCGCGCATGCTTGAGGAGACGCGCGAGCTCGTGTACGTGCCGGGCCACGGCGCGGTCGTGGACCGCGACTTCGTGGTGAGGCAGCACGCCGAGCTGACGGCGGTGGCGGAGCTGGCCAGGCAGGCCCACGTGGAGGGGCTGCGCGACCTCGTCCACCGGTTCCCGTACGACGAGCAGGTGACCCGGCAGGTGATCGAGCGGGCCTTCCTGCAGCTCGACCAGACGCTATGAGCGCGGCGGCCGGGGGAAGCGGGCGGTGAGCCCGTCGACCCCCGCCGTGAGGGTGCCGCCGTGCAGGGTGGCGATGTCGCGGGCGATGGCCAGGCCCAGCCCGGCGCCGCCCGCGTCCCTGGCCCGCGCCTCGTCCAGCCGGGTGAACCGGGCGAACACCGCCTCCCGATGCTCGGCGGGGATGCCGGGGCCGTCGTCACGCACCTGGAGCACGGCCCCGCCGCCGTCGGCGCGGACGCTGACCCGGACGCGGGAGCCGGCGTGCCGGGCGGCGTTGTCGACGAGGTTGGTGACCAGGCGGGCGAGGTGACCGGGCGAGCCGCTGATCACCACGTCGGGTTCGATCTCCAGGTCGAGCTCGACGCCGGGGCGGCGCCGGGCGCGCAGCGCCTCCTCCACGGCCACCTGGCCGAGGTCGACGTCGGCGGCGGGCAGCGGTTCTCCGGCGTCGAGCCGGGCGAGCAGCAGCAGGTCGGCGGCCAGTGTCTGGATGCGGTCGACGTCGGCCAGGGCCTCGGCGGTCAGCTCGCTGGGCTCGGCGAGCTCCAGCCGGGCGCGCAGGGTGGCGATCGGGCTGCGCAGCTCGTGCGCCGCGTCGGCGACGAACCGCTTGTGCGTCTCGACGGACGTCTCCAGCCGGTCGAGGGTCCCGTTCACGGTGACCGCCAGCGCGGCGACCTCGTCGCGCGAGCGCGGGACCGGCACCCGTTCGTACAGGTCGCGGGCGGTGATGTGGGCGAGCTTGGCGCGGATCGCCGCCACCGGGCGCAGCACCCGGCCGACCGCGAACCAGGTCATCCCGGCGACCACGGCCAGCAGCGCGGGCAGGCCGGGCAGCAGCACGCCGTTGAGCGTCGCCAGCGCCTGCTCGGCCCCTTCCAGCGAGGCCCTGCCCCACACGGTGGTGTCGCCGTCGGCGGTCGGCACCTGGAGCCGGGCGACCGCGTACTCGCCCGCGGGCGCCCACGTGCCGAGGGAGTCCTCGCCGCCGACCCACACGTCGGGGTCGGCCACCGTCAGCGGCTCGGCCGGGAGGGCGGGCACGGCCTCGACGGTCAGCGCGGGGGCGACGGCGGCCGCCTTCCTGGCCGCCTCCATGCCGGCGCTGCCCTCCAGGCTGCCGCGCAGCACCGTCACCAGCGCGATCGCGGCGGTGCCCAGCGCCAGCGCGACGATCAGGGTCGCCGCCGCCGTGGCGCGCACCCGCACGGACGACAGGTTCACTCCGCCTCCAGCCGGTAGCCGGCGCCGCGCACCGTGACCAGGGTGGACCGGCCGAACGGCTGGTCGATCTTGCGGCGCAGCGCGCTGATGTACACCTCGACGATGTTCGGGTCGCCGTCGTAGGAGAAGTCCCACGCCTGGGCGAGCAGCTCGCTCTTGGACACCACCTCACCGGCCCGCCTGGCCAGCCCGTGCAGCACCGCGAACTCCTTGGGCGTCAGCGCGATCTCCGCCGCGCCCCGGCGGCAGCGCAGCCCGGCGGGGTCGACGACCAGGTCGCCCACGGTGAGCGACACGGGCCGCTCCCGGCCGCCGCGCCGCACCAGCGCACGCAGCCTGGCCAGCAGCACCACGTACGAGAACGGCTTGGACAGGTAGTCGTCGGCGCCGTTGTCGAGCGCCTCGGCCTCGTCGTGGACGCCGTCCTTGGCGGTGAGCATCATGATCGGGGTCCAGTCGCCGGCCTCGCGCAGCCGCGAGCAGAGCGCGTAGCCGTTGAGCCGGGGCAGCATCACGTCCAGCACGATCACGTCGTAGGCGTTCTCCGTGGCCATCCACAGCCCGTCGCGCCCGTCGTGGGCCACGTCGACCGCGAACCCCTCGCCGGTCAGCCCGTTCCTGACCAGCTCGGCCAGCCGCCGCTCGTCCTCCACCAGTAGCACCCGCACACCGGCCAGCGTGCCGCATCGCGCCTAAAGCCAACCTGAAGATCACTTAGGGCGCGTTCAGGGTCGCTTCAGGTGCGGCCCGCCAGCCTGAACCCCGCAACGTCCCATCCACAGAGGAGAAGCACATGATCAGACGACGGTTCGCGGTGCTCGGCGCGGTCGCGGTGCTGGCGCTGGCCGGGCTGGGCGGCTCCGCCCTGGCCGCCGACGACGTGCCCCACCAGGTCACCTGCACCACGCCCGACGGCAAGACGGTCGAGCTGGAGGTCTCCAAGGCCGTCCCGGCGATCCCCGCCGAGCCCGCCGGGCAGGACTGGGTCAAGGCGGACGAACCCGGCGCGATCCCGACGGACGTGCTTGACGCGGAGGCGGCGACCGAGGTGGAGTTCGCCCCCGCCCGGCCCGCAACCGAGGCCGGCACCGAGGCCGGCGCGGGCCCCACCAAGGTCGTGCAGCTGGAGACGATCTCCTGCGTGCGCAAGCAGTAGGGGTCAGCCGGCGCAGGTGTCGTGCGTGGCGTCGAACCCCTTGATCGCCTCGCCGTCGGCCGGGTCGAGCGGCTTGAGCCCGCGCCAGTCGTCGCCCAGGATCAGCACCAGCCGCGCCGTCCGGGCCGCCGGCACCAGCCTCGGCCTGCTCCTCGGCAGGTCCTTGGCCAGTGTCGGCACCCGCGCCTCGCCGTTGGGCCCGTAAAGGATCATCGACTTCCGGTACGGCTTCCGGACGGTATCGGCGATCTTGACGATGTGATAGCCGCGCTGTTCGAGCACGGCTGCCACTTGGGCCCCGAGACCGGTGCGGTAGGTGCCGTTGCGCAGCTCCACGGCGACCTTCGACCTCGGCATCTTGGCTTGGCCACCCTGGACGCCGGTGAGCTCGGCGTCCTTGGCCACGATGCGGAAGAGCTGGTTCGCCTGGGGCTGCACCCATTCGACCCGGCCCGGCTGGCTGACCGAGTAGTGCCACGGCGTGGTGATGAACCGGATCTTCCCGGCGGTGAGCCCGCGCAGGCTCTCCGCCAGGTCCTTCATCACGCCGGGCGTCAGGCCGGGGTCGGTGGTGACGGCCTTGGTGCCGGCGTCGAGGAAGCCGAACAGCCGGACCGGGTCGGTGAGCGTCTCGCCGCTCATCACCTTCTTCGCCATCGAGGCGATGAACATCTGCTGCCGCTGGATCCGGCCGATGTCGGAGCCGTCGCCGAAGCTGTAGCGGGCCCGGACGTAGCCGAGCGCCTGCTCGCCGCCGAGCGTCTGGCGGCCCGCGGGCAGGTGGAGCATGGCCTTGTCGTCGTCGACCCGCTCCGGCAGGCACACCTCGACGCCGCCGACGGCGTCGACCATGTCCTTGAACCCGCTGAAGTCGACCTTGACGAAGTGGTCGATGTGGATGCCGGTGAGCGACTCGATGGTCTTCCAGGTGCAGCCGATGCCGCCCGAGTTGAACGACTCGTTGATCATGCCGACGTGGGGCTGCTGGCCGGGCAGCCCGCCCTTGGCGCGGCAGGCGGGGAGCTGGACCATCGAGTCGCGCGGGAAGCTGATCACCATCGCGTTCTCGCGGTCGGACGACAGGTGGGCGAGCATGATCGTGTCGGTGCGCTCGCCGGTGATGCGGCGGCCGTAGCGGGCGTTGCGGCCGTCACGCTGGTCGGAGCCGACGATCAGCACGTTGAGCGCGCTCGCGGCGACCTTGGCCGGGCGGGCGGTGCCGAGGTCACCGGCCACGTCGGTGTGCTCCACGTTGCCGGTCAGCCGCACGGCGACGGCGACCGCAGCCCCGGTCACGAGCAGCACGAGCGCCGTCACGGCCACGATCACCCGGCGCAGCCAGCGCCGTCGTGGCCGGGTGGTGGACGGGGTCGGCGGTGCGTCGACTAGCCCGCTGCTCACGTGACTCCCAGGCGTTCGGGGCCGCGGGCAGGAGCGCCCTAGGCTCGTAAACGGGTTCCGGCCGGTGCGAGTGTAGTTCAGCGAGCCCGCCGGGCACGGGGGATCGGCGCAGATCAGCCGGGGTCGATCCGGCAGCGGGCGCGGTCAGGTGACCGTGGAGCGCGGGGTCACCAGCCCCGACTCGTAGGCGAAGACGACGAGCTGCGCCCGGTCCCTGGCGCCCAGCTTGGTCATGGCCCGGCTGACGTGGGTCTTGGCGGTCATCGGGCTGATCACCATCTCGGCGGCGATCTCGTCGTTGGACAGGCCGCGCGCCACCAGCGCCGTCACCTCCCGCTCCCGGTTGGTCAGCGTGTCGAGGCCGACGGGCTCCGGCTCGGGCCGGTTGGCCATGAACGCGCCGATCAGGCGGCGGGTGATCGACGGCGACAGCAGCGCGTCGCCCCTGGCCGCCACCCGGACGCCCTGGAGCAGGTCATCGGGCTCGGTGTCCTTGACCAGGAACCCGGCGGCCCCCGCCCGCAGCGCGTCGTAGACGTACTCGTCGACGCCGTAGTTGGTGAGGATCACCACGTGCACGCCGGACAGCCGCTCGTCGGCGGCGATGCGGCGGGTGGCCTCGATGCCGTCCATCACCGGCATCTGCACGTCGATCAGCGCCACGTCGGGCCGGTGCTCCAGGGCGAGGGCGACGGCCTGCTCGCCGTGCACCGCCTCGGCTACGACCTCGATGTCGTCCTCCGCCTCCAGCAGGGCGCGGAAGCCGCCCCGGATGAGCGCCTGGTCGTCGACGATGAGGACCCGGATCATGACGCCCGCTCCAGCTCCCGGGCGAGCGGCAGCTCGGCCCGCACGGTGAACCCGCCCTCGGGGCGGGGGGCGGCGTGCAGGCTGCCGCCGAGCGCGGTGACGCGCTCGCGCATGCCGGTCAGCCCGTTGCCCGGGACGGGCGCCCGGCCCGGATCGGCGCAGCCGTCGTCGTCGACCTGGACGACCAGCACGCCCGGCCGGTAGTCGACCCGGACCAGCGCGGCGGCTTGGCCGGCGTGCCTGGACACGTTGGTCAGCGCCTCCTGGACGATCCGGTAGGCGGCCCGGTCGACGTCGGGCGGCAGCTCGCGCCGCTCGCCGGTGAGCGTCACCGTGGCGGCCAGGCCGGTGCGGCGGGCCCGCTCGACCAGGTCGTCGAGCAGGTCGAGGCCGCTGCCGGCCGGCTCGACGCCGGACTCGCGCAGCACGTCGAGCGTCGCCCGCAGCTCGCGGATCGCGTCACCGCTGGCCTCCTGGATGGCCAGCAGCGCGGCGGGCACCTCGTCGCCGCGCTTGCGCGCCAGGTGGATGGCCACCCCGGCCTGGACCTTGATGACCGAGATGCTGTGGGTGAGCGAGTCGTGCAGCTCCCTGGCGATGCGCAGCCGCTCCTCGCCCGCGCGGCGGCGGGCCACCTCCTCGCGGGTGCGCTCGGCCTCGGCCGCCCGCTGCTCGGCCTGCTCCAGGAACGCCTGCCGGTGCTTGCTCACGGTCGCCGCCACGCCCGCCGCGACGAACCAGCCGACCAGCAGCGAGGTGTCCTGCATGATCTCCTGATCGGGCTGCCCGGTGTCGCCGGCCAGACCGGCGGCCAGCGCCCCGGCCAGGAACACCGCGCTCACCGCGATGCCCGTCACCCGGCGGCCTGACCGGATCGTGGCGAACAGGCACAGCAGCACCGGGAACGCGGTCGGCGGCGTGGGCTGCGCCTGCGTCGCGTAGAGCAGCATGCCGCAGGCGGAGACGAGGAGCGCCGGCAGCGGCGCCCACCGCCAGGCGACCAGGGCGAGCGAGCCGGCCACGACGGCGGCCTGGCCGAGCGGCCCGGTGTCGTTGCCGGGCAGCACGACGGCCAGCAGGACGGCGGCGACGGCCACCGCCAGCGTCACGTCGGCGGCGCCCGGGCGCCGACCGTGCTCGAACTTCATTCGAGCAGCGTAGAACCCGCCCCGCGCCGCCGTCATCGGACCCAGGTCTGACCTGCCGCTACTCCCCGCGTGGTAGCGGGACCCGCCGCGCTTCTCCCCCCGCCGTAGCGCGCAATGCCATCCCACGCAGGACGACCGGGGCGGGCCGCGGAGGCCACGATGTGGCACAGCCGTCGAAAGGAAACGCGATGAGATTCCTCCCTGTCCTGCGGGTCGTGGTGGTCCTGCACATGCTCGCCATGCTGGCCCAGGCGGTGACCGCCGGGCTGCTGCTGTCGTCGCCGGACGGGCGGCAGATGCACATGCTGTCCGGTGGCGTGCTGCTGGTCCTCGGGCTGGCGCACCTGGTGGCGGCAATTCTGGTGTGGCGTCCGGGCGGCGGCCCCGCCATGTTCGTCGCGCCGGCGGTCGGCCTGCTGGTGTTCACCGGCGTGGCGGCGGTCCTGGGCGTCATGGGGCTCAAGGTGCTGCACCTGCCGCTCGGCGTGCTCCTGTTCGGCGGAACGGTCATGCAGCTCAGCCGGGTCCTGCCGAGCCGCTCCCCGGTGCCGGCATGACGCTGTCGAGACGGCGGGCGCTCCAGCTGTTCGGGCTGGGCGCCGTCGCCGCCGCGCTGCCGGGCTGCTCGCTGCTCGAAGGCACGCCGCAGCCCCAGCTCCTGACCAGCACCGCGCCGCTGCCCAAGCCGTACGCGGTGCCGCTGCCGGTGCCGGAGATCGCCAAGCCGTCCCGCACGACCGCCGGCGTCGACTACTACGACCTGACGCCGCGCGCCGCCGACGTGGAGATCCTGCCGGGCATGAAGACCCGCATCTGGGGCTACGGCGGCAGCTTCCCCGGCCCCACGATCGAGGCGCGGGCCGGCCGCAGGACCGTGGTGCGCCTGGCCAACGAGCTGGACGTGCCGACCGTCATGCACCTGCACGGCGGGCACACGCCGCCGGAGTCCGACGGCTACCCGACGGACCTGGTGCAGCCCGCCCAGCGGCGCGACTACGACTTCCCGCTCGACCAGCGGGCCGCCACGCTCTGGTATCACGACCACCGCATGGACTACACGGGCCCGCAGGTGTGGCGCGGCCTCGCCGGGTTCTTCCTGGTGCGGGACGCCGAGGAGGAGGCGCTGCCGCTGCCCTCGGGGGAGCGCGACCTGCCGCTGATGATCTGCGACCGGTCCTTCTCCGAGGACGGCCAGATGCCCTACCCCGGCTACGGCGACAAGCCGGGCGCGCTGGAACCGTACATGGGCGGCGTGCTCGGCGACGTCATCCTGGTCAACGGCGCGCCCTGGCCGGAGCTGCGCGTGGCCCGGGCCCGCTACAGGTTCCGGCTGCTCAACGCCTCCAACGCGCGCACGTACGAGCTGTCCACGGGCGGCCCGATCGTGCGGATCGGCAGCGACGGCGGGCTGCTGACCGGGCCCGTCACCGTGCGGCAGGTGCGGCTGGCCCCGGCCGAGCGGGTGGACGTGGTCGTCGACTTCGCCGCCCACAAGGTCGGTGACCGGGTCGAGCTGCGCAACCTGGCCGGGGAGGGGTCGCAGGCCAGGGTGATGAGGTTCGTGGTGGACCGGGACGCCCGCGACGACTCGGCGGTGCCCGCCAAGCTGTCCACGGTCGAGCGGCTGGACCCGGCGAAGGCCACGGTGACCAGGGACTTCGAGTTCAGCAGCGGCAGCATGCACGGCGGCACCGGCTGGCTGATCAACGGCAAGCCGTTCGACCCGAAGCGGATGGACGCCAGGCCGAAGCTGGGCGACACCGAGATCTGGCGGCTGTCCAGCGACGTCGCCCATCCGGTGCACCTGCACCTGTCGCACTTCCAGGTGCTGTCGGTGAACGGGGAGCGCCCGGCGGGGCCGCCCGAGTGGAAGGACACGGTGGAGCTGCGTGACGCCCAGACGGTGGAGATCGTCACCCGGTTCACCGGCTACAAGGGGCGCTACGTCTTCCACTGCCACAACCTGGAGCACGAGGACATGGCGATGATGGCCAACTTCGAGGTCGTGTGAGTCACAGGCAGGCGGGCGGCCGGTCGGAGGGCGGCCACACGTAGCCGAGGTCGTCCGGGTCGGCGCCGAAGAGCGGCCGGTAGAAGCCGGGGTCCTTGCGCAGCAGCGCGGAGCGGTGGCTGAGGTGCAGGTCGGGGTCGCCCAGCCACGGTGGCAGCTCGCCGGCCAGCGCCAGCTCCGGCTGGGTGCGCACGTCGCGGGCGCCGCAGGTGTCGGCCAGCTCGCGCGTCATCGTGGCGGCGCAGGTGTCGGCGCGGCCGGTGGAGCACCAGTGGCCGCACACCTCCAGGCCGTAGCGGACCAGGGCCTCCTCGTAGCCGGCCCACATCTTCACCGCCGGGTGGTGGCGCCAGCCGTAGCCGGGGACGGTGAGCGCGCGCAGGATCTGCAGCGCCTCGACCCGCTGCTTGCCCAGGCGCAGCGGGTCGAGCACCCGGGCGGTGCGGGTGAAGTCGGGAAAGGGCAGGAACGTCTGCACACTGTGTGTGCTTCCCCGATCACGGCTCGGGCATGTGGGCGTCGAGGATGGCGGAGAGCGCGGCCGCGCCGCCGAGCAGCGCCCGTGACCTGGCCTCGACGGCGGCCTCCCGGGTGGCGAGCGCGGCGGAGACGTCGTCCCAGCGCCTGGCCCGCCGCAGCTCGGGCATGAGGTCCCTGAGCTGGGCGATGCGGTAGCCGGCCAGCCGGAGCTGGTGGACGATCCGGGCGTCGCGCACCTGGTCCGGCGTGTAGCGGCGGGGCCCGCGCGGCTGGTCGCGGTCGGGGACGACCAGGCCCTCGGCGTCCCAGTGGCGCAGCGTCGACGGGCGCACGCCGAGCGCGGCGGCCAGCTCGGAGACGGTCATCGCGTCGGACGGCCGCACCTCAGCGATCGGCTCGCCGGAGATCGCCCGCGCGGCCGCCTGCGCCCGCCGCAGGTCCGCGCGTTCGGCGTCGAGCCGGGCGTGCGCCGCGTCGAGCAGGGCGAGCACGCCGGGCTCCGGATGGCGGTGGGCGGCGCGCATGATCTTCTTGGCCTCGACCGGTCCCACGCCCGCCGCGAGCGCCCGGTAGGCCAGCGCGGAGCGCACGTGGACCTCCCCGTAGACGCGGTGGCCGGTGCCCGTTCGTGCCGCCGGGGGCAGCACGCCGTCACGCTCCAGGTTGCGCACCTGCTGCACGGAGTAGCCTGCCCGCCGCCCCACGTCGACCGTACGCAAATGGAGACCTGGCACCCTGAATCCCCTTGTCGTCTGCTCGAAAGCCTCCACAAGGACTTCAATGTAACGCTGGAACGCATGGAGAAAGACGAGATCATCGCATTCGTGTCGGACCTGGAGGGCGTCCTGGCCCTCACGCCGAAGCCCGGCGACGGCATGCCGGAGCTCGCCTGGGGCGACGCGTTCTTCTACTACTCGCCCGACGGCGTCATCCCGGCCAACATCCAGCCCTTCGCCACCGTCGTGACCAAGAACTACCCGGACGACGAGGCGTCGCGCCTGGACCGGCCCGGGGCCTACCGGGTGAACGTCGCCGCCGGGAAGGACGCGTTCGTCGAGTGGACCGGTCACACGCCCCGCGAGCCCGCCACCACCGATCCGAGCGTCGCCGACACCGTGATCGCGCACCCCGTCTACGGCACGCAGGGCTGGCTGGCCGTGGTCAACCCGGGCCCGCGCACCGAGACGGCGCTGCGCGGCCTGCTGCGGAAGGCGTACGAGCTCGCCAGGGCGCGTTACGAGCGCCGCGCCGAGGACTGATCGGCGGCCGGGCGGCCCGCCGAGGGCGGGGACGCGCCGGATCGCCGCCACCGCTCGAACCCGGCCACGGTGGCGGCGATCACGGCCACGCCCAGCATCACGCCCGCGACGACGTCGCTGACGTAGTGCACGCCCAGCGCCACCCGCGTGCACGCCACCGTCACCACCAGGAACCAGGCGAGCGCCCAGGCCGCCGCCCGGTGCCGGAGCAGCGGCATCACGGTCAGCAGGATGATCCCGGCGCCGAGCGTGGCGTTGAGCGCGTGCCCCGACGGGAACGAGTCGCCGTCGGCCAGGGCCACCGGATCGGGCAGGTCGGGCCGTGCCCGGTCCACGATGACCTTGATCAGGGCGCCGAGCAGCCCGCCGACGGCCATCGTGGTCACGGCCCACAGCGCGAGCAGCCGCGCCCCGCGCCGCACCAGCCAGATCGCCAGCACCGCGACCGCCACCCGCCACGACATCGGCCCGAACGCGTCCGTCCACACGATGAGCGCGGTGGTCACGTCCGGGTTGGCCAGCGCGTACGCGTGCAGTTGCCGCGCCACCCCCTCGTCGAGGTCGTTGAGCGGCATCCTGGCCACCACGAGCAGCAGCATGAACGGGACCATGACGACCGCCACCGTGACCGAGGCGATCGTCAGCCGCACCCCCAGCCCCATCTCGTCCCGCATGCCCCGCGGCTACCCGATCGCGGGGAGATCAGTCCGATAATGCGATCGTGCCGGAACTGTCCAGGCGGTCGTTCCTCCAGCTCGCCGCCGCCGGCCCGCTGATCCCCGCGGGCGACCCCTTCGAGGCGCTGCGCCGCCGCTGGCGCGAGGTGACGCTCGCCGGGCTGTCCGGCCGCGCGCCCGGCGCGGCGGCCGCGCACGCCCGCACGATGGCCCCCGCCCCCGGCCACCTCTGGCCCGGCCTGCCCTACCCCTCGCTCAAGGCCACCCCTGCCCGCCTGCTGGCCCTGGCCCGCGCGCACGCCCTGACCGGCGACCCGGAACCGGCCGCCGCCGTCGCCACCGGCATCGCCCACTACTGCCGCCACGTCTACGCGGCGGGCGCCGACCCCGGCGGCAACTGGTGGGACTGGCAGATCGGCGTCCCGGCCAAGCTCCTCGACGCCGCGCTCCTCACCGGCCTGCGGGACGACGCGCTCGCCGCCGCCGTGGACCACTTCGTCCCGGTCAGTCGCCTGGCCGACTACAGCGGCACCAGCACCGGGGCCAACCGGGTGGACCTGTGCAGGGTGACGCTGCTGCGCGCGATCCTCACCGCCGACCCCGCCAGGGCCCGGCTCGCCACCCGGGCGCTGTCACCCGTCTTCCGGTACGTGACCGAAGGCGACGGGTTCTACCGGGACGGCTCGTTCATCCAGCACACGACCGTCCCCTACCAGGGCGGCTACGGGGCGGTCCTGCTGGAGGGGCTGGCGACCCTGTTCGCGGTGCTGCGCGGCTCGCCGTGGGAGATCACGGACCCGGGCAGGCAGGTCGTGTTCGACAGCGTGGAGCGCTCGTTCGCGCCGTTCGTGCGCGACGGCGTCTGCATGCCGCTGGTCAGCGGGCGCGGCATCACCCGGGGGCCGGACGGCGACCAGGCCCGGGGGCTGCGACTGGCCTCGGCGATCCTGCTGCTGGCCGAGTCGGCCCGGCCCGCCGAGCGGTCCCGCTGGCGGGCCGTGGTCAAGGGCTGGGCGGCACGCAACCCCTACCTGCTGAACGACGCCCGCGTGGGCCGGGTCGTGGCCGACGGCGGGGTGGCGGCGGCGGCCGAGCCGGTCGGGCACCGGCTGCTGCCGATGAGCGCCCGCGCCGTGCACCGCAGGCCCGGCTGGTGCGCTGCCCTCAGCATGGCCTCGGACCGGATCGCCCACTACGAGCACGGCAACGGCGAGAACCGGCGCGGCTGGCACACCGGCTCAGGGATGCTCTACTGGTGGGGCGAGGGGCACCGGGACCAGTACTCGGGCACGTTCTGGCAGAGCGTCGACCCCTACCGGCTGCCGGGCACGACGGTCTCGTCCCGGCGGCTGCCCGACGGCGCGGGCGGGGCGTGGGGCGAGCCGTGCCCGCAGGCGCGCTGGGTCGGCGGAGCCACCGACGGCGTGCACGCCACGGTCGGGCAGCACCTGCTCGGGCTGGAGAGCACGCTCGACGCGTTCAAGTCGTGGTTCTTCCTGGACGACGCCGTGCTGTGCCTGGGGGCCGGGATCACCTGCTTCGACGGGGCGGTGGTCGAGACCGTCGTGGACAACCGGCGCACCGGCGCCCGGCTCGCCACCGGTGACGGGTGGGCGCACCTCGACGGGCACGGCGGCTACGTGGTGACCGGCGCGCGCACCCGGCGGGCCGGCGGGCACGTGGTCCTCTGGCTGGACCACGGGCTCAACCCGGTTGGCGCCGGGTACGTCTACCAGCTCCTGCCGAACGCCTCCGAGGAGGAGACCCGGGCGCGGGCGGCCGATCCCGGCTGGGCGCGGGTGCTCGCCAACACCGCCCGGCAGCAGGGCGTGCACGTGCCGTCGCTGGGGCTGACCGCGGTCAACTTCTGGACCGGGGGCACGGCGGGGCCGCTCACCGCCTCGGCGCCCTGCGCGGTCCTGGTCCGGGAGCCGGGCGACGGCACGGCCACGGTGACCGTGTCGGACCCGCGCCGCGACCTCGGCGAGCTGACCGTGACGTGGGACCGGCCGGTCAGCGCGGTGATCAGGGCAGACCGGCCGCCGGCCCGGGTCGCCGTCGGGGCGCGGGCCGTGCTCACGTTCGGCGGGCTGGCGGGCCGGGGCGGCGCGTCGGAGAGCGTCACCCTGCGGCTCACCCCAGGACGGGCTGACCGCTCGCCAGGCGATACCACTCGTTCTGGAGCATCTGGTCGCGGGCCTGCTCGGGGAGCGAGGTGAGCATCGTCAGCGACGCGCCCCGCCTGAGCTCCGACTCGTGCGCGTGCATGGCCGCCCACTTGCGCTCGGCCCACGGGCCCACGTCCAGCCGCACCGAGACGTCCGCGTCCGGGATGCCCGGCAGCACGTGGCCCGGCTCCGGCGGCGCGCCGAACACCGCCTCCCACTGCGCCGCCACCACCGACCTGGGGATCGTCGCCAGGTACAGCGCCCGGGGCCGCCACGGCTCGCCCGCCTCGGGGAAGAGCTGGTCGTAGCCGGCCGCCTCGACCGCCGCCAGCGTCACCCGGTGCGCGTGCACGTGATCCGGATGCCCGTAGGACCCGTACCCGTCATAGGTGAGCACCACGTCGGGCCGGAACTCCCTGATGTGGGCGACCAGCCGCCCCACGGCCTCGTCGAGCGGCACGTCCACGAAGCGCGGCGCGCCGGGCGCGGCGCCGGCGTCGCGGGCGTCGCCGTAGCCGAGCAGCCGGGGCTCGCCCGCGCCGAGGATCTCCAGCGACCGCTCCAGCTCACCGGCCCGGACCGTGCCCGGCGCGCCCGTGCACGTCACGACCGCCGTCCGGGCTCCTTCGGCGGAGAACCTGGCCAGCGTCCCGCCGGTCCAGATCGCCTCGTCGTCCGGATGCGCGTGCACGCCCAACACCGCGAACCCCATCTGGACACCTTTCTGTCGGTTCTCGTGTCCACGACCTGTGGAAAACCACAGGCGAGAACGGCCGCAAACATCATTCCGGACATCCCGCCGCCGACCGTAGCGTTCCCGGCCATGACCGAGAAGTTGTTCGACGTCCCGCGCCGCGTCCCGGCGGCGGTGACGGCCCTGCTGGTGCTGGTCGCCGTGGTCGTGCTGACCGCGCTGGCCAACAGCACGATGCAGCCGCTGCCCGCCTCGGCCCCGGCCGGGGAGTTCAGCGCCGGGCGGGCGATGCGGCACCTGGAGCGCTTCGCCACCGAGCCGCGCCCGATCGGCAGCCCGGCCGGTGCGCGGGCCCGGGACTACCTGGTGAAGGAGCTGCGCGCCGCCGGGCTCGACGTGCGGGTGCAGCGGGCGGTGGGCGCCAACCCCTCGACGGGGCTGGCGTCGTTCGGGCAGGTCCACAACATCGTGGCCACCCGGCCCGGCGGCGACCCGACCGGCACCGTGGTGATCGCCGCGCACTACGACTCGGCGGCGATGGGGCCGGGCGCCTCCGACGACGCGGCGGCCGTCGCGGCGATGCTGGAGACCGTGCGCGCGCTGGGCGACGCCGAGCTCCGCAACGACCTGGTGTTCCTGATGACGGATGGCGAGGAGGACGGCGTGCTCGGCGCCGAGGCGTTCGTCAGGGAGCACCCGCTCGGCCGCGCCGGAGGCGTGCTGCTGAACTGGGAGGCGCGCGGGGTCAGCGGGCCGTCGCTGATGTTCGAGACGTCGCGGGACAACGCCGGGCTGGTCGAGACGTTCGCCGACGCGGTGCCGCACCCGCGCGGCGACTCGATGATGGTGGAGCTGTACCGGTTGCTGCCGAACAACACCGACTTCACCCCGATGACGGAGGCCGGGTTCTCCGGCATGAACTTCGCCTACATCCAGGACTCCTCGCGCTATCACACGGCCGACGACTCCCTCGCCTTCCTGAACCGGGGCAGCCTCCAGCACCACGGCACGAACATGCTGGCGCTGGCCCGTGCCCTCGGCGGCGCCGACCTGCCCGCGCTCGCGGCCGGGCACGACGTCACGTACTTCCGGTTCTTCGGCTTCCTGATCACCTACCCGAACGCGCTGGTCTGGCCGCTGGCCGGGCTCGCCGTCGCGGCGGTGGCCGCCCTGGCGCTGCTCGCCCGGCGCAGGGGGCTGGCGAGCCTGCCGCGCACGGCCGCCGGCGCGCTGTCGGGGGTCGTCCCGGTCGCGCTGTCGGCGGTCCTGGCGCAGGGGCTGTGGGAGTTGCTGGTGGCCGTGCGGTCCGACTACTACGGGATGGGCGGGCTGCTGCACCGGCCGGAGGCGTTCCGCGCGGCCGTCGCCGCGCTGGTCGCGCTGGCCGTGCTGGGCTGGTACCTGGCGCTGCGGCGCAGGGTCGGGCCCGCCGCGCTGGCGATCGGCGCGCTGGCCTGGCCCGCGCTGGTGGGCGCGGTGTGCGCGCAGATCGCGCCGGGGGCGTCGTTCATGTTCGCGCTGCCCGCGCTCGCCGCCGCGCTGGGCGGGCTGGGCGCGCTGCTGCTGCGCGGCGCCGTCTGGCGGGTCGCGGCGATCACGGCGGGCGCGGTCGTGGCCGCCGCCCTGCTGCCCGCCCTCGCCCTGACCGCGTTCGATGGCATGGGGCTCGCGCTCGGCGGGGTGAGCGCCGTGACGCTGGCGCTCTTCGGCCTGACGGCGCTGCCGCTGGTGGAGCTGTGGCTGCCGGAGCCCGGGGCCCGGCTGGGCCGGCCGGTGGCGGCGGGCGTGCCCGCCGTGGCCGCCGGGCTGGCGGTGGCGCTGGTCGCGGGCGGGCTCGCCGTCGACGACTTCGACGCGGCCAACCCGCGCCGCACCCATCTGGCGTACGTGATGGACGCCGAGACCCGGGTCGCCGGCTGGGTGAGCGGGGACCTCGACCCGCCGGCCTGGACCAGGCGGTACGTGTCGGGCCGCGACACCGCCTTCCTGCCGCCCGGCTACGCCAGGGGCGAGCTGTGGACGGGCCGCGCCCCGGCCGTCGACGCCCGAGGGCCGAGGGTCACCGTGCTCTCGCGTGACGGCGACACGTACCGGCTGAAGGTCGTCGCCGGGAAGGGGGCGCGCTCGATCACGCTCCGCACCGAGCGGCCGATCACCGAGGCAGGCGCTGGGGTCGCCGGGGCGCGGCCGGTCACCGTGCCCGTGACCGGGACGCGGGCGAAGACCTGGCCCGGCGAGGTCCGCTTCCGCGGCCTGCCCGAGAGCGGCGCGGAGATCACGCTGCGCGTGCCGGGCGCGGAGGCCGGGTTCCGGCTGACGGCGATCTCCGAGACGGACGGGCTGTCGTCGGTGCCCGGGTTCGCGCCCCGGCCGCCGGGGCTGATCCCCGCCACCAGGGAGGACGGCGGCATCGTCGCGATCACCCGGACGTACCGGCTCTGACCGTCAGCCGCTCCCTGACGGCCAGGGCGACGGCGAGCGCCGTCGGGCCGAGCAGCAGCGCCGCGCACAGCAGCGCGTACCAGAACCGGAGGCTGAGCGGCCCGGCGGCCAGCCCGCCGGCCGCCCACACCAGCACGGCCACCACGACCGGCAGCACGAACACGGCGAACCAGGCCAGCACCCCGGCGAGCCCGGCCAGCCACACCCACCGGAACCACCGCCCCGCCCGCACGTCGGCGGGCGCGGCCCGGACCAGCTCGGCGGCCTGCGCCGGGGTCAGGCGGCCGAACACGCGCCGCAGCAGCAGCGTCTTGACCCGCCACAGGTCACGGCAGCCGAGCGCGTTGACCAGCACCGCGTACAGATCGGTCCGCAGGAAGATCATGCACTGCCACAGCATGCCCGCCAGCTTCAGGAACACCCACACGGCGAGCGTCGCGTCCACCGCCGGGGGCGCCGCCCACACCCCCTCGTGGATCAGCAGGCGGGCGCCCAGCAGCACGCTGAGCAGGACGACGTCCACCGCCAGCCCGCCGAGCAGCGGCCCGTAACGCTGACGGCGCGGCACCGTCCACACCTGGGTGAGGTCGGTCTCGAAGACCAGCAGCATGAGCCGCCGGTCCACGCCGAAGCGGGAGCGGACGCCGATCGCCCGCGCGGCCAGCCAGTGCCCGCACTCGTGCAGCGCGGTCGAGACCATGACGAACGGCATCAGCAGCAGCGCGCTCAGCCCCACGTCGTCCAGCAGGAACGCGTCCTGTGCCGGGCTCGGCAGCAGCGACGGCCTGGCCACGAAAACGGCCACGCAGCCCAGCGCCAGCAGGCCGTAGAGGGTCCAGGCCACCGGGCCGAAGAACGGCCGCGCCGCCTGGCTGCTCACCCCGGCGAGCCAGCGCCGCGTCTGGATGGGCGCGGTGCGCACGGCCTCGCGCTCCTCGCCCGGCCGGTCGTCGACGAAGCCGAGCTCGGCGAGCGTCGCCACGAACGCCGGCATGTCGACCGGCTCCCCGGCGAACGCCTCCGCCTCGGCCCCGGCCTCCTCCGCGCTCGCGCCGCGCTGCAACGCCGCGATCACCACCCCGCCCACGGCGGGCATCGTCACGAACGTGCCGGTTCCGGGGTCGCCGACCAGGACCTCGTCACCCTCCTCGACCAGCGTCAGCGGGCGCAGCCTGACGTCCACGCCTCACCGCCGCGCCAGCGCGCACGCCGGACAGTCCGGATCGCGCGGGAACGGCACCCGGACCGGGACAAGCCCGTCACGCAGGTCGAGGACCACCCGCGCCCCCGCCGCGCGCGGCGGCTCGACCCCCGTCAGATAACGCATCACCTCGTACGCGACCAGCGACCCGACCTGCATCGCCATCGGCCCGGTGAGCCCGTTGGCGAGCTGGAGCCCCCGGGTGAGCCGGTGGGCCACCCCGGCGGAGGTGCGCTCCTCCGGCCCCGGCAGGTCCGACTCGTCGCAGCGCAGGCAGGCGCTGCGGCCCGGGTCGACGGAGAAGTAGATGAGCTGCGTGCGCGTCATCCCGCCCGCGACCAGCGGCACGCCCGCGCGCAGCGCCGCCTCGTTCACCCACAGGTTGGCGTCCGGGGCGCCGTCCAGGCCGCCGGCCATCACGTGCACGCCCTCGGTCAGGTCCTTCAGGTCCTCGGGCCCGGAGATCCACCGGTCCACCGCCCGCACCTCGATGCCGGGGTCGTACTCGCGCACCCATTCGGCCGCGCGCTCCACCTTCGACCGGCCGATGTCGGCGTGGCGGTACAGGAACTGGCGGGCGAAGTTGCGCGGCGCGATGTCGTCGCGGTCCACCAGCGTCAGCGCGCCGACGCCCAGCCCGGCCAGGCACTGCACGAGCGAGGAGCCGCCGCCCCCGGCGCCGAGCACCAGGACGTGCGCCTCGCGCAGCCGCCGGACGAACTCCGCCCGCGACGTGCCCAGCCGGGCGAAGGCGCCGAAGAAGGTCAGATTGGAGAAGTGGCGCTCGTCCGCGCCCGGGTCGCCCAGCCAGCGCCCGGCGGCGTCCTCGACCAGGCCGAGGGAGTCGAGACCGGCCAGCCCGTCGCGGACCTCCTCGGCCGTGACGGCCACGTCCCGCGCCGCCAGCGCGGCGGCCAGCTCCTCCGCGGTCGCCGGCCCGCGGCCGAGCTCGTCCAGGAGCGCCGTGATCCGGCCCTCCGGGTCGGCCAGCGTGAACGCCTCGCGCGGGTCGTGGACCACGATGAGCTCGTCGCCGAGGCGCTCCCAGGCGCATTCCTTCAACATCACTCGCATCGCCGCTCCGGACGCTCGTGGGGATCTCGTCGGCTGTGGAGGACCGGGGGACGGGCGCGCCGCCCCCCGGTCCGCTGAGAGGCGGTGCCTCAGGTCACGAACTGCGTGGCCTTGACGGCCTCGACCTTGCGAACCTCGATCTTCATGGGTGCACCTCCTTCCGGATGTCCTCGATCAAGCTCCTCTTCGGGCCCATAGGATGCCCATAGCGTCGCCATAGCAGGTCCCCCCGTCGGGGTTTCGCTGATCGTGCTCGGGAGGCGGAAGTGGACTTCGCGATCCTCGGTCCCGTCCGGGTCGCCGAAGCGGGAAGACCGGTGCGACTCGTGGGCAAGCCCCGCGCGGTGCTCAGCGTGTTCCTGCTCCACCCGAACACCGTCGTCTCCAGCGACCGGCTGATCGCCTCCGTCTGGGACGAGCCGCCCCGCTCCGCCCTGGCCAACCTGCAGAACTACGTCTCCGTCCTGCGCAAGGCCGCGATCGACGTGGAGACGCAGGAGCAGGGCTACCGGCTGTGCCTGCGCACCGACCGGCTCGACCTGCTCGCCTTCGACGAGGACGTACGGCGGGCCCGGCTGGAGTCGGCGCGCGGCGACCTGGCCGAGGCCCACCGCCTGTTCGCCAGGGCGCTGCCGCTGTGGCGCGGCCGGCCGGCCGAGGACGTGCCGCTGAGCGGCGAGGTGAGCGCCCGCATCGCCGAGCTGGAGGAGCGGCGGGAGAGCGCCAGGCTCGGCTGGATCGACGTGCGGCTGCGGCTCGGCCTGCACGACGAGCTGGTCGGCGAGCTGACCCCGCTGGTGGAGACGGCCCCGCTCAACGAGCGGCTGTGGCACCGGCTCATGCTGGCGCTGCATCGGTCGGGCCGGCGCGCCGAGGCGCTGGAGGCGTACCGCAGGGCCAGGTCGGTGCTGGTCGCCGAGCTGGGCGTGGAGCCGGGGCAGGAGTTACGCGACGCGCACGCGGCCATCCTGAACGACGCCCCCGTCGAGCCGCCAGGGCCGGCGGTGGTGCCGGTGGAGCCGGCCGCGCCGGAGCGGGAGCCCGCGTGGGCGGGCATCTGCCTGCTGCCGGCCGACCTCGCCGGGTTCGTCGGCCGCGAGTCCGAGACGGGCGAGATGATCGCCGCGCTGAGTGACACCGGCGGCGCGGCGCCGGCGATCGTGACCGTGTCCGGCCCGCCGGGCGTCGGCAAGAGCACGCTGGCCGTGCACGTCGCCCACCTGCTGCGCGATCGCTATCCCGACGGGCAGCTGTTCGTCCGGCTGGGCGGCGCGTCGCCGAACCCCCGCGACCCGGCCGACCTGCTCGCCGAGCTGCTGCGGGCGCTCGGCGTGGACCCCGGCATCCTGCCCGCCGCGACCGAGGAGCAGGCGGCGATGTACCGGGCCAGGCTCGCCGACCGGGCCGTCCTGGTGCTGCTCGACGACGCGGGCGACGAGACGCAGGTGGAGCCGCTGCTCCCGGGGACGCCCGGGTCGGGGGTCGTCGTCACGTCGCGCGGGCCGCTGCCGACGGTGCCGGGCACGTTCGCGCTCGTCCTGGACGTGCCGCCGCCCGCCGACGCCCGCGACCTGCTCGCCCGGGTGGTGGGCGCCGACCGGCTCGCCGCCGACCCGGAGTCGGCGGAGGCGATCCTGCGCGCGTGCGGGCGGCTGCCGCTCGCGCTGCGCATCGCCGGGGCGCGTCTCGTGACCCGTCCCGCGTGGCCGCCGGCCGAGCTCGCCAGGCGGCTCGCGGACACGTCGGCGCGGCTGAACGAGCTGCACGCGGGGCAGCTCGACGTGCGCGCCACGTTCGCGACGAGCTACGCGTCGCTGTCGCCGCCGGCCAGGCTGGCGTTCCGGCTGCTCGGCGCGGTGGCGGCCGACAGCGTGGCGGCCTGGGCGGTCGCCGCGCTGGCCGGGGCCGGCGTGCGCGAGGTCGACGACTCCTTGGAGGAGCTCGCCGCCGCCGGGCTGATCAGCGCGAGCGACGTCGACGCCGCGAAGCAGACCCGCTACCGCATGCACGACCTGCTGTGGAGCTTCGCCGCCGAGCTCTTCGCGGCCGAGGAGAGCGAGGACGGCCGGGCGGCGGCGCTGGCCCGGCTCACCGCCGAGGCGTGCGCCCGGGTCACCGCCGCCGCGCGTGAGCTGCCGCTCGCCCCCGCCCCGCCGCCGCCCGGCGCCCCGGCGCGCACGCCGCCCTCGCCCGATGACGGCGCCTGGCTGGCAGCGGAGCGCGGCCTGCTCGTCGCGCTGGTCGCCGCCGCCGCCCGCGCCGGGCTGGCGTCCGCCGCGGCCGGCCTCGCCCACGCCCTGGCACCCTTCCTCGTCGTACGCGGCTTCCACGAGGACGCCGTGACGATGCTGGACGCTGCCGTCGAGGCGGCCGGGGCGGCGGGCGACGACGCGGCCGAGACGCGCCTGCGGCTGGTGCGCGCCGACGCCGAGATGGACCGGGGGCGCGCCCATGCCGTGGGTGCGGAGTTCCGCGGGCTGCTGGCGCGCAGCGAGCGGGCGGGGGACCAGCACTCGGCCGCCTACGCGCTGCTGGGCGTCGCCGCCTCGCTGGTCGACGACCTGGAGGCAGCGCTGGACACCGCCGTCCGGGCGGCGGGCCGGTTCCGCGCGCTCGGCGACGCGAACGGGCTGCTGACCGCGTGGACCGAGGTCGCCGTGGTGCAGCTCTACCTGGGCCGCTACGACGAGGCCGCCGCCACCTCCCGCCGGGCGCTGGGCCTGGCCGCCGGGGAGAGCGCCGTCCACCGCGCCAGGTTCCTGCGCTCGCTGGGCGTCGCCTGCCACGAGACGGGCCGGACCGAGGAGGCCGTCGGCCACTACCGGGCGAGCCTCGACCTCAGCCGTGAGCTGCGCTGGAACAACGGCGAGCGGATCGCGCTGCGCCGGCTGGCCGAGGCCGAGGGCGCGCTGGGGCACTTCGGTCGCGCCGAGCGCATGCTCGCCGAGTGCGCCGAGATGTGCGCCCGCGCCGGTGACGAGCTGGGGGAGGCGCTGACCGCCTACACGCTGGGCGACGTGCGCCGCCGCCAAGGGGACGAGCGGGCCGCGCTGGCCCACTTCACCACCTGCCACACCGTGCTGAGCGCGCACCGCGAGCTGATCTGGTCGGCCCGCGCCCGCGAGCAGATCGCCCGCTCCCGGGCCGCGCTCGGGCTATAGTCATATCCATGACTAGTCGCCTTCATGAGTACGGCTGAGCCGTGGCGCTCCGACACGCGGTGCTGGCGGCGCTGCTCGACGGCGAATACAGCGGCTACCAGCTCACCAAGATCTTCGACATCGGCGTCTCCAACTTCTGGTACGCCGCCCCGCAGCAGCTCTACGCCGAGCTGGCCAAGCTGGAGGCCGACGGCCTGGTCACCGGCCGTGAGGTCGTCCAGACCGGCCGCCCCAACAAGCGCGTCTTCAAGGTCACCGAGGCCGGGCTCGCCGAGCTGGCCGCCTTCGCCGCCCGGCCGGCCAAGCCCCTGCTGCTCCGCGACGAGCTGGTCGTCAAGGTGCACGCCGCGGACCTGCTCGACCGGGCCCCGCTGATCGAGCAGCTCCGCGAGCGGGAGCGGGAGGCCGTGGCCAAGCTGGAGATCTTCGAGCAGCTCCTGGCCGGCCTGCGCGGCGACCTGGACGAGGAGACGTTCCTGCGCGAGGGCGAGCACATCGGCCCCTACCTGTCCGGCCTGGCCGGCTGCCGTTTCGAACGCGAGATGCGCGACTGGTGCCGCGACACCGCGCTGACCCTGGCCGCACGAGTGGAGACGCCATGACCACCTACACGCGCTACGTCGCGCTCGGCGACAGCCAGACCGAGGGCCTGGGCGACGGTGACGACGTCAACGGCCACCGGGGCTGGGCCGACCGCCTCGCCGAGCACCTGGCCGCCGCCGAACCCGGGCTCCACTACGCCAACCTCGCCGTCCGGGGCCGGCTGGCCGGGCAGATCCGCGCCGAGCAGCTACCCGTCGCGCTGGCGCTCCGCCCCGACCTGGCCACGGTCATGGCGGGCATGAACGACCTCATCCGGCCCGGCTTCGAGGCCGGCCGGGTGGTGGCCGACCTGGAGGCGATGTTCGCCGCGCTCACCGGGGCGGGCGCGCACGTGGTCACCGTGACCTTCCCCGACATCGGCAAGATCGCGCCGATGGCCAGGCGGTTCCGGCCCCGCGTGCTCGACCTCAACGCCCGCATCCGCGAGGCCGCCGCCCGGCACGGGGTCGCGGTGGTCGACACGTTCCCGCTGGAGTTCGTCACGGACGCCCGCATGTGGTGCGTCGACCGCCTGCACGCCAGCCCGGCCGGCCACGCCCGCATCGCCGCAGCCATGGCCCACACGCTGGGGCTGCCCGGCAGCGACGACGCCTGGATGCAGCCCCTGCCCGCCCTGCCCGCGCCGGGCCCGTTGCGGGTCGCGGCGGCGGAGGCGCGCTGGCTGGCCACGTTCGCGGGCCCGTGGATCGGCCGCCGCCTGCGCGGCAGGTCCTCCGGCGACGGCCGCACCGCCAAACGCCCCGAACTCCTGCCCTGGGCGACGCCTACGCCGCCGGCTCGCCCGTCCTGAGCCGCGTGCCGTCGCGCCGCCGCAGGTGGTAGGAGACGGTGGCGGTGGCCAGGGCGGCGCCCCAGACCGGCCAGAAGCACTCCGGCAGCCAGGCGCCCCACTCCTCCAGCGCGAACCGGCCCGCGACCGTCCACCGGACGTAGGACAGCCCCGCCACGGTCACGATGATCGAGACGAATCCGGCGGGGATGACCGCCAGCAGGGGCGGCACCCGCCTGCCGCGCAGCCCGGGGATCCATCTGGGGAAGATCTCCCCCCAGCGCTGGGTCAGCCCGAGTGTGAGCACGCCGCCGAGCGCGCCGAACGTCGCCAGGTAGGCTCCCGCCAGCCACAGCCCGTCCTCGCCCTCGGCCAGGAACTCCGGGCTCACGCCGAGCGGGATGCCCAGCGCCCACGCCCACCGGGTGGCGCAGTACACGAGAGGCACGGCCACGGCCACGTACACCGCCGTGCGCCCCCGCTCGGGCGTGAACCAGCGCGCCCGCCCTCGGTCACGGCCGTACGCGAGCGCCGCGGCGGCCAGCAGCAGCCCGCCGAGCACGCAGACGAGCTGGTTGAGCACCGGCCACGGCCAGGCGTCGGCGAAGGTGGCGCCGCCCAGGCTCCAGCCGAAGACGGGGGCGACCAGCAGCAGCGGCGTGTACGCGACGCCCATCATCAGGCGCGAGTCGGGGATCACCAGGACCAGGATCGCGGCGATCGGCCAGGCCAGGAGCAGCGGCGCCCGCCGATCGCCCCGGCGAGTGAGAGCCACCGCCGTCACCGCGGTGAGCAGGGCGAACGCGGCGATCCACCACCCGAACCGGGGTGTCGTCCCGGCCAGGAGGGACAGCGCCCCGTCGGGGTCGGGATCGGAGGCGCCCCACGGGTAGCCGGGCAGCCCGAGCGCCCACGCCGCGCCGAGCCCGCCATAGCCGAGCGCCCACAGCGCCGTCGCATGGGCGCGCGAGGCAGGAGTGAAGGATTTCATGTGTTCAGCGTCGCGGCGCGGCGACGGCGCGGACCAGATGCCGTTCGGCACCCTCGGCCACCCGCGCCCGTGCCGAACGGCACCTGCGGCCGGGTCTCCCGGCGGCCGTATCGTCGGTGCGGTGACTCTCCTGTGGATCGCCGTGTCGGCGTCGCTGCTGCTCCCCGTGGCGCTGGTGGCGCTGTCGCGGACGCCGCTCGCCGCGCGGCTGCCGGAGCTGACGTGCGTGGCGGCGGTGGTCTCGCTGGCCGTCACGCTGGCCCAGCTGTACGGCGTCGTGCCGTCCGAGCAGCCCGCCGCCGCCCTGGGGATGGCCGAGAGCCTGGCGTTCATGGTGCTGGCCGGGCTGATCGTCCGGGACGCGCCCGCCCGCCGCGCCGCGGTGGCGGCGCCCGCGGCGGGCCTGGCCGCGGCCACCTGGCTGCTGCGCTTCCTCCAGCCGGCCTCGCCGCTGGAGGCGGTGGGCGCGTGCGCGTTCTGGGGGCTGGGCGCGCTCCTCGCCGCCGGTCTGGGCGGCTACCTGCGCCTTCTCGGCGTACGGCAGCGCCGCGCCCTCGACGACACCCGCACCGCGCTCCGGCTGCGGCTGGCCGGGGACCTGCACGACTTCCTCGCCCACGACATCAGCGAGATGGTGGCCCACGCCCAGGCGGGCAGGGTGACGGGCGACCCGGCACGGGCGCTCGAACGCGTCGAGGCTGCGGGGCAGCGCGCCCTGTCGATGCTGGATCGCACGCTCGACATGCTGCACCACGACCGGCCCGCGACCTCCGCCGGCGGCCTGAAGGACATCCGCGAGGCGGCCGAGCGCTTCTCGGCCGCCGGTCCCGCCCGGGTCCGCCTGCGCATGGACCCGGCGCTCCAGGTCCCGGCCGGCAGCGCGGCGCTGGCGTACCGGATCGTGGTCGAGGGCCTCACCAACGTGCGGCGGCACGCCGCGCGGGCGGGGCGCGTCGACCTGGACGTGAGCGTGGCGGACGGGCGGTTGGAGATCACGATGACCAACGACGGCGTGACGCCGTCGCGGAGCGGGCGGACCGGCGGGGCGGGCCTGCCGGGGCTGGCCGCGCTGGTCGAGGCGCAGGGCGGCGAGCTGGTCTCGCGGGCCGTGCCGGACGGGTGGTCACTGACCGCGTGGCTGCCGCTGTAGCCCGGGCTGGCCAGAATTATGTATGTGCATGTATATTTCTGTCCAGCGGCCGAGAAACCAGCACAAGGAGGGGTCGATGACACCCGCAGCCCCCAACGCCCCAGCGGACCCGTCGGTGGCGGAGCTCGCCGCGACCTGGAACCATCTGCTGCTGCTGCACGCCCGGGTGGAGGCCAGGCTCGGCACCGCGTTGCAGCGGCGGCACGGCATCGGCCTGTCGGAGTATCGCGCGCTCGGCCACCTGGCCGCCGCGCCCGACAGCGAACTGCGCATGCAGGAGCTCGCCGACAAGCTCGGGCTCAACCAGAGCTCCGTGACGCGGCTGGTCGCCCGGCTGAACGCGGCGGAGTTCACGTACCGGGACCTGTGCCCCGACGACAAGCGCGGCGTCTACACGGTCATCACCGAGAGCGGCCGGGTGCGTCACGCCGAGGCGAGCCGCACCTACGAGGAGACGCTGAGCGCCGCGCTGGCGGAGGCCGGCGGGGCCGACCCCGGCCTGGCCTCCGCTCTCGCGTCCCTGGGCGACCTGCTCGGTCAGGGGCGGTCGGGGCCGCGGTAGGGCAGGGGCCGGCTGTAGACGATGCTCGTGGTCGTGCTGCCGAGGCCGGCCAGCTCGTCCATGAGCGCCTCCAGGTGGCTCATGGAGGTCGCGGCCACCTTGAGCGTGTAGCAGTCGTCGCCGGTCGTGCGCAGGCACTCCAGGATCTCGCGCCGGTCGGCGAGCAACTGGCGCAGGGGCTGGTGGCGGTTGCCCGGATACTTCAGCCGGACCAGGGCGAGCACCGGGTAGCCGACCTTGTCCAGGTCGACCGCGGCGTGATAGCCGGTGATGACGCCCTGCGCCTCAAGCTGGCGCACCCGTTCGGTGGTGGCCGACGGGCTGAGGTTGACGCGCCGGCCCAGCTCGCTCAGTGAGATGCGGGCTTCCTGCTGGAGCTGGGTGATGATCGCCCAGTCGACCTCGTCAAGCTTCGCGGCCATATGGAGAATCTATCGGTAAATTCCCGGGCTTAGGGGTGAATAGCCGGGAGAAATCGGTTCCAATGGCGCTGGTGACCGCTATAGCCTCGTTTTTATGGAACTTGGGGTGAACGTACCGAACTTCGGGCCCGGCACCGATCCGGGCGTGCTGCGCGAATGGGCGCGCATCGTGGAAGGGCTCGGCTTCGACCTCCTCATGATGTCCGACCACGTGACGATCACCCCGGACGTCGCCGTGCGCTACCCGGAGCCGTTCTACGAGCCGTTCACCACGCTGTCCTGGCTGGCCGGGCTCACCACCACGGTCAAGCTGGGCACCACCGTGCTCATCCTGCCCTACCGGCATCCGCTCCTGGTTTCGCGGATGGCCACCAACCTGAACCAGCTCAGCGGGGGCAGGCTCGTGCTCGGCGTGGGCGTCGGCTGGGCGCGGCAGGAGTTCGAGGCGCTCGGCGTGCCGTTCGCCGAACGCGGCAGGCTGACCGACGACTACCTGGCCACGCTGCGCGACGCCGGGCACACCATCTGGGTCGGCGGCAACAGCGAGGTGGGCATCCGGCGGGCCGTCAAGAACGGCCACCCCTGGCACCCGCTGCGCGGCACCATGCCCTGGATGGCCTCGGTCGTGGCCGGGCACACCCTGCCGGGCTTCGTCCCCCGCATCGCCCTGCGGCTGACGACCACGCCCGTCGACGACCCGGAACGCCTCGCCGGCGTCGGCACGCTGGAACAGATCCTCGACGACCTCGACCGGCTCCGGCAGCTCGGCGCCACCAGCGTCGTGCTCGACCCGTACCACGGCGACCCCGAGGAGACCCGCAGCCCGCAGCCGGCGTGGCGGGCGCTCACCGCCGTCGCCACCCACTGGAGGAACCGCACATGATCACCGCCGCCGACGAGAAGCTGCTGCGCCGCGCCATCGACCTCGCGGCCCACGCCGTCACCCTGGGCGACGCCCCCTACGGCTCCCTGCTCGCGGGGCCCGGCGGCGAGATCCTGGTCGAGGCCCACAACACCGTGCGGCGCGACAACGACATCAGCGCCCACCCGGAGCTCAAGCTCGCCCGCTGGGCCGCCCGCGAGCTCGACGCCGACACCGCCGCCCGCACCACCATGTACACGAGCTGCCAGCCCTGCGGCATGTGCACCGGCGGCATCGTCCGCTCCGGGCTGGGCCGCGTCGTCTACGCGCTGTCCACCGAACAGCTCGCCGAGCTCAACCCCGGCTCGGGCTGGCCGGAGGTCCAGCAGGACGGCCCGGCGCTGTTCGAGGCGGCCCGCGTCCCCATCGAGAGCTACTACCGGCCCTAGCTGTGGGAGACTTTTCCCTCCAATAGCCACATCTGAATGGGTTCGCGCATGCGCATCGGCGTCTACCTCGCCCACCCGAGGCCCGACAGCTTCAACGGCGCCCTCTTCGACGCCGTCGTGGACGAACTGCGCGGACGGGGCGCCGACGTCCGCGCGCACGACCTCTACGCGGAGGGCTTCGCCCCGGCGCTGGCCGCCGCCGAGACCGAGACCGTGGCCGACGGCACCCCGTCCGCCGACGACCTCGTCCAGGCCCACCGGGCCGAGGTCGCCGAACTGGACGCCGTGGTGTTCGTGCACCCCAACTGGTGGGGCATGCCGCCCGCGATACTGGCCGGATGGGTGCAGCGCGTCCTCGTCCCCGGCGTCGCCTACAAGCTCGGCACCGCCGACGGCGAACCCGCCGGGCTGCTCAAGGCCGGGCGGGCACTGGTGCTCAACACCTCCGACACCCCGGCCGACCGCGAACGCGACGAGTTCGGCGACCCGCTGGAGCGCATCTGGGCAGCCTGCGTGCTGCCCTACGTCGGCGTCGTGGACGTACGCCGCAAGGTCTTCCGTACGGTGACCGGCTCCGACGGACCGCAGCGGGACGCCTGGCTGCGCGAAGCCCGCGAGCTCGCGGCCGCCCTGCTCGACGCCTAGCTCACTCCACAGGGTGGAACGGCAGCCCGACCTTCTCGCCCTTCATCAGCCGCTCGATGGACTCCTCCATCATCTTGCTGTCGTTCAGGTGCGGGAACGGCTCCCCCTCAGGGATGTCCACGCCCAGGAACCGGCAGAGCGGCTCCCACCCCTCCCGCACGTCGAACACCAGCAGCCGCTCCGCCGGCAGGCTCTCCCGCACCGTGACGATGTGCCGCTCGAACGCCGCGATGGTCTCCTTCTCGTCCGGGACCACGCCGAAGGGGCTGTCACTGCCCAGCCCCTCCCGGATCATCCGCTCGAGCAGCGGGCGCGTGGTCATCATGTTCTCCACGAGACCGGCCATCTCGGGCGCCAGCTTCTCGCTCTGTAAACGCGCCGGCCCGTTGTCGATGAGCGTCCGCATGCTCGCGAACCAGGACTGCGGGTCGCGGACCGTGAGAACCACCTTGGCCTCCGGGTACGCCTCCGCCAGCTCCCGCCAGAAGAACGAGGCCGGCCAGTCCACCGACGACCGGAACCCCTCCAGCACATACTCCCAGTCCGGGACCGTGTCGTGGCTGGCCAGAGGCGCCCACCGCTTGGCCCGGTCGGAGTTCGACCCCACGTCGAACATGTGATGGCACGGCCCGAACCCGAGCCGCTCCAGTGCCGCCTTCATCGAACTCGTACCGGTGCGCGGGAACCCCGCGCCGATCACGGTCAGCATGCTGCTTCCTCCATGAGGTGTCGGCTGGTCCCGATCATGGTGGTGCAATCCCGAACCTGGCAATCCCCCAAAACCAATACCCGCGGCCCGGCGATTTCGCGAGCGAAATGTCTATGGTGTCGCTGTTCCGATGCATGATGAATTACAGACAGCCGGCCTCGGCGCTGCCTATATTTCTGAAAACAGAATCCCGCGTTGGAGGCCCAGGTGTCCGATGTGTTCGCCAAGGATCTCAGCCGCCGAGTCGTGACGAGAATCGCGCCTGCCGAATTGCCGCTGTTCGATCAGACCTGGGACGCGCTCGGCGGCGGCAACAGGGCGAGATCCCACCGGGAGCCACTCGGGTTCGGGCTGCCGGGGGTGGACGAGATGCTGGTGACGGCGATCGTCTCCGGCGTCGTGACCACGGTGCTCATGGACGTGGGCAAGGACGTCGGCTCGTGGACCGGCCGGCTGATCGGCCGGTTGCGCCGCCGCCCGAAGGAGCTGACCGAGGGCCCGCCGCCGCTGCCGCCGGCCCGGCTGACCGAGATCCGGAAGGTCGCCTACCGGAAGGCGCGCCGGATGGGCATGTCGGAGGCCCAGGCCGACGCCCTGGCCGATGCGGTGGTGAGTGAGCTCGCTCGCAAGCCCTCATGACCGGCCGCGTCCCGTCGGCCACCGCGTCCGGGTTCGTCCTGCTGATCAGCCTGGCGTTCGCGACGACCGCGATCTACCGGCCGGGGGTGTTCGACCGGCTGTCGACGCACGGCTCGCCGGTCCCGCCGAAGGTCAGGGAGGCGTGCCTGCTGGCGGCGCTGAAGGGCCGGGACGACCCTGCGTGCGAAGTGCTGGGCCGGGCCGCCGACCAGGATCTCCGGCTGGGCACGTTGCTCTGTTTCGCGACGCTCGTCCTGCTCACCGGGCTGCAGTACTGGTTCGGCCCGGCCTGGCGGATCCGCCGCCGTCGGCTGCGCCCGGTCGCCGGCGAGGTCCACGACGAGCTGGCGCGGATGGCGCAGGAGGTGCTCGGCGGACGGCGGGTCGTCTTCCTGCTCGACGTGCTCAACCCCGCGGTGGCCGGGCTGGCGTTCGGCCGGGCCGGGCGCAGTTACGTCGTGATCAGCCGGGGCACCTGGATGCTGTACGAGCGCGACCGGCCGCTGTTCCGCGCGGTGGTGCTGCACGAGCTGGCGCACGTGCGCAACAGGGACCTGGGCATCACGGCCGTGACGCTGGCGATGTGGCGGTCGTATGCCGCGGTGATCCTCGTACCGGGCCTGCTCGCCGCCGTGATCGGGGTGCTGTCGGGGCACGCGCCGTTCCTGCGGCCTCTGGAGATGCCGTTCGGCTCGAGCGTGGTGCTGTCGTGGCTGTTCGCCGCCCAGATCATCGGGCTGGCGGTGCTGTCGTGGCTGACCCGCTCGGCGGTGCTGCAGTCGCGTGAGCTGATGGCCGACGCCCGCGTGCTGTCGTGGCAGGAGGACGCGACGCCGCTGCGCCGCCTGTTCGAGGACGCGCCGGCCCCGCGCCGGTGGCCGGTGTCGCTGCGGGTGCGCACCCACCCCCATCTCGCCGTACGCCGCGCCGCCCTGGACGAGCCGGGACCGCTGGTACGCCAGGGCTTCGTCTTCCCGGTGGCCCTGGGCGGCTGCTTCTCCCTCACCATGGACCCCGCCGCGTCGTTCACCGCGCTGGGACGCACCAACACGCTGCCGTGGCCTGCGGAGGTGTTCGCCCTGCTGCTGGCCGTCGTGCTGGGGCTGCGGGCGTTACGGGCCGTGGAGGCGCCGAGCGATGCCGTGCACGTGCCGCTCGGCCTGGCCGTGGGGCTGGCCGGTGGCTGGCTTCTCGCCCCCAGCAGGATGACGGACCACGCACTGGCCCCGTTCCCCGTGTCGGTGCAGCTCGCCGGGCTGGTGCTGCTGGCGGTGGCGGGCCTGCTGCTGGGGGTCTGGGTGCGGTGGGTGGCGCGGGTGTGGGCGCCGAGGGTGCGCGACCTGCGGTCGGCGCTGGCTCCGCTGCTGCTCATCGCGGCCGTGGTGACGCTGACCGCGCGCACGTTCTACCGCGTCCAGAGCGACATCATCATCGCGCACGTCCAGGACTATCCGGCCGTCTCCGACCCGCTGGCCCATGTGCTGATCAGCGCGCAGATCACGCTGGACAGCCGGCTGTCCACGGGCGCCCTGCTCCTGGTCGCCGTCGTCCTGCTCATGCTGGTCCCGATGGCGGTGCGCTTCACCACACTCGGCGAGCCCCGGCCGCCGGCGCCCCGCCGCACCGGCCGCGTCGCCCTGGCCGTGGGCTCCGCAGCCGCCGCGGCCCTGATCACGGTGCTGGTGTCGGGCACGGTCAACGCCTATGTCTTCCAGCGGCCCGGCACCACCCTGTCGGACCACCTTGCCGTCGGAGCCGCGTTCGCCGCCGCTCTCGCCGCCGTCGCGGCCGGGCTGTCCCGGACGTCCCCGGTCGCGAAGGGCATGCTGGCCGGGCTGGCCGGCGCGGTGGTCCACGCCCTCGTGCTGGAGCTGGTGGTGCTCCCCTTGCGGACGGCGCTCCCGTGGACGATCCACATGCTCATCCTGGAGCGCATGCTGGAGGCCGCCCTGATCGCCGGCCTGGCCACGGCCCTGCTGACCCGCCTCCTGCCCGTCCGCGGCGAACCGGCCGCGGCCGCAGCCGTGCCCGTGGGGGAAACGCCTGGCTAGCCCCGACCGGCCCGTGCCTGGAGCCAGGCTTTTTCGCGGAGCAGGCGCAGCCCGTTGAGGCCGACGATGACCGTCGAGCCCTCGTGTCCGGCCACCCCGAGCGGCAGCGGCAGGTCGCCCGTGAGGTCCCAGATGACCAGGCCGGTGATGAAGGCGCCGGCGATGACCAGGTTCTGGACGATGAGGCGCCTGGCCTGGCGGGAGAGGGCCACCGCGGCGGGGATGGCGGCGAGCTCGTCCCGTACCACCACGGCGTCGGCGGTCTCCAGGGCGAGGTCCGATCCGGCGCGGCCCATGGCGATGCCGCTGTGGGCGGCGGCCAGCGCGGGAGCGTCGTTGACGCCGTCGCCGACGACGAGCACCTTGCTGCCGGTGTCCTGCAACTGACGTACGAGGCCGACCTTGTCCTGGGGGAGCAGTCCGGCGCGTACGTCGGTGATGCCGACCTGGCCGGCCACGTGGGCGGCCGCGCGGGCGTTGTCGCCGGTGACCAGGACGGGGGCGCTGCCGGTGAGCGCGGTGAGTGAGGCGACGGTGGCGGCGGCGTCGGGCCGGAGGCGGTCAGTGATGCCGAGCACCCCGATCGGCTCGCCGTCGCGGGTGACCAGGACGGTGGTGCGGCCCTGGGCTCTCAGGTCGGCGGTGTCCGGCACGCCCGGCCCGTGCGGCAGGCGGTCGGGGCTGCCGACCGTGATCTCGGCGCCGCCCACCGTGGCGGTCACGCCGAGGCCGGGGGTGGAGGCGAAGTTCTCGGCTCTCGCCACGTCGAGGCCGCGTTCGCGGGCGGCGTCGGTGACGGCGCGGCCGAGGGGGTGTTCGCTGGGGTGTTCGGCCGCGGCGGCCAGGGCGAGCACCTCGTCGGCGGACAGACCGGCGGCCGGGCGGATGTCGGCGACCTGCGGGGCGCCTTCGGTGAGGGTGCCGGTCTTGTCCAGCGCGACGGCGTCGACCTGGCCCAGGCGTTCCATGACGACCGCGGACTTGATCAGTACGCCGTGCCGCCCGGCGTTGGCGATCGCCGACAGCAGCGGCGGCATGGTCGCCAGCACGACCGCGCACGGCGACGCGACGATCATGAACGTCATCGCGCGCAGCAGGGTCGGCTCCAGGTCGGCGCCGAACATGAGCGGCAGCGCGAACAGCGCCACCGTGGCGATGACCATGCCGATGGAGTAGCGCTGTTCGACCTTCTCGATGAACAGCTGGGTCGGCGCCTTGGTCCTCGACGCCTCTTCCACCATGGCCACGATGCGGGCGATCACCGAGTCCGCCGGGTCCCGTTCGACCCGTACGCGCAGGGCGCCGCTGCCGTTGAGGGTGCCGGCGAACACCTCGTCCCCCGCCTGCTTGGTCACGGGCAGCGGTTCGCCGGTGATGGTGGCCTGGTCGACCTCGCCGGCCCCGTCGAGCACGCGCCCGTCGGCGCCGACGCGCTCGCCGGGCCGGACCAGGATCACGTCGCCGATCGCGAGCCGCTCGGTGGGGACGGTCTCCTCGCCGCCTTCCTCGGTGAGGCGGCTGGCCGTGGTGGGGGCCAGGTCGAGCAGGCTGCGTACGGAGTCCTCGGTGCGCTTGGTGGCGACCGCCTCCAGCGCGCCGGAGGTGGCGAAGATGACGATGAGGAGCGCGCCGTCGAAGACCTGCCCGATCGCGGCGGCGCCGATCGCCGCGGCGACCATGAGCAGGTCCACGTCCAGCCGGGGCTCGCGCAACGCCCGCAGCCCCGCCAGCCCGGGCTCCCAGCCGCCGGCGGCGTAGCAGGTCAGGTACAGGGTCCACCACAGCCACGGGGGCGCCCCGGCCAGCTGGCAGAGGCCGCCGGCGGCGAACAGTGCGACGGCGACGGCGGCCCAGCGCACTTCCGGCAGCGTCCACATGCCGGCGCTCCACGGCG
Source organism: Nonomuraea sp. ATR24 (assembly GCF_041950485.1). Lineage (NCBI taxonomy): Bacteria > Bacillati > Actinomycetota > Actinomycetes > Streptosporangiales > Streptosporangiaceae > Nonomuraea > Nonomuraea sp. ATR24. The sequence goes on from NZ_JBGNUU010000019.1 coordinate 88,062, forward strand.
TGACGCGCCGGTGCCCGGGGGCGGGGGCGGCGGCCTGGGCGGCGCTCAGATCGGTAATCACCGGGTCATCGTATATGCGTATATACGCAGACAGGCAAGCAGGGCGGGCTGTGGCTAGGCTGAGACCATGCACACGTCGCTGTCCGGCTTCGACATGCCGTCCGAAGAGCAGGTGCACCTGGCGGCCGAGTCGTTCCGGCTGCTGTCGGACCCCACCCGCATCAAGATCCTGTGGGCGCTCCTCCAGGGCGAGTCGTCGGTCGCCTGCCTGGCCGAGCTCGCCGACGCCGCCCCCACCGCCGTCAGCCAGCACCTGGCCAAGCTCCGCCTGGCCGGCCTGGTCAAGGGACGCAGGGAAGGCACGTTCGTCTACTACACCGCCGCCGACGAGCACGTACGCCGCCTGCTCGCCCAGGGCCTCTACCACGCCGACCGCATCGACCGCGGCGAGGACCACGAGCTGGTACGCGAGGAGTAGCGGACCCCGGCCAGGGCGGCGGTCAGAGGGCGGCGTCGAGCAGGCAGCGGGGCGAGCCGTGCAGCTCGTCCGTGACCACCCGCCCGGCCACGCCGAACACGTCGGCCAGGAGCTCCGGCGTGATCACGTGTGCCGGCTCGCCGTCGGCGTGGACCCGGCCCTCGTGGAGCGCGACGACGCGTTCGGCGAAGCGGGCCGCATGGTCCAGCTCGTGCAGGACGGTCACGACGGTGAGCCCGCGGATCTCGCGCAGGGTGCGGACGAGTTCGAGGACCTCCAGCTGATGGCGGATGTCCAGATGGGCGGTCGGCTCGTCCAGGAGCAGGATGCCGGTGTCCTGGGCCACGGCGAGCGCCAGCCGGACGCGCTGGCGTTCGCCGCCGGACAGCGTGTCGAGGACGCGGTCGGCGAGGTGGGCGACCCCGGCCACCTCCAGCGCCTCGTCCATGGAGTCCGACTCCCGCAGCAGGCCGAGCGGCCCCTGGTGGGGGTAGCGGCCCTGGCGGACGAGTTGGCGGACAGTCAGCGCGGGCACGGGCGGCAGGCTCTGGTGCAGCACCGCGAGCCGCTGGGCCACCTGCCGGCGCGACAGCGACGTCAGCTCCGCGCCGCCGAGCAGGATGCGGCCGGACGACGGCTTGACCAGGCCCGCGATCAGGCGCAGCAGCGTGCTCTTGCCGCAGCCGTTGACGCCGACCAGGGCCACGAACTCGCCGGGCTCGACGGTGAGGTCGACGCCGGTCAGGACGGGGCGGGTGGCGTACGAGAAGTGCAGGTCCTCGACCTTGATGCTCATTGCGATCTTCCCAGTCTGATCAGGACGGCGGCGCCGGCCAGGGCGGTGATCACGCCGGTCGGGACGCCGAGCCGGTGCGTGCCGTCGAGGAGGTGCCCGGCGAGCTGGGCGAGGCTGTCGGCGCCCGCGAGGGCGACGGCGCCGACGACGGCGACGGTGGGGACGCGCCCGCCCAGCCTGCGCGCGACGTGCGGGGCGGCCAGGCCGACGAACGCGATCGCCCCCGACAGGGCGGCCGCGCCGGCGGTCAGGGCGATGGCCACAGTGAGCGCGACCGCCCGGCCGAGGCCGGGACGCAGGCCGAGCGAGGCAGCGTGGTCGTCACCGGGTGACAGGACGGCCAGCATGCCCGAGCAGGCCCACGCCACGGCGACGCCCCCGGCGATCCACCAGGAGGCGAAGGCCAGGTGCTCCCACACCCGTCCCTCCACCGAGCCGATCAGCCAGCGCAGCGCGTTGCCGAACCTGCTCGGCTGGTAGGCCAGCAGCATCGTGGTCAGCCCGGCCAGCAGCGCACTGCCGAGCAGGCCGTGCACCACCAGGTTGGCCGGGTCGCGGCCCGCCGACAGCAGCCAGGTGAGCCCGCCGCCCAGCGCGCCTCCGGCCAGGGCGGCGAGCAGCGCCCCCGCGGCGGAGTCGGCGGGGAACAGGCCGAGCGTGAGCCCGCCAAGGATGCCGAGCACCGCGCCGGGGTTCACGCCGGAGAACTCGGGCGCGGCCAGCGCGTTGCGCAGCGTCGCCTGGAGCACGTACCCGGCGACGCCCAGGGCGGCGCCGGTGAGCAGGGCGGTGAGCAGCCTCGGCACGCCGAGCTCCCACACGATCTTCTCGGCCTGGCTGTCGGCGGCCCCGTCGAGCAGGCCGGAGATCGCGCCGGGCGGCTGGCCGGAGACGAGCAGGTGCGTGGCCGCGACCAGCAGCAGCAGGGCCGCCGCCACGACGACCCGCGCGGGCCTCGTCGTCATGAGGCCGCCCGCCTGCGCAGCAGGGCGGCTCCGGCCAGCACGCCGGCCAGCGCCGTCCACGCCCCGAGCGGAGTCTCCACCGGGTCGAACGCCAGCCGCGCGGCCAGGTCGGCCGTCAAGGTGATCAGCGCCCCGAGCGCGGCCGACCACGGGAGCCAGCCCCGGGCTCCCGCGTGCGGGCGCAACCGCCTGGCCAGCACCGGTGCCAGGAACCCGACCCAGGCGATCGGGCCGCACGGCCCCGTCACCGCCCCGATCAGCAGGGTCGACACCGCGAGCACCCCGAGCCGGGCGAGGCCGACCCGGCTGCCGAGCGAGGCGGCCGCGTCGTCACCGAGGCGCAGCAGGCCGAGCGCGGGCACGCACAGCACGACGAGGGGGAGCGCGACGGCGAACCACGGCAGCGTCTCCGAGGTCTGCTCCCACATCAGGCCGGACAGGCTGCCGACGAGATAGCGGAAGAGCATGTCGTACTGGAGCCGGTCGGCGGTGGCCATCACGGCCAGCAGCAGCGCCTGGATGCCGGTCGACACCGCCGCGCCGATCAGCAGGACGCCGCCCGCGCTGCGGCCCGACCTGGCCGCGGCCAGCGTGACGAGCCCGCCGAGCGCGGCGCCGAGCAGGCCCGCCAGCGGGTACAGCGACGGCGGCACGGGCAGCGCCCAGATCACGCACACGCTGACCGCCAGCGCGGCCCCGGTCGAGACGCCGAGCATCTCGGGCACGGCGAGCGGGTTCCGCAGCGACTCCTGGAGCAGGAGCCCGGCGGCGCCGATCGCCGCGCCGCCCACCAGGCCGATCAGCACGCGGGGCACGCGCAGCTCCCAGACCACGAGGTGCGCGATCGACTCCGGGGACGTCGTGAGCAGGTCCTGCGGGGCCACGAACGGCGTGCCCAGGCAGAGGCCGGCCAGCGCCGCGACGGCGAGGCCGAGCCCGGTGACGATCGCCGGGCGTCCGCCGAGCGCAGCGCTCACCCGGCGGCCCTGGCGAGCGCCTCGTCGAGGATGATGCCGAACGCCCTGGTGCCCCGGCCGGACGCCCACAGCTCGGTCGGCACCTCGAACACCCTGCCTGCCGACACGGCGGGAACGCGCTTCCACACCGGGTTGTCCTTGTAGTGGTCGCTGACCTTGGTGCCGAACGACTGGATGAAGATGACCTGAGGGGCCTTGGCCAGGATCTCCTCGATGCTGTAGGCCTGCGCGGTCTCGAAGCCGCCGCCCTTGCTGGGCCAGGGGTAGGCGAAGAACTGCGACAGGAAATGCCCCAGTACGTCCTCGGTGGTGTTGACGCCTACCGAGGTGCCCCCGTACATCGCCAGGACCGGCGTCCGGTCCAGCCCCGCCGCCTTGGCCCGGGCGGCTCCCTCGGTGAGCTTGGCGCGGAAGCGGCTCTCGGCCTCGGCCTGCTGCCGCCCGCGGTCGGTGAGCTGGGCGAGCGCGCGCAGGTAGCCGATGGAGTCGTCGTACGACTTCACCTGGACCACCCACAGCGGCGCGAACTTCTCCACGGCGGTCCTGAGCTGGTCGTGCACCCCGGCCAGGCCGATCACCAGGTCCGGCTTCGCCTCGGCGATCTTCGCGACGTCCTCGCCGCCGAAGCTGCCGGGGATGACGGGGACGCCGGCGCCCTTCGCGCCCAGGTAGTCAGAGCGGGAGAGCAGGGCGGGCGTGGTCGTGGCCACGGGGGTCAGGCCCAGCTCGACCAGGGCGTCGTCGCACAGCCCGGTCAGGCACACGACGCGCTCGGGCTTCTTCTTCAGCGTGAACGTCCCGCCGTGCGGGTCGGTGACGGTCAGCGCGGCGCTGACGGGGGCGACCGGGGCGGCGGTGGCGGTGGCCTTGGGGGACGCCGTGGCGCCTGGACGGGGGTCGCTCTGACCGCAGGACGCCACCAGGACGAGCGGGATCAGGGCGAGGAGTGAGCGCCTCAGCGCGGGCCGGGCGCGATGCCGGCCGAGGGAGAAAGCGCCGCGGCGCATGGAACCTCCAGGAGTGAAAATCATTGTCGTCTCTAGACGATGAAAATAGTTATCATTTACGCTCGCTTCCCATCAAGTCGGCACAACGTGCCTCAAGGACCCGGAAGGACAGCGCGTGATCGTTCATCGCCGGCTGCTGCAGCTGGCCGGCAGCGTGAGAGGGCCGATCGCGGCCTGCGTGGCCCTCGGCCTGGCGGTCAGCGCCGCGTACGTGACCCAGGCGGTCCTGCTCGCCGCCGCCCTGGCAGCCCTCGTACGCGGGGACGTTCCGGCCGCGGTGGGCCTGCTGGCCTGGACCTTCGCGGTGATCGCGGCGCGGGCGGCACTCCTGTGGGCCAGGGAGGCGGTGACCGTGTGGGCGGGCGGGCTGATCAAGGCCAGGCTGCGCGACCGGCTCATCGTCCACCTGGGCAGGCTGGGTCCCGCGCACCTGTCCGGCGCCCGCACCGGGAACGTGCAGACCACGCTGGTCGACGGCGTGGAAGGGCTCGACCCCTACTTCAGCCGCTACCTTCCGCAGGTCGTGGTCACCTTCTGCGTGCCGGTGGCGCTGGTCGGCTGGCTGTTCACGGTCGACGCGGCGGCCGCCGCGGTCCTGGCCGTCGCCGTGGCCGGGGTCCTGGTCGTGCCCAGGTTCTGGGACGCGACCCTGCTGCGCCGGGGGCGTGGCCGGTGGGCCGCGTTCGCCGCGCTGGCCTCGGACTACCTGGAGGCGATGCAGGGCATGGCGACGCTGCGGGCGTTCGGGGCGGTCGCCGCCCTGGGGGCACGGCTGGCCGGGCGGGCCCACGACCTCTACCTGACCACCATGCGCCAGCTCAGGATCTCCCTCGTGGAGACCGGGATCAGCGCGTTCTTCGTGCAGGCGGGCACGGCTGCGGCCGTCCTCGCCGCGACGGCCTCGGGCAGCGCGTGGGAGGTGTTCGCGGTGCTGGTGATCGCCGTCGAGTGCTTCCGGCCGGTGAGAAACCTCTCCGACGCCTGGCACGCCGGATATCTCGGGATAACGGCGGTCGACGGCATCGAGGCGCTGCTGGCGGCCTCCCCGGCCGTCGAGGACCGGGGGACGCGGCGGGACTTCCCCGCGCCGCCCGCCATCACGTTCGAAGACGTCAGCTTCACCTATCCGGGCGCCGGACGCCCCGCCGTCCGCGGCGTCGGCCTCACCGTCGAGCCCGGCCGCACCGTCGCCCTGGTCGGCCCGTCCGGCGCGGGCAAGAGCACGCTGGCCGCCCTGCTCCAGCGGCACCACGACCCCGACCAGGGGCGGATCAGCATCGGCGGGGTCGACGTACGCGACCTCACCCTCGACGCGCTGCGCGGCGGCGTCGCCGTCGTGGCGCAGGACACGTACCTCTTCCACGGCACCGTGGCCGAGAACCTGCGCCTGGCCAGGCCCGACGCCACCGACGAGGAACTGGTCGCCGCCGCCAGGACGGCCGCCGCCCACGACTTCATCACCGAACTGCCCGCCGGCTACGACACGCCGCTGGGGGAGCGCGGGGCGACGCTGTCGGGCGGGCAGCGGCAGCGCCTGTCCATCGCGCGGGCCCTGCTGGCCGACGCCCCGGTCCTGGTGCTCGACGAGGCCACCTCACACGTGGACGCGCGTACCGAGCAGGCGCTGGCACAGGTGCGCGAGGGCCGCACCTGCCTGATGATCGCCCACCGTCCCGACACCATCCGGCAGGCCGACCACGTGGTCACCCTGGAGAACGGCACCATCCTGGAGAGCGTGGCATGACCCCGTCCATCCGCTGGCTCGCGGGCGCCGTCGGCGCGCACCGCCGGGCCTTCCTCTCCACCCTGGCCGCGAACCTGATCGGGCAGCTCGCCGTGCTCGGCGCGGCCGTGACCGGCGCCTGGCTGACCGGCCGGGCGATCGCCGGCCAGAGCGCGCCCCTCGGCCTGGCCGGCGCCGTGCTCGGCGGGCTCGTCGTGGTCGCCACACTGGCCGCCTGGTGGGAGACCTACGTCGCGCACGACCTGGCGTACCTGGTGCTGGCCAGGCTCCGGGGTCAGGTGTACGACGCGGTCGCCAGGATCACCCCCGCCCGCCTGCTGGGCCGCCGCAGCGGCGACCTGTCCGCCGCCGCGCTGTCCGACATCGAGACCCTGGAATGGCTGTTCGCGCACACCCTGGCGCAGCTCATCACGGCGGGCACGGTGCTGACGGCCGGGACCCTGGCCGCGGCGATGATCGACCCCCTGCTCCTGGCCGTCTCGCTCCCGCTGGCCGCGTGCGTGCTCGCCGTGCCGCTGTGGCTGCGCAAGACCTCCCGCCGGCACGGCGACGAACTGCGGGCCGCCACCGCCGAGCTGACGTCCGACGTGGTCGACACCGTCCAGGGCATGCGCGAGCTCACCGCCTTCCGCGCGCTCGACCGCCGCAGGGACCTGCTGGCCCGCAAGACCCGCCGGCTGGCCCGCGCCCAGGCGGCGAACGCGGCCCGCGGCGGGCTGGAGGCGGCGCTCACCGACCTGCTCCTCGCCGTCGCGGCGGCGGGGACGCTGCTCCTGGTCGTCACCGTCATCCGGACCCCCGCCGACGCCCCGCTCGCCATGATCCTCGCCGCCAGCTCGCTGGGCCCGGCCGCCCAGGTGGCGCTGCTGCTCAAGGAGTACGGCACGCTGCGCGCGGCCGCCGACCGGGTGCACACGCTGGTCACCGCACCCGCCAACGTGCCCCCGCCGCAGGAGCCGCGCGAGGTCGCCGCCCGCCCGGACGTGGTCTTCGAGAACGTACGGTTCCGCTACACGCCCGAGGGGCCCGACGTGCTGCGCGGAGTGTCGTTCCGCATCCCGTACGGCACGACCGTCGCCCTGGTCGGCGCGTCGGGGGCGGGCAAGTCCACCTGTGTGTCACTGCTGCTGCGCCACTGGGACCCGGACGACGGGCGCATCCTGGTCGGCGGCGTGCCCCTGCCGAACATCGCCGAGCCGCACCGGCACGTCACGGTGGTGCCCCAGGACGTGCACCTGTTCGCCGGCACGGTCGGGCAGAACGTGCGACTCGGCGCGCCCGACGCCGACGTGGCCGGGGCGCTGCGCACCGCGCAGCTCGCCATCGACCCGGAGCTGCCCGTCGGGGAACGGGGCGTCACGCTCTCCGGCGGCCAGCGTGCCCGGGTGGCGGTCGCCCGGGCGCTGGCCACGCGGGCCCCGGTGCTCGTCCTGGACGAGGCGGTGGCCAACCTCGACCCCGAGAACGAGGCCCGCCTCACCGAGGCGCTCCGGCGAGCCGCCGCGGGCCGGGCCACGCTCGTCATCGCCCACCGGCTCTCCACCATCCGGGAAGCCGACCACATCGTGCTGCTGGAGGAGGGACGCGTCGCCGCCGAAGGCCCCTACGACCAGCTCAGCGAGAGGCTGTCCCAGCTGTTCGCCCGATAGCCGTGGAAGAAAAAACGACCTTCGAAGGAACAGGGGAGGAAAGCGAATCGATTTCTCATCTTGCGAGGGTCAATGACATCAGGCAAGAAACTCGTGGCAGCGGTCCTGGCAGGCACGCTGAGCGCGGGCGCGACACCGGCGGCCGCCGCGGCCGGGCATGCGAGCTTGGACGCGGCGGGCAGCGTGACGCTGCTGACCGGCGACCGGGTCGTGGTCACGGGCAAGAGGTTCCGGGTGGAGCCGGGCGCGGAGCGGGAGGTGCACTTCACGTCCGGGTACCGCGACGGGCACCTGTACGTGATCCCGTCCGACGCCGCGCCCCTGATCGACCAGGGGGTGCTGGACGAGCGGCTGTTCGACGTCACCCAGCTGCTCGCCTGGCGCTACGGCGACGCGGACACGGCCGACATCCCGCTGATCACCCGGTCGCCCGAGGGAACGGCGCCCGCGCTGAAGGGCGCCGCGGCGACCCGGCGGCTGAACAGCCTGGGCATGACGGCGCAGCGGGTGGCCAAGAAGAGCGCCGCCGAGGCGTGGCGGGGCCTGCTCGCCGGGGCGTCCACCCTGGCCGAGGGCAAGAGCAGGATCTGGGTCGACGGCCGGCGCTCGTACACCCTGGACCGCAGCACCGAGCAGATCGGCGCGACCGAGGCGTGGCGGCAGGGCCTGACCGGGCAGGGCGTCACGGTCGCCGTGCTCGACAGCGGGTACGACCCCACGCATCCGGACCTGAAGGACGTGGTCACCCAGTCACGGAACTTCTCCGACGAGCCCGGCATCGAGGACCGTCTCGGACACGGCACCCACGTCGCCTCGATCATCGCCGGAGCAGGGGAGAAGTACCGAGGCGTGGCGCCGGGAGCCCGCATCGCCCTCGGCAAGGTGGGCGGAGCCGCCGGGATCACCGACTCCGCGATCCTGGCCGGGATGGAGTGGGCCGCCACGGAGGTCAAGGCCAAGGTCGTCAACATGAGCTTCGGCAGCCCCGACGAACCCGGCCTCGACCCGGTCGAGGAGGCGGTGAACACGCTGTCGCGCGACACGGGCACCCTGTTCGTGGTGGCCTCGGGCAACGAGGGTGACCAGGGCGTCGGCACCCTGTACTCCCCCGGCAGCGCGGACGCCGCGCTGACCGTCGGCGCGGTCGACCACGCCGACCAGGTGGCCGACTTCTCCAGCACGGGCCCGCGCGTCGGCGACCACGCGGTCAAGCCGGACGTCACCGCCCCCGGCGTGGACATCGTGGCCGCCGCCGCGACGGGCACCGCCGACGGGACCCATGTGGCCAAGAGCGGCACGTCGATGGCCACCCCGCACGTGGTGGGCGCGGCGGCCGTCCTCGCCCAGCGCCACCCCGGCTGGAGCGGGCAGCAGCTCAAGGCGGCGCTCGTCGGCAGCGCCAGGCCGACCGGTGGCGCCACGCCGTACCAGCAGGGCACCGGGCGGGTGGACGTGCCCCGCTCGCTGGCCCAGGAGGTGCTCGCCACGCCCACCGGCGTGTGGGCCGTGTTCCCCTGGCAGCACCCGGGCGAGCGGCAGGCCGCCGGGACGATCACGTACGCCAACACCGGGAGCACGCCCGTCATCCTGGACCTCGCGGCCGACTCGGACGTGCTCACGCTGTCGCCGCAGCGCCTGGAGGTGCCCGCGGGCGGGGAGGCGTCGGTCACGGTGACGATCGACGCCGGGGGCAGGAGCCCCGGCGACCATCCGGGCATCGTCACCGCCACGGCCGGTGACACGGTGATCCGCACCCCGGCCGGCGCCTACGTGGAGCCGGAGTCCTACGACGCCACGGTGACCGTCCTGGGCAGGGACGGGGCCGCCGCCGACGGGATCCGGGGAGTCGTCTACGACCAGGAGACCGGCGCGCAGCGCAGCCTCGTCTTCCACGGGAACGTGGCCAGGATCAGGCTGCCGAAGGGACGCTGGAACGTCTCCACCACCGTCTTCGGCAGGGCGGAACACAGCCTGACGTTCGCGCACCAGCCGTTCGAGATCGACGACGCCGACGTGTCGCTGACGATCGACGGCCGCCAGGCGAAGCGGTTCGCGTTCACGGTCGACGACCCCACCGCCGTCCCCGACCCCACGTTCGGCCTCTCCCTGGTCAACGGCCCCTGGAAGGCCGCGATGTTCGCCTACAACTACGCCGGCGGCTACTACGTCGTCCCGGTGCGGCAGCCGGGCCTCGCCTACCTGGCCCATGTCGCCTGGGTCAAGAAGGACACGGCGTTCAGCCCGTACCGCTATGACCTCGTGGACCACCGTACGGACGGCTTCCCTGACGACCCCGGGTACGCCGCGCGGACCCGGGACATGGTCAAGGCGACCGAGACGTTCCGCTCGGCCGCGTCGGGCGCCACGGGCGCGCTGCACTCGGGGCCGGTGCTGCCCGGCAGCGACGTCGGGGGAGGGGCGAGCACGTGGGACATCCCGCAACCGGGCAGCCGGACGCGGTACCTGACCCCGGGGTTCGCGTGGAACGAGGAGTTCAGCACGGGCACTCTGACGGAGGTCGGCACCGGTCCGGTGCGTGACAAGGACTTCACCCAGGTCTGGAACGCCGCGGTGACCGGCCCGTCGTTCGCCTCGCCGGGCGGCAGCCGTACCGGCGACACGCTGGACTTCCCCGCCGTCGGCCTGTACAGCAGCGGAGCCGCCGGCCGTACCGGCATGGACGCGGCCGCGACCGGCGCCCTCACCCTGACTGCGAACGGGAAGCGGATCGCCACGACCGGCATCACCGGCTGCCTCCCCTACCGGAGCGAGGAATGCACGCTCACGGCCACGGTGCCTGAGACGGACACCGCCTACACGCTGACCGCCTCCTCCCGACGGCCGGAAGCGGCGCTGTCCACGGGCGTCGAGGCCGTCTGGACCTTCCGCTCCGCCCGGACGGCCGAGCCCGAGCCCCTGCCGCTGATGGCCGTGCGCTACGCGCCGCAGGGCCTCGACGACGCCAACCGCGCCGAGCCGGGGTCACGGACCACCCTGCCGATCCGGGTCGAGCGGGCCCCCGGCGCCCGAGGGGCGGCCGTCTCGTCCGTCAGGCTGGAGGCGTCCGCCGACGACGGGAAGACGTGGCGACCGGCGCCCGTCCGGGTGACCCGGTCGGGCTGGACGGCCCGGCTGTCCAACCCCGCGACCCCCGGGCACGTCTCGCTACGCGCGACGGTCAAGGATCGGGCGGGCAACGCCGTCACCCAGACCGTGATCCGCGCCTACGCCGTCGGCTGACGATCCCCTTTCAGCCCTGTCAGCCCTTCCGCACCGGAGGCAGCTCGTCCGTCCACCCGGTGGACACCGAGATGAACCCGGAGCTGAACGACAGGTCGCCGTCGTCGACGATGACCAGGTTGGCACGGACCACCCGGGCCTTCCCGGGATCGATGACCAGCTCGATGTCCATGCCGCCGTCGGGGCTGGGGAAACGCACCCGCTGCCCGTCCTCGGCCGGGCCCGCGTTCTCCACCCCCGGCGTCGCGGCGAGCGCGCGGAACGCCGCCGAGCGCACCTCCGCCGGCGCCGGGAGGCCCGTGATCAGCGCGAGCAGGGTGAAGGTGGGATCGCCCCGGACCTCGGAGCCGAACATGTCCTTCTCGTCGCCCGTGCGCGCGGCGATCCACGCCTTCAGCGGCTCCGGGTCCGTCGGCAGCCTTTCGAGCTCCTCGAAGCCGATCTCGGCGCCCTTGAGCCGGAGCGTCTTCCAGGCCGGCGCCGGGACGACGGCGTCGGGCGGATCCCCCGGCACCCCCCTGGTCCAGCGCTTGCCGTCACGCCTGGTCCAGGTCTCCATCGGCGGGATGTCCGACTGGAGCCGCTGATGCCTGACGTGCCAGTACGTCCCCGAACCCTGGGGCGTGCGTTCCGCCGTGGCGGCGGCCATGAGCAGCACCTCCCTGCCCGTGACCGGCGCGCCGTCGTTCGCGGGCGCTCCCGCCGCGAACACCACCGCCGCCGTGGCGCCGGCGGCGACCAGCGCGATCCCCGGGACGAACCACCCGGCCCGCCGGCGCATCCGGCTCGTCCGCGCCCTGCGCCGCAGGCGCTCCCGCCCGCGCGCGACCGCCGCCGCGGACGGCTCCGGCCCGCTCAGCAGGGCGGCGATCTCGTCAAGGTCGTTCATGGGTGGTCTCCTTGTCGGTGAGGGCCTGGATCTTGGCGCGGGCCCGGCTGAGCCGTGAGCCCACCGTGCCGAGGGAAATGCCGAGCGCCTGGGCGATCTCGGTGTAGCTGAGCTGGCCGAGGGCGAGGAGCAGCAGCACGTCACGCTCGCCGCCGTTCAGCGAGGCGAGCGCCACGGCCAGGTACGGCTGCGCGGTCACGGCGGCGACGACCCGGTTCTCGTGCCCCTCCACGACCGGCGCGGGATCCAGCCGGGCCAGCGCCTTGTAGCGCCGGGCCTCCTTGTGGCGATGCCGGGCCACCAGGTTCGTGGCGAAGCCGAACAGCCAGGGCCGCAGGCCGCCTCGCTCCAGGTTGAACCGGTCACGCCGGTCGAACGCCAGCAGAAACGTCTCCGCCGTGATGTCCTCGGCCGCCTGGCTGCCCAGGCGGCCCGTTACGTAGCGGTAGATGTCGTGGAAATACCGGTCATATACGGCGGTGAACAGCTCAGGGTTCCGCCGGTAGCCGGCGACGAGATCGGCATCGGTCACCTGCTCGCCCACATCGGCGGTCATGTGGCCGTCTCTGTCATGAGTGTGCCTTCCGGATGGAGAACGCTACTTTCATCCACCCTTCACGGCACCCGCGCCTTTTCTTCCCGCGGCCGCTTCTTCCCACGACCGCTTCTTCCCGCGACCGCTTCTTCTGCGACCGCGCCGCGGGCGGCCGGCGGTGGGCCGCTCGTTTGAACCGGGGCGGCAGGTGCAGAAGACACGTCACATCACGAGGAGGCGCGTTCGATTGACCGGACAGGACGTCAGGCCCACGCTGTGCCAGGTGGTGCTCGACTGCACCGACGCCAGAGCCCTGGCCGAGTTCTACCGCCACCTGCTCGGCCTGGTCTACCGGCCGGGCGACGAGCCGCCCGAGGCGGGCGGCGACGACGAGCGGGGCCGCGACTGGCTGGTGCTGCGAACCCCCGAGGGCGCTCCGCAACTCGCCTTCCAGCAGGTCGAGCGGCTCCCCGAGCCGACCTGGCCCCAGGACGGGATCCCCCAGCAGCTGCACCTGGACCTGACCGTGGCCTCGGTCGAGGACCTGCTGGCCCAGCACGAACGCGTCCTGCGCCTCGGCGGCCGGCCGCTGCTGGACCGCGCCGACGACCCCGAGGAGCCGCTCCACGTGTACGCCGACCCGGCCGGCCACCCGTTCTGCGTCTTCGTCTCACACCGCGCCGCCCAGGCGAGCCCGGAGGAACGAGACCGAGACCGGCCTGCGCCCTGAGCCGTGAACCGGCCCGTAAACGCAGCGATCGCCCAAGCTGAGCTCGGGCGATCATGTACGAAGGTGTGCGTCCGAGGGGGGACACCGCCGATACGTACATGCCCTTCAGTGCCTCCACCACTCTCGTTCTCCCTGATCGGACGGGGTGAACAGCGATGGCGGCACGCACTCTCGCGGTTCGTCGCATTCAGGGGACAACCATTGCCGGCGTTGCCTTCCTCGCGCTGGTCGCGGCGGTCGTTTCCTTCAGGCATATGCATGAGCTCTGCCTGCGCCACGGTGAGGACCGTTTCGCGGCGGTACTCATTCCGCTAGCGGTTGACGGGCTGATCGTCGTCGCTTCGATGTCCATACTGCTGGCCAACCGATGTGGTTCCCGCGGTGGTGCCCTGGCCTGGACCCTGCTCGTGGTCGGCAGCCTGGCCAGGCTCGGCGCCAACGTCGCCGTCGCGGAGCCGAGTGTGATCGGCAGAGTCATCGCAGCCTGGCCGAGCGCCGCCCTTATCGGTAGCTACGAGTTGCTGATGTCCCAGATCCGCTGGGCAGCGGGCGAGCTGGCGCACGCCCAAGAGGCACTCGCTTCCGCCACAGTGCTCCAGACGGCGCGGATGCCGAGCCCCTGCAGGGTGCGGGGCGGACTTCAAATCTATGAGCCGAGGAAATACGCAGCGGGACCACCCTCATGTAGGGCGGGCCAACGAGGTGAGGCCGGGCACACTGCCGCCGGAGTGGGGGACCACCCCAGCATGCGACGGACCACCCCCGCAGGCGCGGGGCCGACCGTCCCAGCTGTCCCGGACAGGAGGCAGAACATCGGGTGCCACCGGAATACGGCAGAAACGGGCCGCCGACGCCAATCCCCAGTGGTCAGCCCGGCACGCCCGCACTGTGACTCGATCGACTCACGGTCCGGCGTGCACCACGGCGCGTTCGTCCAGCAGGCCCGCCTCGCACAGGTCGGACCATAGCCCCGCGGGGATCGGCGCCGAGAACGCCTCCCTGTTGCGCAGTACCTCCTCCTGCGAGCGCATGCCCACGACGACGCCCGCCACCACCGGGTGCAGCAAGGGGAAGGCCATCGCGGCCTGCGGGACGCTCACACCGTGCTCCGCGCAGACGTCCGCGATTCTGTTGACCCGTTCCAGCAGCTCAGGGGTGGCGGGTCCGTAGTCGTACCGCGCTCCCTCGGCGGGCCTGTCGGTGGCCAGCAGACCGGAGTTGAAGACGGAGGCGGCAACGACGGAGACGCCGTGTGCGGCGCATGCGGGCAGCAGCTCGTCCAAGGCGGTGTGGTCCAGCAGGGTGTAGCGACCCGACAGCATGACGACGTCCGCGTCGGTCTCCCGCACCAGACGGGCCAGCTTGCCAGGGTGGTACATGCCCGCGCCCACGGCGGTGACCACACCCTGGGCGCGCAGCTCGGCCAGCGCCGGATAGCCCTCGCGCAGGGCAGTCTCGAAGTGCTGTTCGGCGTCGTGCAGATACAGCACGTCGATCCGGTCGAGGCCCATGCGGGTCAGCGAGTCCTCGACACTGCGCAGGACGCCATCGCGGGAGAAGTCCCAGACCCGGCGATGGGTGGCCGGGACGGCGAAGCTCTCGTCCATCCGCCCTCGCGGGTCCTGCGGGATCAGCAGCCGGCCGACCTTCGTCGACAGCGTGAAATCCGCCCGCGGCCGGCCGCGCAGCAGCTCGCCGATGCGGCGCTCGGAGTGCCCGATGCCGTAGTGCGGCGAGGTGTCGAAGTAGCGGATTCCCGAGTCCCAGGCGGCCTCCAGCGTCTGCGCCGCGGTGTCGTCGTCCAGGGGATCGAACAGGCCGCCCAGAGGCCCGCCGCCGAAGCCCAGTTCGGTGACCGTCGTGGTGCTGCGTCCGAGCCGATGCGTACGCATGTGGTGTGTCTCCTTTGTCAGCGGTTCCGGCATCCGGCCGGAGGCGTGTTGTGCAAGACTCCGCGCCAGGTCAGAAGGCGGGGAAAGCCCAGCCTGAGGGGTGGAAGGGCTCGCGTTCCCAGCGGAAGGCGAGCGAGGCGGCGGCGATCGCACCTGGGCAGAATTCCTCGACGCGCCCCGCCGCCGCCAGGGAGGTCAGGGACGTGCCGCCCAGGTAGGCCGCGCCCAGCTCGCCTGCCGTCAGGCGCAGGTCCGGCCGTGCCCGGGTGCGTTCGCAGGTGACGGTGTCGCCATCGGCCAGCAGCCGGTGGCGACCGGCGTTCCATGGACAGAACGGATCCTGGACCTCCAGCACCAGATCCAGGGGCGTCGCGTAGCGGCGAGCGGTGAGCGCGCGGCCGATGTCCACGAGGCGGACCCACAAATTGTCGATCAGCGTGGTGCGAGCCGCGCGTGGGTCGGTGAGCAGGTGCTTGAGGGGTTCGTCGAGGGCGCCGTCGTAGACCAGCCCGGTGTGCGCGTCGAGGTCGATGAGGAAGCGCCACATGGCGGCGTACGACTGCCTGGTGGTGGCCGCGAGCTCGACGACGTGCACGAGGTCCTGCTTGGAGCGATAGAGAGCGTAGCCGGTGACCTCGCCGCCCGCCTCCAGATGGACCGCGAAGCGCAGGGCCGTCCCGCCGTCGCGGGCGCCCTCGCCGTCGGCCAGCCGGGCCTCCCAGAACTTCCCCGTACGGTCCACCCAGCCCACGGAGGTACGGCGGGCGGTGTCGTAGACCTTCTCCAGCAGCGGCTGCGCCCTCTCGCGGGAGAGCAGCCTGATCGTGCCGTCGCCGAGTTCGGTGCCGGGGCGCAGGGCCATGAGCCGCTTCTCGCCGCGGACCTCGGCCACGTGGCTGGCGATGCCGTACCCGAAGCGTCCGTAGATCGTGGCCTCGGCGGCGTTGAGCGCGGCGATCGGCTCGCCGCCCGATTCGTGCAGGTCGGTGAGTTGTCTGCGCATCATCGCGGTGAGGATGCCGCGGCGCCGGTGCGTGGGCAGGACCGCGACGAGCGTGATGCCGGCGACGGGTGTCGTCCCGCCGGGGACGGTCATGACCCGGCCGTAGATCGACGCGCCTCCGACGATCTCCGTACCGTCGTAGGCGGCGAGGGTGCGACCGGGCTCGATGGAGACGGCGGCGTTCCGTAGGCCGCCATCGACCCAGTCCTGGCCGTAGGTCGTGGTGATCATGCGCGCCCACGCGTCGAGCTCGTCGGCACCGATGGTACGCAGCGGGTAGGTGGCTGTCATGGGTTCGAGCCTGGCCGGGTAAACACCCCCGACACATCTGGCGATCTGGGTATTTATGCTGGTGCCGTGGTGGCGGAGCGCGTGGTCAGTCCCAGGTTCGTCGGCCGGGCAGAGGAGCTCGCGGCCCTGGCAGCGGCCCTGGACACGGCGGTCGAGCAGGGGCCTGCGGTGGCGCTGGTGGCCGGGGAAGCGGGGATCGGCAAGTCGCGACTGCTGGCCGAGTTCGCGCGCACGCTGGGGCCGGAGGTGCGGGTGGTCGCGGGTGCCTGCGCGGAACTGGGCAGCGACGGCCTGCCGTACGCGCCGTTCGTGACGGTGCTGCGCAGGCTGATCCGGGTCGAAGGGATACTGCCGGGCCCCTACCGCCAACTGGCACGCTGGTTCCCGGAGCTCGGCGACGCGGGCGGCGGGGAAGGCGGCAAGCACCGGCTGTTCGAGGAGGTCCTGTCCCTGATCGAGCGGGTGGCCGCGGACCAGCCGCTGGTTGTCTTGATCGAGGACCTGCACTGGGCCGACGCCGCCACTCGCGAGTTGCTGAGTTTCCTGGCCAGGAACGTGACCCAGGCAGGCGTGCTCCTGGTGATCACCCACCGTCCCGTGGAAACGCCGCTGTCCGAGCTGTCCCGCCACCCGCGCGTGACCACGCTGCGCCTGGAACGCCTGGACCGGGAGGACGTAGGGCGCCAGCTGGCCGCGATCCTCGGCGACGAGCCGGACGCGGCCGTGGCACGCCGCGTCCACGAACGCAGTGAGGGCAACCCGCTATTTGTTGAGGCGCTCGCCCGCGCCGGTGAGCGAACCCCGGACAGCCTGCGTGACCTGCTGCTGCACGGACCGCGCTCGCTGCCGGGCCCCGCTCGCGAGCTGACCCGCCTGGCCTCGGCGGCGGGCGGGCGGGTCAGCCACCGGCTGCTGGCGCAGGTGGCTGGGCAGGACGGGCCCGACCTGGACACCCTGCTGCGCGAGCTCGTCGACCGCGGCCTGCTCGTCACCACGGGCGACGGCTACGACTTCCGCCACGCCTTGATCCGGCAGGCCGTGTACGAGGATCTGCTGCCCGGCGAGCGGGCCCGCCTGCACACCCGCTACGCCGACGCCCTGCGCGATGTCGGGGCCCACGCCGAACTGGCCGCGCACGCCTACGCCGCAGGGAACCGCAGGCAGGCCCTGCGCGCCGCCTACCTGGCCGCAGACCAGGCACACGGGTTCTACGCCTACGAAGAGCAGGTGCGCCTGCTTGACCAAGTCCTCGAACTCTGGGACCCCCACGCGGGGCTGGACGTCGACAGGATCGACATCCTCACAAGGGCTGCTGAGGCCTGCATGCTCAGCGGCGACTACGCACGCGGCATCGACTACGCCACCACGGGGCTGAGCGCGATCGACGAACGGCGCGAGCCCGAACGCACCGCCCAGTTGCTGGAGCTGCGGGGCAGACTGCGGCACCGGTTGAACGCGAACGGCGTCGCCGACTGGGAACGAGCCCTCGAACTCCTGCCCGCCGACCCCGGCAGCATCCAGCGGGGGCGGCTGCTCGGGGTGCTGGCCATGGGCCTGCTGCCCGAGCTGGGCAAGGCACGCGAGGCGTTCGAGGAGGCGCTCGCCGTCGGCCTGAGCACCGGCGACCCCACGGTCACCATCCGCGGACTGCTAGGGGTCGGATCCATGACAGGCGACCTCGGCCTGCTGGCGCAGGCCCGCACGCTCGCCGAACGGCTCGACAGCCACGACCTGCTCATGACCATCCCGATGTACGAGGCCACGATGTACACCAGGACCGGCGACCAGGAGCGCGCCATCGAAGCGGCCCGCGACGGCATGCGCCACGCCCGCAGGTACGGGCTGGGCCGCAGCCGGGGCGCCGAGCTCGCGCGCTACGCCGGGCACGCGCTGATCCTGGCCGGGCGGTGGGACGAAGCGGCCGCCATCCTGCGTGAGAGCATCACGGAGAATCCGCCACCGCTGTCGCGGCAGATCCTGCTCGTCCTCGACGGCTACCTGTCCCTGCTGCGCGGGGATGTGGCCGCGGCAGCCGACGCCGCGGCGGCCGTGGAGCACGCCGACAGCGGAAGCCTGTTCCCCCGCCATCAGCTGTTCTGCCTGCTCGCCGTCGCCCAGGGCAACCCGGAACGCGCCGATCGGCTCCTGGAGCGGGCACTGGCCGACCCGGAGTTCACCCGCGTCTACAGTAGCGACGCTCGTCCGGTCCTGGTCGCCGGCGCGCTGGCACAACGGGCCCGACTCGACCACGACACCGGCGATGACGTGCGGGGGCAGGTCGCCGAACGTCATGCCGAACTCACCACGGCCGACGCGACGCTCGGGGTCGACGGGCCATTCGACCGCGCCTGGCAGATCATGCTGCACGCCCTGATCGAGGACACCGGCTGGGACGAGGCGGCCGCGGCCTGGCGGGAGCTGAGGCAGCCGTACGAACTGGCGCTGAGCCTGTACCACGGCGCGCGGGCGGCGCTGGCCGCGGGCGACAAGCCCGGCGCGACCACCCGAGGAAGGCAAGCCGCCCGGCTGGCCGAGGACCTGGGCGCCGCGCCGCTCTCCCGGGAGATCGCCCTGCTTGGACGACCCCGACCGGCTCAGGACGGGCTCACCGAACGCGAGCACCAGGTGCTCAGGT
This sequence comes from Nonomuraea sp. ATR24, assembly GCF_041950485.1. Classification (NCBI taxonomy): domain Bacteria; kingdom Bacillati; phylum Actinomycetota; class Actinomycetes; order Streptosporangiales; family Streptosporangiaceae; genus Nonomuraea; species Nonomuraea sp. ATR24. The sequence continues at coordinate 106,893 of NZ_JBGNUU010000019.1, forward strand.
TGATCACCGAGGGCTTGAGCAACCGGCAGATCGCCTCTCAGCTGCACATCTCGCCGAGCACGGCAGGCGTGCACGTCTCTCACATCCTGACGAAACTGGGCGCGGCAACCCGCACCGAGGCGGCGGCCATCGCCTTCCGCGAAGGGTTGACAGGGCCTTTCTCTTCTTAGAGTGACGTCTCCTACACATCGCCAACGCCCGTTCGCGGTGGCCCAAGCGACAGGATGAGGCATCCACTTCGGGTACGCCAGGCGACGACAAGAAGCGTTCGATGCAACAAGAACAAGCAGCGACGAGGGCACAAGCCACTACGGCGGTCGACTCCAGCTCGATCGAGGCCACCAGGGTGAACAAGGCCGAGCGGTGCGAGCCGTAGTGCTGATCCAGCAGCGGAAGGTAGTTGTTGCCAAGTAGGCGGCCCGTTTCTGCCGTATTCCGGCTGCCCCCCAACATGGACCATCCCCGCATGCGCGGGGCCGACACTTGTTCACCTGGGGCTTTAGGAGCTCAGGGGGTGGTTTCCTTCGGTAGCTGAGCTGAATGTCGCATTGCTGCGTTCCTTGATCTCCGGAGAGAGGTATCTCTGTTGACGCCCGTAGCAGAAGGACGATACCGAAGATACCTGGCCGCATGGCTTTGCCGGCGACGGGAGCTGGAGGACCACGTAATCAGCCATCCAGGCCATCCTGCTGAACCCTCGCTACACCGGTCGTCAGGTCTGGAACAAGCAGCGCTAGCAAGAAGAGCTCCTGGACGTCCAGGACGTCACTCAGGGCCACATCACCAAGCTCAAGTGGAATCCCGAGAGCCAGTGGGTCTGGTCGGAGAAGACCGCGCACGAGCCGATCGTGGACACGGAGACGTTCGAGCGTGTTCAGAAGCTGCTGTCGGCGAAAGGCCGCCCCGCCGTCGAGCGCAAGCCCCGTCGCAGTCCGAGAGCGTACGTCCTGCGCGGCCTGCTGCACTGCGGTGTCTGTGCCCGCCGGATGGAAGCCTCATGGAACAACGGCCGCACGCACTACCGGTGCAAGTTTCCCACCGAGTACGCCCTGGCCAACAAGATCGAGCACCCGCGTACGGTCTACGTCCGCGAGGACCACATCCTTGGCGAGCTGGACACCTGGCTGTGCCAGGTCTTCGCGCCCGTAAACCTCCGGCGAACGGTCGAGACCCTGTTGGATGCGCGGGACAGTGAGGCAGACCGGGCCGTGATCGAGACGGCCAAGCGGACCGTCGACGACTGCGACCGTCGGATGGCCCGCTACCGGACAACGCTGGACGCGGGCGGAGGTCCCGAGGAGATCGGCAGGTGGATGGCCGAGACCCGGGCCGAGCGGCTCAAAGCGGAAGGAAGCCTGCGGGCCGTCAACCGTAAGAAGGAGGTCATGGGGCTGATCCCAAGACTGGCCGAGATGACGCAGGTCCTCAAGGCCGCGGATCCCACAGACCGGAACGACCTCTACACGCAAATGGGCCTGCACCTCACCTACGAACCCTCAGAAAGAGTCGTCGTAGTTGAGGCCAGGCCCAGCATGTACCGGAGTACGTGTCCGAGGGGGGACTTGAACCCCCATGCCCCGCAAAGGGCACTAGCACCTCAAGCTAGCGCGTCTGCCTATTCCGCCACCCGGACTTGGTGCCTGCACGCGGGACCGTCATCTCGCGTCGGCTCCGTAAGGTTAGCAAACTCTGAGGGGTGCGTCATACCGGTTAACCACCCAGGCGTGGCGGCCCTCGTTTCTTGCCCTCCGCAAGCGCGTGTCGTGGGGCGGCGCGGCAGCTCCGACCCGCTTTGCCCCGATACGAGTGCCGCGAGCTTGACCACTTACTGGGTCTCTTGTGAAAAGCACTTGCGGCAACGTTGGGTGCTGCTACGGTTACGGACCGTTGAGGGGTGAGTCCGTGGACCGGCTCCGCCTGATGGTGGAGCCGGTCCTGGAAACCGAGGAGGACACGTGGCACGCACGGCGCGGCAGACGAGGGCGATGTCCCTCGATGCGTGGCGCGTGCCCGTGACTGTCTCAGCAGAGGATCCGATCACCCGCAGGGCTGACCGGATGGCGCGGTTCGCGGCCGGCGCCCGTCGGGTCGTCGTGCGAGCGGTCGCGGTCGGCAGTGTGCTGGCCGCGGGTTGGCTGCTCGCGCTTCTGTTCGGGATGCTCTTCTCCGCTCCGGCTGCCGCGGATTCCACCGCGGCGACAGGAGCCGGCACACCCCCGCACGCCACCGGGTCCATCAAGGACGGTTTCCCCCCGGTAGGCACGGCTCCGGTGTTCGACAACGCCGGGGCGATGGCCGGGCTGAAGGTCGACGGGCTCACCAGCCAGTCGGATCCCGGCCTCCCGCCATCCTCCACCGCCGACAACATCCTGGACACCGATGGCTTGGTGCCCAACGGCAGTGGCAACGGCCCGTTCGGGTCCAACATGGGGGACGTCGCGAGGTCTGTCTTCGACCCGCGGCTCGAGGTCATGCACGTCGCTCTTCCGTACGTGCTGCCCCCCGTCGTCCGCACAGCGGCGGACGACCCTTCTTTCTCTCCTGACTGAGTCCCCGCGACAGAGTTCCGGCTTTCCGATGCCGGTGGCGGAGCGCGGCTTCGATCCCTCCGCTCATGGCGGTTCACGACTTTCCGCCAACGGGTGACACGTCAGTCCCTGGTTCGCGATTTCCCCGAGGTCTCCGCTGTGCGCGGCGCCCTGCGATTCCGCAGGCCCCGCACGGGCCACGGCTGGGTGCGAACTGTCAGGTAATCCCCCAAGAAATCAGTAGGAGTATCCATTATGCGTACGTGGGCGAAGGCTTCGGCCCCAGCGGCTCTGCTCGCGGTGGCGGTCATGTCGTTCGGCGGCGGCACCGCGCTCGCCGACACCGACGGTGACTCCTCCGTCGGCGGCGGCAACCAGGTCAACCTGCCCATCTCGCTGCCCATCGACATCAGCGGCAACGCGGTCGGGGTGGCCGGCGAGTCCAGCGCCAGCTCCAAGGGGGGCGCGTCGGTGGTCGACACCGGCCGGGGCGGCATCCCCAACGAGACGTCCGGCAGGTCCAGCGTCCTGGGCGGCAACCAGGTCAACGCGCCGATCAGCGCCCCGGTCAACGCCTGCGGCAACGCGGTCTCGCTGTTCGGCAACTCCGACGCCGGGTGCACCGGCGGCTCGACGGTCAAGACCTCGGGCAAGGGCGGCGCGGGCGGCAACCGCACCTCGGGCGACCACAGCCTGATCGGCGGCAACCAGATCACCGCGCCGATCACGGCCCCGATCAACGCCTGCGGCAACGCGCTGGCGATCTTCGGTGACGCCACGGCGGGCTGCAAGGGCGGCGCCTCGGTGCACAACACCGGCACCGGCGCCGGGGGCAACACCACGTCGGGCCGTTCGTCGGCGCTCGGCGGCAACCAGGTGATCGCGCCGATCAGCGGCCCGATCAACATCTGCGGCAACTCGGTGGCCGTGTTCGGCGAGGCGTTCGCGGGCTGCAAGGGCGGCTCGTCCGTCACCAACGGCGGCGGCCACGGGCGCCACTACCACAGCTCCCGCCACGTGGGCTCGACCGGCAACGACACCGACGGGCGCTACGGCGCCGGCAGCGGCAACCAGGTCATCGCCCCGGTCAGCCTGCCCATCACCGCCTGCGGCAACGCGGTCGGCAACGCGCCCGCCGGGTGCGAGGGCGGCTCGTCGGTGCACAACTCGGCGGCCGGCTCCGGGGCCGGTGGCAACCACACGTCGGGCCGGTCGGGCGTGCTCAGCGGCAACCAGGTGGTCGCTCCCGTCACGGCTCCGGTCAACGTCTGCGGCAACGCGGTGGCGCTGTTCGGTGAGGCGTTCGCCGGGTGCAAGGGCGGCGTCTCGGTGAAGAACGGCGGCAAGGGCGCAGGCGGCAACGTCACGTCCGGGCGTTCCGGGGTCGGCTCGGGCAACCAGGTCGTGGCTCCCATCACCGCCCCGGTCAACGCGTGCGGCAACGCGGTCGCGGCGCTCGGCCTGTCGGAGGCCCACTGCAAGGGCGGCGCGTTCGTCTCGCCCCACAACGGTGTGGGCGCCGGTGGCAACACCACGTCCGGCCGGTCCGGCGTGCTGGCCGGCAACCAGGTGATCGCGCCGATCACCGCCCCGGTCAACGTCTGCGGCAACGCCGTGGCCGTCCTGGGTGACGCGGCCGCCGGGTGCCTGGGCGGGGCGCACGTCGGCACCCCGCCGCACCACGGCCACTACAAGAACCACAGCAGCAAGGCCCAGGCGGCCAAGGGCGGCGGCGTGCTGCCCGCGCTCCCGGCGGTGCCCGCGCTGAGCGGCCTCCAGGACGCCAGCGGTGTCGCCCAGCGGATGAGCGGCGGCTCCGGCCTGCCGCCGCTGCCGGTCGTCGGTGACGTCGCCGGCACGCTCGGCCTGCCCGCGGTCCCGGGCCTGCCCGGCGTGCCCGCCCAGCCCGCCACCCCCGCGGTCCAGGGCAAGAAGCCCGGCGTCCAGGGCAAGCGGCCGGGCGTCCAGGGCAAGCGGCCGGGCGTCCAGGGCAAGCAGCGGACCTCCGCCGCGACCGGCCCGGTGTCGGCGCTGGAGCCGGCCACCGCCCTCGTCTCCTCGACCCCGGTCGGCGGCGCCGTGAGCTCCGCGACCGGCAGCCTGCCCACGGGTGACCTGGGCCTGATGAGCGCCGCCCAGCCGACCGGCGTCACCGGGATGTCCACCGGCTCGCTGTTCGCGCTGGTGCTGGGCGCCATGTGCGCCGCCTCGGCCACCCTGTTCGCCACCACCCGCCGCTTCCGCCTCGGCCGGAAGTAGCAACACCTGGCCACTGCCCGCAGCCGGCGGGCAGTGGCCCATAGACGCTTTGCCCGTTCCGGGGGCGCGGCCCGGGGCGGGCAAAGCCTTTGTCATAGAGTGCTGCGCACGCGCACGATCTTTCGGCGCAGCCGTACACGGCGGCTCCCGTCGGGATGGAGCCGCACCCGGGCGAGCTCCCACTGGCCGTACTCAGCGTGCTCGGTCAGCAGCTGACGTGCGGCTTCGCGGGACAGATCGCGCGGAATGAAGATATCCATGTAGGAGTAGTCGAGCACAACGATTAGTCTCCAGGGTGAGTCAGGGCGCCATGCGTCTCGATGGGCCCTTATTCTGCGTGCTTGTGGGTGGACCCGGAAGCTAGTGGGTAGCCCCGGGGGAAGGAAAAATCCGCGAGTCGGGTTACCTTTCAGATCTGTGCCGGCTCCCGGCAGGGGGAATTGCAAGCGAACAGCGAGGTAGGAAGCAGCGTGCCAGCCAACAACGGCAGCGCCGGCGGAACACGCCTGGTGATCGTGGAGTCGCCCGCCAAGGCCAAGACGATCGAGCGGTACCTCGGCGCCGGCTACGTCGTCGAGTCCAGCATCGGCCATATCCGCGACCTGCCTGAGCGGGCCGACGACATCCCCGAGAAGTTCAAGGGGGAGACGTGGGCACGCCTTGGCGTCAACGTGGAGCACGACTTCGAGCCGCTGTACGTCGTCAACCCCGACAAGCGCTCGCAGGTGAGCAAGCTCAAGCAGCTGCTCAAGGACGCCGACGAGCTCTACCTGGCCACTGACGAGGACCGCGAGGGCGAGGCGATCGCCTGGCACCTGCGTGAGGTGCTCAAGCCGCGGGTGCCGGTGCACCGCATGGTGTTCCACGAGATCACCCCGCAGGCGATCCGCAACGCCGTGGCCAACCCGCGCGACCTCAACCTGCGCCTGGTCGACGCCCAGGAGACCCGCCGCATCCTCGACCGCCTCTACGGCTACGAGGTCAGCCCGGTCCTGTGGAAGAAGGTCAAGCCGAGGCTGTCGGCGGGGCGCGTCCAGTCGGTGGCGACGCGGCTGGTGGTCGAGCGCGAGCGCGAGCGCATGGCGTTCACGGCCGCCCATTACTGGGACCTCCAGGCGCTGTTCGACACGGGCAAGGCCGAGGAGCGGCCGCGCGACTTCACCGCCACGCTGACCGGCGTCGACGGCAAGCGGGTCGCGCAGGGCCGCGACTTCGCCAGCACCGGCCTGCTCAAGAACAACGACGTGCTCCACCTGACCGAGGCCGCCGCGGGCGAGCTGGCCGGCCGGCTCCAGGGCTCGTCCTACGCGGTCAAGTCCGTCGAGCGCAAGCCGTACACCCGCAAGCCGTACGCGCCGTTCCGGACGACCACGTTGCAGCAGGAGGCCAGCCGCAAGCTGGGCTTCTCCGCCAAGTACACGATGCAGGTGGCGCAGCGCCTCTACGAAGAGGGCTACATCACGTACATGCGTACCGACAGCATCACGCTGTCGGAGACGGCCGTCGCCGCCGCCCGCTCGCAGGCCATCAAGCTGTACGGCGAGGCGTACGTGCCGGACAAGCCGCGCGTTTACAGCGGCAAGGTGAAGAACGCGCAGGAGGCGCACGAGGCGATCAGGCCGTCGGGCGAGCAGTTCCGCACGCCGGGCGAGACGGGGCTGACGGGCGACAAGTTCCGGCTGTACGAGCTGATCTGGCAGCGCACGGTGTCGTCGCAGATGAAGGACGCCGTCGGCGAGTCGGTCACGGTCAAGGTGGGCGGCAGGTCGTCGGCGGGCGAGGACGTCGAGTTCACCGCCTCCGGCCGGACGATCACGTTCTACGGCTTCCTCAAGGCGTACGTGGAGGGTCACGACGACCCGTCGACCGACCGTGACGACTCCGAGAAGCGGCTGCCCAACCTGGCCGAGGGCGACGCGCTGAGCGCGACCCGGCTGGACGTGGCGGGTCACTCGACCAAGCCGCCGGCCCGCTACACCGAGGCGTCGCTGGTCAAGGAGCTGGAGGATCGCGAGATCGGCCGCCCGTCGACCTACGCGTCGATCATCGGCACGATCCTCGACCGTGGCTACGTGTTCAAGAAGGGCACCGCGCTGGTGCCCTCCTTCCTGGCGTTCGCCGTGGTCAACCTGCTGGAGCAGCATTTCGGCAACCTGGTCGACTACGACTTCACGGCCGACATGGAGAAGGTGCTCGACGACATCGCCAACGACCGGGCGGAGCGGGTGCCGGAGCTGCAGCGCTTCTACTTCGGCGGCGACGGTGACGAGGGCCTGAAGGAGATGGTCACCGACCTGGGCGACATCGACGCCAAGGAGATCAGCTCGTTCCCGATCAGGGGCACCGACATCGTCATCCGCGTCGGCCGCTACGGCCCGTACCTGGACCGCGACGGCGCCCGGGTCAACGTGCCCGAGGACATGACTCCCGACGAGCTGACCGCCGAGAAGGCCGAGGAGCTGTTCTCGCGCCCGACCGGCGACCGTGAGCTGGGCCGCGACCCGGTGAGCGGGCACATGATCGTGGCCAAGGACGGGCGGTTCGGCCCGTACGTGACCGAGATCCTGCCGGAGGAGGCGCCGCCTGCCGAGGGCGCCCCGAAGAAGCGGACGAAGAAGGCGGACGCCCCCAAGCCGCGCACCAGCTCGCTGTTCAAGACGATGTCGCTCGACACGATCACGCTGGACGACGCGCTGCGGCTGCTGACGATCCCGCGCGAGGTGGGCGAGCTCGACGGCGAGCCGGTGGTGGCGCACAACGGGAAGTTCGGCCCGTACCTGAAGAAGGGCACTGATTCGCGCTCGCTCGGGTCGGAGGAGGACCTGCTGACGGTCACGATCGAGCAGGCGAAGGAGCTGTTCGCGCAGCCGAAGCAGCGTGGCAGGGGCCGGGCCGCGGCCGCGGCGCCGCTGCGCGAGCTGGGCGAGGACCCCAACTCCAAGAAGCCGGTCGTGGTCAAGGAGGGTCGTTTCGGGCCGTACGTGACCGATGGCGAGACCAACGCCTCGCTGCGCAAGGGCGACACGGTCGAGGAGATCACGATCGAGCGGGCGGCGGAGCTGCTGGCCGAGCGGCGTGAGCGGGCGCCCGCGCCGAAGAAGACGACGAAGAAGGCGCCGGCCAAGAAGGCCCCCGCCAAGACGGCCGCGAAGAAGCCCGCCGCCAAGTCCTGAGAGCCCTCTCAGCGGCCGTACGCGGGCTTGATCGCGCGCTCGTAGCATGACGGCGTGCTCTTCGTCTTCTTCATGGTGGCTCTGGTCGCGGCCGTCCACTATTACCTGTGGCACCGGCTCGTCCGCTCCACCACCGGGCCGGGGAGGCTGCGCAGGGGCCTGAGCTTCGTGGTGGCGGGGCTGTTCGTGCTCGTGGTGGCGACCTTCGTGGCCTCGCGTATGGAGGCGTTCCACTGGCTGGCGTGGCCGGGCTATCTGTGGATCGCGGTGATGTTCTACCTGGTCGTGTTCCTCGTGGTGCTGGAGGTGCCGCGGGCGGTGGCGGCGCTGGTGATGCGCCGTCGCGGGAGGCGTCCGGCGCCGGTGGTGGAGCTGGTGCCCGCCGGGGCGGGGCCGTCGGGGCCGGCGGGGTCGTCCGAGGAGCCCGGGCCCGCCGCCGACGGCATGAGCAGGCGGCTCTTCCTGGGTCGGGCCACCGCCGCGGTCGCGGGCGTCGGCGCGCTGGGCACGGTCGGCTACGGCGCGTCGGTGGCGCTGGGCGACCCGGTGATCGAGCCGGTCAGGGTGACGCTGCCGGGGCTCGACCAGCGGCTGCGCGGGCTGCGGTTCGCCGTGGTGAGCGACATCCACCTGGGGCCGCTGACCGGGATCGGGCACACCGAGCGGATCGTGCGCATGATCAACGGCCTGGAGCCCGACGTGGTGGCGATCGTCGGCGACCTGGTCGACGGCTCGGTGTCCGCGCTCGGGCGGCTGGCGAAGCCGTTCAAGAACCTGGAATCCCGCTACGGGGCCTATTTCGTGACCGGCAACCACGAATACTTCACCGAGCAGGGGCCGGGCGAGTGGATCGAGGAGCTGGCCGACCTCGGCGTGCGGTCGCTGCGCAACGAACGGGTGGAGATCCGCCACCAGGGCGCGGTGCTGGACCTGGCCGGGGTGAACGACGTCAACGGCGTCACCATGAACGACGGGCCCGACTTCGCCAGGGCGCTCGGCGGGCGCGACCCGAACCGCGCCGCCGTCCTGCTCGCCCACCAGCCGGTGCAGGCGGAGAAGGCCGCCGAACACGGCGTCGACCTGCAGCTCTCCGGCCACACGCACGGCGGGCAGATGGTGCCGTTCAACCTGATCGTCCCGCTCCAGCAGCCCGTGGTGTCGGGGCTGGGCACGGTCAAGGGCATGCCGGTGTACGTGACGCGCGGGGCCGGATATTGGGGCCCTCCGGTGCGTGTCGGAGCGCCGCCTGAGATCACTATGCTGGAGCTGCGCTGACTTTACGCAAACCAGTGGTCACGCTGGGCTAATCTAGAGTAGTATCCGAACGGATACTACGGGAGGTGACGGATGAAGCCCGACGTCAAGTTCTGGGCGGAGCACGGCGCGATGCTGCTCAAGCACGCCCGCCACACGGCGCGGCTGCACCAGCAGCAGCTCGCCGAGGGCAGCGGCACCTCGCGCACGACGCTCTCGGCCTATGAGCACGGGCGCAAGTCGCCCACCCTGGAGACGGCCGGGCGCATCCTCGACGCCGCCGGGTTCCGGCTGGCGCTGGAGCCGAAGGTGGAGTTCGCCGGTTCTGTGCCGAGTTGTCTGCCGCGGCTGCCGGTGTCCGCGGCCCTGGGCATTGTGGCCCACGGCGACCGGGTCTACGATCTGGCCGACCGCGAGCAACGCCGCGAGGCCTATGCGGCGCTGCTGAGCGAAGGCCGGCCGCAGGACGTGCTCGATCACGTGGATGGGGTGTTGCTCGTCGAGCTCTGGGAAGATCTCGATCTGCCCGCGCCCGTCCGCACGGCCTGGGCGCCGCTGATCGAGCGGGCCAAGCGCGGTGACTGACGGAGCTGGGAGCGGAGACGGTGTCCATGAGCGGTGCACTTCCCGACACACTGACCGGTGCGCTTACCAGCGCACAGCCGGTCATATCCGACTCGCCGCTCCCCCTGACCTGGATACGCTGACATCATGACCGTCCTTGGCCGCCGCCGACAGGCACACGTGCTGGCAAACGCGCCGTTCCGCCGGCTGTGGACTGCCATGTCGGTGTGCAGCCTGGGTGACTGGCTCAACATCCTCGCGCTGACCGCGATGGCCGGAAACCTCACCCAGGGCGACTACCGCACCCAGTCCCTGGCCATCGGCGGCGTGTTCGTCGCCAAGATGCTGCCCGCCGTCCTGCTCGGGCCGCTCGCCGGGGCGTTCGCCGACCGGTTCGACCGGCGGCTGACGATGTTCGCCGCCGACCTGGCCCGCTTCGCCGTCGTGCTGTCGATCCCGATCGTCGGCAGCTACCAGTGGGTCATCGTCGCCACGGTCCTCGTCGAGTGCGTCAACCTGTTCTGGGTCCCGGCCAAGGACGCCACCGTCCCCAACCTGGTGCCCAAGGAGCAGCTGGAGTCGGCCAACCAGCTCAACCTGATGGTGACCTACGGCAGCGCGCCGGTCGCCGCCGCGCTGTTCGCCGCCCTGTCGGTGGCCGGCGACGTGGGGCGCAACCTCGTGCCGGCGCTGGCCGGGGTCGACGCCACCGCGCTGGCGCTCGTCGTCAACGCCTGCGCCTACCTGGTGTCGGCGTTCCTCATCTTCACGCTGCGCGACATCCCCAAGCGCGACGGCGCGATCTCCACGCCCTCGGTGCTCAAGCAGATCGTCGAGGGCTGGCGGTTCGTCGGCGGCAACCGGCTGGTGCGCGGCTTGATCATCGGCATGCTGGGCGCGTTCGCGGCCGGCGGCGCGGTGGTGGGCGTCGCCAAGATCTACGTGGTGGCGCTGGGCGGCGGCGACGCCGCCTACGGCGTGGTGTTCGGCGCCGTCTTCGTCGGCATGGCGCTGGGCATGTTCTTCGGGCTGCGGCTGCTGCGCGAGCTGTCGCGGCGGCGCCTGTTCGGGCTGTCGCTCATCGTGGCCGGGCTCGTCCTCATGGCCATCGCGCTCATCCACAACCTGGTGATCGTGGTCATGCTGACCGTGGCGCTGGGGGCGTGCGCGGGCATCGCCTGGATCATCGGCTACACGCTCATCGGCCTGGAGGTCGAAGACGGGCTGCGCGGGCGCACGTTCTCCTTCCTGCAGTCGACGGCCCGGGTGACGCTGCTGCTGGTCGTCGCCGTGGCCGCGCCACTGGCCGCGCTGTTCGGCGAGCACCTGCTGACCTTCGGCGACCTGACCTACGAGTTCAGCGGCACCAACCTGGTGCTGCTCGTCGGCGGCGTGGTGGCCGCGCTCGTCGGCGTGCTCGGGCTGCGCCACATGGACGACCGCAAGGGCGTCCCCATCACCGAGGACCTGATCGCGGCGCTGCGCGGCGAGCGGTTCAAGGCTGGGCCCGCCGAGCACGTGCCGGGGCTGTTCGTGGCCTTCGAGGGCGGCGAGGGGTCCGGCAAGACCACCCAGTCCAGGATGCTCGCCATCTGGCTGCGCGACCAGGGCTACGACGTGGTTCAGACTCGCGAGCCCGGCGCCACCAAGGTCGGCATGCGGCTGCGCGCCATCCTGCTCGACGCCGCCGAGCGCGGCCTGTCGGCGCGGGCCGAGGCGCTGCTCTACGCCGCCGACCGGGCCGAGCATGTCGAGAAGGTCATCCGGCCCGCCCTCTACCGGGGGGCGCTGGTGGTGTGCGACCGCTACGTCGACTCCTCGCTCGCCTACCAGGGCGCCGGGCGAGCGCTCGACCCCGGCGACGTGTCCAAGGTCAACGCCTGGGCGACGGGCGGGCTGGTGCCGCACCTGACCGTGCTCATCGACACCCCGCCCGAGGTGGGGCTGACCCGGCTCGGCGGGGCCGCCGACCGGATCGAGTCGGAGCCGCTGGAGTTCCACGAGCGGGTGCGCAAGGAGTTCCGCGCGCTGGCCGCCGCCGCGCCCGAGCGCTACCTGGTCGTCGACGGCACCCTGGAGCCCGACGAGATCACCCGCGCCATCCAGGACCGGGTCCGCGAGATCCTGCCCGACCCGGTGCCGCGCACGTCCGAGGACATCACGGGCACGATGCCCGCCATCCGCGACTAGCCTTGACCCGTGGGTGTCTTCGATGACCTGGTAGGCCAGACCCAGGCGACGGCCGTGCTGTCGCGGGCCGCCGCGGCCGCCGCCGAGGCGGTGAGCGGCGGGCGCGGCGCCGGCATGACGCACGCCTGGCTGTTCACCGGCCCGCCCGGCGCGGGCCGCGAGGACGCCGCCCGCGCCTTCGCCGCCGCGCTGCTCTGCCCCGACGGCGGCTGCGGCCACTGCGACCAGTGCCACCAGGTGCTCATCGGCTCACACCCCGACCTGGAGTGCGTACGTCCCGCCGGGCTGTCCTACAGCGTCAAGCAGACGCGCGAGCTCATCCTGCGCGCGGCGGGCGCGCCGACCCAGGGCCGGTGGCGGGTCATCCTGTTCGAGGACGCCGACCGGGCCACGGAGTCCGCCGCCAACGCCCTGCTCAAGGCCATCGAGGAGCCGCCGCCGCGCACCGTGTGGCTGCTCTGCGCGCCCGCCCCCGACGACCTGATGATCACCATCCGGTCCCGGTGCCGGCTCGTCACGCTCACCACGCCCGGCACCGAGGCCGTCGCGCACCTGCTGGCCACCCGCGACAGCGTCCCGTGGGAGACCGCCCAGTTCGCCGCCCGCGCCGCCCAGGGCCACATCAGCCGCGCCCGCGCGCTGGCGCTGGACGAGGGGGCCCGCCGCCGTCGTGAGGCCGTGCTGTCCATCCCCCGGTCGCTGTCGGGCGTCGGCGAGTGCGTCAGCGCCGCCGAGCGGCTGGTCAAGACCGCCGAGGAGGAGGCCGCCGCCGCCACCGCCGCGCTCAACGAGAACGAGACCACCGAGCTGCGCAAGATCTACGGCGAGGGCTCCACGGGCAAGGGACTCAACCGGGGTCTGGTCCGGGGCGGCGCGGGGGCGCTGAAGGACCTGGAAGACCGGCAGAAGTCCCGCGCCACCCGCATCAAGCGCGACTCGCTCGACGCGGCGCTGCTGGAGCTGGTGTCGTTCTACCGCGACGTGCTGGCCATGCAGTTCGGCGCCGGGGTCGAGCTGGCCAACGACGACCTCCGCTTCGACCTCGACCAGGTGGCCAAGGCGACCACCCCGGAGGAGACGCTGGGGCGCATCGACGCGATCATGCGCTGCCGCGAGCGCCTCGACCTCAACGTCAACCCGCAGATCGCGGTCGAGTCCATGATGCTGTCGCTCAGGGCGTGAAGCTCCGTCCCGGCGCGGCGCGTACTGTGGCAGGTACGTGTCCCCGACGCCGGTAGGAGGCGAGCACGAGCCCATGGGAATGATCATGGCCGTGAGCTTCACCCGCTACGGACGGCTCTACTACCTCGACCCCGGCCCCCACAGCCCCGCGGTGGGCGACAAGGTGCTGGTCCCGACCGACGCCGGGCCCGAGGTGGCGGAGTGCGTGTGGGCGCCGCAGTACACCAGCGAGGACATCGACGGCCTGCCCGTCTGCGCCGGCCTCGCGGGCGAGGAGCACCTGACCCGCGACGAGACCAACAAACGCCGCAGGGCCGAGGCGCGCAGCGTCTCCAAACGCCTGATCAAACGCCACACGCTGCCCATGAAGGTGGTCGGCGTCGACTACCTCGACCAGGACAACGTCTACACCGTCTACTTCTCGGCCCCGCACCGCGTCGACTTCCGCGCCCTGGTCCGTGACCTCGCCCGCAACCTGCGCGCCCGCGTCGAGCTGCGGCAGATCGGCCCGCGCGACGAAGCCCGCCTCCAGGGCGGCATCGGCCCCTGCGGCCGCGACCTGTGCTGCGCGACGTTCCTCAAGGACTTCGAGCCGGTCTCCGTCCGCATGGCCAAGGACCAGGACCTGCCGGTCAACCCGCTGCGCATCGCCGGCGCGTGCGGGCGGCTGATGTGCTGCCTCAAGTACGAGCACCCGCTGTACGTCGAGACCCGCTACCGGATGCCGAAGAACGGCAGCCGCGTGAGCACCCCGCAGGGCGACGGCACGGTGGTGGGCCACAACGTGCCCGCCGACACGGTGACCGTGCGGCTGGACGACGGCGGCAGGCGCTGCGCGTGCCCGTCGGCGTCGGTGTGCTCGCCGCGTATCCAGCACGACACGATGTACGGCAAGCCGTCAGGCGAGGGGGAGAGCTAGCCCGTCACGCCTCGGCCGTGGCCTCCCAGTCGTGGCAGGGCCGCAGCGCGTGGTGCCGGTAGATCATGCCGAGCGCCTGCGTGGTGGCCTGGGCGTACACGCCCTCTCCGGCGGGGCCGCACAGGCAGTCGGGCGACCGCTCGTGTCCGACGACGTCGTCGAGCGGCCGGATGTGGACGACCTTGTGCACGGCATGCCCCTTGACCTCGACCGGGAATTGCATGCAGTTTAAGGCTATTTATCCGCTTTGTGGCGATATTTCCGGATGTCTTCTGCGTGGACCTCGCCGCATGCGGAGGGGATGTTTTTGCCTGGCCGTGGTGGCCGCCCGATCGCGAAAGGGGGATCACCTTGAGCACATCGCCACGTCGAGGAAGAAGACCCCATGAGCAACCTCATCGCCATCTCCTACCCGGACGTCGCCACCGCCGTCGCCGTCCGCGACCGCCTGATCGAGCTGCAGCGGCAGAACCTGATCACGCTGGAGGACATGGCCATCGTCGAACGCCGGGACAACGGCACGATCAAGCTGCACCAGAGCGTCGGCACGACCGGCATGGGCGCGGCGAGCGGCGCGCTGTGGGGCGGCCTGATCGGGATGCTGTTCTTCATGCCGCTGTTCGGCATGGCGCTGGGCGCGGCCACCGGAGCGGCCGGCGGCGCGATGACGGACCTCGGGGTCAACGACGCGTTCATGCGGGAGCTCGGCGACAAGCTGGAGCCCGGCACCGCCGCACTGTTCGTCCTGGTCGTGCGGAGCACCCCGGACAAGGTCATCCCGGAGGTCCAGCCGTACGGCGGCCACGTCATCCAGACCTCCCTCAGCCGCGAGGAGGAGGCGCAACTGCGCGACATGATGGAGAGCACCGGCGCCCGCTGACCGCGCGGCACGCCCCGCTCGGGTCATCCCATGGACAACCATCACGGGAACGGCGCCCGGCGGCCGAGAGACTACACCGGGGCGGTCTACGGATCGCTGCTGGCCGCCTCCGTGGTGGCCGGTGCGGGGACGCTCGGCAGGTTCCCGCGCCTGGAGCTGGTCCTGCTGCTGCTGGGCACCAGCGTGGTGTTCTGGGCCGCCCACGTGCACGCCCGCCTGTTCGGCGCGCGTACGGTCTTCCGCTCCGCGAGCCTGGCCGACATCCGCCGGGCCGGCGTCGAGGAGTGGCCGATCGTCACGGCGGCGATCCCGCCGGCCGCGGTGGTGGCCGTCGGCCCGTTGCTGGGCCTCGAACCGCAGGCCACCGTGTGGCTGGCCCTCGTGGTCGCGATCGCCGGTCAGGTCGGCTGGGCGGCCGCCGCGGCGGTGGGGGTCGGCGCCTCCCCGCGCGCGGTCCTCGGCACGAGCGCCGTCAACCTGGTGCTCGGGCTGATCATCGTGGCGCTGAAGGCCGCGTTCCACCACTGACGACCGAGGTGACCATGTGTCGATGGATGACGTACTGCGGAGAACCCATTCTGGCCGAGGACCTGCTGTTCAGGCCGGTTCACTCGCTCATCGACCAGAGCCTGCACGCGAGGCTCGGGGTGACCACCACGAACGGCGACGGTTTCGGCATCGGGTGGTACGGCGAGGGCGCGGAGCCCGCCGTCTTCAAGAGCGTCGAGCCCGCGTGGAACGACCGGAACCTGCGGGAGATCGCCCGGCAGATCCGCACCCCCCTCCTGTTCGCGCACGTCCGTTCGTCGACCGGAACCCCGGTGCAGCGCAGCAACTGCCATCCGTTCCGCCACGGGCGCTGGCTGTGGATGCACAACGGAGCCGTGGAGGGGTTCCGCGAGCTGCGGCGTGACATGGCGATGGCGGTGGAGCCGTCGCTCTACCCCGCCATCGAGGGGTCCACCGATTCGGAGCTGCTGTTCTTCCTGGCGCTCACGTTCGGGCTGGCCGACGACCCGCCGAGTGCCGTGGCCCGTGCCGTCGGGCTGGTGGAGGAGCTCGCCCGGCGCCGCGGAACCCCGCCTCCGGTCGACATGACGGTGGCCACGACGGACGGGGAGTCCGTGTGGATGTTCCGCCACGCCAGCGCGGGCCGCCCCGGCTCGCTGTTCTACTCCACCGACATCGCGCAGGTACGGGAGCTCCATCCGGAACTGGAGGCCCTGCGGCAGCTCGGCGCGGGGACGCGTTTCGTGGTCTCGGAGCCGCTGCGCGATCTCGCGGGCACCTGGAACGAGATTCCCGAGGGCTCTCACGGGGTGATCCGCGAGGGAGAAGTGGTGATCCAGCCCTTTTCTCCCTTCTGGGAGGGGTGATGAGCGGGCGCGTCCTGGCGCCGCTGGCCCTCGCCCAGTTCATCTGCAGCTTCGCCGGCTCCAACATGAACGTGATGATCAACGACATCGGCGAGGACCTGGACACGACGGTTCAGGGCGTGCAGAGCACGATCACGCTGTTCCTGTTGATCATGGCGGTGCTCATGATCCCGTGCAGCAAGCTGACCGACCGCTGGGGCCGCAAGCGCTGCTTCCTCCTCGGACTCACCCTGTACGGGATCGGCGCGCTGATCAGTGCGCTGTCGCCGAGCCTGGCCGTGCTGATGCTCGGCAACTCGGTGCTGGAAGGGGTGGGCACCGCGCTGCTGATCCCGCCGGTCTACATCCTCGCCACGATGGCCTACGCCGATCTCCAGTCGCGGGCCCGGGCGTTCGGCGTGATCAGCGGGCTGGGCGGCGTCGGCGCGGCGGCGGGCCCGCTGATCGGCGGATTCATCGCGACGGCGATCGACTGGCGGGCCGCGTTCCTCTTCCAGGCGCTGGTCGTCGCCGTGATCATCGTCTTCAGCCGCGGGATCGCCGACCCGGTGGCGTCGGACCCGGACCGCCCCTTCGACGCCGCCGGGGCGGTGCTGTCGGCGGTGGGCATGTTCTTCGTCGTGTTCGGGATCCTCCAGGCCGGCAGCGACGCCGTCCTGATGGCGGTGCTCCTCGTCGCCGGAGCGGCCTTCCTGATCTGGTTCTTCCTCCACATCCGCGCGCGGCAACGCGCCGGGAAGGAGCCGCTGCTCAGCACGGGCCTGTTCCGGAACCGTACCTCCAACCTCGGACTGATCACCCAGAACATGCAGTGGCTGGTCCTCATGGGCACGTCCTTCGTCGTCGCGGTCTTCCTGCAGACGGTCCGCGGCTACAGCGCGATCCAGACCGGGGTGATCTTCACCTCGGCGACCGTGGGCGTGCTGATCACGTCGCTGGCCGCGGAGCGCCTGTCCCGCAAGCACTCGCAGAAGGCCCTGATCTCGGCGGGCTTCGTCATGACCGTGGCCGGGATCGGCGTCCTGCTCCTCCTTGTCGGGGCCTCGTCCAGGGTGGTCGCGTTCGCGCCGGGGCTGCTGCTGATCGGGCTGGGCGTGGGCGTGATGCTGACCCCGTCGGTCAACCTGGTGCAGTCCAGCTTCCCCGAGGAACGGCAGGGCGAGATCTCCGGGCT
Organism: Nonomuraea sp. ATR24; assembly: GCF_041950485.1. Classification (NCBI taxonomy): domain Bacteria; kingdom Bacillati; phylum Actinomycetota; class Actinomycetes; order Streptosporangiales; family Streptosporangiaceae; genus Nonomuraea; species Nonomuraea sp. ATR24. The sequence continues at coordinate 124,392 of NZ_JBGNUU010000019.1, forward strand.
GTCGCGCAGCGTCTCCAACCTCGGCTCGTCGTTCGGCACGGCGATCGCGGGCACGATCCTCATCGCCGGGCCGGCCCAGGGCAACCGGTCCTACGCGCTCGCCATGATCGCGCTCGGCGTGTTCGCCCTGGTCGGCCTCGCCGCCGCCATCCGGCTCCCCGCCGGCGCGCGGTAGGCGCGTACGGTCTAGCCCGGGGACGATTCGGCGCGTTCGAGCTGCTCGTCCAGGGCGATGGCGGCGGCGATGAGCGCGAGGTGGGTGAACGCCTGCGGGAAGTTGCCGAGCTGCTCGCCCGACGGGCCGATCTCCTCGGCGAACAGGCCGACATGGTTCGCGTACGTGAGCATCTTGTCGAAGGCGTAACGCGCCTGCTGCAGCCGCCCGGCGCGGGCCAGGGCCTCGACGTACAGGAAGCTGCACAGGTTGAACGTGCCCTCCGAGCCGAGCAGCCCGTCGGGGGAGGCGGCGGGGTCGTACCGGTAGACGAGGCTGTCGCTGACCAGCTCCTTCTCCATCGCGTCGAGCGTGCTCAGCCAGGCCGGGTCGCGGGGCGAGATGAACCCGACGCGCGGCATGAGCAGCAGCGACGCGTCCAGCACGTCGGTGCCGTAGTGCTGGACGAAGGCCTGCCGCCGGGGGCTCCAGCCGCGGTCGACGATCTGGTCGAAGACGGTGTCGCGAACGCTCGTCCAGCGGGCGACGTCGCCGGGACGCGAGTAGGCGGTCGCCATCCGGATGCCCCGGTCGAACGCGACCCAGGTCATCAGGCGGCTGTAGGTGAAGTCCTGGCGCCCGCCACGGGTCTCCCAGATCCCCTCGTCGGGGCGGTCCCAGGTGTCGGCCAGCCAGTCCAGCAGCCCGGCGAACGACCGCCAGCCGCGGATGCCGCCGATCTCCTGCGCCTGGGCCAGGGCGTCGGCGGCCTCGCCGTAGATGTCGAGCTGGAGCTGCCCGGCGGCGGCGTTCCCGGCCCGTACCGGCTTCGAGCCCTGGTAGCCCTCCAGGTGGTCGAGGACCTCCTCGGTCAGGTGCGGGTCCCCGTCGACCCGGTACATGATCTGCAACGGCTCCTCCGCGTCGCCGGCGGCGTCCAGGCGTTCGCGCAGCCACGTACGGAACGCCTGGGCCTCCTCGACGAAGCCCAGGTCGATCAGGGCCCGGACGGACAGGGAGGCATCACGGATCCAGGTGTAGCGGTAGTCCCAGTTGCGCTCGCCGCCGATCTGCTCCGGCAGGCCCATCGTGGCGGCGGCGATCGGCGCACCCGTGGGCGCGTACGTGAGGAGCTTGAGGGTGATCGCCGACCGGGTGACCATGTCGTGCCAGCGGCCGCGATACCGGGACGAGCGCAGCCAGTCGTGCCAGAAGGCGCGGCAGGCGTCGAAGCTGTCGCGCACCCCGTCGAGGGTCAGCGGCGGCACCGGCGGGCCGGCCTCGCCGTCGCTGTCGCTGGTCAGGACGATCGCGGCGATCTCGTCGGCGTGGAGGGTGAAGTCGGCGACCACGTCCTGGCGGTCCTGGCCGTCCTGGCGGCCTTGGCCGTCCTGGCTGTCCTGGCGCAGGACGAGTGGTCCGGCGGCCTGGAGGTGGAGGCTCGTGCCGGGGCCTTCGAAGACGGCTGACCGGTCGTCCAGGATGCTGAGAGCGTGCGGCGCCCGGCCGTAGTCGAAGCGCGGACGGCAGACCAGCGTGAACGGCAGGCTGCCGCGGACCACCCGGGCGACCCGGACGAGGCGATGCCGGGCCGACGGGGTGGCGGAGGTGTCCGGCACCATGAAGTCGGCGACCTCGCCGACGCCTCCGGGAGCCATGTAGCGGGTGACCAGGATGGCGGTGTCGGGCAGGTAAAGCTGCCGGACCGTCGCCCCCTCGATCCGGTCCACGTCGGCTGCCAGCCGGCAGTGCCCGCCGCGTTCGCTGTCGAGAATGGACGCGAAGAGACTCGGGGAGTCGAACCTGGGCGTGCACCACCAGTCGACGGTGCCCGCCCCGGACACGAGCGCGGCGGTCTGCAGGTCACCGATCATGCCGTGGTCCGCGATCTGCGGGTAGCCGTTCATGATCCCTCCGTTGTGCGCCGGACATACCGAGCGACTGCTCCCCGAGGGGATGGAGCAGCCATTTCAGGCTAGCTCCCGGCATATCCCCCCATGTCATCAGGGGTGACCCGGCCACTAGAGTGCTCGCATGCGCCCCGCCGAACTCCTCCACCACCTGCGCCGCGAGTCAGCCGCCTTCCGCGCCTGCCTCGACGGCGACCTGTCCGCCCCGGTCGAGCACTGCGGCGACTGGACGCTGTACGACCTGGCCGACCACCTCGGCGGCGGCAACCTGTGGGCGGCCACGGCCGTGACCGAACGCCACGGCGACCACCAGGCCCCGCCCGCCCCGCGCGACGACCTCGGCGCCTGGTTCGACCAGACCACCGCGACGCTGCTCGACGTCCTGGACCGCGACCCCTCAGCCGAGGCGTGGACCTTCTACCCGCCCCACACGGTCGGCTTCTGGCAGCGCCGCCGCCCGCTGGAGACGCTCATCCACCGCTGGGACGCCGAACACGCCCTCGGCCTGACCCCGACCCTCGACCCGACGCTGGCCGGCGAGGGAGTGGCGGAGGTGTTCGACACGATGGCCTACCGCATGATCAACCGAGGCATGGCGAAGCCGCCCGCGCACGCCATCCGCGTCCGCGCCACGGACACCGGGCTGACCTGCGTCTACGGTCCCGGCGAACCGGTCGCCGAGATCGCCGGCCCGGCCGCCGACCTGCTGCTGATGCTGTGGGGCCGGCTGCCCCGCACCCACCCCGGACTGACTTGGGAAGGCGACACCCCCGCCGCCCAGGCCGTGCTCGACGGACCGCTGACCCCCTGAGCCGATTCGGGGGTTTCCGGGGAGCGAGGACCCCTTGGGCTCCTGTAGACTCTTTCAAGCTGTACGGCACGCCGCCTTAGCTCAGTCGGCCAGAGCACTTCACTCGTAATGAAGGGGTCTGGGGTTCGAATCCCCAAGGCGGCTCCAGGTCAAGGCCCTTCCGGATCATCCGGGAGGGCCTTTTGCTAACACTCTTGCTAACAGCAAGTCGCGAGGAAGCACCATCGCGATTCAGATATCACCTGAGTCAAGCTGATGGGCCTCTCCGGCCTGCTCGCGGGGGAGTTCACGGATGGCCTGCCTAAGGTCTTCCTTGATCTCTTCAAGACCTCGGGCGTTCAGACTGACAGTCTCTGTGTATCCGGCGTACGGCATGGCAGAAGGGTGAACGCCGTATGGGAGGCCAAGCGATGACCAGTTGCTAAGGACGTGGCGCTCCGCGGAGCGGGCATGCCGACCTGACATGAAGACCGTAGTGAGCAACGTCCATCCCGTGCTCTCGTGCAGTGCGATGCGCCTGCTATCAACCTTGGCTATGCCGACCTTGGCAGCATTCAGGGTCGGATGAACCATTAGGTAGACCAGAGCGTCATCGTCTGCCTTGATCCCGAAGGCCCCGCAGTACAGACATGCGCCGGTACCGGCGTGTTTGATGCTGTCCAATGTGGGCTGGATCTTCTTCCGGCACTCCTTGTTGAGACACCGTGCTGGCCACGGAACCTTGACGCCTGGGTATGGGACAAGGGGTTCGGCCCCCGCGAGCCTGAGAAGGTCTACAGCCTGTTCTTCTCTGATCGCGCCGTTTCGCCTGCAAAGGTCGCAACACTTGGGCTGGCCCTGCTTGATCGCCTTTCGAACGCTAGAGAGCGTGGGGTATGTCGTACCTCTACAGTTACCGCAGGTTGATTCCCAAGGAACTCGATTGCCCGGGTACGGCACCTTTGGCGTCAGCCCGCGGAGCGCCATGACAGCCCTTGCTTCATCCTCGGTCTTCTTCTCTGAACCGCTACAGGGACGGCAGGGACCTTGCCTGGACCCTGGCGAGCAGATGTTTCCGTACTTTGGCCTACCGGGCTCCTCGCAGGTGGCGCAGTAACCTGGCCAGGGCTTGTCGGCTCCGGGGAACGGGACGGTGGGGATCCAGCCCTTGGCGCGTATCCGCGCCTCAGCAATCTGGGGGTCCAGTGGTGCTGGCATCGGGGGGGCCTCCAGCGGATCGTAGAGAAGCAGAGCATCGCATGAGCGACCGACATTTGCGATGAGTGCGCCTCGCGCTGGCGCGTGACCACGCTCTATGTCGAGGGCTGGCCACTGCGACTACTCGATGATCTTGGCGAAGATGTCAGCGGCGGCGGTCTCCGCCGAGAGGATCACGTGGGCGTAGACGCGCAGGGTGATCGCGGGGTTAGCGTGACCGAGCCAGGCGGCGACGACGTGAACGGGGACGCCGGCCAGGAGGAGCAGGGTCGCGTGGACGTGACGTAGGTCGTGCAGGCGGATCATCGGTAGTGCGTCGGTGGCGTTCTTGTTGTGGGCCTCGATGAGCTTGCGCGGCAGGCCGGTGACGGTGGTGGGGTAGATCGAGCCGCCCCAGGCCGTGGTGAACACGGTGTTGTCGGTCCCCTTCCAGGAGTCGCCGACGCGGGCCTTCTCGGCTTCCTGTGCCTTCTGGTGATCGGGGGGGACGGTCACCGTGGTGTCGTCAATGCTCACCACGCGTGTCCTGCCGCTCTTCGTGGTGTCCTCGACGCGCTGGCCCTCGACTACGCCCACGGAACCCTTGATGGTGATGCGCTTGCCGTCGAGGTCGATGTCCCGCCAGCGGAGGTTGAGCAGTTCTCCGCGACGGGCACCGGTGTACGCGGCCAGGTGGAAGAAGGCGTGGAGTCGGTGTGTACGGGCCAGGGTGAGGAACGTGCGGAGTTGGGCGGCGGTCCGAATCGTGCCGGGGGCGTCGAGGTCTGCTCGTAGATGCTTGGCTTTTTCGACCGGGGAACTGCTGATGAACTCGTGGACGAGTACGGCGTCGCGGAAGGCGCGGCGGAGGATCGCATGGGTGTGGGTGACTGTTGAGGCCTTGAGCGGCTTGCCATCCTTGCTGCCCTTGGTCAGGAGATCGCGGTAGAGCTTGGTGATCCTGGACGGGCGTACCGCTTGGAGATGCATCTTGCCGATGTACGGCTTGACGTAGAGGCGCAGGCCGGTGCGGTAGTCCTCCAGGGTGCCGGGCTTGATCTCCATCGCGTGATCTTCTATCCACATGTCGAAGTAGTCCGAGACAGTGATCTCGTTCCGGTCTACGTACTCGCCACGGCGGGCGTTGACACGGGCCTCGTCGAGGGCAGCCTTGGCGTCGTCCTCGGTGGCGAAGCCGCCAACCCACTTCGGCTTGCTCTCCCGTTTCAGGGTCACGGACTCTGATCACGTACGACTAGGTGGTGCCGCGCTTCATGACGCCGTCGCGCAGCTTGGGTGCCTTCTTGCGCGATTGCTCGTCCGGCGTGACGACGAGGGTTTTGGTCATACGGCTGCCTCCTTCCTGGTCAGGCGGGTGATGAAGTCGGTGACGCGGGGACGGGGATGCGGCGGGAGCCGTCGATGCGGATTGAGTCGACTGCGCAGGTGGCGAGCAGTTGGTAGAGCTTGCTGCGCGAGATGGACAGCGCATCGGCGGCCTCAGGGACCGTGAGCAGTAGCCGGGTCATGGGCAGGTCCCCACGGCGTGTTGCGGTGTCGACGGAGATGTCTCGGCGAGGGCGGCGAGGAGCGCGTCTCCGAGGGAGTGGCCTTTGCCTGCGTACTCCCATTCGCTGATGATGAGGATGGGGTCTTCGTCGAAGAGGGGGAGTCGGCCGGTGGTGATGTCGTTGTCGCGGGCGTGGTGTTCGCGGGCTGCTCGGAGTTGGCCGAGGGTGGTGGAGTAGTGGCGGGATCGGGTGGAGTAGTGGCCGCGGAATCCGAGCATGTGTGCCCAGTAGGCGAGCCACAACCTCCGCTACGCCATGACTGCCGCCCGGACCAAGATCAGAAAGCAACTTATCTGCACGTCATCAAGGGCAGCTCGCCTGCGGCGGCCTGCCGCACGTCGGGCGGTCAATGGCCGCGTTGCGGCTCTCCGGCCGGTCTCGGCCAGCGCCACCCACGCGCAGCGAACAGCCATAAGTGAGCGAATCCCATCACAGAGCACGGCCGAGTGGCAGCCATGCAGTCGCAGTCGGTAGTGGTCAGAGCATGCCTCTAGTGAAGATCTCCAATCTCAGGGTAAAGATCTCCGCAGCAGGATCTTTTAGACTTACCTGGAGATAACGTCCTAACGCTAACGCTGTCGCTCTGGAAGCTTTAACTTCACGGTCATGGCAACAGCAACCAGCGAGAAGAAGACCTCGACCACGACGAATGCAAAAAGTTCGAACACCTCCGAACAGCCTACATATGTCATCAGCGAACAGGAGCTTCGAGACCTTCAAGAGCTACAGGCCTTCCAGAAGGCCGTAAGAATCGTGCACTCGGTGGACTCCTGTCCTGAGTGCCCCGTCTCATACACTGATATGTGGAAGGAGGAGTCGGAAGAAGCGAGGCTACGCGTCGTCGCAGCGATGGCACGTATGGCTGCCGGTCTCGTCGACAGCAATCTTGGACTGCACTCTTCAGAGAAGTCGCCGAGTCAGAGCAACTCCTACAACGGTAAGCGTCTCCAAATGCTAGTTGAATTCGCTGCAGCAAATATATTCCCCGTGCACTCATGCGAAGAGGGCCACACCGGCTGCGTGTGAAAAAAATAAGGCTCGGCGTGCTACGAATTGGTTGGATGGCCATGGGTCCACGCCATTGGTGGCATTAACCGTGTCGTTGGCTTTGGCAATATCAATATGCCAGGCTGAACACCCGCACTATCTTAGGCGCTGTCGAACGACGGCGCCTAAGTACTACTTGTGCAGCTTTCGTTCGGATAATGCTACGGTCTTCGACCGGGGCCGTGGTCAGGCGCGTGTGGACGGTGGCGCGGATGCGTCGGCGGTGGCGACATGACATTCTGCCGCGCGGCTTCCGTTTCTCGGGCCTGGCGGCCCTGCGGTACGGGTCCACTTTGCCATCGAAGCACGCGGGCAGAACGCCGATCTTGCTAACGGGAGTGCTAACGACAGCTTCGGATGCTCGTGTACGGCGATGGACTGGCTGCCCCTCCCTCTACCGCCTGAGCAGGCATCCGCGAGCAGGATGGACGCCTGTGGATGATCAAGTTCTCACTCGTAATGAAGGGGTCTGGGGTTCGAATCCCCAAGGCGGCTCCAGGTCAGAAGCCCCCTGAGATCACTCAGGGGGCTTCTGGGTGCCTAACGGGTCGTGCGCTACTCGCGTTCAGCAGATATGCGGCACGTGGCCGGTGCGCGTCTGCTTCAAGGACCAGCTAGACGTGTCTCCCATTCTTCGAACGGGGGGTCGACCACGTAGGTGGGGTCGCAGTAGTGGCGGATCCATTGGGCTACTCGGTACTGTGCGTATCCGTCGTCCACCAGCCCGCTTTCGTCGATCTCCAGAACATTGGCATAGATCGTGAAGACCATCTCCAGAGTGGAACCAAAGCCCATCAAGGCTGGCCGATAGTCGATTCCGTCAAGCAACTCCATATCTAGAGTGCCATTGGCGAGGTAGAAGGCGAAGAACCGAAGGCTGGCGCGGAGGTCTTCAGGGAGCTTGGCCACAGAGCCTATTGTCGGGCGAAGTCCCCCCACTGAACACTCATGTCTTGAAGATCTGATCCATCGCCGTCGCGCCCTGTTGGATGACGGGCCGGATCTGCTGCGGTAGACCAGTTCGGTTACCGCTGTGCTGCTGTGGCCGACCAATCGGGAGATCTCTTCCAGCGGGATGCCCTGGTCCGAGAGCAGGGACACGAAACTGTGCCGTAGCTCTCGCGGCGTCCACTTGCCGGGGTCGAGGTCGGTCTTGACGATGACCGCACGGAAGGCGCGCCGCACGTTGTGGGAGTGGAGCGGCGTGCGCACGGTCGAAGCGAACACGAGCCCCTGTTCCGTCCACCGATCGCCTGCCGCCTTCTTGTCCGCCTGCTGGTGTGCCCTCTGGACCTTGAGCGCTTCCACGCAGCGCTGCGGGAGCGCCAGAGTGCGCCGGGACTTCCGGGTCTTGGTGTCCCTGCCGCTACGGACCGACCGCCACACGGCCACGTACGGTGGTATGGCCGGATCAGCGTCAGGAGCGCCTTCCAGGTCCACGTGGTCCCAGGTCAGCGCGCGGAAGCAGGTCAGCCCGAGGCAGATTAGGGCCCTGTTCGTAGAGGTGGTTCGAATCCCGAGGCGGCTCCAGTTTGAAGCGGGTGCGCGCTAGTAGCTGTCGCTCCAGTGGTACCAAGGGCCCTGGATGTGCTCGAAGGTGGAAGCGACCGCCGGGTTGGAGTCATCGACCGGAACGTGCTTGGGGCTCCATACGTAGCCGTAGGGGTCCACGCTGGGCCCGTTCTCGCCCACCTTGAAATAGACGCGGTCGCCTTCTCGGTAGACGGCCTGGAACTCGGCCTCCCCGATCTCCAGTGGCGCATTCGTCAGGCTGCTTTCTGGCCTCATCGTCTGGGCGACCTGTTCCATCTTGGCGAATGAACGCGTGATGTGTTGCTCATCGTTCCACCTGCAGGACGTCAGCGATGCCAGGACGACGATGGCGATCAGTAATCTCACGTCTTGATTGTCCCTGCCCGCGGGCGCCGCGGGGCGTGTGCTTCCATGACGCTATGGGAGCGGTTGTGACAAGCATCGTCGCGGTACTGGGCACTCTTCTCGGAGCCACGCTGAACCACCTGTTAGCCGCGCGAACGGCGAACCGGGCGGAACACCTGGCGAGGGCCGACAGGCTCAGGGCGGAACGCATGGACGCGTACTGCACTCTCGGGGGCGCACTCACCAACTACCGGCGCGGGCAGCTTGATCTTTGGTACGCGAGGCAGGAGAGCCCGGAGCAGTCGAGCTGGATCGAGCTGCGCCGGGAGGAGCAGCGGTTGCGGTCGGCGGCTCTGGAGGCGCTGTACCGGATGGAGCTCCTGACGGACGACGAGTCGCTCATCGCCAAGGGCTGGGAGGCGCTGCAGGCCGTCGACCGCATGAACGAGCTGAAAACCGGTGAGGAGCTGGATCAGCAGCGGGCCGTTTCCAGGACGCTCATCGCTGCCTTCATCCGTGCTTCGAAGCCGTTCGTCGCCCTTCGGATCGATGGCCCGAAGAAGATCGAAGGGTCGAAGAAATAGGCCTTGCGGCGGTCGGCATACCGGGAACATACCGGGCTCTCATAGGGTCCTCCGGTGCGCCTGATGATCGCCCTGATGCTGTGGCTCAGCCCGCTGCCGCCGGGGGCGCAGCCGAGGTTCCCCGCGCCGCTCGACCTGTGCGCGATGGTCGACGCGGACCTGGTCAAGCGGCTCGTGCCCGGCGGCGGGAGCAGGCTGGAGGGACGGCACTGCGTCTGGACGAAGCCGGGCAGCGAGCTGGGGGTCAGGTGGATCAACGACGACGGGGAGCCCTGGGACTACACCTCCGCGCAGGCTCATGAGGAGTATCGCAGGAGCCTGGCCCGTAACCTCCGCCCGGACACGTCACCCCGTTCCCTCTGGGTCAACGGCGATCTCCGCGACCTGCTCGGCGGGCGGGCGCGGGTGGTGCGGGGCGTGGGGGACGAGGGCCATCTGCTGGACCACGTCGCGGCGGGCACGGAACGGGTGGAGCTCGTCAAGGTGGTATTCCGGGTCGGCAACCTGCTGGTGGAGGTCGAGCACTTCGGGCCGGCGCCGGGCGCCCGGCGGCTGCGTCAGGGGGCGGTGGCGGTGGCCCGCCGGATGGCGGACGCGCTGGTCCGGGCGAGCCCGGCCGATCCTGCTGCCGCTCCGGTCGCGCCCGGCACGTACGCGGAGCCGCCGATCGCGTGTGCCGTGCTCAGCCCCGCGCAGGTGCGGCAGCTCGTCGAGCCGTCGGCGTACGCGCGGACCGGGAACTCGGCGACCTGTTCGTGGGAGGAGCCGAACGAGTCCTCGGACCGGCGGCAGCTGAGGCTGGAGTTCTGGGCGCCGCGGCGCGGCCCGGCGGGTGACGGCGTCGCCCAGGCGAAGGAGATGTTCGCCGGATGGCGGGACGACGACACGCGGGCTCTGGACCTCGCGGACGAGGCGCTGGCGTTCCGCGAAGGGACGCCGCAGGTTCCCGGCCCGCCGGTGGTGGTCTTCAGGAAGGCGAACCTGCTCGGGTACGTGCGGGCGGGCGACGAGGCCAAGGCCGAGCGGGCCGCCCGGTGGATCGTGGAGGCGCTGTCGTGATCAGGGTCGTGCTGGCCGTACTCGTGCTGCTCACCGCAGCCGCCTGCTCGGCCGAGCCGGCGCCGCCTCGCCCGACCCGGGCGGCGAGCCCGCCGCCGTCGGGGCCCGGCAGGTTCACCGGGGTCGTCGACCCCTGCTCGCTGCTCACCGCCGAGCAGGTGGAGCAGCTCGTCACGCTCGCCGAGCAGAAGTACGACGAGGGCGGGTGCACCTGGACCACCCCCGGCCTGTCGCTGAAAGGGCAGGCGGTCCACGAGCTCAGCGTCGGCGTCCACCTGGCCGCGGACGTCGCGGCGGCACACGCCTTCTTCGTCAGGCCCCCGGACTCTGCCTTCCCCGCGATGGCGGTCAGGGATCGGCCCGAACCCCCCGTCGACGCGCAGGTGGGCGACGAGTCGTTCGTCCAGGCCCCGGCTCTGGGGAGGCACGCCACGGTCGTGGCCTTCCGGCTCGGCAACGCGGTGGTCAACATCAACTACGGCTGGCGGGCGAAGCCAGCTCCGCGGCATCAGGAGGGGGCGCTGAAGGCGGCGCGGTGGATCGCCGAGGCGATGGACCGGCCCGCTCCCGCCGTCGCGGACCCGGCGGACGGGCGGTTCGCGGTGGCGCCGTACGCCTGCTCGCTGCTGCCGGAGGGGGTTCCCGAGTCGGCGACCCAGTGTGGCGGGCTCAAGCTGCGGCTCGGTCGGGCATGGCAGGGGCGGAGCGGGATCGCCGTGGCCAAGGAGATCTTCGCCTACTACCGGAGAACGCAGTGGCCCGAGAAGCCGGTCAAGCCGGTGAAGGGCCTGGGGGACGAGGCGTTCGCGGAACGCGACGGGGCCCGGCTGACGGTGTGGGTGCGGGTGAGCAACCTAGTCCTGGAGATCCCGTTCACGAAGGAGGACGGCACTCTCACGCCGGAGATGCGGGACGAGGTCGCCAACGTGCTGAGCCGCCTGCCCGCCCGATAAAGCCGGCTGGTTGAGGGGCAACCGCAAGCCGGCCTGGGCGCGTACATGGGAGCTTTCTAATGCCCGTGCCATGTACTGAGTGTTACCTGAAAACTACCATCAGTGATGAACGATGGTCGTTCACGTACACACCCATGGAGGTTCAGTGCGTACATCTCCCCGCAAGCTCGCCGCAGTCGTCGTGGTCGCCGGTGGGCTGGTGCTGCCGGCGTCGGCCGCGCACGCGGTCGTCGACCCGAAAAAGATCTCGGTCCTGGATTCGGTCCAGCGGATCGATCCCGTGCTGATGGCCAACTGCACCACCGGGGGCGCCGCCGATCCGCTCGGAGCCGTGGTCATTCCGCCCGAAGTCCCGCTCGTGGGCTGCCTGACGCTCTGATCGTCCGCCTGGGCCCCTCGCGGTTGCCCGCGGGGGGCCGCTTCGCGTCCGGGGGCAATCTCGTTGATCGCTGATCGGGCGGAGCCTAGGATGACGACTGCTCCGGGAGGTGAGCCGACCACATGTCTCATGCGAAGACGTCCTTCGTCTGTCTCCCGTGCCGCGCCTCGTACAAGCAGCCCTATGTCGGCGGCTCCGAGCGGCGCTGCCCGCGCTGCGCGGGGGTGCTGATCCACGTCGGGACGGCGTTCGCGGCGCCGAGGCGTCGTGACGTCGCGGCGTGGCGGGTGCTGTCGGTGCTGCTGCACGCGGGCGTGCGCTTCCCTCGGAGCTGCTGTGGCGGGCCCGGCTACCGGCCGCGCACGCTCGGGGAGGTGAAGGCGCGGATGGTGTACGCGCGCCGCACCGGGGAGCCGTTCGCACAGGCGCTGGTGCGCCCCGGCCTGCCATGAGCGCGCGTTACGACGACGTACTCGGGCCGCTGCGCGAGGCGTACGACCGCAGCGCGCGGCAGCGCGACGCGAGCGGCAAGGCGGCGTGGAAGCAGGCCGAGCGGGAGGCGTTCCTGGGCCGGCTGCCGGACGGCGGCAAGCTGCTGGAGATCGGCGCGGGCACCGGCCAGGACAGCGTCTACTTCCGTGATCACGGCCTGGACGTGGTGGCCGTCGACCTGTCGCCGGAGATGGTCGCGCGGTGCCGGGAGAAGGGGCTCGACGCCCGGGTCATGGACTTTCTGGGCCTGGACTTCGCGCCCGGCTCGTTCGACGCCGTCTACGCGCTCAACTGCCTGCTGCACGTGCCCGACCGCGACCTGCCCGCGGTGCTGGAGGCGATCCACCGGGTGATGCGGCCGGGCGGGCTGTTCTTTCTCGGCGTCTACGGCGGGGGCAGCCTGACCGGGGAGGGGGAGTTCGCGGACGACGAGCAGTGGCCGCCCCGGTTCTTCTCGTTCCGGAGCGACGAGGAGCTGGTGGAGCGGGCGAGCCGGGTCTTCGAGGTCGTGGACTTCCATGCCGTCGGTGCGGACCACTCCCGGTTCCAGTCGCTGACCTTGCGTGCGTGAAGACCCGGCCCGGCGTCAGCAGGCGCTGTGGAGGGCCACCGCGTCGATGCGCTTGCCGAAGTTGGTGTCGTACGCCTGTGCGTAGTCGCCGATGTTGACCTTGCGGAACTCGCGGGGGTCGTAGTCGATGAAGCAGCCCCGGACGTTGGCGTAGAAGGAGTAGACGTGGTCGTGGAGGTTGGGCGGCATGTCGCGGTAGCCGTTGGAGGGCATCCAGCGCCAGGGGGTGCCCCGGTAGTCGCGGTCGTGCCAGAAGCAGATCTCGCCGGCCGCGCACTGGGCCGCGGCGCGCTGGAGCGCCGCTGCCTGATGGACGGCGGCGTTGGCGGGGGCGGCGACGCCGCTGGCGGGCAGCGCGACGGCGGCGCAGAGCGCGACGGCGGCGGCTCGCTTGGTGAATGCCTTCATCAGAGACCCTTTCGGTCCGGGGACGACCTCTAACACCCTCAGTAAGACAGTGATTACTTATCGTAGTCAAGCCCCGCCCGTGGACGGAGGGCTGCCGGCGTGTAAGGCTGGCGTGACATGAGGTACGTCTTAGCGGCCCTGGGACTCCTGCTGGCGGTCGCCTGCGGGCCGGGTGAGGCCGCGGCGCCTCCGGTCAACGCCGACGACGTGATGTTCGTGCAGATGATGGTGCAGCACCACCGGCAGGGCATCGAGATCGCCAAGGTCGGCGCCGACAGGGCGACCACGCCGGAGCTGAGGACGCTGACCGAGGCCATCGCCGCCACGCAGCAGAGCGAGGTCGAGATGATGCTGCGGTGGCTGCACGCCTGGGGGCAGCCGCTGACGCCGCCCGACGGGGCGCACGACCATCACGGCGGGCTGCCGGAGACCGAGCAGAAGAAGATCGACGCGCTCCGGAAGGCGAAGGATCCGGAGCCGGAGCTGATGGCGCTGCTGATCGCGCATCAGGGCGACGCGGCGCGGATGGCCGGGACCGAGGTGCTCGACGGCGCCAATCCCGAGGTCATGCGGTGGGCGGCGCAGGTGCAGGCGTCACGCAGGGAGCAGATCGAGCAGTTGCGCAAGCTGCTCGAACGCTGAGAACCGGAAAAGTCGGCACTCCGTCATAGACGCCGTCCCGGATAAGTGATTAGATCACTTGATATGTCCGAGGTAGCACGGCCCACCCTCTCCGACGCTCTCACCGAGCGCATGCTGGAGCTCATCCACGCGGGCGGGCACCGGCCGGGTGACCGGCTGCCATCCACCAGGGAGCTCTCCCGGCGCTTCGCCGTCACCACCCCGACGCTGCGCGAGGCGCTGCGCAGGCTGGAGGCCACCGGGGCCATCGAGCTGCGGCACGGCTCCGGCATCTATGTCGGGGCGGCGATCGAGCGGCTCGTGCTGCCCAACCCCAACATGCGCGAGATGCACGGCGCCCAGCTCCTCGACCTGCTGGACGCCCGGATCGTCATCGAGCCGCCGCTGGCGGCGATGGCGGCCGAACGCGGCTCGCCCGAGGAACTGGCCGCGCTCAAGCGGGTGCTCGCCGCCGCCGGCGACCACCTGCGCGGCCAGGACGCCGAGCTGCACGACGCCAACATGACCTTCCACCGGGCCGCCGCCCGGATGGCGGGCAACAGCGTGCTGCACGAGGTCGTGGACTCGCTGCTCACGATCCACGGGCCGGAGCAGCGCCAGATCCTGCAGATCTTCGACGACCGCCGCCGCGACTACGACGAGCACCTGTCGATCCTGGAGGCCATCGAGGCGGGCGACGCCACGCTGGCCGGGGAGCGCATGCGGGCCCATCTGGTGGACGTGAAGACGGTCATCGAGCAGCGGTTGCACAACCCCCCCAAATGATCAAGGAGGCCGGGAACATGGTCCGGTCACGAGTGGCCACGCTCGGCGTGGCGGCCGTCCTTCTCGCCGCCTGTGGCGGGAACGGCGCCGAGACGGCGCAGAAGAAGACAGAGCTCACCCTCTACAACGACAAGGGCGCGTGGAGCAAGTACTTCGAGGAGATGGGCGCTGCGTCCAAGCAGAGCATCGGCCTGTCCATGAAGCCCACCGGCTACACCGACTCCGCGCAGTATCAGGCGTTCATCAAGGCCTCGTTCCGCACGAACGTCAAGCCTGACCTCTTCACCTGGCAGACCGGGGGGATGCTGCAGGAGATCGTCAAGCAGAAGCAGGTGGCCGACACCACGGCCGTCTGGCAGGAGGCCATCAAGGCCGGCGACCTGTCGCAGGACCTGGCGCCCTACTACACGATCGACGGCAAGCAGTACTGCGTGCCGATGAACGTCGCGTACTGGGGCATGTTCTACAACAAGAAGATCTTCGACGAGCACGACCTGAAGCCCCCGGCCACCTGGGAGGACCTGGTCAAGATCGCCGAGACGCTGAAGCAGCACGACGTGAAGGCGTTCTACCACACCAGCGTGCTGTTCTCGTTCGTCTGGTTCGAGCAGATCATGGCCGGGATGGACCCCGACCTGTACGACCGGCTGTCCACGGGTCAGGCGAAGTACACCGATCCGGGCGTGGTCGCGGTGATGGAGAAGTGGAAAGAGCTCATCGACGCCGGATATTTCATGAATCCGGGCGATAAAACGGACCCCGGCGACGTGCTGAAGACCGGCAAGGCCGCGATGGTCTCGTTCGGCACCTGGTTCAACACCAGCATGACCCAGCGCGACATGAAAGCCGGCGCCGACTACGGCTTCTTCGTCATCCCCAACGTGAACGCGAGCCTGCCCAAGACCTCGATGATCTTCGAGAGCGGCCCGCTCTGCTCCCTCGCCAAGGCCGCCGACCCCGACGCGAGCATGAAGTACCTCAAGTGGTGGACCACCGCCGAAGCCCAGAAGAAGTGGGCCGGCATCCGTGGCGACGTGAGCGCCAACCCCAAGGTCACCATCGAGGACGAGGCGCTCGGCCAGGTCACCAAGGACGCGGGCAGCGGCGAGTACCGCCTGGTCAACCGCTACTTCGAGGCCACCCCGCCGCCCATCCTGACAGCCGCCCTGGACGGTTTCAGCAAGTTCGTCACCGAACCCGGGACGTACATGGAGGTGCTGGAGACGATCCAGAAGGAGGCCGACGAGTACTGGAGCACGCATCAGTGACGCGCGCCCCGATCCTCGGCAGGTTCAGGCACGGGTACGTCGCCCCCGCCGCACTGCTCGTCGCCGGGCTGCTCTACGCGCCGTTCGTGTGGACCGCGTACCTGAGCCTGACCCGGTACGACGGGCTGGCGCCGCCCGAATGGGCGGGCCTGGCCAACTTCGCCAAGCTCTTCGACGACCCCGTGCTGCTGTCCTCGGCCGGCAACACGCTGATCTGGGTCGTCGGCACGATGGCGCTGCCCGTGGGCCTCGGCCTGCTGGTGGCGGTGCTGTCCTACGACATCAGGGGCGGCGCCTGGTACCGGGTGCCGTTCATGCTCCCGTACGCGCTCAGCGGCGCCGGGCTGGCCATGGTGTGGAGCCCGGTGCTGTCGCACGGCGGCGTCGCCAATCTGCTCCTCGGCGTCGACACCGCGTTCCTGCAGAAGGCGCCGCACAACACGATCGCGATGCTGCTCGTGTGGACGTGGCAGCAGCTCGGCGTCAACACGCTGCTGTTCGTGGTCGGGCTGCAGTCGATCCCGAAGGGGCCGATCGAGGCGGCCCGGCTCGATGGGGCGTCCGGCTGGCGGCTGTTCCGCCACGTCATCTGGCCGCTGATGCGGCCGCTCACCGCGGTCGTGGTGGGGCTGGCGCTGGTGGCGAGCCTGAAGACGTTCGACATCGTCTGGGTCCTGACGCAGGGCGGCCCGGGGCGCAACTCCGAGACGCTCGCCGTGACCATGTACAAGGAGACGTTCGTGGCCGGCGACTACGGTTACGGCTCCACGGTCGCGGTGGCGCTCACCGTGGTCGCGGGGCTGGCCTCCTACCTCTACCTGAAGCGGCAGGTGCGATGATCCGGCGCGCGGTCCTCGTCGTGCTCGGGCTGATCTGGCTCGGGCCCACCTACCTGCTCATCGTCAACGCCTCCAGACCGGCCGAGTCGTACGACCCGGCGCGGGCCTGGGCGCCGCCGGGCGACTTCGCGCTGCTGGACAACTTCGCCCGCGCGCTGGAGGGCGCCGACCTGGGCCCCAGTCTGGCCAGCACCGCCCTCTACAGCGTCGTGTCGCCCGCGCTCGGCGTGCTCATCGGCGCGCTGGCCGGCTACACGATCGTGGTGCTGCGGCTGCGGCACGGCTTCTGGTGGTTCCTGCTGCTGTTCGGCGGCACCGTCTTCCCGTCGCAGATGCTGCTCGTGCCGCTGTTCGTCGGCTACAGCGACGCCGGGCTGTACGACAGCCGCCTCGGCATGATCCTGATCTACACGGCGATCAACGTGCCGCTGGCCGCGTTCGTGCTGCGCAACTTCTACAGCGGGGTGGCGTTCTCGATCTTCGAGGCCGCCCGCATGGACGGGGCCTCCACCTGGCGCGTCTTCTGGCGAATCTACCTGCCGCTGGCCACCAGCGCGCTGGCCGCCGTGTTCATCCTGGAGTTCACCTTCATCTGGAACGACCTGATCTTCGGCCTGACGCTGACGCAGACCGCCGAGGTGCGGCCCGTCATGACCGCGCTCGCCGGCCTGATGACCGACGTGTACGCCGGGACGCCCGTCCCGGTCGGCCTGGCGGCGGGCCTGGTCGTGTCGCTGCCCACGGTCGTGCTGTTCCTCGCCACCCAGCGCCTCTTCGCACGGGGCCTGTCTCTAGGGAGTGTTTGATGACGAGCCGGTTGCTGCAGCGCAGCCTCGGATCCCCGGACTACGACGGGATCAGGCAGGCGCTGCGCGACGACACCTCGACGCCGGTGATCAGCGTGCGCGGGCTGGAGGTGCGGGTGGCGGTGCTGCCGCTGTTCACCCACGACGGCCGGCAGGCGGTGCGGGTGTCGAGCACGCGGGCGCTCACGCACGTGCTGGTGGGCGTCGACAGCGCCTCAGGGACCGACGTGACGCTGCTGGTGCCGGAGGTGAGCGCGCCGCGCGCGTTGACGCTGGAGTGCCGCGACGACGCCGGCGTGGTCGGCACCGTGCAGATCACGGTCGGGCCGCAGCGCAAGTGGAACGTGTTCGTCGTGCACCACTCGCACCTGGACATCGGCTACACCGACCCGCAGGGCACGGTGCTGCGCCACCACCTGGACTACCTGGACGCGGCCGTCCGGCTGGGCGAGGAGACCGCCTCCTGGCCCGACGACGCGAAGTTCCGCTGGTCGGTCGAGTCGTCCATGCCCGCGCTGAAGTGGCTGGAGGCCCGGCCCGCCGAGCAGGTCGAGAAGTTCGCCGCGCTGGCCCGCGCCGGGATCATCGAGGTCACGGCGCTGCCGTTCCAGCTCCACACCGAGGCGTGCTCGACCGAGGAGCTCTACCGGCAGCTCCGCTTCACCGGCGAGCTGCGGCAGGCGTACGGCATCCCGGCGCGCTCGGCCATGCACACCGACGTGCCGGGCGCGGTCGTCGGGCTGATCGACGCGCTGAACGCGGCCGGCGTGCGCTACCTGGCCGCCGCGCACAACTGGGCCGGGCGCTCGGTGCCGTACCTGCACGGCGGCGACAAGCTGACCAGGCCGTTCCGGTGGCGGGCGCCGAGCGGGAACGAACTGCTCGTGTGGTTCACCGACACGCCCCACGGCATGGCGTACATGGAGGGCAACACGGTCGGGCTGACCGACTCCTACGAGCTGGCCGACGACCTGCTGCCGCGCTACCTGGCCGCGCTCGCCTCGCGCGGCTACCCGTACGGGCCGGGCACGTTCGGGTGGCAGGGGCCGGACGCGCCGCGCGAGCCGTACGAGCTGGACGTGCTGCACCTGCGGGTGCAGGGCGCGCACGCCGACAACGCCGGGCCGTCGATCGTGCCCGCGTCGATCGCGCGGCGCTGGAACGAGCAGTGGGCCTGGCCGCGGCTGCGCTCGGCGGCCAACAGCGACTTCTTCGACCACGTGGCCGAGCGCTACCACGACCGGCTGGCCGTGCACGAGGGCGACTGGACCGACTGGTGGGCTGACGGGCTCGGGTCGGGGGCGCGCCCGCTCGGGTACGTGCGGCGGGCGCAGTCGGCGTTGCGGACGGCCGAGACGCTGCACACGCTGGCCGGGGTCGACGCGGGGGAGCGGATCGGGCTCGCCTACGACAAGGTGGCGCTGTTCAACGAGCACACCTGGGGCGCGGCCAACCCGTGGGAGGACGCCGAGGAGGCGGGCGACTCGGGCGGGCTGCAGTGGACGCGCAAGTCGTCGGGCGCCTACGACGCGCAGGACGACGCGGCGGACCTGCTCCAGGCGGGCGTGCGCAGGTTCGCGGCGGCGCTGTCGGCCGAGGGCTCGGGTGGCGAGGCGCTGGCGGCGTTCGCGGTGTTCAACCCGGGGACGGCGACGCGGACGGACGTGGTGCGGACCTTCCTGCCCAGGGACGTGGTGCCGGTGGACGTGCCGATCGCGCTGGTGGACGCGCGCACCGGGGAGACGGTGCCGCACCACGAGGAGTACGTCGATCCGGCGGACTGGCCGACGCGGCCGATCGGGCGGCACGTCCACGCCGTCGTGCCGGATGTTCCGGGATTCGGATACGTACGGCTCGACGTCGTGCGCGGCGAGCGGCAGGCCCCCGAGCCCGTCGCCCTCGACCCCGGCGGCGTCATCGAGAACGAGTTCTACCGGGTCGCCTACGACGTCCGCGAAGGCTACATCGGCTCGGTGTTCGACAAGGTCGCCGGCCGCGAGCTGGTCAACCAGGACGCCGCCGCCGGATTCGGCCAGTACGTCTACGACCGCTACGCCACCGCCCCGCACTTCAACCACCTGTCCGGGCACGTCGGCGCGCACGACCGCACCCTGCTCGGCGACCGCGCCATCGCGGGCAACGCCACGATCGTCAAGGCCGAGCGCACCGCCGTCGGCGAGAAGCTGGTCGTCGAGCTGCGCGGCAAAGGCGTCGACTGGCTGCGCACCACCGTCGAGCTGCACCACGGCGTCGCCCGCCTCGACCTGACCTACCAGCTCGCCAAGCAGGGCACCCCGGCCAAGGAGGCGGTGTTCCTGGCCTTCCCGCTGGCCACCGGGCAGCCCACGGCCTGGGAGCTGACCGGCGGCGTCGGCGGCCCTGACGTGCCGCGCGTGCCCGGCTCGGCCGAGTACATGCTGCCGATCCGGCACTGGATCGCCTTCGAGGACCCGGAGCTGACCGTCGCCTGGGCCACCCTGGAAGCGCCGCTGGTGCAGCTCGGCACCATCCACATGCCGTACGCGCCGTTCCCCCCGACGCTCGACCAGGAGGACGGCACGGTCTACTCGTGGGCGCTCAACAACATCTGGGACACCAACTTCCCGGCGCAGCAGCAGGGCGAGACCACGTTCCGCTACGCCGTCAGGTCGGAGGCGGGCGCCCCGGGCAGGCGGCTCGGCGCGCTGGCCGCCACCGGGCTGACCGACCCGTTCGTGGGCGCGCTGCTCACCGGGCCTGCCGGCGAGGCGGCCAGGACGTACGTGTCGGCCGACCACCCGGACGTGCTGGTGACCTCGCTGGGCAGGGACGGGGAGTCCACGCTGGTACGGCTGCAGTCGCTGGCCCCCGAGCCCGTCGAGGTGACGGTCACCCTGCCGGGCCTGCGCCGCGCGAGCGTGAGCGCCGGCCTGGGCCACGACGTGCGGCCTGCCGAGGTTGACGGGGAATCGGTCAAGGTACGGCTCCCGGCCTGCGGGGTCGCCGTCGTCTGGGGGGACCTGTGAAGATCGTTGACATCCGGGCCACGACGGTCGCCGTGCCTCTGGAGGCGCCGCTGCGGCACAGCAACGGCGCGCACTGGGGCCGGTTCGTCCGCACGATCGTCGAGGTCGAGGCCGACAACGGGCTCGTCGGCCTGGGCGAGATGGGCGGCGGCGGCGAGAGCGCCGAGGCGGCGTTCCGCGCGCTCGTGCCCTACCTGAAGGACCACGACCCGTTCCAGCTCGAAGCGCTCCGCTTCAAGATCGCGAACCCGACGGCCTCGCTCTACAACAACCGGACGCAGCTCCTGGCCGCCGTCGAGTTCGCCTGCCTCGACCTGATCGGGCAGCACCTCGGCGTGCCGGTGTGCGACCTGCTGGGCGGCCGGGTGCGCGACGCCGTCCCGTTCGCCTCCTACCTGTTCTACCGCTACGCCGCCGACGGCTACGCCGAGGTGCGCACGCCGGACCAGCTCGTCGAACAGACCCGCGCGCTCAAGGCGGCCCACGGGTTCACCGTCCACAAGCTCAAGGGCGGCGTGTTCCCGCCGGACTACGAGCTGGAGTGCTACCGGGCGCTGGCCGAGGCGTTCCCCGGCGACCGGTTCCGCTACGACCCGAACGCGGTGCTGTCGATGGCCGAGGCCGTCCGGTTCGGCCGGGCCATCGAGCACCTGGACAACGACTACCTGGAGGACCCGGTCTTCGGGCTGGAAGGGCTGCGGCTGGTCCGCGAGCAGGTCAGGGTGCCGATCGCGACCAACACCGTGGTGGTCAACTTCGAGCAGCTCGCCGCGAACGTGCTGCGCCGGGGCGCCGACGTGGTGCTGCTGGACACCACGTTCTGGGGCGGCATCAGGCCGTGCGTCAAGGCGGCGGGGGTGTGCGAGACGTTCCAGGTGGACGTGGCCGTGCACTCCTCCGGCGAGCTGGGCATCCAGCTCGCGACCATGCTGCACCTCGGCGCGGTGCTGCCCAACCTGACGTACGCGGCCGACGCCCACTACCACCAGCTACGGGACGACGTGATCGAGGGCGGCCGGATGGCGTACGCGGAGGGCGCCATCGCGGTGCCGCAGGGGCCCGGGCTGGGCGTGCGGCTGGACCGGGAGCGGGTGGCCCGCTACGCCGAGCTCTACCGGGAGACCGGCGGCTACCCGTACGACCGCGACCCGGGCCGGCCCGGCTGGTTCGCCCGGGTGCCGAACGAGCGCTTCGCCGACCCCTCCGTGTCGGTCGAGGTCGCCGTCTGACGGTCGAGCGGGGCGGTCACTTGAGCAGGGCGGTCGCCCGGTCGAGCCGCCGGCCCAGGTTGTCGCGGAAGGCGGCGAAGCGGCGGTCGTTGTCGCGCACGACGGCCCGCTGCAGGTCGGCGTCGGCCGCGTACCAGGCGGCGACCAGGCCGGAGGACCACTTGCAGGCCACGTCCGCGCTCGCGGTCTGCTTCTCCTCGTCGCTGACCTCGGGCTTCTCCAGGTTCCAGCGCCGGTCGGCGATGGCGGCCTCCGGCGACGGGTAGGGGTGGCCGGCCCGTTCCATGCACGCCTTCCAGCGGTCGACGGCCTGCGACACGGCGGGCTCCCTGGCGGCCTGCTCCAGAGTGAGCGAGTCCTGGAGGGCCAGCCATGACCAGTCGGCCTTGGGGGTGTCGCGGCTGAGCTGGGCGTCGGCCCGGTCGAGGCAGCCCTGGCGGCCGTTGAGCTGCCTGCGCGCGGCCTTGGTCAGCTTGGCCGTCCACGGCTTGGCGGGCGAGCCGCCGGCCAGGTGGTAGCCGTGCTCGGCGGCCTGGCGCGGGTCGGCGACGCCGTAGCGGCGGGTGTTGCCGGGGTCGGCCGCCGCGATGGCCTCCTCGTCCTCGGCGGGCGGGTTCACGGTGACGCCGTGGCGGCGCATGCACCGGACGACCAGCAGGTTGTGCGCGTTGGCCAGGACCGCGCGCTGGCCCGGGGTGGGCTTGTAGGCGTCGAACGGCAGCACCAGGTCGGCCACCGAGGTGACGCCGGGCGGTGGCTCCGGGGTGGCGCAGCCGGTCAGGAGGAGGGCGGCGAGGAGTAGGGGCACGCGGCGCCCGGTTTCCGGAAAAATCCGGAAACCGGCGCTGCTTCGGCTCAGTGACACCGGAAAGCTCAGCGGCACCAGATGTCGACCGAGCTGGCGCGGTTGTTGCCGACCGCGTTGTTGGCCAGGAAGCCGTCGTTGGAGTTGTGCAGGAACGTGCTGTGCGCACCCGTGTAGTACGCGTGCTGCCACAGGGTCACCGGGCAGCCGACGCGGTTGCGGACCGAGCTGGTCTCGTTGTCCATGCTGTGCCAGGAGTTGCTGTAGTCCCAGGTCAGCCAGTTGTTGTCGGCGAAGTTGGCGTCGTCGTGGACGAAGTCGCGCCAGTGGTCGACCTGCCCGCGGTTGTAGTCGAAGCCCGCGTACAGGCAGAGCCTGCCGCCGTAGCAGGTGGAGCGGGGGCTCGCCGAGGCGGTGGCCGCGGGGGCGACGACGGTGAGCAGAGCCGCGGCGGCGACGGCGCCGGCGAAACGCTTGGACAGCCTCACAGGGGTCTCCTTGATCGGGGTGAGTCCTTCGGAACACCCGTAACCTAGCGTGAGGCTTCGCGTGCGCTGTGTTATCGACGCGCGTCCGAGGGTAAAAGTGAGCGGCGCCGCTATTCCGGCAGCGCGGCCGGGTTCCTGGCCAGCAGCCCGCCGTCCACCCGGTGCTCCGCGCCGGTGATGAACGACGAACGCGGCCCGGCCAGGAACGCCACCAGCTCGGCGACCTCCTCGGCCCTGGCCACCCGGCCGAGCGGGTGCGCCCGGCCCCACTCGGCGACCTGCTCCTCCTGCGAAAGGCCGCCGCGCCACAGGTCGGCCGCCCAGCGCAGCATCGGCGTGTCGACCGACCCCGGGCAGACCACGTTGACGCGGATGCCGTCGGCGGCGTGGTCGAGCGCCATCGCCCTGGTCAGCCCGTTGAGCGCCGACTTGCTCGCGGTGTAGGCGGCCACCTGCGCCTGCGAGGCGAACGCCTGCACCGACGACATCACCACGATCGACCCGCCGCCGCGCGCCTTCAGCCGGGGCACGGCCGCCTTGCAGGTCAGGAAGACGCCCTTGAGGTTGACGTCCATCACCTCGTCCCAGACGTCCTCCGGCGTGTCGACCACCGTGCCGTAACGCTGCACGCCCGCGCACGTCACCACGACGTCCAGGCCGCCGTGCCTGGCCACGGCCAGGTCCACCAGATCGCGCATGTCGCCCGCCCGGCGCACGTCCGCGACCACGCCCGTGACCTGCTCGCTCTCGAACGCCGACTCCGCGTCGGCCCCGCAGAACACCACCGACGCGCCGCCGTCGGCCAGCCGGTCCACGACCGCCCGCCCGATGCCCGTCGAACCGCCGGTGACCAGCGCCACCTTCCCGTCGAACTCCCTCACGCAAGCACCTCCGCGCGCCACTTCAGCGTCTTGGTCTCGTACGGCTCCAGGACGAGCGCGGTGCCGTTGGCCACGGCCGCCGCCAGCCCGTCGGTCGGCAGACCGGCGAACGGCTCCAGGCCCAGCACGCAGGCCCGGCCCCACCAGGGGTAGTCCGCGCTCGCGCCGAGCTCCTGCCACATCCACAGATACGGCAGCAGCGTGGCGTCCCAGGCGACCCGGATGCCGGGCCCGGCCCCGAGCTCGTACCACCCGTCATCGCCGAACCCGGTCAGGTAGACGATGTCGCTCGGCCCGCCGCGCGCGGGCACGACGCTCAGGTCGGTGGTGCCGCCGCCGTCGGCCGGGACCACCGGCCACTCCCACGGCCCGCCCGCGCGCACCCGCCGCCCGAGCGGGTTGATCGGCGTGTCGTGCGGGATCACGCGCACCCCCTCCGGCAGCCGGATCCGGGCGCCCGCCCTGAGGAACGGCGCCCCGTACACGAGGTGCTGTCCCCACATCGCGTGCAGCGCCACGCCGGACTCGTTCGCCGCCCGCCCCTCGACCTCCAGCACGGCCCTGCCCGGCCGCAGCCGCATCGTCCGCTCCATCCGGTACGGCAGCCGCCTGGTGCGCACGGTCAGGCGGATCGCGACCTCCTGCTCGGAGTCGGCCACGACCTCGCAGCGCCACGGCAGGCCGGAGACCTCGCCGTGCTGGGCCAGCCGGGCGCCCCGGTACGTGCTGGGCGCGCCGCCGTTGGGGAACGCCTCCTGCCAGCCGCCCTCGTAGTGGTCGGCGAACGGGGCCACGTCGTCGGCGGCGCCCTGGAGGTGCCCGCGCGGGTCGCGCAGGCCCTGCGGCGACAGCCAGACGAAGTCGGTGTCGGTCGGCTTGTGCAGGAACTCGACCACGTCGCCGCCCTTGCCGGGCAGCACGGTCACGCGCAGCAGCTCGTTCTCCAGCGTGACGCAGTCGATGCCGTCGAGCGTGCCCTGGCGCAGCCGCGCCGCCCAGTTGCGCATCAGCCGAACTTCACGTTGAGGAAGCGCGGCCGGTAGATGGACACGTCGCGGTAGTGGTCGGTGTTGACGAAGCTGTTGACGTTGTAGGAGACCACCAGGCCGTCTCCCTCGATGGCGGGGTGCGCGTGGGCGTTGTAGGTGAAGATGTTGCCGTTCGTCTCGGGGGTCGTGTAGACGACCTGCTTGCCGGTGAACGGGCCGGTCGGGGAGCAGGACGCGTACGCGACGATCTTGGCGCTGAGCGCCTCGGTCGTGTCATGAGTTATCAGGACATAGCCGTTGCCGACCTTGCTGACGCTGTACTCGTTCGCCACGCCCGCCATCAGCCTGGCCGAATCCGCCTCGTCCCTCGACCAGGAGCCGCCGGCCGTGCGGAACTCCCACTCGCCGAGCAGGCTCTGCCCCTTCACCCTGGCCAGGTGCATGTACTTGGCGCCGCCCAGGTCCTCCACGCCGTAGACGTAGGTGTGGCCGCCGTCCTTCAGGATCGCCGAGGCCCACGCCACGCCGTGCCCGGACGGCAGGTCGTGCACGCTGACCGGGCGCTCCAACCGGCCCTGCGGGAAGCGCGCCACCACGTTGCGGTGCCAGCGCCAGTCCCACGCGCCGGGGCCGAAGCGCTCGTACTCCTGGTAGGTCACCTCCAGCAGGCCGCCCGCGAGCGTCGCGTCACCGGCCCAGAACCAGTGGTCGCCGTCGCGGGGCTTCATCACGGCGGTGGGCGCGGCCGCCGTGCCGTCGTGGATGGTGCGCAGCCTGCCGTCGCGCTCGACGGCGAAGGAGTTGTTGAGGAAGACCGTCGTGCCGCCCTCCTCCACGACCGGCGGGCGGCTGCCGTCGGGGTTGACCCGGCCCAGGAACGTGTCGGAGAACACCCACACCTCCCGGCCGTTCGGCAGCCGCACCGAGTAGGTGCCGTCGGCGCCGGTCCAGTCGTCCAGGCGGCTGTTGTCGTTGCCGTAGTTGGTGAACAGGCTGGTCAGCCGCTGGTCGATCGTCGTCCCCCGGAACGCGGGAGCGCACGGGGAGGGCGTGGCCGGCTGCTCGGGAACGGCGGCGGCCGTCGACGGCACCGGCTTCGGCGGCGCCGCCACGGCCTGCTGCGGCGCGACCGCCAGGGCCGTCACGGCGACGAGGGACAGGAGGGCAGATCTGGCTGAACGCAGTCGCGCCATCGCACACGTCCTTGGGGGTGGGGGCTCCCGTACAGTTCTAGTGATTAGATCACTTGTTGTCTAGGCCCGGCTAGGCTCCTGGCAGATCCCCGACCGCGCCGGAGCCGCGATGTCCCGCACCACCGCCGTCCTCCGCAGTGCCGCCGTGCTCGCCGCCGCCGTCCCGACCCTGCTGGGCAGCCTGAAGCCGCTGCCGGAGTCGTTCGGCTGGTTCGCCTACGCGCCCCTCACCCCGGCGCTCGCCGGCGAGCAGGTGCGACCCTGGGTCGCACCGGCACTGCCGCTGGCGCTGGCGCTGCTGGCCCTCTGGGCGCCCCGGCTGCTGCGCCCCGCCGGTCTCGTCCTCGTCGTCGCGGCCCTCGCCGCCAGGCTGGGCCTTCCGCGCGGGCCGTTCGAGGACGACGCCGTCCACTGGGCGTCGGCGGGCGCGCTGGCGCTCGCGGCGCTGCTGCTCCTGGCCGCTCGGGGCGCGCCGCCTGACCGCCAGGCCGTCCTGCCCGCGCTCGCGTGGACGGGTGCGCTGCTGATCCTGCTGGTCCGGCCGGTCGCCGCCGGGACGACACCGCTGGGGCTGCAGACCCTCCTGGCCGCCGAGGCCACACCGCTGGTCGTCGTCGCCTGGCTGGCCACGGTGGCGGTTCCCCGTAAGGAAGACGGCGGGGTTCCGCAATGGTCGCGGGGCAGGGGGCGTCCCTAGCTTTCTGTACGTGTCAGTAAATTTCGTCATCGCGCTCTGTCTCGCCCTTTCGCCCGTGTCGCCGCCCGGTCAGGTCACGCCGGCGGCCGTGGACGCGTTCGTGACGCGCTACCAGGAGGCGACGGGGCTGCCCGGCGTCGCCGTCGCCGTCACCAGGGGCGAGCGCGTCGTGCACGCCGCCGGGTACGGCCGGACCGCGGCCGGTGAGCCGGTCACGGCCGACACCCCGATGGCCGTCGCGTCGGTCAGCAAGTCGTTCACCTCGCTGGCCGTGATGCAGCTCGTCGAGCAGGGCCTGGTCGAGCTCGACAGGCCGGTGCGCGGCTATCTGCCCGAGTTCGCGACGGCGGACCCGAGGGCGGCGAAGATCACCGTCAGGCAGCTGCTCGACCAGACGTCGGGCATGGCCGACTCGGCCTTCCGGGAGAAGAGCCTGCCGCAGCCCGGCACGCTGGAGGGCGCCGTGGCGCGGCTCAGGACGGCCCGCCTCGCCGCCGAGCCGGGCACGCACTACAGCTACCACAACACCAACTACCAGGTCGCCGCCCGGCTCGTCGAGGTGGTCAGCGGGCGGCCGTTCGCCGGTTACCTGCGCGAGCGGGTGTTCGAGCCGCTCGGCATGCGCAACAGCACGACCATCGACACCGACCGCGACCTGCCCGGCAGCGCCCGCGGTCACCTGATGGTCCTCGGCCGGGCGGTCCCGGCGCCGGAGCCGGCCGGGTTCGGCAACGGCTCGGGCGGCGTCCTCAGCACCGCCGCCGACATGGCCCGCTGGCTGATCGCGCAGCAGGGCGGCATCTTGTCGCCCGAGAGCGTCAAGGAGATGCGCACCCCCTCCCGCCTGAACGACTCGTACGCGCTCGGCTGGTCGCTCGGCCGGACCGGGCGCGGCACGCCCGTCATCGAGCACGGCGGCGACCTGTTCACCTCGACGGCCCACCAGCTCCTCATGCCCGGCTCCGGCTACGGCGTCGCGGTCATGGCCAACACCGGCATGGCCTTCGGCGACGCCCGCGCGCTCCTGGACGGGCTCGTCGCCCTCGTCGAGGGAGGCACGCC
This sequence comes from Nonomuraea sp. ATR24, assembly GCF_041950485.1. Taxonomy (NCBI): domain Bacteria; kingdom Bacillati; phylum Actinomycetota; class Actinomycetes; order Streptosporangiales; family Streptosporangiaceae; genus Nonomuraea; species Nonomuraea sp. ATR24. Next base: position 152,054 of record NZ_JBGNUU010000019.1, read on the forward strand.
CGAGGTCCCCCCGATGTCACCGACCCTGGTCACGGACGCGCTCTTCCTGCTGGCCGGCGCGGGGGCCGTGGCCCTGGCGGCGCGGGGCGTGGCGCGCTCCCGCCGCTGGGCGGCGCGGCGCAGGGGACGGCAGCGGTGGCGGCTGCTGCCCTACCTGGCGCCGATCGCGCTGTGCGCGGCGCTGGCCCCGATCTTCCGGGTGCTGGCCCGGGGCGCCGACATCATGTGGATCCAGGTGGCCTACCTCTACCCGACGTTCACGCTCTGCCTGGTGATCACCGCGATCGGCTGCACGGTGGTCGTGGCCGCCCGGCTGGTCAGCGCGGTACGGCTCCGGGGGGCGGGGAAATAGGGATGACCGGTGCTGAAACCGGCGTGTAACCTGCGCGGGGATCCGTAGGAGGGGAAATGCCATGGGACACGTCGAGGTCGGCCACCTGACGTATGTGCTGCCCGACGGGCGGCCGCTGCTCAACGACGTGTCCTTCCGGATCGGCGAGGGGGTCAAGGCCGCGCTCGTCGGGCCCAACGGGGCGGGCAAGACCACGCTCATGCGCCTGGTCGCGGGGGACCTGCAGCCGGTCGAGGGGAGCGTCGCCAGCTCCGGCGGGCTCGGGGTGATGCGGCAGTTCGTGGGCAGCGTGCGTGACGGCAGCACGGTGCACGACCTGCTGCTGAGCGTGGCCCCGCCGGCGGTGCGGGAGGCGGCCGCGCGGCTGGAGAAGGCCGAGCTGGTCATGATGGAGCGCGACGACGAGAAGGCGCAGCTCCGCTACGCCCAGGCGATCAGCGACTACACCGACGCCGGTGGTTACGAGATCGAGGTGCTCTGGGACACGTGCACGGTGGCCGCGCTCGGCGCGCCGTACGACAACGTGAAATATCGCGACGTGTCCACCCTGTCCGGCGGCGAGCAGAAGCGGCTCGTCCTGGAGGCGCTGCTGCGCGGTCCCGACCAGACGCTGCTGCTCGACGAGCCCGACAACTACCTCGACGTGCCGGGCAAGGAGTGGCTGGAGGCCCAGCTCCGCGAGACGCCCAAGACCGTGCTGCTGGTCAGCCACGACCGGCAGCTGCTCGCCAACGCGGCCGACCGGATCGTCACCGTCGAGTCGGGCAACATCTGGATCCACGGCGGCGGCTTCGGCACCTACGCCGAGGCCCGCAGGGCCCGCAACGAGCGCCTCGACGAGCTGCGCCGCCGCTGGGACGAGGAGCACGCCAAGCTCAAGGCCCTGGTCAACATGCTGAAGAACAAGGCGCGCTACAACGACGGCATGGCCGCCCCCTACCACGCGGCCCAGACGCGGCTGCGCAGGTTCGAGGAGGCGGGGCCGCCCGAGCAGGCCCCCAGCGACCAGAACATCAGCATGCGCCTGCGGGGCGGCCGCACCGGCAAGCGCGCGGTCATCTGCGAGCGGCTGGAGCTGACCGGCCTGATGCGGCCGTTCGACCTGGAGATCTGGTACGGCGAGCGGGTCGCGGTGCTCGGCTCCAACGGCTCGGGCAAGTCCCACTTCCTGCGCCTGGTCGCCGGCGAGCCGGTCGCCCACACGGGCGTCGCCAGGCTCGGCGCCCGCGTGGTGCCCGGCCACTTCGCCCAGACGCACGCCAGGCCCGACCTGCTCGGCCGCACCCCGGTCGAGATCGTGATGACCGAGCACGCCAAGCTCAAGAACGAGGCCATGAAGGCGCTGGCCCGCTACGAGCTGGCCGGGCTGGTCGCCGAGCAGCGCTTCGACACGCTGTCCGGCGGTCAGCAGGCCCGGCTGCAGATCCTGCTGCTGGAGCTGTCCGGCGCCACGCTGCTGCTGCTGGACGAGCCGACCGACAACCTCGACCTGGCCAGCGCCGAGGCGCTGCAGGACGGCCTGAACGCCTTCGACGGCACGGTGCTGGCGGTCACCCACGACCGCTGGTTCGCCGCGGATTTCGACCGTTACCTGGTGTTCGGGTCCGACGGGGTGGTGTACGAGGCGCCGGAGCCGGTCTGGGATGAAAAGCGGGTCGTACGGGCGCGTTAAAGCTTTGGTACGGCTGGCGCGTGTCCCGGACCTGCCGTACCCATGAACGGGTTATCACGGCAAAGTGATCCCGCGTAGCCGAACCGTCAGCCTCCTCGCACTCGGGGCGATCTGCCTCACCGGGTGCTCGTCGGAGGAACGTCCGCAACAGCAGCTCAAGCCGCTCACGCTCAAGGAGCAGGCGTCGAACGTGGTCAAGTCCGCCGGCGGCTACACCGTCAACTGGGCGGGCGTGCTGACCAACCGCAACCCGTGGCACTTCGGCGAGCACGTGGTGGCCACGGTCGTCGGCAAGGACGCCGCCGGGCGCGAGGTCGTGCGGATGGACCAGCCGCTGGACGCGGTGCCGCCGGGCGGCTCGCTGGTGTTCACCGGCGAGGCCGGGGCGTCGGAGAAGCCGGTCAAGGTGAGCATCGACTACCGGCCCGCCCAGTGGCGGATGGCGGCCAGGATCGCCTCGGCGTTCCGGCCGTTCCCGGTGTCGCGGGTGCAGACGCTGCGCCAGAAGGACGGCTCGTACCTGATCACCGGGTACGTGTCGAACCCGTACCAGGTGCCGGCGGGCAGCCTGGTGGTGAACGCGCTGCTGCGGGACAAGGCGGGCAAGCTGCTCGGCGGCGGGAGCACGTTCGTGGACGACGTGAAGGCGGGCAGCCCGCCGCGCTTCATCCTGACGATCACCGGGCTCCCGCAGGGCAGCGCCGTGGGGCGGACCGAGGTGACGGCCCGCACGTGGGGCTCGACCGGCAGGCCGTACGAGGATCTGGCGCTCGGCGGGATCGTGCCGATGCACACGGTCAAGCCGACCACGGAGCCGTTCCAGATCGACCGGGGCAGCCAGGCGTTGAAAGCCCGGGTGCAATAGCCCAATTAATGCGATAAATCGTAAAAGCGGCTGGCGACAACCTATGTTTATCCCGCGGAATCGGTAGAACTACAAGTTACCAATCCATTACCTTCGGTTACATGAGTGACCGTGACCTGGTCGAGGCCCTGCGCTCCGGTGACCCGGGCGCCGTGGCCGTCCTGTACGACACATACGCCGAAGGCATCTACCGCTACTGCTGGACCCTTCTGCGCAATACCGACAGCGCCCAGGTCGCGCTCCGCGACGCCCTGATCGCCGCCGAGGCGCACGCCGCCGCGCTGTCCGACCCCGACCTGCTGCGGCCCTGGCTCTACGCGCTGGCCCGGGGCGAGTGCCTGCGCAGGCGCATGGCCGACCTGCCCGACGCCGGCGAGACGCTGGCCGAGGCGCCCGAGATCACCGACCCCGACGACGCCGACCTGCGGGTCGTGGCCTGGAACGCCGTCCAGAGCCTGCCCACGGCCGACCGCGAGACGCTGGAGCTGAACGCCCGGCACGGGCTGCCGATGCCGCACGTCGCCGCCGTCCTCGGCGTCACCGCCCGCCAGGCCGAGGCGGCCCACGAAGCCGCCCGCGACCGGCTGCGCGACGCCATCACCGTGGAGTTCCTGGCCAGGAAGGGCCCCTACGACTGCCCGCGCCGGGCCCGCATCCTCACCGGCTTCGCCGGCGAGCTGACCGCCGGCATGCGCGAGCAGCTCGTCGCCCACGTGGCCCGCTGCGAGACCTGCGCCCCGCACCGCAACCGCCAGGTGTCGGCCGCCAAGGTCTACGAGCTGCTGCCGCAGATCACGCTGCCCGACGTGCTCAGGGTCCGGGTGCTGAGCTGCTTCGTCGACCCCGAGCTGCACCTCTACCGGCGCTATGTGGCCAGGCGCTCGGAGGCGCTGGACGCCGCCGGGTTTCCCGTTGCCGTCGTGCGGGGGCCGCGCAAGTGGCCTCGGGCGCTGGCAGGCGCGCTGGCGGCGGTCGCGACCCTGGTGGCGATAGCGACGATCTTCGACTACTTCGGCAAGGAGGTCGGCGGGCTGCCCGGCGTCGCCTCCGTCGCGTTCCCGCCGCAGGGCGAGCCGCCCGGCCTCACCCTGCCCTGGTCCGACCGGCGGCAGGTGCCCGGCAGCGTGGAGGTCGACAGCACGGCCACCCGCCCGCTCGGCGTGACCCCCGCGACGGCCGGGCAGCAGACGCCCAGCCCGCAGCCGCCCGTCTTCACCCCGATCGGCGGCGACCCCGAGCCCGTGCCGAGCACCCCGCCGCCGACCGGCCCAGACCTCGGCGACCCCACGCTCGACCCGGTCCACCCCGTCGACCCGGTGACCCCGCCGCCCGGCAAGCCGCGCCCCTCCGGCAAGCCGCCGGTGATGCCGTCACCGCAGCCCGATCCCACCCCGGCGCCCACGCCGACGACGCCCACGCCGTCGCCCAAACCGTCGCCGAAGCCGACGGCGAAACCGACGGGCAAGCCGACGAGCACCGCCACGCCGCCCGCCACGGCGACCCCCACCGAGTCGGTATCACCCTCTGTAACGAGCTGAGAGTGTGGCATTCGTTACTGTTGGGAAGTGTGTGCATAGAGTGACCGCAGGGGGATTCTATGCACGTCAGAGCCGGATTCCTGGTCGCCACCCTGGTCGTCGCGCTGTGCCCGCCGGTTCACGCCGAACCGGGGCCGCGTGACGTCGCCAGAGCGCGGCAGGCCGTACGGGATCGTGCGAAGGAGCTCGGCACGGCAAGCGCCGAGCTGGCCGAGGCGCAGGGGCGGCTCGACCGGCTCGCGGCCGAGGCCGAGCGGCTGGTGGAGGCGTACAACGGGGAGGTCGTCCGGCTCCGCCAGGCCGAGCAGGCGCACCGGGAGGCCGCCGCGCGGCAGAGCGCCGCGACCACGGAGGTCGAGCGGGCCCGGCAGGCGGTGGCGATGCTCGCCGCCCAGAGCTACGGCGGGCTGCCGCTGCCCGCCGAATACCTCGGCATGCTCAACGACCACGGCGACCACGACGGCTACCTGCACCGGGCCGGGCTGCTGCGGCAGCTCGGCGGCGAGCGCGGCCTGCTGCTCACCCGGCTGCGCGACGCCGAGGAGGTCGCCGAGATCCTGACCACGCACGCCGCGAGCGTGCACGCCGCCCAGCAGTACGCCGCCGAGGCGGCCGAACGCGCCAAGATCGCCGCCCGGGAGGCGGTCGCCCGGCAGCGGCGCGAGACCAAGGAGCTCAGAGCCAGGCGCGACGAGCTGCAACGGCTCGTCGACGCCGCCCGCACCCGCGCCGAACTGCTCGCCAGGCGGCGGCAGACCCGCATCGGGCACGTGCCGCTCTCCAGCGGCTCCTCGATGGGCGACGTGGCCGCCAACTGGGCGCTGACCCAGCTCGGCAAGCCCTACCTGTGGGCCGCCGACGGGCCCGCCAGCTACGACTGCTCCGGCCTGACCATGCGGGCCTGGGAGCGGGCCGGCGTGCGGCTCGACCACTGGACGGGCACCCAGTGGACGTCCGGGCCGCACGTGCCGCTCGACCAGCTGCGCCGCGGCGACCTGCTGTTCTTCGGCTACGACAAGAACGACCCGTCGACCATCCACCACGTGGGGATGTACGTCGCGCCGGGGCTCATGGTGCACGCCCCGCAGACCGGCGACGTCGTGCGGATCGCGTCGATGTGGCGAGGGGACCTGGTGGGCGCCACCAGGCCCCGCTGAAGGTCAGTGGCCGTGGCCCTCGTCCTTGGCCCGCTGGAAGGAGCGCTCGATCTCGGCCTGCGCCTCCATGCGGCCCACCCAGTTGGCGCCCTCGACCGACTTGCCCGGCTCCAGGTCCTTGTAGACCTCGAAGAAGTGCTGGATCTCCAGCCGGTCGAACTCCGGGACATGGTGGATGTCCTGGATGTGCGCCATGCGCGGGTCGGTGGCGGGGACGCACAGGACCTTGTCGTCGCCGCCCTTCTCGTCGGTCATCCGGAACATGCCGACCGCCCGGCAGGTGATGTAGCAGCCCGGGAACGTCGGCTCCTGCAGCAGCACCAGCGCGTCCAGCGGGTCGCCGTCCTCACCGAGGGTGTTCTCGATGAAGCCGTAGTCGGCGGGGTACTGCGTGGAGGTGAACAGCAGCCGGTCCAGCCTGATCTTGCCGGACTCGTGGTCCACTTCGTACTTGTTCCGTTGCCCCTTGGGAATCTCAACGACAACGTCGAACTCCACCGCGGTTCCTCCGCTCGGCCCCCCGGGCACCCCCGGGCGGGCGTTAATGTCTCGTAGGCGAACACCAGGAGAGAGGTCAGGCGACGTGGCGCGGCACGAGCGGTGGGTGATGCTGACCACTCTCGTCATGCTGCAGGTCGTGACCATCGTCACCGGCGTCTATGCGATGAACAACGACCTCGACCTGAGCGCGCTGACGAGGCGGCCGTCACCGGCCGAGACGAGCGCGTCTCCCGAAGGGGTTCCCCCCGTCCCCGTGGTCACCGCCGGGCCTGTGCTGGCCCAGCTTCCGGCGAGGTCAGGAGACGGACCTCTCCCGACTAAGGGTACTTTGACGCAGCAGCTCACCGATGCGCTGGGTGACGAAGCGCTCGGCAAGCGCGTCGGCGCCGTCGTCGTCGACGTCACGACCGGCGAGCAGATCTTCGCCGCCGACCCCGACACCGGCATCACCCCCGCCTCCACCACCAAGGTCGTCACCGGCGCCGCCGCGCTCGCCTCCCTCGGCCCCGACACCCGCCTGGCCACCCGCGTCGTCCAGGGCGGCTCCGCGAACGCGATCGTCCTCGTCGGCGGCGGCGACCCGATGCTGCGCGGCCCCCAGGCCAAGCCCGGCGACTTCACCGACCAGGCGTCGCTCACCACGCTCGCCTCCCGCACCGCCGCCGCGCTCAAGGCCCGCGGCGTCACCAAGGTCACGCTCACCTACGACGCCTCCCTGTTCACCGGGCCCGTCCAGGCGCCCGGCTGGAAGCCCAACTACGTGCCCGACGGCGAGGTCGCCCCCGTCCACGCCCTCACCATCGACGAGGGCCGCCAGATTCCCGGCCAGCGCCAGCCCCGCGTCGCCGACCCGGCCGCCCACGCCGCCGCCGCCTTCGCCGGCGTCCTGCGCAAGCACGGCATCAGCGCCGCCAGGTCCGTACGCCCCGGCAAGGCCCCCGCCGGAGCCGCCGAGCTGGCCAGGGTCGAATCCGCGCCGATCTACGCCCTCGTCGAGCACACCCTCACCTTCAGCGACAACGACCTCGCCGAAGCCCTCGCCCGGCACGTCGCCATCAAGGAAGGCCAGCCGGGCTCGTTCGCCGGGCTCGCCAAGGCCGTCCCCCAGGTGCTCCACCGGCTCGGCATCACCAAGGGCGTCCAGGTGTCCGACGGCAGCGGCCTGTCCATCCGCAACCGCATCAGCGCCTCCGCCATGGCCCGCGCCATCGCCCTCGCCGGCTCACCCCAGCACCCCGAGCTGCGCGCCGTCGCCTCCGGCATGCCCATCGCCGGCTTCACCGGCACCCTCGGCAACGGCCGCCGCTTCACCGGCGCCGACAGCAAAGGCCAGGTCGGCCTGGTCAGGGCCAAGACCGGCACCCTCAACCACGTCAACACGCTCGCCGGACTCGCCACCACCAAGGACGGCAGGCTGGTCACCTTCGCCTTCCTGGCCGACCGGGTCCCCGTCTACGCCGAACCCGTGCTCGACAGGCTGGCCGCCATCGTCGCGCGGTCTTGACGAGAAACACGTACGGTGGACGTTATGCAGGTGATCGACTGGGATCTGGCCGTCACGACCGGCACGCGCCTGGTGCGCCCCGGTCCCCAAGTGAGCCGGGAGGAGGCCAGGCAGGCCGTCGCCGAGCTCCGCACGCTCTCGCGCGAGGCCGAAGGCCACGTACGCGAGTTCACCAAGATCCACACCGAGACCGCGCCACAGCCCGCGACCATCGTCGACCGGCCCGGCTGGATCCGGGCCAACGTCGAAGGCTTCCGCGTCGTGCTGGAGCCCCTCACGCAGAAGGTCGCCAACGGCGCCAACCCGCCGCCCGCGATCATCTCCGCCGTCGGCTCCCGCATCACCGGCGTCGAGGTCGGCGCCGTCCTCGCCTTCCTCGCCACCCGGGTCCTCGGCCAGTACGAGCTGTTCCTGCCGCCCGACCCCAGCGGACGCGAGCCCGCCGGCCGCCTCACGCTCGTCGCGCCCAACATCGTCAACGCCGAGCGCGAGATGAACGTCAACCCGCACGACTTCCGCCTGTGGGTCTGCCTGCACGAAGAGACCCACCGGGTCCAGTTCACCGGCGTCTCCTGGCTGCGCGAGTACGTCCGGTCCCAGATGACCGACTTCCTGCTCGCCTCCGACCTCGACCTGCCCACGCTCGTCGACCGCCTGCGCGGCGCCGCCGACACCGTCGCCGACGTCGTCCGCGGCGGCGAGGGCAACCTCATCGACGTCATCCAGTCGCCCCAGCAGAAGGAGATCCTCGACCGGCTCACGGCTGTCATGACCCTCGTCGAGGGGCACGGCGACTACGTGATGGACGCCGTCGGGCCCTCCGTCGTGCCGTCGGTCGCCGACATCCGCGCCAAGTTCGCCCAGCGCCGCGAAGGCGGCTCCCGCCTCGACCGCACCATCCGCCGCCTGCTCGGCATCGAGCTCAAGATGAAGCAGTACGCCGAAGGCTCCGCCTTCGTCCACCGCGTCGTCGGCCAGGCCGGCATGGACGGCTTCAACCGCGTCTGGACCTCACCCAACACGCTGCCCACCCCGGCGGAGATCTCCGACCCGGACGCCTGGATCCGCCGCGTCATCGGCACCCCCGCCCTCCCCAGCTGACCCCCCCGGCCCGGCCGCCTGACGGCAGCCGGTCGTCCATCGGGAAAGGCGTGCCTTCAGTGGCGCACCCTCGAACGGCCCTCCGCCCTCCCCTCCGGCGCCGGGTCGGTGGGGTGATGGTCGGTGGAGCTCGGCGCTCTCGTACGGGTTGACGGCCCGGGCGGGGAGAATGGGGCTGTGGGACCGCATCCGGCTGTAGCCGATGTTCGCAGGATGGTGCGTGAGGCGCTGGCGGACGTGCCCGAGGGGGCGCTGGTGCTCGTGGCGTGCAGTGGGGGCGCCGATTCGCTGGCGTTGGCGGCGGCGACGGGGTTCGTGGGGCCGAGGGCGGGGCTGCGTACGGGGCTCGTGAGCGTCGATCACCAGCTTCAGGAGGGTTCCGGGGAGCGGGCGGCGCGGGTGGCGGCGTTGGCGGGGGAGCTGGGCCTGGGGTTCGGTGAGATGCGGGCCGTGGTGGTGGGCACGGCGGGCGGGCCGGAGGCGGCGGCCAGGGATGCGCGTTATGCCGCGCTGGGCGAGGCGGCCGAGGCTCATGGGGCGGCGGCGGTGCTGCTGGGGCACACGCGTGACGATCAGGCGGAGACCGTGCTGCTGGGCCTGGCGAGGGGGAGCGGGCTGCGGTCGATCGCGGGGATGGCGGCGGTGTCGGGCGTCTATCGGCGGCCGTTCCTGGAGCTTTCGCGGGCGACGACGGTGGCGGCGTGCGAGGCGCTGGGGCTGGCTCCGTGGCAGGATCCGCACAACGACGATCCGCGGTTCACGCGGGTTCGGGTGCGGGCGGTGGCGCTGCCGGTTCTGGAGAGGGAGCTGGGGCCGGGGGTGGCGGAGGCGTTGGCGCGGACGGCGGGGCTGGCGCGTGAGGACGCGGACGCGCTCGATCAGTGGGCCGAATCGGTGTACCAGGATTGCGCTCTAAGCGATATCGCCGGAAACGTGACGCTGGCCGTACGGGCTCTGGAAGGGGTCCCCGGGGCCGTACGGACACGAGTGCTGCGGCGGGCGGCGCTCGCGGCGGGAGCGCCCTCCGGGGCGCTCTCGGCGGGGCACGTGCGGGCGGTGGAGCGGCTGATCACGCGGTGGCACGGGCAGAAGGCGGTGGACCTGCCCGGGGGTCTGAGCGCCGTCCGGCGGTATGGCACCCTGATAGTCGCCATCCGTCCCATCGCGTAAGGAACCAACAGGTGGACGCTGCCGACATGGGCAAGGATCTGGAGAAGATCCTCATCCCGGAGGACGAGCTCCAGGCCAAGATCAAGCAGCTTGCCGGGCGCATCGACGAGGACTACGCGGGCCAGGAGCTGCTGCTCGTGGGCGTGCTCAAGGGCGCCGTCATGGTGATGGCCGACCTGGCCAGGGCGTTGCACGTGCCGGTGCAGATGGACTGGATGGCGGTGTCGTCCTACGGGGCCGGCACCAAGTCGTCGGGCGTCGTGCGGGTGCTGAAGGACCTCGACACCGACATCATGAACCGCCACGTGCTCATCGTGGAGGACATCATCGACTCCGGTCTGACCCTCCACTGGCTGCTGGAGAACCTCAAGTCGCGCAACCCGGCCTCGCTGGAGATCTGCACGGCGCTGCGCAAGCCCGACGCGGTCAAGGTGCCGATCGACGTCAAGTACGTGGGCTTCGACATCCCCAACGAGTTCGTGATCGGCTACGGCCTCGACTACGCCGAGCGATACCGGAACCTTCCGTTCATCGGGACCCTCGCGCCGCACGTTTACCGCTAGCAATCCTGACTGTGGCCGGGAACACCGCGTGCCTTGACGTACGTTGGTAGGGCAAGACCGGTGTAGCGGGCGGTCCCTCCGTGCGCTCCTCCGGTGTACCTTCTGACTCCGGGAGGGTGACCCTGCGTCCCCTTCGGGTAGTCAGAAGTCGCGGTGTCGGATGCCGCGGCCCCGGGATTTCCCGGGGTTCCAGGCCATGGTCAGGAAGGGACGGGCCCGCAAGGGGTTCCGCATCGGATGGATCTCAAGCGATTTACACGTGGGCCACTGCTGTGGATCCTGGGCATCGTCGTGCTGCTCCTGCTCGTCACCCAGCTCTGGAGCGGCGGCGGCAACTACAAGCAGGCCGACACGTCAACGGTGCTCCAGCAGATCCGCACCGGCAATGTCAGCAATGCCAAGATCATCGACAAGGACCAGCGGATCGAGCTGACGCTGCACAGCCCGATCCAGGTCGGCGGCAGCGGCACGCCGACGAAGACGATCCAGTCTGACTGGGTCACCGGCTACGGCGCAAAGCTGACCGACGAGCTGCAGGCGCAGGTCGACGCCAAAAAGACCAAGAGCTTCGCGACCGACGTGCCCCAGGAGAGCTTCCTGGTGAGCCTCCTGCTCAGCTTCCTGCCGATCGTCATCATCGTGCTGATCTTCCTGTTCATCATGAACCAGATGCAGGGCGGCGGCAGCCGGGTGATGAACTTCGGCAAGTCCAAGGCCAAGCTGATCACCAAGGACACCCCCAAGACCACGTTCGCCGACGTCGCAGGCGCGGACGAGGCCATCGAGGAGCTTCAGGAGATCAAGGAGTTCCTGCAGGCCCCGGCCAAGTTCCAGGCGATCGGCGCCAAGATCCCCAAGGGCGTGCTGCTTTACGGCCCGCCCGGCACCGGCAAGACCCTGCTCGCCCGCGCGGTCGCGGGTGAGGCGGGCGTGCCGTTCTACTCGATCTCCGGCTCCGACTTCGTCGAGATGTTCGTCGGCGTCGGCGCCTCCCGGGTGCGTGACCTGTTCGAGCAGGCGAAGGCCAACGCCCCGGCGATCATCTTCATCGACGAGATCGACGCCGTCGGCCGCCACCGCGGCGCCGGCCTGGGCGGCGGTCACGACGAGCGCGAGCAGACGCTCAACCAGCTCCTCGTCGAGATGGACGGCTTCGACGTCAAGGGCGGCGTGATCCTCATCGCCGCGACCAACCGGCCCGACATCCTCGACCCGGCGCTGCTGCGTCCTGGCCGGTTCGACCGGCAGGTCACCGTCGACCGTCCCGACCTGGAGGGCCGTAAGGGCATCCTCAAGGTGCACGGGCGCGGCAAGCCGTTCGCGCCGGGCGTCGACCTCGACGTCATCGCCCGCCGCACTCCCGGGTTCACCGGCGCCGACCTGGCCAACGTGATCAACGAGGCCGCGCTGCTCACCGCGCGTGCCGACGAGAAGCTGATCACGATGGACATGCTGGAGGAGTCGATCGACCGTGTCATGGCAGGGCCCGAGCGCAAGACGCGGGTCATGTCTGACAAGGAGAAGAAGATGATCGCCTACCACGAGGGCGGTCACGCGCTGGTGGCGCACGCGCTGCCGAACTCCGACCCGGTGCACAAGATCACGATCCTGTCCCGGGGTCGCGCGCTCGGCTACACGATGACGCTGCCGATGGAGGACAAGTTCCTGGCCACCAGGTCGGAGATGATGGACCAGCTCGCGATGCTGCTGGGCGGCCGCGCGGCGGAGGAGCTCGTCTTCCACGAGCCCACCACCGGCGCCTCCAACGACATCGAGAAGGCCACGGCCGTCGCCCGCCGCATGGTGACCGAATACGGCATGAGCGAGCAGCTCGGCGCCCGTAAGTTCGGCAGCGGTCAGGCCGAGGTGTTCCTGGGCCGCGAGATGGGCCACGAGCGCGACTACTCCGAGAAGATCGCCTCCACGATCGACGAGGAAGTCCGCCGGATGATCGAGACGGCGCACGACCAGGCGTGGGACATCCTGGTCGAATACCGCGACGTGCTCGACAACCTGGTGCTCGAGCTCATGGAGAAGGAGACGCTCTCCCGCGCCCAGGTGCTGGAGATCTTCTCCCCGGTGGTCGTCAAGGAGCACCGTCCCTCCTACGCGGGCTACGGCAAGCGGCTGCCCTCCGACCGGCCGCCGATCCTGACGCCGAAGGAGCAGTCGGCCAACGGCTCGCTCACCTCGGGCCACCAGGACGCGCTGCCTTCCGGGGACAGTGCGTGAAGCCGCACGACGTAGATTTCGGCCGGATCGAGAAGGCCGTCCGCGAGATCCTGTACGCCATCGGCGAGGATCCCGACCGCGACGGCCTTCTCGAGACGCCCGCCCGTGTCGCCCGCGCCTACGCCGAGCAGTTCTCCGGCCTGCACCAGACCCCGGAAGACGTGCTCAACAAGGTCTTCGACGTCGACCACGACGAGATGGTGCTGGTCAAGGACATCGAGGTCTACTCAACCTGTGAGCACCATTTGGTGCCTTTTTACGGGTCGGCCCACGTCGGCTACATCCCGAACGACCAGGGTCAGGTGACGGGCCTGTCGAAGCTGGCCAGGCTGGTCGACGTGTTCGCCCGCCGGCCGCAGGTCCAGGAGCGGATGACGTCGCAGATCGCCGACGCGATCATGCGGGTGCTGGAGCCGCGCGGCGTCATCGTCGTGGTCGAGGCCGAGCACCTGTGCATGACCATGCGGGGCGTGCGCAAGCCCGGCGCCAAGACCGTCACGTCGGCCGTCCGGGGCGACTTCCGCACCAGCGACAAGACCCGCGCCGAGGCGATGGCGCTGATCCTGGGACGCTGACGCCTGACCGCGCCGCATGCATTCCGCCGGGGATGGATCGTTATCCACAACCAGGGACCCGCGATATCACCAGGTATGGGCGAGCGCCTAGGCTTGGCCTCATGACGAGAGTGCCGGGGCTGGGCGACGAGGACCGGTGCCTTGTCATGGGCGTCGTCAACGTGACCCCTGACTCGTTCTCCGACGGCGGTCTCTGGTTCGACGAGGGCGTGGCGATCCGCCGCGGCCTGGAGCTGGTCGCCGAGGGGGCCGACATCGTCGACGTGGGCGGCGAGTCCACCAGGCCGGGCGCCGCCAGGGTGTCGCTGGAGGAAGAGCTGGCCCGCGTGGTGCCCGTGATCAGGGCGCTCAACGCGGAGGGCGTGGCCGTCAGCGTCGACACGATGCGCGCCGAGGTGGCCAGGGCCGCCGTCGAGGCGGGCGCGCGGCTGGTCAACGACGTGAGCGGCGGCCTGGCCGATCCCGCCATGCCGCGCGTGGTCGCCGCCACCGGCGTCCCCTACGTGGTGATGCACTGGCGCGGCCACAGTCAGGACATGGACAGCCGCGCCGTCTACCACGACGTGGTCACCGAGGTGCGCGAGGAGCTCGCCAAGCGGGTCGACCTGGTGCTCGCCGAGGGCGTGTCCGAGGAGCAGATCGTGCTCGACCCCGGCCTCGGCTTCGCCAAGAACGCGGCGCACAACTGGGCGCTGCTGGCCGGCACGCAGCAACTCGCCGAGCTCGGCTATCCGCTGCTCATCGGGGCCTCACGCAAGAGGTTCCTGGGGCGGCTGCTGGCCGGCGCCGACGGCACCCCCCGCCCGTTCAGCGGCAGCGACGACGCGACCCTGGCCGTGACCGCGCTGGCGGCCCGTGAGGGCGCCTGGTGCGTACGGGTCCACCACGTAGGTCCCAACGCCGACGCCGTGCGCGTGGCCGCAGCATGGAAGAGAGCCGGAGCCAACACATGAGCGTCGACACCGCCGCCATCGAGACGGTCAACCAGGACTTCTACACCGCGATCGAGGACGGCAACCTCGACAGGATGACCGAGATCTGGGCCGAGGACACCGCCGACGACCAGGTGAGCTGCGTGCATCCCGGCTGGACCCTGCTGACGGGCCGCTCGGAGGTGCTGCGGTCGTGGGCGCTGATCATGGCCAACACGACCTACATCCAGTTCGTGCTCACCGACGTCAACACCACGGTGCTGGGCGACGTGGCCGTGCTCACCTGCGTGGAGAACATCCTCACCGCGGGCGAGGAGGGCGAGTCGAGTTTCGCCGCCGGCAAGGTGGTGGCCAGCAACGTCTACATCCGCACGGGTCAGGGCTGGCGGCTGTGGATGCACCACGGCTCGCCGGTGCTGCAGGGCGATGACGACGAGGAGGAGGAAGGCGAGCTTGAGCGCTGACCGGATCGCGCTGAAGGGCCTGCGGGCCCGGGGGAGACACGGGGTGCTCGCGGCCGAGCGTGAGCTGGGGCAGGAGTTCGTCGTCGACGTGACGCTGTTCCTCGACACCGCGCCGGCCGCGGCCGGTGACGACCTGTCCAGGACCGTCGACTACGGCGAGCTGGCCCAGGACCTGGTCAAGGTGGTCGAGGGCGAGCCGGTTGACCTGATCGAGACGCTCGCGCAGCGGCTGGCCGACGTCTGCCTGGCCCGGGAGCTCGTCGAGTCGGTCGAGGTGAGTGTGCACAAGCCGGCGGCGCCGATCCCGCTGCCGTTCGGCGACGTGGTGGTGACGATCGAGCGGAGGCGCGCATGAAGGTCGTCCTCGCCCTGGGCGGCAACCTGGGGCGGCGGTTCCTGACGTTGCAGGGGGCCGTCGACACGCTGTTCGACGCGCCGGGGCTGGAGTTCGTCGCGGCGTCGCCGGTCTACGAGACCGATCCGGTGGGCGGTCCGGGGGGCCAGCGCCCTTATCTGAACGCGGTGGTCGTGGCGGAGACCACGCTGCCGCCGCGCACGCTGCTGGAGCGGGCGCAGAGCGTGGAGAACGCGTTCGGGCGGGTGCGCCAGGAGCGGTGGGGGCCGCGCACGCTCGACGTCGATCTGATCATGGTGGGTGACACGGTCAGCGACGACCCGGAGCTGACGCTGCCGCATCCTCGGGCGCACGAGCGGGCGTTCGTGCTGGTGCCGTGGGCGGCGGCCGACCCTGACGGTGAGCTGCCGGGGCGGGGCCGGGTGGCCGACCTGCTCGTGGGCCTGGACCGGCGGGGTGTGCGGTTGCGCGAGGACCTGAAGCTGCAGAGGCCGGATTGAGGCCGACCCGGCCCGGCGTGCTCGTCGGGCTCATCGTCGTGGTCGCGCTGATCGCCTGGGGCGTGGTGCGGCTGGTCTACGTCGATCTGGTGCTGGTGCCGTGGACGGCGATCCCGACGATGCTGCTGCTGGCGATCGGCGAGGCCTACACCGCCTGGATGACGAAGGCGCGGATCGCCCGCAAGCCGGGCACCAAGCCGGTCGAGCCGCTGGCGGTGGCCCGGCTGGCGGCCCTGGGCAAGGCGTCGGCCTACGGCGGCGCGGTGTTCGCGGGGCTGTTCGGCGGCTTCGCGCTGCACACGGTGCAGCTCTTCGCCAAGGAGACGCCGCGGTCGGAGTTCTTCGTCTCGACGGGCTCGTTCCTGTCGTGCGTGGCGTTGATCGTGGCGGCGCTCTTCCTGGAGCACGCCTGCCGCGTCCCGAAGGATCCGGAGGATCAGCGGCCCGGCTAGCCGCTCGTCCTCCTGGCGTCGTAGGTCTGGCGCCACTGTTCGGCGGGCGCGTCCTGCCGGCCGAGATGCTGTGCGAGATGCTTGCCACCGTGCCCACCGAGGGCTGGATCCCCGGCACCCGCTACGGTCTGGGCGTCTTCGAGCAGGAGCTGCCCTGCGGCGCCACCTACGGCTCCTGGTGCTACAGCATGGGCGCCCGCGACGGCGGCCACCGCCTCACCGCCCAGGTCAACGGCGACTGGGCGCCGCTCAGCGTCTTCGACGACGTGCTCGCCGCCGAGTTCTGCTGACAGGCCCTCAGCCGGTGTCCGGCCGCCCGGCGCGGGGGCGGCGGCCGAAGAGGTAGATGACCGGGAGGGTGCAGATCAGCGGGCCGGCGACGGCCAGGGGACGCTCCAGCCACCACCACACGTCCGGCGGCACCTCGGGCGTGAGGCTGCCGAAGAGCCACCAGGACAGGCCGAGCGCGATGGCCATGCCGGTCGTGTGGAAGAGGAACAGCGGCAGCGCGAAACGGTTGATGACGGCGTTGACCCGGTTCCAGCCCGGCCGTTCCAGGACCCGTTCCATGGCCGGGCGCAGCACCTCCACCAGCCCGATCTGGAAGATGAGCAGCGCGACGATGACGAACGTCGGCGGCGCCATGTTGGACCACTTGTCCCCCGGCACGCCCACCATGGAGCCCGGGTAGATGCCCGAGTAGACGAGCCCGAACAGGGCGAACAGCCCGGTCCACAGGATGCCGACGTCGTAGCGGCGGGGCAGGGCGACGATGCGGTCGTAGAAGAAGCCGGCCTGGTGCGCCAGCCCCCACACGATGACCATGTTGAGCCAGCCGGCCCACTCGACGTCGTAGCGGAACCGGACCACGTCGACGACCAGCGCCGCCCCGCCCAGCCAGACGAGGGCCAGCACGTCGTACTTGCGGTGCAGGAGGAGCGCGACGGGGAGGAGCGCGATGAGCACCAGGTAGACGCCGAGGAACCACAGCGGGCTGAGCACGAGCAGCACCACCCGCCACATCCACGGCACGTCGAACAGCCAGGTGACGACGGCGCCGACGGCGACCCACACGCCGATCAGGCCCAGCGCCGGGATCGCCAGCGACCGCAGGCGGCGCCAGACGAAGCGGCCGAGGCCGGTGCCGCGCTCGCACGCCCGGCCCCACGACAGCAGGTGGACGTGCCCGCCGACGTAGAAGAACAGGGGTAGGACCTGGAGCAGCCAGGTCAGGATCCACAGCCCGGAGGTGAAGCCGAGCGGGCTGGTGGGCTCGGGGCCGTGCGGTTTCCACTGCAGGATGGTGAAGGCCCAGTGCCAGACCACCACCACGATCAGGCTCAGCGCCCGCAGCCAGTCGACGTACCTGTCGCGTCGCGGAGGGGAGGTCACTTGTCGATGTCACCCACCACGAAGAACATCGACCCGAGGATCGCCACCATGTCCGAGACCAGGTGCCCGGGCAGCATCTCGCGCAGCACCTGGATGTTGTTGTAGGAGGCGGAGCGCAGCTTCATCCGCCACGGCGTCTTGTCGCCCTTGGACACCAGGTAGTAGCCGTTGATGCCGAGCGGGTTCTCGGTCCAGGCGTACGTGTGGCCTTCGGGGACCTTGAGCACCTTGGGCAGGCGCTGGTTGATCGGGCCCTGGGGGAGCTCGCGCAGCCGCTGGACGCAGGCGTCGGCCAGGTCGAGCGAGACCTTGACCTGCTCCAGCAGCACCTCGAAGCGGGAGTGGCAGTCGCCGGCGGTGCGGGTGACGACGGTGACGGGCAGCTCGGGGTAGGCCAGGTAGGGCTGGTCGCGGCGCAGGTCGATGTCGACCCCGGAGGCGCGGGCGATGGGGCCGCTGACCCCGTACTGCAGGATCTGCTCGCGGGAGAGCACGCCGACGCCCTTGGTGCGGGCCTGGAAGATCTCGTTGCCGTGGATGAGGTTCTCGATGTCGGGGACGCGGCGGCGGGTGTCGGCGACGGCCTGGGCGACCCGGTCGAGCCAGCCGAGCGGCAGGTCCTCCTTGAGGCCGCCGACGCGGTTGAACATGTAGTGCATGCGCCCGCCGGAGATCTCCTCCATGACGGCCTGGATGCGTTCGCGCTCGTCGAAGGCGTAGAAGATGGGCGTCATCGCGCCCAGCTCCAGCGGGTACGAGCCGAGGAACATCAGGTGGTTGAGCACCCGGTTGAGCTCCGCCAGCAGCGTGCGCGCCCAGACGGCGCGGACGGGCGGCTCCATGCCGAGCATGCGTTCGGCGGCCAGCACCACGCCGAGCTCGTTGGCGAACGCCGACAGCCAGTCGTGCCGGTTGGCCAGCACGATGATCTGCCGGTAGTCGCGCACCTCGAACAATTTCTCCGCGCCCCGGTGCATGTAGCCGATGATCGGCTCGGCGCCGGAGATGCGCTCACCGTCAAGAGTGAGCCGCAGGCGCAGAACTCCGTGAGTCGACGGGTGCTGCGGCCCGATATTCAGGATCATGTCCTCGGTGGCCAGCTCCTTGGCCCCGGCACCGATTCCGACCACGCGTTCCGTCATACGGCCCATGCTGCCACCGGCGGGTCGGTCAAGGAACGGTATGGGGGCGCATCGCTGGTCCAGCCAGGGGGATGAGTACTGGAAACGGGGGAGAAAAGACCATGAAAAGGGTTGTGTTCGACATCGCCGCCCTGATCGCACGGGTGGTGATCGGCGTCATCTTCCTGGCGCACGGGCTGCAGAAGTGGCAGGCCGGGCTGGGCGCCACGAGCGGCATGTTCGCCGAGTCGGGCGTGCCGATGCCGCAGCTCGCCGCCGCGTTCGTCACGGTGGCCGAGACGGTCGGCGGCATCCTGCTGATCCTCGGCCTGCTGGTGCGGCCGGCCGCGCTGGTGCTGCTCATCGGCATGATCGGCGCGGCTGTGTTCGTGCACGCGCCGAACGGCATCTTCGTCCAGCAGGGCGGCTGGGAGCTCGTCGGAGCGCTCGGCGCGGCGTCGCTGCTGTTCCTGGCGCTGGGCGGGGGACGCTTCGGCCTCGACGGGATTCTCGGCGTCGTGTACAGGCGCCGGGCCGAGCGGCGGGCGGCCGAGCGGGACGCGGCGGCGGGCGCCACGACGACCGTGGACAGGCCGGCGCCCGACACGAAGGCCGCCTACCCGGACGAACGGCACTCGGTGCCCCGGCAGCCCGCCGAGCACGAGCGCACGCAGGCGGCTGACTACGACCGCACACAGGCGAGCGAGTACGACCGCACGCAGGCCGCCGAGCCCGCCGAGCGTCCGCACCCGGCCGAGCACCGGCCGGGCGGGCTGAGCGAGGAGGACATGCGCGACGTGGACGCGGTGGTGAACGACCAGCCGACGCGCCCGAAGCCGCCGAACCGCTGAGACCTAGATCGCTGATGTGAAATTTGGGTTAGTGATCGTAGGCGATCAGGGATCGTTTCACGGGTGCGCCGATGTTCCAGTTGTGCCAGATGACAGCGTTGAGGGCGAGGATGCGCTGGCTGATGCGTGC